>JAMPHH010000100.1 GCA_023663505.1 Muribaculum sp.
ACTCTTGGCAATTATGAAGGAATCAAAGTTGTCAATGTAGCGGATTGGCTGCTTGAAAAATGAATATTGTGCAGAAGGAGCGCACACTCAAGCTTACTCAGAGACTAAGTAATATTTGACAACAATATTAGGAAAGAAGTAAACTTAAGGAAATAAAGTTTATTGCCATGTGTGATGCGCTGTCAAAGGAGGATTGAGGCTTGGGAGAGGCGGATTTCGGGAAGGTTGGAGATACACTTGCTTATTATGAGAGGAATGCGGAGCAGTTTGCAAAGGGGACTGTGTCGGTAGATTTTGCAGAGACACAGAACCGCTTTCTGGACAAGCTGGAAGCGGGGAGCCTGATTCTGGATTTTGGTTGTGGTTCCGGCCGCGACACGAAATATTTTCTGGAGCGGGGATACCGTGTGGAGGCCATAGACGGTTCGACCGAGCTGTGCAGGATGGCGAGCGCATATACGGGAGTCGAAGTGCGGCGGATGCTTTTTCAGGAATTGTCCGCCGTGGATACCTATGACGGGATCTGGGCATGCTCGTCCATCCTGCATCTTCCGGCGGCGGAGCTTCGGGACGTGATGGGGAAGATGGCAGCGGCGCTGAAAACGCGGGGGATTATCTACACGTCGTTTAAGTATGGGACATTTGCGGGGGAGCGAAACGGCAGGTTTTTTACGGATATGACGGAGAAGCGGTTTGCGGAGTTCCTAAAGGGAATCAAGGGATTGGTGACGGAGGAACAGTGGGTGAGCGGGGACGCGCGGCCGGAGAGGAGCGGGGAGAGATGGTTGAATTTAATCATGCGGAAAGAATAGAAGCCGACGGAGTGCAGATAGAATTCACCAATGTGATGACCGGTGATAAAAACAAGAGCCGTTTTTTGTATTATCAGCTCAGGGAGAGCATGTTAAGGGCAAAGCAAATTGATATTATTGTCTCTTTTCTGATGGAGTCCGGCGTGCGGATGATTCTGAATGATCTGAGGGCGGCTTTGGATCGCGGTGTTCAGGTCAGAATTCTCACTGGCAATTATCTGGGAATCACGCAGCCTTCGGCACTCTGGCTTATCAAAAAGGAGTTGGAGGACAGGGTGGACCTGAGATTCTACAGTGATAAAAAGCGTTCTTTTCACCCAAAGTCCTATATTTTTCATTATGAGAACAAGGGGGAAATCTATATCGGGTCTTCCAATGTTTCCAAAAGTGCGATGACAGCAGGCATTGAGTGGAATTACCGTTTCAGCAGTTTGGCGGATAAAAAGCACTTTGATCTGTTCTATGAAACGTTTCTGGATTTGTTCGAGAATCATTCCATTATAATTGACCATGCGGAACTGACCAAGTATTCCAAGAATTGGCATAAGCCTGCTGTGGCGAAGGATCTTGCGAGGTATGATGAGCCGGAGGACGCTGCGAACGGCAAGGTGGAAGCGTTGTTTCAGCCCAGAGGAGCGCAGATCGAAGCATTATATGCTTTGGAGGACAGCAGGACAGAAGGGGCTGTAAAGGGATTGATCCATGCGGCGACGGGCGTGGGCAAGACCTATCTGGCGGCATTCGATTCCGCTAAATATGAGCGCGTGCTGTTTGTGGCACATCGGGAGGAGATTCTGCAACAGGCGGCGGTGGCCTTTCGGAATGTGCGGCAGTCCGATGATTATGGATTTTTTAACGGAAAACAAAAGGATACGGACAAAGCGGTCATCTTCGCGTCGGTGGCTGCCCTTGGCAGGAGCGAGTATCTGACAGAGCGGTATTTTGCGCGGGATTATTTTGATTATGTGGTAATCGACGAGTTTCACCATGCGGTCACGGACAGATATCAACGGATCGCCAATTATTTCAGACCACGGTTTCTGTTGGGACTTACCGCCACGCCGGAGAGAATGGACGGTAAAAATATTTTCGAGCTCTGCGATTATAATGTGCCCTATGAGATTTCCCTACAGGAAGCAATCAATAAAGGGGTGTTGGTTCCTTTTCGGTATTATGGGATCTATGACGAGACGGATTACTCCTCCCTGCACCTTGTGAAAGGGCATTATGACGAGAAGGAGTTGAACGAGACTTATATCGGTAATGTGAAGCGATATGACTTGATTTACAAATTCTATAAGAAGTACCATTCGAAGCGGGCGTTGGGCTTCTGCTGTTCCAGACAACATGCGGAGGAGATGGCGAGGGAGTTCTGTAAAAGAGGGATCGAGGCGGTAGCGGTATACAGCAATGCGGACGGCGAGTTCTCCGAAGACAGGGACAAGGCGATTCGGAGGCTGAAAAATCAAGAGATCAAGGTTATCTTTTCCGTGGATATGTTCAATGAGGGCGTGGATATCGCGGAATTGGATATGGTGATGTTCCTGCGTCCGACGGAATCACCTATTGTATTCCTGCAGCAGCTGGGGCGGGGACTTCGCACCGCCAAAGGAAAGGAATATCTGAACGTATTGGACTTCATCGGTAATTATGAGAAGGCGGGACGGGCACCGTTTCTCTTAAGCGGCAGGAATTGCGTGGGCGACAGAGGTGCGTATGACTATTATGATCTGGAATATCCCGACGACTGTATTGTGGATTTCGATATGCGGCTGGTCGATCTGTTCAGAGAGATGGAGAAGAAATATTTGTCCGTCAAGGAGCGCATCAGGCGTGAGTATTACAGGGTAAAAGAGCAGTTGGACGGAAAAGTGCCCACAAGGATGGAATTGTTTACTTATATGGAGGACGATCTCTATGAGTATTGCGTGAAGCATTCCAATGAGAATCCGTTTCGGAGGTATCTGGATTTCTTATATGAGCTGCGGGAGCTGTCCGAGGACGAAGAGATTCTGTATTCCGGTTTGGGAAGGGAATTTATATCTCTGATCGAGACGACGGATATGCAGAAGGTTTATAAGATGCCTGTTCTCTATAGCCTGTATAACGAGGGAGCCGTCCGTTTGGCGGTCACGGACGAGGAGGTGCTTCAGAGTTGGAAGGCGTTCTTTGATACGGGGACGAATTGGAAGGATTTTGCGCCCGACATGTCGTATGAGGATTATAGGAAAATGACGGACAAACAGCATTTGAACAAGGCGAAGACGATGCCGATCAGGTTTTTGAAAGCATCGGGAAAAGGATTCTTTGTGGATAAGGAGGGGTATGCGCTGGCAATCAGGGAGGAGCTTGAGGATGTTGTGGGGAGTGAGGCGTTTGCGAGACAGATGAAGGATGTTTTGGAGTATCGGACGATGGAGTATTATCGGAGACGGTATGTGGGAGGGTGAATAGTATAGAGGATTCATGTATACTCGACCTTATTGATTTTTGATGTAAAGATAAATTTAAAACTTAAATCACAATTTTATATCATGCAAATATCTTAGTAGTTAGGTGTTGGTGGTGATTGTAAAATTGTTGTATTTGTTAGAGTTTCCTGTAAAAATGAAAGAACTCCAAAAAGGTTTTGTTCATTCTTGTGGCGCGCTCAATGACGCACACTTCTAACGGGTGAAAGTCCCCAGTCCGCCCTAGTTGTGGGAAGGACACAGCCACGGAAAACTCATGAAATCCTTCCGTCAGTATCTTATTAACTTTCTTTATTTCAAAAATGAGGTTGGCTAGGGTTAATGTCTTTCCACTGAAGTTTTGTACCTTTTAATAAACTGTTTTCTATAGAGGAGACATTGTCCGGTAAGACAGGAAATATTTGAAATAACGGAATCATTCATCTGAATCAATTCCCACATTTACGTTGATGGAAGTTTCTGAACGCACTAGATAAGGGAATGTATGACTTCATGCGATTCCGTGTTCAAAAAATACTTCAAAAAGACTATAGTGCGGCAAATATGAGAGAATACCTGATAATGGGCAATGATGATTTATCTGCTTTGCCTTTAACAACGATGCGAACAGTCGATTGAGAAAGCTTATAATCGGACAAAAGAAACGGATGGTGGGCGAAAATTATTCCTGAACAGTGTCGGCACGGACATAATAGGTGTTTCTGCCTGAACCGTATTTTAAGATAAGCCCCTCCTCGGTCAGTTTTTTGATTGCACCAAGGGCTGCGCTTCGTCCTATGCTTGGACAGGCAGAGATGACTTCGGCTCCGGTCATTTTTCCGATTTTGCCCATCATATAGGCTTTCACTACATCATAAGCGGTGCTTCTCGTGCCTTTCCCGTTCATCATGCCGACACGTTCTTCAAATTCCACATAACAGGCAAGCACCATTTGCAGCATATACTTGATAAATGGCGTTGGATCGTTAGTTTCTTCGTGCCAGCCGATGTCGGATTGTGCAAGCATATCATAATAAGCGTCCTTTGTTTTTTCAATTTGCTTCTCAACACTGATATACTTGCCGACTTCGTATCCGTTTTGATAGAGCAACAGCAAGGTCAGCAGCCTGCTCATGCGCCCGTTGCCGTCACAACTTTGAACACAAGTCAAAGACTATTTTCAATTTCTTCACATATGCTCATTTCCGTAAAATCATCTTGACTGTTTGTAAACCCCCTTCTTAAATAATCGGTTCCGCCATCTACAGAACAACAGCCACATTTACAGCTTACAAAATCATGTCTATATGTTGATTCAATAATGTCTCCGCACAAATTACATTTGATCATATTTTTAACTATCTTTTGCAACTTCTCACCGCCTTTATACTTGTATATTACTTATCATATCACACTCACACCAAAATTACCATTACAGACGAATGGTGATAAATTATTTTTTCTGTTCCCTTTCCCTTCCTTTACCTCTTTTGCGGGTAAGAGGAAGAAAGGAAGATAAAAGGACTTTCAAAAGAATCATTAAAATCGGAATGAATGAAATGAGGGCCTACAGCCCTCAAACTCCCTGTGGACTTGTCATAAAAACAGATGCTAAAAGCGTGCATCTGTTTTTATGGCAAGTTTAAGAGGAAGACCGTTTTCATTTTCCGTTTGAGGCAGTCTGTCCTCCTCCTAAGAAAATATAATCAACATAGTACCCCAACAAAAAAGAACTGCCCTGCTTTTTACAGCAAGACAGTCTTTTTTGTTGACGGAGTGAGCGAGTTACTTCGTGGCATTGCATACAGAGCAGGTATAGCTTCCCGTCCCGACTACTGAAGTAGCTTCGGGGGTATCGACAATCCATGAAGATTGAACCTCGTAAATCGGATCCCCAGGAACATCCCAGATGATGGTGGTTGTTAAGGCATGACTGAATTCCCCAGCATTTATTGCATCCTCCCAATGGTCGTTCAGTGGATGATCTTGCTGATGACCACAGTAAGCACACTCGTGTATCTGTTTTGCTGGACCAGTCCCAACCTGCACCTGCACCTGCTCAACATGTCCTGTCGAAGGGATGGTAACAACCTGCATCTCCTCCACCCAGTTATGCTGACCTGTTGCCGCTACAGCCTCCGTCTTCACATCACCACACGAGCAAGTCAAGGTTTTAACCCCTGCCTCCGCACAAGTCGGCTGCTTGGTAATAGACTCAACATATTCATGCACATGAGGCGGAGCTGTGGGTTCAGGTGTCGCCGTAGCCTGCGGTTTCTCCGTAGGAGCAGCAGTCGGTTCTG
>JAMPHH010000101.1 GCA_023663505.1 Muribaculum sp.
GAAAATGTTATCCATATCTATTATGAAGCCTTTTCGCCTTGTGCCCCTCGCTGTTGTTTTTGCGACAGCTTTAATATAATACCACAAGCATACCGCCTTGTCAACAACTTTTTAAAACTTTTTTGGAAATTTTCCACCGCATAAGAAACAAATCTTTGCGGTGGGTTTTTATCGTAGCATAAAATCAGTGCTTTTGTCAATAACCTTTAAGATAAAATTTGCAATAAAATTTACAATTAAAAAGGGAATTTAAAAAGTAATCGTTCATCCAAAAAATAGTTTACAAGCCGCACAAACCTGCTTCGTACCGATACCGAGGCGGGAGATGACTGGGAGTATTTTGCGGGCTTCGGCGAAGGTTGGAGCGTTTTCTTATAGTGCGCCCTGAACCTAGGGTGAAATGCGCACGGATGCGCATTTCAGGCTCTACGGTGCATGGATGCACCTTAGAGCCGACCCGCAAATTACAATATCCAACCCCGCACTATTAGAAAACACTCAACCGCAGCCAGTCCGCAAAACACTCCCAGTCATCTCCCGCCGACCCCCTTGCACGATTTCATAAATTTGAAGCATATAAACTCTTGCACACTAATAATCATGCCTTTCCGCAATCTGCGAACTTTGGGCCGCAGGCACAAATTCGCGGTTGAAAAATTTATTTTTCAACCTAATTATCCATGCCAAAGCAGACGGCACAAATAGTCATGAAAATCTATTTTTCAATCTAAGCACCGATTGTGAATCATTTCACGAGTAGATCGTCCTCATAACGAGCTCGAAAGCCCTTCCACCACAATATGCAACGGAAAGTAGCACAAAAAAATCAAATGTATACAACTGTTGGTAGTGCAACCCGAGCTTTTCCATTATGGTGGATACATATTCAATAACCCCGCGGCATTCGCCAAACCAGTTTCATTGGTAATCCAATCTCGTTGGATTTATGCTCATGCAGGCATTGGCACAAAGCTAATTACATTGGCTTGGCTCATTGCTCGCGGGAATCAAAAGAAAGGTGGTTGTGTTATGAGCAAGCAGATAGCCATATCAGCCAAGCATTTGAAAAAAGCTTTTGGCAAGGGCGAGAACATTCAGGTCATCTATTCGGATCTGAACATCGATATTTACAAAGGAGATTTTACCGTTATCATGGGCTCATCAGGAGCAGGCAAATCTACCTTAATGTATTCCCTCTCGGGAATGGATAAGCCGGACGGCGGGGAGATTATCTTCGACGGGACGGACATCACTAAGCTAAACAACGACAAGCTGGCTGTATTTCGGCGGAAGGAATGCGGATTCGTCTTCCAACAGATTTATTTGATTGATAAAATGAACCTGATGGACAATGTCATTGCGGCAGGCGTGCTGACCAGTAAGGATAGGGAAGATATCAGGAATCGCGCAAAGGAGCTGTTTTCTTTGGTAAACATTCCTGAGACGACATGGAGAAAAACCTCTGCCCAGATCTCGGGAGGCGAAGCACAAAGGGCGGGAATCGTCAGGGCGGTGATCAACAATCCCAACGTGCTATTTGCGGACGAGCCGACAGGTGCGTTAAAT
Source organism: Muribaculum sp. (assembly GCA_023663505.1). Lineage (GTDB taxonomy): Bacteria > Bacillota > Clostridia > Lachnospirales > Lachnospiraceae > Acetatifactor. The sequence goes on from JAMPHH010000101.1 coordinate 1,567, forward strand.
TCCGCTAACTCGGCGGCAGTCCTCGACGTTTTTACATCGCTTCATGATAAGGGTCAGAGCATCGTCATGGTGACTCATGACAAAAAATCAGCCCTGCGGGGGAACCGCATTATCTACATTAAAGATGGTAAAATCTTTGGCGAGTGTGACTTGGGGAAATACGAGCAGAGCGACAACGAGAGAACGGAAAAGCTTGACCAATTCATCAAAGAGATGGGGTGGTGATTTATATGAAAAAACTTTCCACGCTTATTTTACATAATTTGAACAAAGCAAAGGGACAGTACATATCCTTTGGAGTGTTTATCTGCCTGACCGCATTTATTATCAATATTGCACTTGTGCTTGCCTTTCAAACCTTTGACGCTTATGACAGCCTGTTTGACGAGCTTGACACGGCGGACATTAATTTCATCATTCCACAGCTTCAGGATAACGATGATCTGCTCGCGGAGGTAGAGGAGCTTGACGGGGTATCACTGACGGAAAAGCATAACGGGGTATTTACTCCCGTAACCGTCCGCGAATTTGCGGGGTCAGATTTTGACATGAATACCGTTTTCTACAATATAGATGAGGAGCGGACGCTGAATCTCCTTGAGGTTACAAAGCGTTCGGGACAAAATGACACTTCTGTCTATATTCCCGTGTATATGAAGGAATTGGGCGGTTTTACCGAGGGCGGAAGCATCACTTATTCCATAGACGGCAAGGAACATACCTTTGATGTTGACGGAATCGTTCAGGAGATGCAGTACGGAAATTACGGCACGGGACTGATTGGCGGCTATTTCCCGAGGGAGGTCTATGAGGACTTCGCGGAGGAGTACAGTGACAATGTCGTTGCGGAATATTCCATAAGGGTATCCGACAATACCGATTTAAACGAAATGAAAAATACTTTATCCGCAATGATAAAGGAAAAAGGGATCGCGCTGCTTAGCATCAATGACAGAGTCACCTCCAAGCAGACCCGAACGATGGTCTGTACGCTGCTTATCGTCATATTTCTGGCGCTTGCCGCAATGATACTGGTAGTGAGTATCTTCCTCAGCAACTTTCGGATACGAAGCGCGATCGAGGACGAGCTGGCGCAGATGGGGGTATTAAAAGCGATTGGCTATACAAGCAATATGATCATTGCGGGAACGGTCATGCCCTATGTGCTCGTGGGCATTCTCGCCACAGTAATCGGAATCGCCGCGGCTTATGCAGTGCTGCCCTCTGTGGCAGGCATATTGGCAATCCAATCGGGCTTTTCCTACACGCCTGCATTTGATATAATGGCTATGCTGATCGTAGTGCTGACACTGACATTGGCGATACTGCTTTTCTCCTATCTTTCAGCGAGAAAAATATATCGCTTGGAGCCTATCAATGCCATAAGAGGTGTTGTCGGCGCGGAATCGGCGGGGCAAAATATATTGCTCTTTGCAGTCGCGTTTGGCATCATGGTGCTTCTGTCCTTTGCGGGAACGCTTTTATATAATGTTAGTATTAAGCCTGATAATTTTATGAATACGCTTTCAGAGGAATTACCGTCCGTTATCTTTACGGCGGAGGATTCAAAATTGACAGAGCTTAAGGATATTCTTCAAAAGGACTCCCGGGTGGAGCTTTGCATGGAATATGCCTCCGTGCCCGTGAGCTATACGGACGGCAGCCTTACCGCCTTTGTGTGTGAGGATTTCACAAAGGCGACAAACGATATCTGTTACAAAGGAAACAGTCCCGTGAAGGACAATGAGGTCGCTGTTGGAAACGCGCTTGCGGACGATTATCCGATCGGTCATGTAATCGAGCTGACCGTCGGCTCTCAATCGGAGGATTACATCGTGACAGGCTATATCCAAAGCGTTAATAATGCAGGCGCGGTATGTCAGCTTACAGGCGCAGGATATGAGCAAATTGGCGAAAAGCCTAATTCCGTCAACGTTTATCTGCACGATCAGGCTGCCGATGAGTTTATAAAGGAGTATGAGGAGAAATATGATACAATTGTAAAATCATCGGTAAATTTTGAACAAATGAGCAAAAACGGTCAAATGATGTATGCGAGTATCGTTTCGGTCATCGTGAGTATTCTGTTTGTGATCTCTGTCCTGATGGTGCTGCTTGTGATGTATGTGATCATCAATTCCATGATAAGCAGGCGAAGACAGGAATTCGGTATATATAAGGCAATCGGATATACCAACAGACAGCTCACCGTGAAAACAGCGCTTGAGGTTATACCCGTTGTGGCTATGGCGTCAGGCATTTCTGCAATCGCCGGACTGTGGTATCTTCCCGCGATTGACAATGTTATCTTTGCCCTGATCGGCGCCGTAAAAAATCATTTCGAGGTATCGGTCTGGATATTGCTTGCGTTCGCCGTTGCGTTTACCGCCGTGGCATTTATCATCAGCGTGCTTCTCTCTGCACCGATTAAAAGAATTACGGCATATTCACTGTTAAAGGATTAAAAATTTAAACATCACAAGATATTGTTGAAAGGAGAAAGGACATGAATTTTTCAGAAAAATTAAAGGAAATCCGCAAAAAAGAAGGTATCTCACAGGAACAGCTCGCCGAGAGGATCGGTGTTTCAAGGCAGGCTATCACAAAGTGGGAGACAGGCAAAGGGCTGCCCGACGTGGAAAATATGGTGATCATAGCTGAGATTTTTAAGACTACCATAGACGAGCTGCTCTTGGACTCTGTCGCCAAGACAACTCCGAAAGCATCGGTATATACCAGTGAGACAATCTATGATATTGACTGTGAAAAGCATTTTGACATCAATATCGGGAGCGCGGCTTCCATAGTATTGTCATCAGGCAATGACGAAAAGCTGCATATCAGACTGTCCTCTGAAACCCTTGAAAATCTGGACTCCACGTTCAAGATAAAGCTGGACGAAAATAAAAACAGACTTGACGTGTTCTGCATTAACAAAAATAAGCTGAGCCGCTATGAGGCGGAGGAGGTGCTTGAGGTTGAGATTATCCTTCCTGATAAATATTCCGAGAGCTGTGAGATCACATCTGATGTAAAGCTCCTTGCAATCAGGAATCTCCACGTGAACCGCTTGGAATATGACGGCGCTGCAGAGCAGGTTTTGATTGCGGACAGCAGCGGAAGCATCGAGTTGACCGCCAAGACAGATTATGAGATCACGGTTGACCGGATTACGGGCAGACTGGATATTAACCAGTGGAAGGCAAAAACAATCGTGCACATTCCGGAACAAAATATCGGAAATGTGCTCAATAAAGGCAGAAAATGCAACGTCTATTATATGAAGGACGGGAAAGTGATAGAGCGTGAAAATCCCGCCGACAGCGACAATGAACTCAGTGTTTCGGGAATATTCTCCGAGCTGATCGTGGATTGCCTGCCGTAGTAATATAGGCGAGTATAATATAAAGTGCGTAAGTTACAGGTAACAAAGCTTATGCACTTTATTTTTATCCATTATTTTATCCTGCTGACAATTTTAATCAAAAATAGGGTTTAATTCCCCGCAGCTTGCTGCGTAACAAACTTTCCCGAGACTAGAAAAGCAATTTGGTGATATGTCAAGAGGAAAATAAAAAAGATTTTCTGGCAGAA
>JAMPHH010000102.1 GCA_023663505.1 Muribaculum sp.
CACATTAATTTTTCACAGGTTCTTCAAGATTCCCTGACTGCTCTCTATCAGCAAAGGCATCAGGTCTAAGCTAAAACGCATTGAGGAGCAGTCAGGGCTAAAATTTGATTAGCCTTGACCGTTCTCTCCCGATACACATTATAGGAGGTCGTTTCACAGGTATTGCAAGAGGCATTAAAAGAACGCATGAATCTTGCCTAAAACACAAATAAAACCGCCCCGGTGCTACCAACACCGGAGCGGCTCTCCCTCGAGGAGGAGATACGTTTATGTTTTAATATGCAGCACTGAACGCACATTGACAATATAATATGCTTAACCGGGGAGCCAGGGGACGTGCTCTCGCCTGATCCGAGCCTGTCGGAAGGGGTGATTATTATGAGTACATACGAGGAAATGCAGATCTTGCTTTCTTTTGCTCTGCTTGTTGTAGCTGTTCTGAATATGAAAAATAAGAAATAGCCGTCCTGCTCTCTGCAAAGTTTAGGATGGCTATTTCTTAGCTTAATTCTTTATTTCGCCGGGTCGGGTGATCTGCACTCACCTTCCGACTCTCCTGTTAAACATATTATAGCAATATAACCCCATAAAGTCAATATGGACATTTTCACTGTTTCTGTTATATATTAAACCACCTCGTACACGCAAACCAAAAAGTGGGCAGGGTTGGACTCGAACCAACGTAGACCGAGGTCGGCGGATTTACAGTCCGCTGCAATTGCCGCTATGCGACCTGCCCATGGGGTGACTACCGGGAATCGAACCCGGATTTTCAGAGCCACAATCTGATGTACTAACCTTTATACTATAGCCACAGTGACCCATGCGAGACTTGAACTCGACATTTGCAGCTTGAGAGGCTGCCGTCCTAACCATTAGACGAATGGGCCGTATGATCCCCGCCGGACTTGAACCGAGCATCGCAACCTTGAAAGGGTTGTATCCTAACCTTTAGACCAGAGGACCAAAGCGCGCAGAGTCCGGGATTCGAACCCGGATATCCGTTAAGAATGCCGGTTTTCAAGACCGATGCTGTACCAGTTGAGCCAACTCTGCAAAAAAATACCGCCTGCCCATCGAAGGCAAGCGGTACGCTGAAAACCTGTATATTTATGCTGCAGTCCTGCTTCAACTGCATTCATAATCCATAACACAATTTCCCCGTATATGCTTTTCCCAAGATGAACACATAGAACATAAGCTCCGCTCTATTTCACAATAAAGTGATGCCGACAAATGGTGTTCACTATGGAGATAAGCAAAACGATTCATTGTTGTCATGTCTGTTTTCCTTTCCGGGGTCATTATTTCCAGACCCGCTTTTCTTCTTTCTGTACCTTACTTTATCACATAATCCTTTAGCTGTCATTATACCTGTGGTATAACTTTTTCTGCTGCCGTCATGCGAATGTGAAGCATTCCACCTGCCCCTTATCGCTGAGTGCGATCAATTCCCCGTCTCCGACGATAATGTCCCTGCATATGCCCTTGGTCTTCTTTTTCGTCATCAGTTCTTCGCCCGTGTTTTTATCTATGCAATACAGATAACTGTCCTCCGCCGCGAAAAAAAGCCTGTCGCCACTGAGCAATGCAGTGGATATCCCTCCGCCCACGGTCACCGAGAACATTTCCTTCATTTCGACTCCCGCCATCTCATAGCAGGTCATATTTCCGGCAGTGCTGTCCATCACACTATTTGCATCACCGATATACATTTTCCCGCTGTCAAATATCGGCGCCCGATACAAACGTCCCCTTGCCTCCACAGTATTTATCAATTCTCCCGTGTCAGGAGCATGAAAGGTAAATTTACCGGGACTATGCGTCACCATGAGCCGTCCGCTCTCCAGTGTCATACAATAACCGCACCATTCCTCCTCTCCATAATCCCAACGTTTCTCCCCTGTCAGCTTGTTGACGCAATAGATTCTTCCGCCCTGCTCACCGCTGTAGAGATAATCGCCGTTACAGGATATATTGTAGCTGCCTCTTTTATTATAATAATCATTCGTCCACATGATTTCACCAGTTTTCTTGTCGAGACAAAAAAGGGAATTATTGGACGCATAAAGCCTGTCCCCATCCATCAGGACTGCCTTCGATGGATTCCCCTTGCCTATCGCGGTTTCCCATATAAGACTGCCATCCACACCCACGCACATCACAACACCTCTGAAGGAGGTAAAATAGAACCTTCCGTCCTCATACACATCGGGGCTTCCAACGATATGTTTTTCTTCAAAAACAGTCCTGCACTCCTGTGTCAACAGGTCTAATTCCAAAATAAGCCCGCGCCACGGGTGCCGCCCATAAGAGAGCGTAAAATACAGCTTGTCCCCGATGGTATAATGGCTGGCGGAAACCATGGGCGCCGGAAGCTTTCCATAATTGTAGATCCATTTTGATTTAATCTTCATCGTAACCTCCAATATTGACTTGCTGTTTGAATATGGATTTATTGTACCACAGGCATATCTGCAAGTCCATTAGATTCTCAAGGACTGTTTTTCAGACACTTCCCCCTCCATATGTCCACAGTCAGGTATCTATACAATAAGCCTGCCCGTCAAAGGGTAAACGCGAACTTGGGAAAAAGGAATACCGGTATGGTGATGAGCGTATCCGTTTTCCCGCCCTGCGCGTTGCCATTGAGAAGCAGCAGGTAATCGATCTTCCCGTCCGCCGCGCTTTTAAAAGCGGACTGCTCCTCATGTAAAAAGGTATATGCCAGACAGCATTCGTCCACGTTGCCAAACGCGATATTCACAAAGGATTTTGCAAAGGAGACCACGGAATCTATTCACGGAAGCTTGCCCAGAACATTCCCCACAATATCAAGCCCGTTATTGATCTGGTTCACGGCACCCGACACCAGACGATCCACCGCAAAATAAGCGGCGGCAGTGGCAAATTTTTTCTTTACCGTTTCGATGCCATACGCAAAGGAATCCTCCGGCAAGCTGCCCTTTGTCACTAAGGCGGTAACTACCGCGATATGCCCCGCCTTTAACAGATAGCCCAGATAATACTGTGAAATTCCCACGGCTGCCACGGACAGGCAGAACCATAATACCATCGCATACACCGCCACAACGCCGTTAGGATCCAGTGCGGAGACGCCCATCAATATCAGTCCCAACACAATGGAAAACGCGATTGCGCACCCGCCCAAGGCGAGCTTCATCCACACAAATTTGATTGTTTGTTTAAAAGCTTGATTTGCATTCATTATAAAGCCCCTTTCATAAGTAAAATGTTGAAGCCCGCAAGGGGTACGCGTCTCGTTTATATTAGGGGCTTGGATACGAAAAGTCAATGAGCAAAGACATGAACGGTTGATACGATGTCATAAACGGTCTCCAGTCATCACAATATTCAGATTCCGTCCACCTGCCAAAAAATCAGCCCGGGCCAAAATATTTCCCGTTTGTGCTATAATTCGTGTCGTCCCGCGTCATTTCCCATAACCCACAAAAATCCACATAAATGGTATCAGTATCATTCGGATTCACATAAATATCCGAACCAAATGCCGAGTATATGTTTCCATGCTGCATCGACTCCTGTTCGTCCGGTACATAATAATGAACACGGACATAATCCTCCCACCCCTGCATCTGTACCTCATAACCCTCCCGCCTATTATACACATCTCTGAGAGCGATTGTATCCGTGTCTAATCGATTCATTTCGTAAATCGGCTTCCTTGTCCAAGAAACACCCCCGTTTGCAGCAAATAAATACATATCCTGTGCATTAGAAAACGAATCCTGTCCTATCTCCACGGAAAACTGGATTGCCGCTTCTTCATATAACAAGACTGCGATTTGTTTCAGCTCCTCCACTCCCGCGTCACTGATATTGGCAGTTACCCCTTGTCTATCATGGTTAGTATCGTCTATCTCCACAACACGCTCTGCAAAACGCCATTGCCCATAGAGGTGTTCCTCCAAAAATTGTTGTTCTTCCTCGGACAAAGGCTTAAGTTTTTCATTCGTATTATAATTCGTATCGTCCCGTGTCATTTCCCATAACCCGCAGAAATCCACGTAAATTGTATCAGTATCACTCGGATTCACATAAATGTCCGAACCAAACGGCAAATATATGTCGCTCCCATAGTAGTGTTTTGATTCTTGAGCGTTCGATGCATAATAACGGACATGAATATAATCTTCCCACCCCTGCATCTGTACCTCATAACCCTCCCACCAATTATACACATCTCTGAGAACAATTGTATCCGTGTCTAATCGATTCATTTCATAAATTGGCTTCCTCGTCCAAGAAAAGCCTCCGTATGCAGCCCAAAAATACATATCCCGTGCATTGGAAAAAGAATTTTGTTCTATCTCTACGGGAAAACGAACCACATCTTCTCCATATAGCATGACTGCTGTTTGTTTAAGCTCCTCCACTCCCGCATCACTTATATTGGCAGCCCTGTGATGACTATTATTCTCATCAATTCCCACAACGCGGTTGGCAAAACGCCATTGCCCGTAGAGGTGTTCCTCCAGAAATTGTTGTTCTCCCTCTGGCAAAAGCTCCGATATGTCCACCGCAAGAGCTTTTTCTTCAAAACTCGCCGCAGAGCGCCCTGAGTCGGAATCCGCCATGCAATCACGCAGAATAAAGCCCAAGCCCCCTGACAAAACCGCGATAAATAATCCTAAAATCACATGTAAATACACTGTTTTTCTTCCGTTCATTCCATCTGCCCCGTCCCATATGATTCTCTCAAAAGCACACCCTATTTCAAATCCAACAATTCATCATAAGAATAAATTACATATAACGCAAAACACTATTTATAATGCTCCGATAAATCTCTTATCCTTGTATATGTATACCCTTCCCTTCTATAAGGCTTGTCATAATAGTAAACCTAATCTTCCTCTCTCCTGTGTTCCTTTAATATGCCCAAATATCCTCCAATTCCTCATATGGAATAATAAACTTTAGTTCCCGACCCAAAATTATTACCACATTATTCCGGCAACATCAGCTCGTC
>JAMPHH010000103.1 GCA_023663505.1 Muribaculum sp.
TTGCTGTTTTCCAATCCGGAAAGCTCAATTCAAGCGTCTTTAACGTGGTTCTCGTCTCCGTCAGCTCCTGCTTCATTTCCTGCTTGCTTTCACTGAGTTCTTCCTTTCTTAAAACAAGCTTCTCAGTCTCATCTCCCTGCGCAGCTTCAAGCTCCTTTTCAGCCTTTTTAAGCGCCTTGCAATCCTTATCAAGGGAATTGCACTTTTTGACACTCTCCTTTGACATCGTCTCAACCTGCGCTTTAGCCTCTTTCACTAGCTTGAACAGCTCCTCGAGAGACTCTCCCTCCTTATTCATTCCCAAGAAAGGGCTTTCAAGGCAATCCAGTATCGTTATCCTAAGCTGTCCCTCGAATTCCTCCAACGACGTCTTAGCTATTTCCGCTTCTGTATTCGCCTTGTTCTTGTTCTCCTGAAGGTCGGATTCTTTTTTCTGAAGCTTCTTGAACTCATCTTCTGAGATGGAAGCCTCCTTCAGCTTGGCGGGTTCAGGGTGATGTACGGAGCCGCACACAGGGCATTTCTCTCCCTCCACAAGCTTTGTCGCCAGAATGCCTGCTCTGCTGTCTTCAAGAATGCGCTCAGCCTCTGCCCTCCTGTTACTTGCTTCCTCATATTTGTCACGCATTTCCACAAATGTCTTCTGCTTCTTGGAAAGAGTCTTTTTCCTTGTCTCTCTTTCGGGAAGCTGCTCGTCCATGATTTTATCTAAATCCGCCAAAAGCTCCGTCAGCTTATCGCTCTCTTTTCGGGCTTCCGCCAACTCGTCCGGCTTACCTTTTAATTCCTTAACCGTCTTATTAAGGGTTTTTATCTTCTCCCTAAGGGTTTTCTCGTATTCCTTTAAATCCGCTTCCTCCGTGCCGATATTTTTTTCGGATTCTTCAAGCTCCTTAAGCTTTTCTGCCAGAGCTTCCCTTTGCTGATATTTCTGCTCCTCATCGTCAATCCTGCGAATCGTCTGCTTTAATCTGTCAACCTCCGGCTCCTGCTTTTTTGCATTATCAAGTGCTTCCTCAGCCTGCTTTGCACTGACTGCGGCAGTCTCTAAATCTGATTCCACCGTATTGATCCGCTGTGTAATCACAGATACCTCATCGCACTTTTTCCTCCACACTTCATGAGAGGGCTTCACGTTACGGGTGGCTTTCTTTTGCTTATCCACAAGCAGAATAAGGGCGTCTATCTCCGTCTTTCTCGTCTCAAGCTCCTCTTTTTCCTTTGCAAGCTTATCTCTTTTCTCAATAAAGCTGTTATTGGTCTTGGCCTGCGCGAGCTTCTCATTGTTCTTCTTAAGCTCTGCATCTGCCTTTTCCAAATCCGCTTTCATGCGCTTTAATCTTTCTCCGTCCGACGAAAGCAGACGCTCCATTACGTCCAGAATCTCATCAAGATTCCATGCGCTCTCGGACCGCACGGCTCTGCCCTTAAGCTCCTCCAGCTCGTCAAAAAGCTCATTTTCCTCATCTGTTGACACATCTTCAAAATGTTGGATAATACTGTTTTCGGCGTTTGTCTTGAGTCTGTAGCTTGCGTCCATTCGATCCTTTAATTTATATTCTATTTTTTTATAGCCGTCCGTCAAAAATATCGTGCGCAGTATCTCTGTTCTCTGATCCGTTTTGGCGTTCAATAAGTCCCAAAATTCTCCCTGCGCGATCATCACAATCTGTTTAAACTGCTTCTCATCAATGCGCAGCAGTTCCTTTATGGCATTATTCACCTGAGTCAAGCCCTCTATCGGCGTCTGCCCTTCTTCATAAAAAATCGCTTTCTCATTTTCTGTTATCACACCCGAACCGCGTTTTTTGGGTCGTTCATAAGACGGCTGCCTCCAGACATGAAATTCTCGCCCCTGATGTGAGAAATAAAAGTCAACATAGCTCTCAGCCGAAGGTTTGGCGTACTCGCTTCTTAAATTCTTCGCATCTCGGTATGTTCCGCTGGTCGTTCCGTATAACGCAAAACATATCGCATCAAATATCGTAGTTTTCCCCGCGCCGGTATCTCCGGATATCAAAAATAAGCCCTTCTCCTCAAAGGCGTCAAACTCTATTTCCGGAAGCGTATCCGCATAGGGACCAATTGCGCTTATGATCAGTTTAATCGGCTTCATTTATCACACCCGCCTCTCGTGCCGCCGTTCTCATTACGTCCATTTCTTCTGCCGTAATCTCACAACCATATATGAGTCTGTAAAAGTCTCCGATCAGCTCCGAGAAGGATTTATTCTCAGCAATCCTGCTGATATCCACCTGCTCGATCTCTCTTGTATGGGAATTGTCATAGTCGATTCTAACCGTGTTGGGGTATACCTGTTGGAATATTCCCATTGCATCATTGATGATATCCTCATCTGTCAATGTCGCGTAGATGAAATCCTCGGGTGCCTTTACATTCTTTTTGTCCAACAGCTCCTTCAGCGTCCCCCTTATGTGCCTCAAGTTCCTCATCGGCTTTAAGGGAACAAGCTCTATTTTAATCTTTTCCTCTGCCGACACCGTAATCAGCGGAACCGACTTTTCATTGTTTGCCTCGCTGAGCGAATATTTAAGAGGAGAGCCCGAATAGCGGACTTCATCTCTCCCAACTCGCTGAGGGGAGTGAATATGACCTAATGCCACATAGTCAAAATCGGCAAAGACGTCATAGCCGATTTTTTCAACCGCACCCACACTCTGTGTTCCGACGCCTTCAGAGCCTGCAAGCGCAGGGTCTTCACCCTTCCCCGCGACAAATTGATGCGCCACCAGAATATTTTTGTGCGTTTTGTTTATGGGCGTGTTTCTTATGATGGTCCGAACGGCAGCATCGTAACTCTCTATATCCTCGTCGGGGAAGTAATGCCTTACCTGCGAAGCCTTTACAAAGGGAAGCATGTATATGTCAATCTCCGTATCCCCGTTGGCAAAGCTTTGTCTATGAAGCGTTCCGTCAAAAACCGCCGATATGAATATCTGATTAGATGCAAACAGAGTGCTTCCGAAATTCAAACGATCATCTGAATCATGGTTTCCACTCACCACGAATACCTTTATTTCTTTTTCTGCCAATTTACTCAGGAAATAATCCAAAAGCCTCGTAGCCGCCTCGCTTGGAATAGATTTATCATACACGTCGCCTGCGATAAGTATGCCGTCTACGGATTCTTTATCCGCGATATCAAGAATCTGATCAAGGATATACTGCTGATCCTGAATCAAATCAAAATCACTCAGCGTTTTCCCTAAGTGTAAATCTCCTAAATGTAAGAATTTCATGCTTATCTCCCCGTATATCGCAGGTTCTGCCTGCGATGCTAAAGTCTGATAGACTGCACCAGTCAACACCCCCGCTGCAAGCAGCGGGGTATTGACCCTCGCGGCATTCGCCAAACCAATTTCATTGGTTTTATGCTCATGCAAGCACTGGCACAAAGTCAATGGTATTGACTTGGCTCATTACTCGCGGGAATAAATAGTTTGAAAATCTATTTTCAAACTTTCCCTTTCTGCTCCGCAGAGTTTTTATGAACATCCTGCTGTACAATATCTCTGTGTATCCCCGAAAGCACTCGAATCCCTATAGTCATAACATAATGGTTAAGTCTTTGATTGTTTTTTTATTTTTATAGCCATAATATCCAGCTGTATTGGCTAAACTTTACACCACGTTTCAGCATACCCATAACTTTCTTTGCTTTCTGTTCAATCTCTCTAGCCGTATGTTCACCTGTCAGCATCAGATGATTTCCGGCTATGGTATATTCCCGTTCTATATATTCCTCGGTTATCGGGAACATATTCGCCATTCTTCACTCCTCAATTGGCTACACGCGTGTAGCCAATTCAATTTTATAAATATTAATCAACGCTTTCAATAAATTCTTTAATGCAAGAAATCTTTTTATGTTTTAATAATACAGACGCAAAATTCCGTATAAGTCATTATTCAAATCCTTTAAAGTCGCATCATATTCAGAAAATGAATTGTCCTGATCTATCCTTGCAGGCTTTGCCATGTTTGATGCTATGTTATGCATTTCATTGATTTCAAGATAGTCCCCATTGATTCTTCTATCTAACTGTTTCACTGCATTGAAAAACTGCACAGTTGGCTTTGTTGTATCAGTATGTACACCTTTATATGTAGTTCAATATATTCATTATTTCTTTATTACTGTTAAATCCTTGTTTAGTCAATACTAAAATATCCCATATGAACTGATCATTTGTTCTGTCATATATTCCTTGTAGTTCTAACTGCACTTCCTGCTTCCACAAAGCCAAATCCTCATTGTCATATATTATGTTATGGACAGGCATACCTTGTCCACCTATGCTGTGAAATTTTGTCTTTATCTGCTCTGTGCTTCTATAAGCCTTATCAAATCTTCCTTCATCTACATAGTCCCCTAATCATCCCAGTAATTTTCTCTTTCTTCAGATATACTGCTGATCCCAAACAATATCTGTAAGAAATCCTGCTTTTCGTTCAAAATGCGGATAATTCTCACAGTATCACCCTCAATCCTATAAAAAATATAATTAGGCTTTA
>JAMPHH010000104.1 GCA_023663505.1 Muribaculum sp.
TCAAATTGGCGGTATTGTCAAAGAGCGTGTTGTACTTGTGCGGATTTAAGTAAATATCCCTGACCAATCCCTCATTGATGGGACAATAGGAACCCTCCACGATTTTGGAGGAAACAATGGAATCAATCTTGATACGGTCAAAGCTTTTAAGGGAGTATTCACTTAAGTGCAGTCCTTCCACCGACAGGGTTCTGTGGCACACATCCAGATCTTTAATGCCAATCCAAAATCGGGTGATTTCCTTTTCCCGATTACTGTATTCAATGCTGAGCCATTTCCCCTCATGGATAGCCCTAAAAATATCTCTGTAAATCGGATTCATGACGCACCTCATTTGTCATTGATTGGGACAGGCGTTTGCGAAACGATATTTTCTGGAATCCGAATTGTGCAGATTGTATATTCATAAGCAGACCCTAGCGAACCGTTGGCACTTAGGCGCTGTATTTTAGCGCCTTATGTGCCACTACGGTGAGGTGGGAGCGAAAGCGTGTCTGCGTTGAATTTGCAATTTGCACAATGACCTCTACGAAATGTAGTGTTTCGCAAACGCCTATGTTGATTGGGATATATCCTATTTCACCTTCGCATTCACCTTCACGATCGTCGCTTTCTCATTGTCCGCCTGTCCCTTGAAGGTGATTTTAAATTGCAGGCTGTAGGTCTTGCCCTTGGCGGCGGCTCCGCCGTTTTGTAATCTCAGAACGCCGTCGGAATAGTCGAACAGCGCCGTTTGGTTTATCAGTTCGATACCGATAATGTCAAGATCGTCCGCACCTTTTAGGACTGCGTTGGCATCAAGCCTTACGCCGTTGTACGCACCGCTGTAAAAGACGGGATTCTTCGGCGTCATAGTCACCTTCGGCTTCCCCTGTTTGAGCTTGAGCTTCAATTCCGGAGCGGTAATGCGCATGGTCTCGCCGTCGGCATTGCGCAGGGTCAGGGTCAGCTTCACCGGATAATTGTACTTTGTGATCAGGGCAATGTGTCCGCCGTCTGCGTCCGCCTCTCCGGCTCGGATCAGAATCTTATTGTTCTCGTCAAGCTCCGCCCGAAACAGATGGGCGAAAGCGCCCGAGAGCGACACGTCCGTGACGGTTCCGTTCAGGGATTTAAGCGAAGGCGTAACCGTCACATAGCTGCCGGAGCGGTTTAGGACGTCAATGCTGCCCTTGGCGGACAGCTTGAGCGACTTAGCAAGCTCCACGTTCACCACCTTCACCGTGAGGGAGGCGGATACGCCGGGCATACCTACCGCATGAACCTTGAAGGAATAGGAACCTGCCGCGATGTCCTGATTGTTCAGGCGGACGAGAAGCTTATTTCCCGCCTGTTCAAACACGATTCCCTTATGGATAACCGCCTGAGCCTTCGCGTTTGCCGCGCTGACGCTGATAGCGGTATCCGCATCGAACAAAGCCCCGTTCTTCCACAGAATCTCTGTCTCCGCCATATCGTATGTCTTGACGGACATGTTGGCGTTGAGCTGCAGAGAGGACTTTTGCAGCTTGAGAGCCGGTTTGCCGAGATTGAGCTTCACGGTGAGGGGCAGGGAAACGGATTCGGTCCAGTTGTCATGCGTCAAAGTGATTGCGAGCTTATGCGTTGCGGCACTTCGAGACTCGGTTGTCTCTGACGAGGCTGCCATGCTTACCTTCAGCGCGTCCTCCATCTGTGTCAGTGTGAAACCTGACTTTTCCGTCGCCGCGTTGTCCAGTGCGGCGTGGGCGGCGTCAAGCGCAAGGGTCTGCTTTCCGGACTTTACATGGAGTCTTGCCGAGGTCACGCCCGCATTAGGATATAGCGTCACCGTCTTGTTCTCCAACGTCAGCTTGGGCTTTTTATTCTCGACGCCTACCGTGAAGGGAGCGGAGATCGTCTCATAGCCTTCAAAGCCAAGCTGCAAAGTTCCCTTGGTATTGCAGGAGGAGGTCAAGCTACCTGCAAGATTCGGGGCAAGGGTGTAGGTGTAGGAGTTCCCATTGTCTGCATCTGTCAGCTTGAAATCGCAGCCCGTCAGCTCCAGATTGCTCAGGGGTTCCTCCGTGGTGATCGTGAGCTTGGGCGCGCCCAGATCCTTGTAAAACAGGTTTGCCTTGACGCTCTGTTTGATTTTATATTTCGGAGCCTGTTCCGTCACCTTGACCGTGAGGGGCAGCTCGTAGGAGGCCGCGGCGGTGCGGGCTGCTGTGTCCGCCTGATTTTCAGTCGCGGCGGAAAGCGCTTCCGCCATGCCGCTGTTGATGTCGGTGCTGCTTCCTGCCACGGCATCGCTTCCTGCTGCGGCGTTGCTTGCAGCCACGGCATCGCTTCCTGCCACGGTGCTGCTTCCTGCCGCGGCATTGCTTGCAGCTGTCGTCGTCACCTTCACGGTCAGTCGATAGCTGCCCTTCGGCGTGTCTTTCTTCGCTTTAATGTGGTAGCTGTCCGCTTCCGTCCCCGCCGTCAGGGGTTCAAAGAGGGCGGCGTCCGCTCCCGTCAGCCCGCATTCCGTCACCTCATAGCCGTCATTTGGATAGATCGACAGCGTGGAGCCTGCCGTCTGCAGTTTATTGACCGTCACGGTGTCCGCGCCGAGATTGGGTCTGGGGTCCTTCACATACACCAAAACCTCAATCTTGGTCTTGGCGGCATCGTTTGCCGTCAGGGTGAGCTTGGCTGTGCCGGCGGCTTTCAGGGTGAGCGGAATGAGAAAGCTTCCGTCTGTAGACGATACCTTCCCCACGGACACCACCTTGGGATTGCCGCTTTTGACAGTGAGCTTCGTGGTGTTGGAAATCGTTGCCGAGAGACTGGACGTTTCGTCCGCCAGAGTTCCCTGCCAGCATAGAGGAGCGCTTTCGCTCTGCGCCACGGGTTCCAGTCCGTCGGCGGTCAGCCGCTCCAACACGGCGGTATTGCCCGCCACGGTGAAGGTCTGGCGCGCCGTGTAGGTCTTGCCGCCCAATGTGAGCTGCGCCGTGACAGTGGCTTTGCCGGAGGTACTGCCCGCCTGCAAGCGAACCTTGGCTGTCTTTTCTTCCGAGCCTGTATCGGCGGTCTGCACCTGCAGAACGGAAGGGTCGCTGCTGTTCCATTGCAGCATCTGCATATATTCGGACAGGACGGCTTCCGAGCCGGAGAGCTTCCATTGAATGTCCGCCTCCGCACTCTCGTTTGCTCCCAAGGCGGTCCTGTCCGTCTTGATGGAGACGCCCGTCAGCGTGGCGAGGGACACGTTCAGGGCAGTCTTATAGTCCGCATAGCCGTCTTGGTGATATATGGCGGCAAAGCTCTTTTCCTGCATACCTGCAAACTGCGCCAGTGAGAGATCGCCGTTCTCCCACTCCCAACCCGGATATCCCTGCAGACTCACGTCGGAGAGTCTGGGCTGAACGTTGGTGAGAGCCGCCAAGTTGGAAGGAATATTGTCCTGCGCGGGTTCAGCGGTCTCCGTCACCGTGACGCTGCATTGAGCCGTGAGTGTGCCGAGGGAATCTGTGCCTGATGCGGACGCGGATACAGTGATAATGGCAGTCCCCTTCGACAGCGCCGTGACGGTGCCGTAGGAATCCACAGCCGCCACATCAGGACGGTCGGAGACCCAAGTAAGCTCCTTGGAGAGCGTGGTGTCATTGGGGACAAAGTAGACCCGTAGTCGCCTGT
Organism: Muribaculum sp.; assembly: GCA_023663505.1. Classification (GTDB taxonomy): domain Bacteria; phylum Bacillota; class Clostridia; order Lachnospirales; family Lachnospiraceae; genus Acetatifactor. The sequence continues at coordinate 3,646 of JAMPHH010000104.1, forward strand.
ACTCCCCCTTTTCCAAGGTGCATTCCGACAGATTCAGGCTGATGGCGCTCAAAATGTCCTTCTTGACCGTCACCGTACAGGTAAACGAGGGACCGTTTTTGATCTGAGCAAGGATTTGCGCCGTGCCTGCACCCGTGGGGGTCACGACGCCGCGGCCGTCCTTTTTGGATACCTTGGCGACACTCTCATCCGTGCTGCTCCATGTCACATCGGTGACGGTCTGAATGCCGTCGCTCACCGTCAGGGTCTCGGTCTGCGCGCCTTCCGCCAAATCGAAAAGCAGCTCTGTCCGGTCGATCGAATAATCCCGCACGGCAACCTTGCAGGAGGCGGTTTTCCCCATATAGGACGCGGTGATCACGGCGTCTCCCAAGGAGGCGGCGGTCACCTTGCCGTTTTCATCTACGGTCGCCACATCGGGCTTGTCGCTGCTCCAGACAACGGGTTCTCCGTCAGGGTCATCGGGCGTTACCGTGGCGGTCAGGGTCTCGGATTGTCCGGGAAGGAGCTTTAACGACGTCTGGCTCAGGCGAATGCTGACATTGGTTTTATTAAGTGAAAAGAAGGCCACCGAGTAGCTCAGTGATGTCTCTTCACCAAAGCGGTTCTGCAGCCCGGATATGTTCACCTCGAACCGGGAGCCGCTCGCATAGCTGACCTCGCTTGTTTTCGGGCGGAAGATAATACAGGTTCCCGAGCCGTAGCCGCCGCTGTCAATCGAGAAATAATTGCCGCTGTAATCAGATTTTTTCTCATTAAAAGTCCATGTCTTGCCTGATGCAGAGTCCTTCAGGGTCACGCTGACAGCCGACTTGTCCGCAATCCTATAATCCGTTCCCAGACTGACAGACCAAGGGTAGTAGGAACC
>JAMPHH010000105.1 GCA_023663505.1 Muribaculum sp.
AAATTGCAGGGCTTCCCGATAAGCTGTGTGAGTTATTGAACTCTCAGGAGAGTAATGGAAAATATGAACAGTTGCGGGACGATATTTTTCTGCTCTGGTCTGCCCAAGGGGGAAATGAAGGTAATAATCAGACTGCAAAGGGCTGGACTGATTTCCGTGTGAAGTATTGGTCAAACGGTAGGAAGATGCCCAATCCCCAACACAAAAGCTTCCTTTAATTGGCAAAACCGATTGAATATTTAAAAATTTTATGGTAGTATGAAAGAAATATTTGGAATCGTGCAAGACTTTTGATGTGCAAGGATTTTTATTGATCATTTTGTCAAGAGCTCTTGAAAATGGAGGTTTTTATATATAATGGAAAGCTACAAGCAGGAATTCATCGAGTTCATGGTAGACTGTCAGGTGCTGAAATTTGGCGAGTTTACCTTAAAGAGCGGCAGGAAGTCCCCTTTCTTTATGAATGCGGGCGCCTATGTGACGGGAGCGCAGCTAAAGCGGCTTGGCGAGTATTATGCCAAGGCGATTCACGACAACTACGGAGATGATTTTGACGTGCTGTTCGGACCCGCATACAAAGGGATTCCGCTCTCCGTGGCGACAACGATTGCTTACAGCGAGCTCTACGGCAGGGAGATACGCTATTGCTCCAACCGCAAGGAGGTAAAGGACCACGGCGACGTGGGAATCCTTCTGGGCAGCAAGCTGACTGACGGGGACAGAGTGGTGATCATTGAAGACGTGACCACCTCGGGCAAGTCGATCGAGGAGACCTTCCCCATTCTCAAGGCGCAGGGCAATGTGGAGATCAAGGGACTGATGGTCTCCCTAAACCGCATGGAAAAGGGAATCGACGGCAAGGTGAGCGCGCTTGAGGAGATTCGACAGAAATACGGCTTTGCAGCGAATGCCATAGTCACCATGGCGGACGTGATAGAGCATCTGTATAATAAGCCATATAAGGGGCAGGTTTATATTGATGATACTCTGAAAGCGGCGATTGACCAATATTACGAAACCTACGGGGCGTGATAGAGGATATAAAGTAGTATAGGAGGTTTGTTATGGAGGAGAAGATATATAGGACGATGCGTGGGGCAGGCGCGTGGAACATCGTGATCGGCGTTGTCCTGTTGGTAGTGGGAGTTGCGGCAGGCGTGATGCTGATCATCAGCGGCGGCAAGCTTCTTGCGGACAAGAGCAAGGTTTTATTTTAAAAGATTGGTTGATAAAGGGCATCTTAACGTGCGGGCGCGCCAAGGAGTTCATCGGGCATTATATTGAGCCGTGAATGAAGGAGATTATTGGGCATTTTGCGATATGCACTGAGATGTCCTTGTTTTGGTGGAAGTGAGTAAAATATTATGAAACGGAAAAACTATATTTTTACCAACCGCAGACATTCCAAGCGTGCTATCATGGCTGCCATTCTGGGAATCATCAGCAATGCCTCGTTGGTTATCGTGCTGTATCTCTCTTATTTGAGCGGCGGAGCCGTGCCCCTAAACTATGGACTCACGGGGCTTTTGGCGGCGGTATTCTCCATGGTGGGACTGGTGCTGGGGGTATTGACGGTCAGGGATAAGGATACCTTTAAGTTTTTTCCCGTGCTGGGGACTATTCTGAACTTGGCGGCATTGGGGATTTTGGTGGGACTGGTACAGTTGGCATATTAAGGAGAGGCGTATTAGGAGGTGGCTTATGCAGGAGGGCGATATGCAGATTTTGACAGAGCGTTATTCGCTGGTCATGGAACGTATACATGAGATAAAGAATGAGCGCGTCGGAGGGGAAGGCTTCACGGCTTATTTTGCTATGGCGGCGGATTTTCTGATGCTTTTGGAGGAGACTGACCGCTTCGTGGAGACAGGCGGGCTTGGGACGGCGTCCTTGGAGGAGTTGGAATCGCGCAACGCTGCGTTGTATCGGGATATTCTGCCGGAGCATTACGACACAAGCTACGCCAATCCTGATTATGCGGTAGAGATGCTTGGGGAGGAGCTTGGGGCGATGCTCTCATTTTTGTATTGTGAGCTGCGAAGCCTGATTCCGTTTATATACGAGAGACGTTTGGAGGAGGTTGTTATCCGACTGGAATTGTTTGTGGAGGTCTATGCGGCTTTCTCATATGCGTGGCAGGAAGCGGGTCAGGCGGCTGTGCAGGGGGAAGCCGCTTCGACGGGTGCTTTGGCGGGACAGAGGAAATCTTGTCAGGCGGCTGTGAGGGAATTAGCCTCGGCGAATCCACAAGAGTCAGCGCTGCCCCCCGCGGAGGATATCCGACAGATTCTCTATTGGTATGTCAGCGATTACACGGAGACGGCGGCGGAGGACCATCTGCGGGAGATGCTCGTTCCGGAGGGGAATTTTGCCGTGGATATCATTAAGAATGCAGACCTTTCAGATGTGCGGTATCTGTATTCCTATGGTGAGTATATCAGCGAGAACGAGCTGGAGATGGCGCGTTTCATGGCCTCGCTTCCCGAGGAGCGGGTGAATGTCATGGCGGATACTTACACGGAGGGCTATCGCATTGGCTTCGAGGTGACGAACAAGGATCTGTCCAAGAAGAAAACCGTGGAAATACGGTATCGTCTGGGGTTTGAGCGCATGCTGCGGCGCGCGGTGGAGAATTTTGAGAGAATGGGGCTGAAGGCGACCTGTTACCGCGCCGCATCCAGTATCCTCTACAATCCGTCGATATTTAAGAGCGGTTATTATGGAGGGGAGCCTAACAGACAGTATGATTTTGACCATAAGGACGACAAGGCGATATTTTGGGATAAAATCTATATGCAGCATAAGCTTGAGGTGACGCGCACAGCCTTTGAGCGATACAAGGCGGAGGCGGCGGAGTATGCCGGACCTGCCGTGCTGGAGACCTTCGGGGAGCGGGAGTTCGAGCCGCAGAACAAGGCGGGGGCGTTTAAGCTGAGCGGTGAGCAGAACGCTATCTGGTTGGAATATCGGACATTGATGGGGGAGCTGCAGAGAAAATATATTTTGGAGGAGGAGCGCAGCTTTACGATCATTGCTTTTCCCATGCCGGAGATTCGGGAGGCGTTCGGGGAGGAGCTGCTGCGTCAGCTTGGCATGAAGGACGCCATGGAATGCTACCATGCCTTTTTTGAGGAGATCATCAGGATCAACACATTGGATTATAAGCTGTACCGCGATATTCAGCAATGCATGATTGACGTGCTCGATACTGCGGAGTATTGCGAGATCAAGGGAATGAATGGGAATCGGACTGATCTGCGCGTGAACCTGTGGAAGCTTGCTGACCCCGAGAAGGAGACGATTTTTGAGAATTGTGTGGCGGACGTCAATATTCCGGTGGGGGAGGTGTTCACCTCTCCGGTGCTTGCGGGTACGGAGGGGATTCTTCACGTGAGCCGCGTGTATCTGAACGGGCTGGAGTACAAGAATCTGGAGCTGAGCTTCGAGGACGGCAGAATCAGGGATTATGGCTGCACGAATTTTGCCACGGAGGAGGAGAACCGGCAGTTTATTCAGGAGAACGTGCTCTTTCGCCACAAAACCCTGCCCATGGGGGAGTTTGCCATAGGCACGAACACGACAGCCTACGTGACGGCAAGGAAATATGGAGTGCAGGATAAATTTCCCATATTGATTGCGGAGAAGACGGGTCCCCATTTTGCGGTGGGCGATACCTGCTATTCCCATGCGGAGGAGGTGCGGGTGTACAATCCTGACGGCAAGGAGATTGTGGCAAAGGAGAACGAGGTGGCGAGGCTTCGGGACAAGGCGCCGGACAAAGCTTATTTTAACTGCCACACGGACATCACCATTCCCTATGACGAGCTGGGAGAGCTGACCGCGGTGCAAAAGGACGGCAGGAGGGTGACGATCATTCGCGAGGGGAGATTCGTGCTCGCGGGGACGGAGGAGCTGAATAGGGCGTTTGAAAGCTAGAGGGCGTTTTAACATGAAATATGTGCAGATAAACGAAATAATATTTACCGGAAGACAGAATATAAAGTGGACAGAGGTTGAAAATTATTTAAAGAGGTATGTCGGGAAAACTTTTATTGTGGGCAAATACGGTGATGAATTGCATGTTAATGCATTATTTGCAAACGAGTATGCCGAGTCGCAGTACACAAAGAAATTAAAAGCAATTTGGTGATATGTCAAGAGGAAAATAAAAAAGATTTTCTGGCAGAAG
>JAMPHH010000106.1 GCA_023663505.1 Muribaculum sp.
CCGCTGTAATTGCCCTTGCCCGTGACGGTGATGGTGGGCGCGGTCTTTGCGTCTGCCGCGTCATTCGCCTTGGTGTTGTTCTTGTAGGCGACCGTGTAGTCCGTCTTCTCCGTCAGGCGTCGTGAGCCGTAGTAGACCCGCACCTCGGGCTTGATTGCGCTGCCCGTGTAGGTCTGCGCCGACACTGCGCTGACGCGGAATTTGCCGTCATCAGGATTCGTGGTAATAGTCAGCGTTCCGTTTTTGTAGGACTGAATCTCATAATCCGAGCCAATTGTCCGGTTCAGTTCCCCTCCTGAAGGAATCAGCTCATAGCTGCCAGTCGTGTCAATGGCAATAGCCGCCTTGTCAAGCTTCTCCCCGTTCAAGCCATAGTACACAACGGGCTGTGTGTCAAACACGTCATTCACCTCATGCGAGCCCACAAGCCCCGTAATATCATAGACAATGGTACTCTCGTCAGGCAGGGCTTCAAATTCCCCAATCACCAGCTTGACGTCCCGCACAGTGACGGTAAGGGGTGCTTTCATAATCTCGAAAGGAAGTTCTGCGCTTCCCTCATAGGAATCGTTCTCCTCCACGGTCAAGGTCAACACATAGCTGCCTGCGTGAGTCGGGGCGGTGTCGGAATCATATGCCGCACCGTCCGCCTGTGTGCCAGTGTAATGGTAGGAAAGCGTCACGAGCCTTGTGACGTCCTCCCCCGCTTCTCCCTTCGCGCGCACTACCGCCGTGCCCTCGGGCGAGACAGGTCTCCCGTTAAAGGCGGCGTTCTTCACTGTGACGCCCGATATGTCAACCGGAGCCTTGTCCTTCAGACATACCGTGACCAGAATCAAAGCGTCATTGTAATTTTGGGCAAATGTTACTGTGACGGGAATCAGCACGGAATCCCCCAATGTCCCCGCCTTGGTGCTGTAGGTCAGGATACCATTCTCGTCTATGGAAGGCGTCTCGGACAGCACATCTCCCTCGCCGCCCGTGACAAGGTTCTGCTCCGTGACCTCGCCGAGTGTATAGCTTGTAATACCGCCATTGTTCGGGGCGGACTTGTCAAAGCAGGCGGAAAGGCTCCGTGTATGGTTCTCATGCGATTTCACGTACAACTCCGGGACGGTAACCTCCACGTCCTCCGGCGTTGCCTTCTTAATGGTAAAGTTCTTCTCTACCACGCCATCGTATCCCTTCCTGCCCTTCACCGCAACGGTCGCTTCACCCGCGTTGACATTGTCTGTATAAGATACCGTGTAATCCTTCCCTACGACCAACTCCGTGCCGTCAGCAGCTTTCACGACAGGCAAGGGCTGATGTGGTTCCCCGTTATAGACATACTCCGCTTCGGGCAGGATGACCATGCTGTCCGTCAAAGGACCCCGCACCGTAAATGTAACGACCACCGTCAGCACATCTGTGCCGTTGTCATAAGAGATGGTTAATGCCTTGGCACCTGCCGTGCTCATGTCCACGTCACTCATGGTATAGCCGTCGGCAGAGTCCTCCCCCTTGTATGGGAGAACAGTCGTCCTGCCGTCCGTCCCGCGGTATTTCACGGTCAAATCCACGGGTTTGACCACGCTGTTGGATCCATAGACGGACTTGGAGAGCCGAGCGGTAAGCTGACTGGTCATGGCATCGGGTATTTTGTTCCTTGCAAGGACAATGCTGTGGTCCAGTCCTGTGGGCTGGGCTGTATAGGTGGCTCCGGTTGAGTCATACCATACGTCGCCTTCAGCAACCGGTAAAGATAAAGAATCTTCCGAAAGGGTTGTTGATATATTGTATGGGGTATAGAGCATGGTCAGGCTGCTGCATCCATAAAACATGCTGCCCATACCCACTACATTACCCGTATCAAAACTGCTCAAATCCAGACTCGTCAGGCTGCTGCATCCATAAAACATGCCGCCCATATCCACTACATTACCCGTATCAAAACTGCTCAAATCCAGACTCGTCAGACTGCTACATCCATAAAACATACCAGCCATACTCTCTACATTACTCGTGTCTATACCATTCAAGTCCAAACTCGTCAAGTCACTGCAATGATAAAACACATAACTCATATCGATAACGCTGCTCGTGTCAAAACCGCTCAAGTCCAAACTTGACAAGCCACTGCAGTAAGCAAACATATCCATCATATTCTCTACATTACCCGTGTCAAAACCGCTCAAATCCAAACTCGACAAACCACTGCATTCACCAAACACACCTAACATCTTTTGAACATTACTCGTGTCAAAACCGCTCAGATCCAAACTCGTCAAACCGCTGCAACCATAAAACATATCACTCATATCGATAACGCTGCTCGTGTCAAAGCCGCTCACGTCCAAGCTCGACAAGCCACTGCAGGAACCAAACATAGAACACATATCTGTAACGCTGCTCGTGTCAAAGCCGCTCAAATCCAAACTCGTCAGACTGCTGCATCCACAAAACATACTACACATATTTGTCACGTTGCTCGTGTCTAAACCACTCAAGTCTATACTCGTCAGACTGCTGCATCCACAAAACATATGAGTCATATTTAAAACATTGCTCGTGTCAAAGCCGCTCAAATCCAAACTTTCCAGATTACTGCAACCATTAAACATAAAACCGGCATCTTTCATCCCTTTCACATTAACCACAGCCGATTTAATATTCTCCCGATAACTGTACCATGGAGCTCTAGAAGGATTTGAGAAAATATCTTGCAAACTATTAGAGGTAGGAGCAGCAAATTCCCCCGTCCCCTCCACAGTCAGCTTTCCGTTTGCGTCAATTTTCCAAGAGATACTTTCATAAGTCCCGCTCGCAATTTCGTTGTCCTCCTCGCTACTCAACGCCGTTACCATTACCGCATTCTCCGAGACACTGTCCCCTTCTGACACATCTGTCGCGTCCGATGAAGTCAACAATTCCTCCGAAGGCGTACTCTCCTCCTGCGCATACACCCCTTCCTCCTCATAACTCTCCTGCGTACCCGCTGCCTGCACGGTCAACCCGCACTCAGGCACACATACGCCAAGCACCAACGCGGTAGAAAGCACCAATGCCAACACTCTCTGCTTCCCGTATCTTCCACGCCAACCCGCTTTACCACTTTTTCTTTGTCTCTTTCTGTTCATTTTTACACCCTTTCTCTGTTAGTCATATAATATGTGATACAACATTCTCCTTACAATTGATATCCCATGCCTTCGTCATGCCATTGCTCCTGCATCTCCTTTGACCATTCCCTGTCCTTTGGTGGAGATTCAAATTCAGTACAATAGATATCTTAACATCGCAAATCATAGTGTCCCTTCATCTAACTCCTATGCATATAAAAAGGCTATCTGAGAAAAGGATTCACTCCCTTCCCAGATAGCCTTACTTATCCTGATAAAATATTGATAGACGTACTAAAAGCGGACAGACCTACGCTAAGCTGTCTGTCTGTCTGTCTGTCTGTCTGTCTGTCTGTCTGTCTGTCTGTCTGT
>JAMPHH010000107.1 GCA_023663505.1 Muribaculum sp.
TATCAGTTGTCCCGACGAGCTGATGTTGCCGGAATAATGTGGTAATAATTTTGGGCCGGGAACTAAAGATTATTTTATATTACAGCCACTACATTTTTTGATACTGTTCAACACCGTCAACAGTTGAAAGATATTTCACATTTGCTATTGCACCGCTTTGGACTTCTTAAAAGAGTGTGCGCCCTAATTGCGCAGGCGGATTTGAGATAATATCTCCCTTGGTTACTGGTAACTTACACACTTTATTTTACACTCCCTACACCCCCGGATACCGGCTTCATTTTAATGCGTAAAGCTATGGCTGGGTGCTAAATTGTAACTGCAGTCTCTCCAAATCCCCAAGTTTTTCAAATTCACTCTCGCCAAACAGTTTCATCTGTGGTATTATATTCATTAAGGAAAACCTCTCTTTCTTTTTGTTTGATGACACTTACATTATACTCCCTTGGGGGTAAGAAAGACAAGTTTTTCCCTTATATTTTGGGACTTTTATTTTCCCGTTGTGCGTTTAGTCGCAATTTTGGCTTTTGTACATGTCTGGCTTCCGGATAGCCACATAAATGCGTTGTTTGGACTGGCGAATTATTTTTGACCCTGTCCGCCATCCCTTTGTTTTCAATGCTTTTCAACAGCGAAATTAATTCTGATATAAGATACGGTTTGTGATATACTACTGTATGTGTTTTCGCGGCGATTCAGCAATACGACACCCGCAGGGGACCAAGCCGTGACGCACTCGCTTTGCAGTATATTGACTATGGGACGGTTGTGAAATGAAGAATATAGAAAACCTGAAAAGCAAGAAATTATTTTTATTTGATATAGACGGCACTCTGGCCGTCGGTGACAGCCTCTATGACGGCAGCCGACAGCTCTTGGAATACATTGATTCCATTCATGGCAAGGCATGCTTTATCACCAACAATTCCACCAAGAGCGACACGGATTATGTAAAACGCTTTCGCCATGTTTTCCATCTGGAGACAAACAAGGAGCAATTCGTGACCTCCGGCTATATGACCCTGAAATTCCTCTTGGGAAACTATCTGAATCGGAAAATATATGTGTTGGGGACAGCTTCCTTTATCGCGGAGCTGCGCAGAAACAGGCTGAACATCACGGAGCAATGCGAGGAGGATATCTCCTGTGCCGTGGTCGCGTATGACAGCGAGCTAAGCTATGAAAAGCTGACTCAGGCAAGCAAGGTGCTCCTCACCACGGACGTCCCGTTCTATGGCACGAATCCTGACCTGCGCTGCCCTATTGACTTTGGCTTTGTCCCCGACTGTGGCGCTATCTGTCGGATACTTACCGACACCACAGACAGGGAGCCTGTCTATCTTGGCAAGCCCAGCTCCAAGGTTGTTGAGGTGTGTCTTGAACGATTCGGCTTTACCAAGGCGGAAACCCTCGTGGTGGGCGACCGTCTCTACACGGATATCGCCTGCGGCATCAACGGCGGCGTTGACACCTGTGTGCTTTTTACCGGAGAAGCGCAGCCGGAGGATATGAAAGACACCCAATACCCCGCGGATTATGCCTTCGAGAATGTCAAGGAGCTCTGGAAGGCGATCAATGCTTAAAGCTTTACGCCTTTTCTATGACGCCAAAGCCCAACGGATAAGGTCCCGTGTGCACGCTGATAGTCGCGCCAATCTGGAAGATAGGGATATCGTCGATCGCATAGCCTTCTCCGCGCAGCGACTCCAAGGCTCTGTCTCGGAACGCCTTCGCCTCCTCGTAATCATAGCCAAAGCCCACAACCAAGCTAAAGCGTTCAATTCCCGCATTCTGTTCCTTCAGGTAATTCAGCAGCAAATCAATGCATTTTCCTGTGGTTCCCTTGCGGCTCCTGCCAATGCCTGAGGGGAAAATCTCCCCCTGCTTCATGGTGATGATCGGACGGATACCGAGCACGCTCCCCGCGACTCCCGCCACCTTGCCGATTCTGCCGCCATGCTTTAAATACTCCATATCTCCAACCGTGAAGAAAATCCGACCGCTGTCCTTGATCTGCTCCAATCTCGCGCAAGCCTCCTCATAGCCCGCGCCATTGTCCCGCAGCTTCACCGCCTCCAACACATAAAGCCCCTGCAGCACAGTATTTATCGTGGAATCGATCACCGTGATGCGGGCGTTGGGATGCTCCTCCAGAACCATCTCCTTGGCATTCATTGCCGATTGATAAGAACCGGAAAATTTGACCGTGATGCAGATACAGATAATGGGCATATCAGCCTCCACATACGGCATAAAGGCATCTATATAATCCTGCACAGAGGGCATGGAGGATTTGGGGTACATCTTGGGATTATCCACCATTCTCTGATAAAAATCCCGAATCCCAATCTCCACGATCTCCTTCTCATAATGCTCCCCTTCAAATGTCACATAAAAGGGAACAATGGTGATATTCTTCTCCTGTGTCAGCTCAGGCGCCAAGTCACAAGACCCATCTGAAATAATATGAAATGCTTCTTTATTGTTGTTCATTAGAGTGTATACCTTTCTTGCCACGAATATGGATTTATTATACCATGCTTGCTGCGCAATCATGGCATTTATGGCCATTCGGCCGTCTCCCGCCATGAATATGGACTTATTATACCACGTATTGTTTAACATTACAACAATAAGTCGAATCTTTTTTACAATAAATAGTTTTTAAAACCACTTGCAAAATTGCTTGCAAATCTGTCAAAGCGTGATATAATAGAAAGCATGGAAGCATAGCTCAGCCGGGATGAGCGTTCGCCTCACACGCGAAAGGTCAGGAGTTCGAGCCTCCTTGCTTCCATTTTTTGTTGCAATCAGGGAAGCCTTGTAGATGCTGAAAAGCCAGTGTTTGCAAGGCTTTTGGCGTTTTAGGAGGTGAAGCGATGATTCCATAATTTCTATTTTGCAATGCACTCACCCCTTTTTGACTTGCTTGCACGCCTGTATTTTAATATAATTAGTCCAAGTCTGCAAATAAAAAGTCAAGCAGAAATTTGTGAACTTTGAAAATTTTATACAGGTTGAATTAAGGGTACAATCGAGTAGGAGGTAGGCGATTATTTCGCCTACCGACCTCTCACACCACCG
>JAMPHH010000010.1 GCA_023663505.1 Muribaculum sp.
TGTCAAGCAACGCGCAGACACAAATTGCCGGTTGAAAAATTTATTTTTCAACCTACGCACACAGCTTTTATTCTACTGGGAAAAACGTCACTTTTCAAGACAAACTTGTGTTCGTATCGTCCGTTGCTCGTCCGTTCGCAACAGCTTAGCTCTCCTGCTTAGCCCTCCGCCTGAGCGTCCCCCTGCTTGTCCGCCGCCTTGAATTCCAACAGCAACAGCTCCGCCGGATTAAAAAGCCTTACAGGTATGGTATGCATACCGAGCCCCCTGCTCACCAACATAACGCTGTCCCCCTCGTCAAATCTGCCGCCGTCATATTTGGGAAAAAAGCGGATATTCGGCGACGCCACTCCCTTTCCCACAAAGGGAAGGCGCACCATCCCGCCGTGCACATGCCCCGCGAGCACCAGCTTGGCTCCCCATTTGGCATATTGGGGAAAATAATCCGGATTGTGGGCGAGCAAAATATTATAATAATCCTTGTCCGCCCTGCCAAGCAGCTTCTCCAGATAGCCCTCCTCCATAGGCTGCACCCCGAAACGCCTGTAATAAAGCTTGTCAATCTCAACCCCATATATCCTGATTCCATAGTCCGCAAGCTGCACATGGGCGTTGACCAGCGGCTCAATCCCCAGCTCGCCAAGCCCCGACGCGTAACGCTCCGCCATATCCCCGTAAACCTCGGGATACAGCTTGAGCCGCTGCTCATGGTTGCCATTCCCGTAATAGATCGGATAATCTATCGAGAGACACCGAAGCAGGTCGAGCGCCGTGTCCAAGGTCTTCCCCTGCTTGGCGGTGAGCAGATCTCCTGCCACCAAGATCATATCCGGCGCAAGCTCCCTGATCGCCTGAAGCAGTTGCCCGTTATCCCTGCCGTACTTTTTGTTATGGAGATCCGCCAACACCACCGCGCGGCAATCCCGTCGGATACGGGCGTCACAAAAGGAGTGCTCCCGCACCACGAACCGATTGCTGTCATAAATCATGACCCATAGAAGGATCAGTATGATCACAGCCAGAGCCGTGACAAGTATATTCCACATATTATTCTCACCCTTCCCGTCATGCCGCCCTTAGAAATTCTTAGTCAGCGTATTTTGCCGGCTTAGAATTTCTTTACACATTTTTAAAGCAGGAAAAATCCTACTGCCCGCTTCAAATAATCCCTGTAAGTCGCCTTCGCCACGCCCTCGGCGAAAAGGATCTGGACCTGCCCGATCTGCGCGCCGTTTAAAAGGTACTTGACCTGCCCCGCCAGCGTTCCTGCGCTGACAGGCGCATTCACACTCTCCGGAAGCTCGATCACCTTCTCCACATTATCCAAGGAATTGCCCTCGATGTCAAGATACCTGAACTCCCCCTGATATGTAAGCCCCACGTCCGTCTTCACGCCGCGCTGCACCGCAAGCCTTGGCAGCGCCTCCTCATGGGTATCGACATACAGACTGCTCACGCTGAAGCCGTAATTTAACAGCACCTGCGCGTCCTGAAAACGCTCCGTCCCCGTCTCGGCTCCCATGACCACCGCGATCATATCCAAGCCGTCCTTGTTGGCCGTGGCGGACATACAGAATTTCGCCTTACTGGTCGAGCCCGTCTTTAATCCCGTGGTATATTGATACTGTTTAAGCAGCTTGTTCGTGCTGCTTAAGGTAAAGGGTATCTCCCCCTGTTTCGTGACATGCGTGATGTCCTCCATCCAAATCATAGTATACTGAAAGATCGCAGGGTGTTTCGTGATCAATTCCCTTGACATGATTGCCACGTCCTTCGCCGTGGAATAATGATTGTCGGAATCCGTGAGACCACAGCAGTCCACAAAATGCGTATCCTTCATGCCAAGCTCCGCCGCCTTCTCGTTCATCATCTCCACAAACGCATCCTCGCTGCCTGCGATATGCTCCGCCACAGCCACGCTCGCGTCATTTCCGCTCGACACCGCGATACATTTTATCATGGTATCCAAGGTCTGAACCTCCCCCTGCGCCAGATACACCTGTGAGCCCCCCATACCGCTGGCATGCTCGCTTACCAGTACATCATCAGTCAGCTTTACCTTGCCCGCCTCAATCTGCTCAAAGGTGAGCAACAGGGTCATGATCTTGGTAACACTGGCAGGGCTCCTCCGGTCCGTGGAATTTTTCTCATAGATCACCCTTCCCGTGGAAGCCTCCACCAGAATCGCCGAGGGGGTTCCGATAGACGGATCCGCCTTGACGGGAACGGCGGGCAGAGTCATTACAAGAAGAAACGCCGACAGCACCGCCAACACCCTTTGTTTATGTTTACATCCTCCGCGCATAAAAACGCCACACTCCCATTTTCTTTGTCTATTAAAGAATATGGGAATGCGGCGAAGGTTAGACCTGTTTCTTTTGCATATTGATTGGTTTTATCGATCAGCTCCACCGTTTGATAAACGCATGATATCTCTCGATGAAACGCTCTTTCTTTTGGATAAGCCAACCCCTTTGTTCCCGCGTATCGTCATTGAGCAGTCGTATCAATTGAATCGCATAATCGATAGCTACTAAGAATAAAGCCAGTGATACCAAGTGAATCCCCGACCGATAGTTAATCTTATCTATGATCCAGTAAATGCCCGTATGTACGAACTGTATGATGCCTATCGCGTAAAACCCCCACGCTATTGTGCTCTCCAAGCAAATGATCCCCTTGTAATTAAAGGGCTTGTCATTATAATCCCACCAAAGCTCTCCCAAGAATTTGATCATTCCCTTGCCGACGATAAATTCAAAAATCGTAGCCAACATCGCGCCCACTATATAAAGCGTCACGTAATGCCCCTTCAGCGGACTCAGTATCAGATATCCCAACACAGCGCCAAATCCATAGATCGGACAGAAGGGACCTTTGGCAAATCCCCTGTTCGTAGGTTTTCTGTTGCACAGCGACATATAGATTGACTCCACAAGCCATCCAAGCATACTGTACAGAATAAAAGCTGCCGCGAGGTGATACACATCTGTCCCAAGCAGTTCTTTTGTCCACATATCCTCATCCCCTTGCGTCTTGTCATAGTATTGAAAACTATTTGTTCCAACTAAAATCCCCAGTCGATGCTCGGCCAGGGATTTGCATTTTAGTTATATTTACGTTTTCTTGCCGCTTCAGACTTCTTCTTACGCTTTACGCTGGGCTTCTCGTAATGCTCTCTCTTGCGGATTTCCTGCTGGATACCCGCCTTTGCACAACTTCTCTTGAAGCGACGCAATGCGCTGTCCAAAGTCTCGTTCTCTTTTACGATTACGTTAGACATTCTGCACCTGACCTCCCTTCAGTCCCTCTAGCACATGACTGATTGGGTTATTCTATGTACGGAGCACCATACACACTACACATTATAGCATAAAAATCTAACACGTCAACTATTTTTTGAATAATTTGTCTAGATAATTTGTCTAGATGTCAAATTCGTCATCAAGCTTCACCACCTCGACGCGATTCTCCCGACGCTTGTAGAAATACAAGTGATCCGATAATATTTCCTCCGGCTCTACCTGTGTGGTGTTGACCTCGCGCACCATATCCATGAGCATCTGCGGGTCGTCCACCTCGCTCTCGGGCATGAGAATGACCTCATGAATCGAGCTGGGCAGGATATACAGATCCTCGTCCATCTCGTCGGCAAGCATATTCAGCAGCCCGGGATAAATCATACAGGTCGCCCCGTGGAGTCTCCGTTTGTTGGTCAAGACCCGCATCGGACATTCCTCGTCAGCGTCCTCCTCCCCTTCATCAGAGAGCACTCCCTGCCCAAGCTCCTCGCATTCTATCAACTCACGCAGCAGCTCTCCCATGTCATGTGTCCTCCAAGGGAAAAGTCTCTTGGTATTCTCCTGCGCCAGCTTAAGGAGCGTCTCCGTGGAGCACCCCCACATCTCCATATGGCTGTTATAGATCAGTATGGAGCCAAAGCCCAACGCCTCGTTCTGATAAGAATAGAAAAAGCAAATGCTCAAATCCAGAAAGTCAATGTGCGGGATTCTCTCCAAAAGTCCCCTGTTCCTGCTGCGATTGATAACCTTATAGCAGATCCTCGGGCGCACCTTCTCAAATTCCCTAAAAAACTCCATATTGATGTTGCTCTCGGGCAGATCCTCCTTATAAATCTCCAGAATCCTTGTCACGATGCCCACAAGCGGCACTCCCGCCTCGTAGGCGTCCAAAAAGGAATTCAGATAAATCGTTGGGGAGATATTCTGCTCCTTTGCGAGAATCACCAAGCCCTGCAGAATCACCCCGTTATTCTTGATGACCTCCTGAAGCTTGACCTGACAACCGCTGCCCAATTCCTCCGACACCGCCCTGCTCACCATCTCCGCAAAGCTGCGGATATCCATATCTACTCTACCCTTGTTCAGTTTTTTCCTTTTTTTCATATATTCCTGTTTCCTCTCTTTTTTCATTTATTTAAATTCAAATCTTTAAGCTGTTGGAGTTCGGGAAGATATTCCCTTATAAGAATTGGATTCTACGAATATCATACCTTGAAAATTCCCAGAATTAATTTTTAGATAAACATTAGATGTGTAAAAGGTAAAAAAATGAAAGACAATGAAAGCCCTCCGAAGGAGACCTGTCCATTGTCTTACAATTGCATCAGTATCATAGAAATAAGAAACAGTAAAATCACATCGACCTATACACGCGACAAATACTCACCTGTTCTGGTGTCGATCTTGATCTTGTCACCCTGATCAACGAACAGGGGAACATTGACCACCGCGCCTGTCTCAACCGTGGCGGGCTTGGTAGCGCCCGTAGCGGTATCACCCTTGAAGCCGGGCTCCGTGTCCGTGATATCAAGCTCCACGAACAGCGGGGGCTCCACAGAGAACACATTGCCATTGTGGGAGCAGACCTTGCACATCTCGTTCTCCTTCACGAACTTCAAAGCATCTCCAACGGTCTCCGCGTTCAGCGCAACCTGATCATAGCTCTCCGTGTCCATGAAATAAAACAGATCGCCGTCGGCATACAAATACTGCATATCTTTTCTATCAATACGCGCCTGAGGGCACTTCTCAGTAGGACGGAAGGTCTTCTCGACAACACCGCCGCTCTTGATGTTTTTCAGCTTCGTGCGAACGAAAGCTGCGCCCTTTCCGGGTTTTACATGCTGGAATTCAATAATCTGGTATACATTGTTGTCCAACTCAATAGTAATACCATTTCTGAAGTCACCTGCAGAAATCATAATATGTTCCTCCTAAAATTTTCACGATATAATTCCTGTCTATTTTAATATAAAATCATTTTTATTTCAACTGTTTTTGAAAAATATATCAAATTTTGGTAAAAATTTTACTCCCTCTCCAGAATCCAGTCGATTGCCATCAGGTATCCCTCCAGTCCCTTACCGTAGATTTGGTGGTCGCAGGCGGCCTTTGTCACGGAATTTTTCCGAAACTCCTCCCTATTCATTATATCGGAGATATGAATCTCGACCTTGGGAACCGCGATACTCGCCAAAGCGTCCCGAATAGCATAGCTGTAATGGGTATAAGCGCCCGGATTGATCACGATCCCCTCCGTGCCGTCAAAATAAGCCTCCTGAAGCCTGTCTATGATCGCCCCCTCGTGGTTGGACTGGAATACCTTGATATCCTGCCCGCATTCCCTCGCCTTACAAGCTATCATGTCCAGAAGATACTGATAATCCTGCGTCCCATAAACACTCTTCTCCCGAATACCTAAGAAATTAATATTCGGACCGTTGATCACCAAAAGTTTCCTTTTTCTTCTCTTCCTGCGGTTCTCACAGCCTACCCTCCGCACTATCTGATCCACGATCTCATCCAAAAACAGCTCGTCCACATCAATGATCACATCTGCGCAGTCCTCATAGACAGCCTCCCTTGCGGCGAGCAGCTCCCGTATGCGCCCCAACGGGTCTTCACACTGTAAAAGGGGTCTGGTAGCGTCACCCTTAAGTCTGTTGTAAATCGTCTCAGGCTTCGCCCTCAGATAAAAAACCTTCCCACACCTTCTGAGCAGCTCCCTGTTCTCCTCCCTCACGGGCGTCCCGCCGCCCACAGAGAGGATTCGCCCGAACCCGCGCTGAGCGATCTGCGAGAGCAGCTCCGTCTCCATCTGCCGAAACGCCTCCTCGCCCTCTCTCTCAAAAATCTCACTGATGCTGAGTCCCTGCTTTCTCTCAATCAGCTTGTCCGTATCCTCCACCGGCATGTGGAACCGATAAGAAAGCTTTACACCCACCGTTGTCTTACCGCTGCCCATAAATCCAATGAGCACGATATTTTTTCCTCTGTCCACCATATCTATTCTCCCCTAATAATCTCATCATCACTCACAGCTTCATCTCCGCAGCCACGAGCCGCGCCTGTTCTTCCGACACCTCCACGCCGGTCCACAGCTCATAGGCGATAATCCCCTGATAAAGCAGCATCTTCGCCCCATTGAAGGCTCTCCCGCCCTGCTCCTCCACAAGCCGCATAAACCTCGTCCTCGCCGGATTAAAGATCAGGTCATATCCTGTATGCACCCTCTCATAAAAGGCTCTGTCCTCAATCACCACAGCCTCGTCATCGGGGTGCAGCCCCACGCTGGTCGCCTGAATGACCAGATATCGCTCGTCCGCAGGGAGCTTTCCGTAATCCCCGTTTGCCATGGCGCTCGCAAAAGCCCTGCCCGCCAAATCGTTCACCTCCTGCGCGATGCGCTCCGCCTTCTCAAGCGTGCGGTTCAGCAATATGATTTCCTTCGCCCCCTTCTCCAAAAGCAGCACCGCCACCGCTCTCGCCACGCCGCCCGCGCCTAAGATCACCACCTTCTCGCCCTTTATCTCCACGCCGTCCACGCACATCGCCCGATACAGCCCCGGCATGTCCGTGTTATAGCCCTTATATCCGCCCTCGATCCGCACCAAGGTATTCACCGCGCCGATTCGGGCTGCCAAGGGGTCTATCTCCCTCAAAAAGGGAATCACGTCACTCTTGTAGGGCACCGTCACGTTCGCCCCCAACAGGTTCAGCGCATAAGCTCCCTTGACAGCCGCCTCAAGCGCTCCCTCCTCCACCCTGAGAGGCACATAACACAGCCCTGTATCCGTAAGCTCCGCTAATGTATTGTGAATCACCGGAGAGAGCGTGTGCTCCACCGGATTGCCAATCAGCCCGCAGGTGCGGGTGTGTCCGTCAATCGCCTTCATCATCATTCCTCCCTGTTCAATATCCTTAAGCCATTCCCGCAGCAGTCAGTCCCGCCTGTCCCTGTGGTAAAAATACAATACCACCCGCTCCAGATAACGCTTTAGCACGATCTGAATCTCCTCCCTCGGGTGAATCGGCTTGGTAAGAAACGTGAAGATTCCTGCGCGCTTCGCCCCCCACACATCTGTAAAAAGCTGATCTCCCACAAAGATAGTATTGTCGGGAACCGTCCCCATATTCCTCATGGCACGCTCATATCCCGCTCTCCCGGGCTTGCCCGCCTTGTAGATATAGCCGCTCCCCACCACGTCCGCAAAGCTTTTCACCCGCGGCTCCTTATTGTTTGACAAAAGAATCGTCCGATAGCCCAACGCCCGCAGACGCTCAAAGAGCGCAATGGCTCGTTCCGTCGCCGGAGCCCCGTGGGGAACTAACGTATTGTCAATGTCAAAAATCACACCCCTGTACCCCCGCCTGTAAAGCGCCTCATAATCCACCGTATAGGCGCTGTCCGACTCATAGTCAGGATAAAATCTCTCCAGCATAAGCTTCCTTTCCCGATTCACCTTACAAAAGCCCGCACTCTGACGCCGCCCTGTAATATGTCGCAAGGGGTATCATGCTCTGCGCAAAATTCTTGCTGCTCGCATTCCCCACGACCACGGCGTCCTGCACCACAGACTTGCTCCCCACGCTTCCGGGCACGGGCTGCATAATGCTTCGCTTGAAGGTCTCGATTCCGGGCTTAAGATATTCCACATCTCCCGACAACTCATAGGCAATGGCAAGAGCCTCCAACAACAAGGTATTCTGTCCGAGTCGATTCAAGCTGGGAAGCTCCTTGTAATAAAAGCAGCCAAGTTTCTCCATATAACAATTCTCAATCAGATCGTCCACAGCCCGCAGCATCATAGCCTTGAGCTCAGGTCTTGGAAACTCCCTGTAATAACGCATCACGCTTCCTATCGCCACGGAGATCATAAAGCCCACCCGAATCAGGGTGTTGTCCGTGTAAGGCGCAAGCCAGTTGCCGTACTGCTCCTCCCAAACCTGAAAATCCCTGATGATCGGCTCACATTTGGCAAGCCACTTCTCGTCTCTGGTCTCCACATACAGCGCGGTCAGGGTTCGCAGCGCCCAGCCCGTCTCTCTGGCATTCGCCTCCCCCACCTTGGCATACATGGGCGTATTTAAGAGCCTTAACACATTATCACCAATCCCCAAAGCGGTCTCCAAGCCCCGCTCGTCTCCCGTGAAATGATAATAGTCCAAAAGCCCCTCCACCCACTCATGAGAGCAGACCATGACGCCGTTCTTACAATGCCCGCCCGTGTGCTCCCACTGTCCTCCCACATAGAGAGGATTGGAATGATAATGGCACACGTCCACGTCCATCCAATGACTGCAGGACGCAATATTATAGTCCAAAAATCTCCTAATCCCCGTGCGCACATACAATAAGGCACACGCATGAGGATAGTCATACTCATTGTTGCACCAGACCAGATCTCCGCCGCCCCTGCCCTGCGCGGTGTAGCCGGAATCATAGGAATCCCCGAAATTCAACATCCCATAGGCGCGACAATGCCCGTCCGCCCGTCCGATCAATGACTGCTCCACATTGATATCAAGCTTATCCGCAAAAACATCAAGCCATACCCCTGAAGCCCTGTGGGTCTCCGGAGACAGATACGGTCTGTCCGGCATCTGATAGATCAAGCTGCGGTTGTCAATCTCCGTAAGGCTCTCCCGCGCATCATGAAAATGCAGCAGGAACCTCTGCTCTCTGGACATTCCCGTCTGCATGACCACCTGCTCCACACCCTCCGGCACCAACATCACAGCCAGACCGCTCTCGTCCGCCTGCACCGCCTTGGGGTAATTCTGCTGTGCCTGAAAGACCGTGGCGCACACACCGCCGTCCGCGTCCGTGCAATCCGCAAGAAACGTCCCGTACAGCACCTCGGCAAAATGCTCGTTCGCCTCCCTCACCAACCATTTGGAATCCACCACGCGGCTCACGGCAGCGCCGTCCCTGCCAAGATAAAAATCCGTTTTATAATTAGAGCTTCCCGCACAGGTGCGCACTTCCGCCACGGGAGCCCTGTCAACTACCTGCTCCAGCTCTCCCGCACCTCTGGCGTGATACACCGGTCCGTCCCCGAAATTAGGCGCATCTGTCAAATCCCCGCAGCCCGTGGAATCCAACTTATCATTTATCTGCATCTTAGCCAGTCCTCCCGAGGGAACCGACTCGGGCGTCCGCAGAAGCCGAAACACCAAGGACGCCACATGCAGGGGATTGTCCATGGTGTTGATGATACGATAGGACACCTCCACCCAAGGCTTCCCCGCCCATGCGGTGAGCTTTAACTCAAAATCCACCCTGCCGGCGGCAGCGTTGTCCGTAACACTCCCATCTGTGGCTGCATTTCTTGCGACATCGCCATTCATGACGTTCCCATCTATGGTAGCGCTGTCCCTTAGATTGCTTCCTCTCGCCTTCAGAATCGCGCACACGGGTCCCTTCTCCACCACCTGCCAACTGCCAATCTCGATATTGTAGTCATTCCCGTCTCCGTCTCTTAACAGAGGTCCCACAAACTGCTTCTTATCATAAATGCGCCCCATGGCGTTCAACTGCTCAAAAATACTGTCGCCTTGATGCTGCACCCGAAAGAGAAGCTCTCCTCCCTCACCGCCGCAGACCGTGGACACCGTGACTCCCGCCTCGTCCTCGCAGACCTTCACCTCGGGAATGCCCGAAGCCCCCTGTTGAGCCCCAAGCTCTTGAATGTCTATTGCTTCATCTTTAATATGCCTCTCACCGCCATTCAGGTCGCACTGCAGCACCGTTCCACTGTTGGCAGGCAAATCAGCCAGAAAGCGCAGGAACAAGAATCTCACGGAACCGTCCTTGTGCCGAGATGTCACCTTCCTCTGGATAGGCAGCTCCCTCTCCCCCTGATACAGCCGCACGTTCTCTGCGTCCCGAAGCTCCCCCTCCTTCACCGGAATCCCGATATAGCAGGGCTCCGCAATCCGCTCATACCGATACAATTTGTCAAAGAAGATATCTATCATCTGCACACCTCCTGCTCTGAATATGACCATTATTCCATTCGGCCGTTTTATGCCTTGAATATGGACTTATTATACCATAATATATCCGTACTAACTACCGTTTTTATGGTGGAATACCTGCTATTTTACTGATTTTCTGCTATAGCTTGTCACATCGGAGCCTATCTCCTCATATAATGCTTTCACATCTGTCTCGCACTCCCTGAGTGCGACAAGCTCCGCGTCAGTCGCCCCTATAAATTCGACAAATTCCACCTTTCCGTTCGGAGTGCTGATAGCTCTAAGCTCCTTGTCGGGAATCGTGATAAAGCCCGTGATATTGGATTGCATTTTCGTGTCTATGCCCTGTGTCTGACCCGTATATAAGTATTCATAGGGCGCAAACACCTCCCCCTTTGTAAAGGTGATTCTTGCGATAGACTGTAAAATGCCGCAGATACATTTTATTTCCGCTTCCTCGTCCTCATAATTGTCCTTTTTTAATTTAAAGGTAAATTCCATTCCGTAGCCGCTGACAGCTTTGTCATCTGTTTCCTTATCATATAATTCAGACAGACCATAGGTGACAAAATGCCAATAATCCCCTCCGTCATAAATACTTATCCCGTCTAACGGGTCATTACCTCCAAGCTGCCATTTTATCAATGTTCCGTAGTGCTTGGGGCTCTTTTGATCAGGGTATACCCTTTCGCATTCCTTTGTGATAGCGTCCCAGCCCTGAGCGTTGAATTCTTCATTTTGCTCTTGACCGCTTTCTTCCTTCTTTTTAAAAATATCAAACAATCCCATGAGTTAATCCTCCCAGTAAAATGTAATTTGACGAATATCCACAATATGGAAATTATAACGCAATTTCCAGCAAATGTCCATACAACACAGTGTCACCGACCTCTTCTAATGCCCCCAAAAGCTCTCCAATGTCAACTGCTCTCCCGCTGCCTTATCCTCAAACTCACTCATATAAGCAAACAGCCTGTCGCTATCACAGACAATTCCATTCCGCGCGCATTCCTCCCGAACCATCTGCATCAGGCTTTGTTCCTCCGGAACCGGAAGCTCATACGCATTCCCGTAGGTTCTGATATAGCGTTCCTTAAGCCCCGGGAAATGAGCATCAAGCTGTCTATAAAAATACTCCCTATCACCCTCCCGCAAGGTAACCCCCAGTCCAAACAACAGGATTCCATATACCCGCGCCTCCCTGCAGTAATCCAAAAGCCCCATAATATTCTCTTTCGTATCGTTGATAAAGGGCAGTATCGGCGTCATCCAGCATATCGTAGGAATGCCCTCCTCACGCATGATCTGCAGCACCTCAAACCGCCTTTTTGTAGTGCATACCTTCGGTTCAATGAGCCTGCACAGAGCTTCATCATAGGTTGTCATGGTGATCTGCACCACGCATTTTGTTTTGCTGTGGATACTCTTTAACAAATCCAAATCACGGAGTATCAGATCCGATTTCGTCTGAATCGCAAGCCCGAATTCATATCTGTCAATCAGCTCCAAGCATCTTCTGGTAAGCCCAATCTCCTTTTCTATCGGAAGATAAGGGTCGCTCATAGCGCCCGTTCCAATCATGCAGCGGTTCCTTTTTCTGCGCAGCGCATCCTCCAAAAGCTCCGGGGCATTCACCTTGACCGCGATATCCTCAAAGTCATGCTCCATCTGGTAGCAGGCGCTTCTGGCATCACAATATATACAGCCATGCAGACAGCCTCTATACAGATTCATTCCGTTTTTTGTGCTTAATATAGATTTTGCATACACCTCATGCATAACTTTGTGGCACCTCCTAAACAAAAGATAAGCGAACCCCCGCATGATTCCATTGCAATTTGTCTGATATGTGGTAAAATAAGACCGTTAAATGCTTTTGAGATTTTCGCCGCTTATTTTACCATGATTACTCCGTAATCATGGCAATGATGGCCATTCGGCCGTTTTCTGCCATGAATATGGACTTATTTTACCATAGACAATATCAGAAATGAGGAAGCTCTATCATGGCAAAGATAGATATGACACAAGGAAATATCGCCGGAAACATTGTCCGCTATTCCATTCCTTTGGTCTTGGGCAATCTGTTTCAATTGACTTATAATCTTGCGGACTCCGCCATAGCAGGACAATTTATCGGCAAGGACGCTCTGGCGGCGGAGGGGATCGCAAGTCCCGTCATGAATATTCTCATTCTCGGAATCTCCGGTCTGTCCATGGGGGCGGGGGTTTTGATGAGTGAATTTTTTGGCAGCCGCAACATCAAGAAATTAAAGGAAGAGCTGTCAACCGTTATCTCTTTTGGATTCCTATTCTCGATAGTCGCTGTGTTGCTTTGTATCGCCCTGACAACTCCTCTCTTACATGCGCTGAGCGTTCCTGAGGAGATCATGGGTATGACTGGCACATACCTCAGAATTATATTCTTGGGCGTCCCGTTTACCTATTTTTATAATACCCTTGCCGCAGCGTTAAAGAGTGTAGGAGACTCCAAGACCCCGTTAAAGTTTTTGATGCTTTCGTCCATCTTAAATGCCGTTTTAGATATTATTTTTATCGGATTCCTTCACTTTGGAATCGTCTGCTCTGCCACTACCACCGTGATTGCCGAGGGCGTGTCCGCAGGATTATCCTACCTCTATATTCGCGCCCGAATCCCTGAATTGGCGATTACAAGAGAGGAATTTCGCCCCGATAAGGAATTGCTGAAAAAGACCTTGAGCTACGGTGCGACCACTGCGCTTCAGCAATCATGTCAGCCAATCGGCAAGCTGCTCATACAGGGCTGTGTCAACACCTTGGGAGTTGACACAATAGCCGCGTTTAACGCCGTGACAAGAATCGACGACTTTGCATTCACACCCGAACAAAGCATCTCGCACGGCATCACCACATTCGTCGCCCAAAATCATGGAAAAGCGTCTGCGGAAACCGACCTCGAGCGGTCAACGGAATCCCAAAAACGCATCACCAAGGGCTTTGCAATCGGATTGAGGCTGGAATTTGCCTATTGGCTATTGATCTGCGCGCTCGTACTGCTGTTAAAGAAATACATCATGCTGCTGTTTGTGAGCGGAGATAATGCAGCGGCTATCATAGAAATCGGAAGCCAATATCTGAAAACCATGGCTTTTTTCTATTTGTTTCCGGCATTCACTAATGGAATACAAGGTTTTTTCAGAGGCTATGGCAAAATGAAGGTGACACTGCTTGCCACTTTTATCCAAACCTCTATCCGCGTTCTGGTCACATATATACTCGCGCCCCGAATAGGCATCTACGGCATCTCCTTCGCCTGCGCCATCGGTTGGAGCTGTATGCTTTTATACGAGGTTCCCTATTATTTATACCTACGAAAACGTAATGGTAATGCCATTTAACCCATTTAACAAAACATTAATAACCCCAAAATACAATACGATTATAAATGAGGTAAGAACCATGATCATTCAGATAAACGATGATTTTAATCTACAAAAGATTGCGGACAGCGGGCAGTGCTTCCGCTGCAAAACCTTCGGCGACACTTATCGCTTTATCACAGGCGATAATATCATTTACATCAGGCAGGAGACGGCAAACCACTATAATGTCAGCTGTACCGCCGCGGACTGGGAGCAGGTCTGGAGCCCATATTTTGACCTCGGGCGCAATTATGCGAATATCCGCAGGAATGCCGCAT
This sequence comes from Muribaculum sp., assembly GCA_023663505.1. Lineage (GTDB taxonomy): Bacteria > Bacillota > Clostridia > Lachnospirales > Lachnospiraceae > Acetatifactor. The sequence goes on from JAMPHH010000010.1 coordinate 13,966, forward strand.
CCGACAGCTTTATGAGCAAAGCCATGGAAGCTGGAACAGGAATACGCATTCTCCGCCAAGACCCTTGGGAGACCTTGATATCCTTTATCATTTCCCAACGCAAAAATATCCCCGCCATCAAGAAATCCATCGAAGCTATGGCAGACGCCTTCGGTGAAAAGACACGCACGGAATACGAGAGTCTCTCACTCTTTCCCACAAGCGACTCCCTCCGCCATGCCACTCTACCCGAGCTATCCGCCTGCAGCTTGGGGTATCGTGTGCCCTATATACAGGACGCCGCAACAAGGCTTGCAGGCAGCCCCGAGCTGCTGGAGGCTTGGGCGGCTTTAGATGACGATACGCTGTTCACCACACTGAAAACCATCAAGGGCATCGGGGACAAGGTCGCAAACTGCGTGATGCTGTTCGCCTATGCCAGAACGTCCCGCGCCCCCATTGACACTTGGATTGCCAAATTGATCGACGAGGAATATGACGGCGTCAACCCCTTTCCCAAGTATGGGGAGAATGCAGGCATCATGCAGCAGTATGCTTTTTATTATATGCAGCAGAACAAATAATATCTCAGTCAACAGCCCCGCTGCAAGCAACCATGAGCGGAATAGCCAAGAACATTATGCTTCTATGCAATTTTGCGGGGACTTCAAAATAAAATCCGCAGCCGCCCTCGCGCCGCCGCACGAGCGGAAGGACTGTGCAATTGCAGACGCGCACTCCCGCATCTGCTTATCCTTCATAGCAAATCTGACGGTCTCCCTGATACACTCCGGTGTCGATTCCTTCAAAAATATCCCCGCGCCAAGCTCCCGCACCCTGTTTGCCACACCGTGCTGTTCCGGCGTCTTGGGACAGAGAATCAGCGGAACCCCATAGTACAGCGCCTCGCTGACGCTGTTCATCCCGCAATGCGTGAGGAAAACATCAGCCTTCTCCAACACCGCGATCTGATCCACGCTGCCCCTGACGATACAGTTTGGAGTGGGCTTTGACAGCGAGCCGATATCCGTATCCGTCCCCACGGACAGGATTGCCCGCCAAGCTTCCCCCTCCATCGCTTTCAGGCAATTCCGGTAAAAATCCAAATGGTCATTATCCACCGTTCCCAATGAGATATAGACAACAGGAGCTTCCTCGCCCTCGTCAGCTATCTCCACGTCCCTGTCCGCCTCCTCGCAGGCTCTGACCGACGCATCGCGCAATATCGGTCCCACAAAGGCGTAATTCTCCGAAAAAGTCTCCGAGCAGGGCTGAAACAAGGGAGACGTGTACACAATCGTTCTGGTGCTGTCATCATTTGCAATGATATCCAACACGCTTTTTACCTCGTATCCTTTATTCTGAAGCCGTTTGATGCTCCTTCCTATCCGTGGAATACTCACCAACATCCGGAGCAGCCCCGGTCCCTCCCGCTTCATCACCTTGGCGGAATACCTGTTAAAGGCAAAGGTCGTGGTGGACGAGACAAAGGGGATTCCAAGCTTCTTAGCGATTAATTTTGCCCAAAAAGCCATGGAATCGCCGACAATGACATCAGGCTTCAGCTCCCGCATATCCCTCGCTATCGCGTCGTCCATCGCCAATGTCATATTCACGATCAATTCCGTGGAGAAAGCCAAATCCTTGCCAATCCTCTCCCCGTCCGCCTTGGAGAGCCTTGTCTGCGGGTCATACTGATCACAGGAGACAAACCTTGCCCCTGCGGATTCTATTTTGTCGCGCATAATATCATAGGAATAGTAAATTACATCATGCCCCTCGGATACCAGTTCACGCACGACTCCCAGTGTCGGATTCGTGTGCCCGTGCGCCGGAATACAGAAAAAAACAATCTTGCTCACCGCACTGATCCCCCTCAAAAAACAGCCCCACTGCAAGCAACGGGGCTGCCATCTGTTCCTGTATAATTACAATTTAAACTGCTTGGTATCCTGACTCTGGCGGTTGCTCAAATCCACTAACGCCTGAGTATCCTGTGTACAGCTTGCGATGTTGTCAGACAACACCTGCATGCTTGCATTGGTCTCCTCCATCGATGCCGCGTTTTGCTCGACCACACTGGCAAGAGAGGTCATAGCCTCGCCCACGATAGCCTTCAGGCTGTCCAGTACAATCGTCTGGTCTCCAATCTCCTTCGCCGCACTGCTTACGGTCTGAATCTCCTGATAGAGATGCTGGAACGCATTCTTGGTGGATTCCAATTTCTCCTTCTGCTCCTCGACCTCCTGATTCACCTCGTTCATCTCGGAGACAGAGCTTCCCACATTTTGAATCAGCTCTGCGGCAATCCGTTCGATTTCCGCAGCGCTGTTGGCGGATTGGTCTGCCAGCTTCATGATCTCCTCTGCAACAACCGCGAAGCCTCTCCCCGCTTCGCCCGCTCTGGCAGCCTCAATACTGGCGTTCAGTGACAACAGATTGGTCTGTTCCGCCATATCCTTGATGATCGTCACCGCCTTGTTGATATGGTCGGCTGACTCGTTATTCCTAATGGTCTGCCGATAAACAACATCAATCGCGCCTGTGGTCTTCTCTGTTATATTGTACAGCCCGTCAATGCTGTCTATCGCATCCTTGGAATAGGTCAGCATACTTTCCACAGAAGCATCAAGACTGACCGCATCAGCCTTCTCCTGATCGATGACGCTTCCAAGCTCCCTCACCTTATTGTTGACCACCTCGGTCTCCGATGCCTGCTCCGTGGCGGCAGAGGTCAATTCGTCCACAGCCTTGTTGATATTACCGATCGTGATATTGATATCCTCGAACTTCCTGCCAAAATTCTCACTGCATGTCTGCAGCATGGAGCTGCTTTCAAGCACGGAGGAAATCATTCTCGTCAGGGAGTTCTTCACCGCGTTGGTAGAGCGGGCAATGTTGCCGACCTCGTCAGCCCTATGTAAGAGCTTGACGTCAACCGTGAAGGTGAGATCACCCTCCGCCGCCCTGCGCAGGTCCGCATCTACCTGCTTGATTCCGTTTACAACGCTCTGCCCGAAGATCCATGAGCCGATGATACCGATCACCACGATGAGAACTGCGGCTATGAGAAAATAAAGTGTCATGCGGTGGGAGTTGGCGGAGATTGCCGTCTCCTGCTCCTGAATGACCACCTGCATATCATCTACGTAATTGCCCGTGGTGATCACCCAACCCCAAGGCTCAAACATTTCCGAGTAGGCGACCTTGGGCGCAACGGTCACGCCGTCAGCCTTCGTAAAGGCAAATTGGTTGTAGCCGCCCCCCGCCTGCGCTGATTTCATGATACTTTGAATGATCATAACGCCGTCAGGATCCTTTAGCTCGTAGCGGTTATTGCCCTCCTGCTCAGGCAGGATCGGGTGCATGACAAGATTGTAGTCCGTGTCATCAATCCACATATAGCCCGAACCGTCATCTCGATAGCGCATGCCGCGTATCACTTCCTTTGCCGCCTCCTTCGCCTGCGCCTCCGTCATTTCCCCGCTGACAGACATGTCATAATAGCCCTGCACTATGGCGATAGCCGCCTGAATCTGAGATTTAATCTCGGTGCGGTAACCGTCGTCCATGGCATTCTCATAGACCGAGCTGGATTCCTTCAGGGATTGATTCAAAAAACAGACTCCCGTCACACCAAGCCCTACTGTCGCAAGCAATACCAGTGCGAATGAGAACATCACCATGGTAAATGCAAGACTTTTTGTGTTTTCTTTCTTTTGACCCTCCATTTGACCTTCTACCTCCATACACATTTTATATCACACGCATATCGCAGATTTATACCTGCGATACTGTCGTCGGTCAATACCCCCGCTGCTTGCAATGGGATATTGAACTGCACCGCGTCACCTTTATTGAAATATTGAATATTGCATATTGCTACGACTCGGTGTACGGCGCACAGTCCGACAACATTTCTTCTTATAATCAATTATATACCTTACATAAAAAATGTAAAGAATATATTCTTGTACAATTTGATACTTTACAAATCATATGTCCCTACATTTTTATAATATCTAAATATTTTATATGATTCCCTTCTCGCGAATCCGCCCCATCATATAGGCAAGCATCTCCGTCTCGGGATTCTCCCCGTGAAATTCCTGCCTGTCCACCCAGATCACATCTGTCTCCCGACGAAACCATGTAAACTGTCTCTTGGCAAAATGCCTTGTGTCACGCTTAATGAGATAGACCGCCTCCTCCAAGCTGCATTTCCCCTCCAGATAATCCAATATCTCCTTATAACCCAAGCCCTGCATGGCGGTCTGCCCCCGTCTGCAGCCCATCTGTCGAAGCCTCTCAACCTCCTCCACAAGCCCCTGCTCAAGCATCAGCTCCACCCTCTGCTCTATGCGCTGATAAAGCCTCTCCCGCTCGTCATTTAGCACAAAATAACAGGCATTGTATGCGTTTTCACGCTGACGCTCCCTCGCGTTATGCTCGGAAATGGGCTGTCCCGTGAAATGATAATATTCCAAGGCGCGAATGACACGCTTAATATTCCCTGCGGGAATCGACTCCGCCGAAGCCCCGTCCACCTCCGTAAGCATCTGATGTAACCGCTCCGCCCCTTGGCTCTCGGCAAGCCGCTCAAGCTCCCTGCGATATCCGTCATCTCCCTCATTCTCCGTAAAATCAATATCCCGAAGCACCGCCTGAATATAGAAGCCCGTCCCTCCCGTGAGAATCGGGACATGCCCTCTCTCATAGATTCCCGCAAGGCACTCCTTGCATTTCTGTTGGAAGATCGTCACGTTAAAATCTTCCCACGGCTCCAAAATATCGATCAAATGGTGGGGAATCCCCTGCATCTCCTCTCGGGTGATTTTGGCGGAGCCGATATTCATATGGCGATAAACCTGCATGGAATCCGCCGACACAATCTCCCCGTCCACAGCCCTCGCCAGTGAGATAGAGAGTGCGGTCTTGCCCACCGCCGTGGGACCCGCCAAGATAATCAGCGGAGGCTTTAATTCGTCTTTTCTTTCCATAACTATAACCTACACAATCCGCTTGAATTTCTTTTCCATCTCGTACTTGGTCATGGTGATGATCGTGGGTCTTCCGTGAGGACAGTTGTAGGGATTCTCCAAGGTCAAAAGCTCGTCTATCAGACGCTGCGCCTCGGCATGGCTCAAGCGGTTATTTCCCTTCACCGCCGCCTTGCAGGACATGGAGGCTATCTTCTCCTCAATCACCTGAAAGCTTCCCCTGCTCACTCCGGAGTCCAACTCGTCAAGCACCTCGAGGAACATCTCCCGCTCGCTGCAGCCATAAAGATCCACGGGAACACTGCGGAGGGCATACTCGTTCCCGCCAAACGCCTCAATCTCAAAGCCAAGCTGCACAAAGGTCTCCATATACTCCTTCAGCAGCAATTCCTCTTGTGCGGACAGACTCACGATCACCGGCGGCATCAACGCCTGCGACACCACGCTTTTCTCCCGAAGCTGCCGCATCAGACGCTCATATTTCACCTTCTCATGGGCAGCGTGCTGATCGATGATAAACAGCTTGTCCTCAAACTGCACCATCCAGTAGGTGTCAAAGACCTGCCCGATAATATGGTATCGGCTGCGGTTCTCGACAGAGAGGAGCTTTTCCTCGAACAGATTCATCTGCTTGGTCTCCTGCGCCAATCCCGCACGGGCAGCTTCCTCCTGCTTCATACTCGGCTGTGCGATATCCGTCTGCGCATTGTCCCGCTGTCTCCCGTCCTGCTGCATGTCACTCAATGGCATCTTGGTGCTTGACTCTTCCTGAAAAAACGTCTCCTCCTTGAGTTCGGAAGCCTTGTCCGTCTCACGAGCCGCATTTAACGCAATCAGCCCTGCTGCCGTCACCTCAGCCGCCATCTCCGCCTTCCCGTAATCCGCCCGCAGCTTTGACACTTTTCCTGCAAATTCCTGTGCTTCGTCTGCGTTTTCTGTCGATTTTACCCGCTCCCAGACAGGATTCTGCATAAAATCCTGCGTTTTTTCATTCTTATACAGCTTGGGCGCTTCCGTCTGATAATCGGTCTCCTCCATCACCCTGTAAGCAGACCCGCGATTGCGCTCAAAGGGCTCGGGTGTGGGAAGCTTCTGCCGCTCAATACGCTCCTGCCGTTCCTCCCGCTGTTTTGCCTTCTCGTCTCCGAGTGTCACGTCAGGTATCATTTCATGATTCTTCAGTGTGTCATGCACCGCACCTGAAAGCATCTTGCTAAAAGTGATCCCGTCGCTGAAACGAACGTCCATCTTGGTGGGATGTACATTCACGTCCACCTGACCGACGTCCATGGTGATATGCAGTACGCACAGAGGAAATTTGTGCTGCATCAGATATTCCCGATACCCCTCCTCTATCGCTCTGGCAATCACATTGCTTTTGATAAAACGTCTATTGATAAAATAAATCTCAAAATTGCGGTTGGAACGAACCAACACAGGCTTTCCCAGATATCCCTCGACCCTGTTGCCATTCTGCTCCAACTGGATAGGCACCAGTGAAGCCGCCACGTCGCGCCCGTAAATGCGATAGATAACCTCCTTTAAATCCCCGCTCCCCGAGGTATGGAACCGCACCTGACTCCCCATCTGGAACTTAAAGGATATATCGGGGCGGGATAACGCCAAATGCTCCATCAAATCCGCAATATAGCCGCCCTCCGTCGCAGGCAGCTTTAAAAATTTTCTCCTCACGGGAGTATTAAAAAAAAGATTGCGCACCACAAAGGTGGTACCGTCCGGAGCCCCCACCTCCGCAAACTCCTTCTCCACTGCGCCCTCCAATACGATCCTGTTCCCCGTCAGGCTGTCCGCGGTCTTGGTGATCACCTCCACCTTCGCAACCGCCGCGATGCTTGACAACGCCTCGCCGCGAAACCCCAGACTGGAAACCCTTATCAGATCCTCCGCATGCTCGATCTTACTGGTGGCATGGCGCAGGAACGCCTGCCTGATCTGATCTCCTGCCATGCCGCTCCCGTTGTCCGTGACCCTGATAAACTCTATGCCGCCGTCCTTAATCTCCACCGTGACCGCCGACGCTCCCGCATCAATGGCATTCTCCACCAATTCCTTCACCACACTGGAGGGACGCTCCACCACCTCGCCCGCGGCGATTTTATCTATGGTCTCCGAATCAAGTACATGTATCTGCGCCATCTGCCCTCTCTCCTTATTTATAAAAAATTTCTCTCACCTGTAATGATCCCTCTAATGGACTCTGATACACCTTTCCACATCTCTGTCATAAATATATTCAGCCCGCATTTCGTCCTCCATAATGCTCCAATGATACACTCTACATAATAACGCCACAAAATTATCCTCTTGCCTATCATAAAGATTCTCTATATTTTTCATTTGTAATTTAAATTCTTCAAAGGATATCTTGGAGCCATATAGCAATACATCACCTTTGTAGTATTCAATTCTGACCACCATTGAAATGCCCCCTGATTCAGCCTCACAATGTCCAACGGTTCTTGATTTTATTCTGCAGACGATACAACGTGTTTAAGGCATCTAAGGGTGTTAATGTTGTCACCTCCACCTCCATCAGCTCCTTCAAAACGTCCTCGTCAGTCACTGTGTCAAAAAGTGACATCTGTGCCATATCCACCTCGTCATAGCTCAGCTTCCGTCCCGAGGAAGTCCTTTTGTCACTGCTTTCCTTGGTGTCCACGGCGATACTCTGCACCTTCTCCGTGATATCATTGTCCGAGAGCTGATCCGCGATCTCCTTGGCGCGGTCTATGACCATGTCAGGCACCCCCGCCAGCTTCGCCACCTGAATTCCATAGCTCCTGTCAGCGCCGCCCTTCACGATCTTTCTGAGGAACACGATGTCGTCTCCGCATTCCTTCACCGCGATACAGTAATTATTCACATTGCTCATTTTACCCTCAAGCTCCGTCAGCTCGTGATAATGAGTGGCAAAAAGGGTCTTCGCCCCGAGGAGCTTGCGGTTGCTGATGTGCTCGATCACCGCCCACGCTATGGAAAGTCCGTCAAAGGTGGAGGTTCCGCGCCCGATCTCGTCCAAAATTAACAGACTGTTGGCGGTGGCGTTGCGAAGGATATTCGCCACCTCGTTCATCTCCACCATGAAGGTAGACTGCCCGCTCGCCAGATCGTCCGAAGCGCCCACTCTGGTAAAGATCCTGTCCACGATACCCACGTTTGCGGACTTTGCGGGCACAAAACACCCAATCTGCGCCATGAGCACGATCAATGCCGACTGCCGCATATAGGTGGACTTGCCCGCCATGTTAGGTCCCGTGATCACGCTGATGCAGTGCTTTCCGTTATCCAGAAAGGTGTCATTGGCGATAAACAGGTCATTGCTGATCATTTGCTCCACCACAGGGTGCCGCCCCGCCTTGATGTCGATGACTCCCTTTTCATTCAACTTGGGGCGCACATAATGATTGCGCTCCGACACCACGCTCAGGGAAGCGAAAACATCAAGTCTCGCGATCGCCTTCGCCGTCCGCTGAATGCGCTCTATCTCCAATGCGATTGAATCCCTGATCTTACAGAACAGATCATATTCCAAGGTCTGCAGCTTGTCCTCCGCGTTTAAGATCGTGTCCTCCAGTTCCTTTAGTCTGGGGGTGGTATAACGCTCGGCATTCGCCAAGGTCTGTTTGCGCACATAATCCTCAGGCACAAGATTCTTATAGGAATTCGTCACCTCAAAATAATATCCGAACACCTTGTTGTACTTGATGCGCAGGTTTTTGATCCCCGTGCGCTCTCTGTCCTGCTCCTCAAGCTGCGCCAACCAGTCCTTGCCGTCCCGCTTCGCGCTGCGCAGCATATCTATGGTCTCGTCAAAGCCGTCCTTGATCATGCCGCCCTCGCGAATCGTAATGGGCGGCTCCTCCTCAATCGCCTTTAAAATCAATTGATAAATATCCTCAAGCCCGTCCATCTCCTCCTGCACCGATTGCAGCTCCTCCTTGGCAAAAGCCTTCAGGACAGTCTTGATATGGGGCAGCATCTCCAAGGAATTGCGAAAGGCGATCAAATCCCTCGGATTGGCGGTCTTGTAAGTCACCTTTGACAGCAATCTCTCCATATCATAAATGGGCCCCAGATACTCTCTGATCTCGTCCCGCGAGACGCTGTCCTTATTTAACTCCTCAATGGCGTCCAGACGCTTCTCCATCTCCTCCTTATTGATCAGGGGCTGTTCGATATAGCTGCGAAGCAGCCGCCCGCCCATAGCAGTCTTGGTCTTGTCCAAAACCCATAGCAGGGAGCCTCTTTTTTGCTTCTCGCGCAAGGTCTCCGTCAGCTCCAGATTCCTCCTCGTGGAGCTGTCAAGCAGCATGTACTTACTGGTGATATAGGGGTAAATATGGGTAAAATGCTCCAAGCTGCTCTTTTGGGTCTCATAGAGGTACTGTAAGAGTGCTCCCGCCGCGGTCATGCCGATTGGGAAGTCCTCAATGCCAAGCCCGATCAGGGTATTTACCTTAAAGTGCTTGAGCAGCACCTTTTTGCAGCCGTCGTCATCAAATACATGTGGCTCTAGGGCGTTCACGGAGATATGCAGTCTCCCCCGCAGATCATCGACGTCTGCTCCGCTGACCAGAAAGGCGTCATTACAGATGATTTCCGAGGGCTCGTATTTCATCAGCTCGTCCGTCAGCCGCCTTAAGTCCTCCACCTCCGTCACATAGTAATCCCCCGTGGTGACGTCAGCCGCCGAGAGCCCGATTCCCTCCGAAGTATAGGCGATGCACATCAGGAAATTATTCTTGGACTCCTCCAGGGATTGCATGTTCAGATTCGTTCCCGGCGTGACAATGCGCACAATATCGCGTTTCACGAGTCCCTTTGCCAGCTTGGGGTCCTCGAGCTGTTCACAGATTGCGACCTTGTATCCCCGACTCACCAGCTTGGTGAGATATCCTTCCACCGCGTGGTAGGGCACACCGCACATTGGTGCCCGCTCATCCTGCCCGCAGGCTCTCCCCGTCAGGGTCAGCTCCAATTCCTTGGAGACTGTCTTGGCATCTTCAAAAAACATCTCATAGAAGTCTCCCAGACGATAGAATAATATACAGTCAGGACACTGCTTCTTGGTTTCCATATATTGTTGCATCATGGGAGTTAATTCCGACACGTTTTCCACTCCTGTTCTTATGTATTCCAAGCATGGTCATAGCATCTGCGGCTCTGTGTGCGTCACGATCCGTTTTGGGTTCGGCGGAGCTTGTCATGCCCCGCCCGTGTATGCATGGCGTGGATTTCTCTGACGCCGCACAAAGAGAGAATGCACAAAACCTATGCATTCGTTCGTATAATACCACAAAATGTGGGGTTTGTAAAGCAACTCGGTGTGTTTGTTTTATGGTGATATCGGGTGAGGGGGAGGCTTCATGGGTTGGAAGGTCTAGGTGGAGGCGTGGTTGGTTTTGTTTGGTTCAGGCTTGGTTCTGGTTAGATCTGATTGGTTCTGGCTTGGGGCGGCGGGAGAGAACTGGGAGGAGTTTTGCGGGCGGGCTGCGGTTGGGTGTTTTCTAATAGTGCGGGGAGGGGGATTGCAATTTGCGGGTCGGCTCTAAGGTGCATCCATGCACCTAGAGCCTGAAATGCGCATCCGTGCGCATTTCTCCCTAGTGTCTGAACGCACTATAAGAAAACGCTCCAACCTCCGCCGAAGCCCGCAAAACTCCTCCCAGTCCTCTCCCGCCTCGGTAGCTGAACGAAACAGGTATGCAGGGCTTATAAATTATATATGGCTGAACTGTTACTGTATTGGTATCAGTTCAGCCATCAGTACCGCAAGACTATCAGTAAAGGATATCATATACATCAAATTCTTTTGTATCGGCATTATATTTCAGTAAAAGTAATATAGTGCCATCAACATCATCAATGGAATCGTTTCCCCATATTGGCATTTCAAAATACACATTTCCCTCTGCATCCAACATTGGGACACCGCCAAAATCACTATTGTCATAGTTTATATTGCCCTCGGGAAATAGTTTTTTGAAGTCTTTGTCCCCCTTTACAAGCTTTTTCGCCTGTTCCCTTTGCTTTTCCGTCAGCCTAATGCTGCATTCACCTTGTGAATTTGAATCATTAAATGAATCATCATATGAGTCAAAGATATGTATCCGTTCTCCGTTTTCTAAGTCATAAGCATATACCCATGGTGCAGACTGAAATCCTCCACTGTCCGTACTGCCGATGATTACCACGTCCGGAGCTCCGTCTGTAATATCCACATAAAACGCCTTCAAATCAGGCGGTTCATTGTAGAGACGCGCTTCAAAATCATCCACCTCTTGACCATTTGCGTAAACAGTGTATCTCGCCGATAATTCCTCAAGCATCTCTACCTTTATGCTGACATCAGTATTATATCTTTCAACATCCCATTCGTCATCAAATTCAAATGTCCAGACCTTGCCGGACGAATCTTCATTCATCACTCCACCATAACGGTCTGTCCAACAATCAGGATAATCTCTTACGGAACTGCTTATCAAGGAAGTAAACCTGTTATAAATGTAATAATAATCATATTGCTGCGCTTCCCCCTGTGACATAGAATCCTCATTCTTTCCACAGCCACAACAGCAAGAAAGAAAGAAAAAATATAATGATAAAAAATATATTTTTTTCATTCACCACCTCCTAGTCGTGATAGAAATAGACATTATATTTTTTCTCCCCTTCCGTACATAATTTTTTCAAACCACTTACTGTTGTGGCAGTTCCTTTTCCCGCAATGCAGGCATTCGTTATGGCAGTATCATTTGAATCATATCTAACATACAATGCTCCGTTTTTTTCAAATACTCCGCTTGTTTTTCCCAAACTATCTGCACTACGAAAATATAGCTGATTCGTTATTCCCTTTGGTTTAGGAGATACCGAATCCCAACAAGCTTCTGAATCATTTGTTAAAATCAAACATGCCAAATAAACTGCATTTCTCCATAATGTCTCCCTAGGGTTTTGCTGTTGTATCGCCACATCGTTATTTTTTCCTGTAAATTGCAATTTCGCCGTGATAATCCCCCTAATGGAAGACGGGAATTTATTGGAATGGTATCTATTTAAAATAACCCATGCAATGGCATTTTGATCCTGTGTTCTAGCACAGTTTTCTCCATAAATCGTCCTCGCCACAATCTCAACCGTTGCCGTTCCGCTTTGACTATAATAATTTTCATCTTTTTCCGCATTAAAAGTAGCATTTTCCAACAACTCGTCTGCCCAAAGCTCTGCCGCAATGTCATCGTCCTCATAAGTTAAAGGCATAATGCCATCCTCAGGAATTACAGAAAAAGGGTTTGTCTCAGATAAATATATGTCGTTTTCTTTCATACCGACAATCTTATTCACCTTTACATCATCATAAACCCCATTTGAATAATACCACCCTGTTTCATCATCCAGATATGTACCATAACCTCTGATTTTGTTATAATTACCCAAGAACACTTCCTCATCATTTGAGATCCACTGCCGACCATTATATTCCATAACATCTATTACTTGCAATCCGTTATAAATATACCTCACTATTTCGGTTCCCGATTCGTCTGTAATACCCGTAATCTGGTGTGCATCCCATATATAGATATAGCTTTGGTTATCAATTTTAAACCCAACATACCTATATTTGTGATTTGATTCATCGTATTCGCTAAAATACTGAATCACCTTATCATCTCTAACCTCTTTGACAAGAATTCCATCTTCATATGTAAAGTAACAAGTATTCTGACCTTGTTTTGATATTCTTTCACCATTTTCATACTCTGCAATAAAAACTATATTGCCATTGTCAAGCACCTTAACTATATTGCCATTGTCAATGTCAATGTCATAACCACCATCATAAACATCGCAGTTCGCTTGCTCTAATGGCTGCTCTACTGCTTTTGCTGTCAGATGTGGTATACAAAATACGCCTCCCAACATCACTGCTGCCATTATAAAAGCCACAATCTTTTTTAATTTGATTTTTAAAATTCTCATGTTTGTACCTCCTATCGCATTTTATTTTTTTCTATTATAACAAACTCAACCAAACTTCGCAACCATTTGCTGCATATTGTTTATTTTATGGTGATATCGGGTGAGGGGGAGGCTTCATGAACCGGGAGTTCTAGGTGGAGGCGTGGTTGGTTCTGGTTAGATATGATTGGTTTTGGCTTGGGGCGGCGGGAGATGACTGGGTAGCTGAAGGAAACAGGTATGTAGGGCTTGTAAATTATTGTATGGCTGAACTGTTTCATCTGGTTATTTTGCTTGAAATTTCAAGCAGTCCTTATATGTCTTGTTAAATTTGCTTCTTGTTGGATTTATTTTCCAGTTTTTTATCCAAAACATACATTCCCTTTATTATTATGACAATAAGCGCTATCATAAGACCTGATATAATCCATTTGATGACGCTCATATGCGATTCAGATTCCTTGTGCTCGCCATAATCTTTAGGCAGATTTGCGCTAAATTCGATAATCTCACTGTCTGAGTCATTCGCTATGATGCCACTGTAACATTCACCTTTTCCGGTATTAGTCTTCATGAGAACAGCTAAATAATATTGCTGTCGCCCTTCAAGCTTGTGCAAGACATTGTCCACATAATCCAGCTTAGTATCATACCATTCAGAATCATCAATATACTGGTATCCATCATCATGATATGCGTACAAAAGGGAACAGCATTCCTGACAATCGGCTTCTTCCGCATAATAGTTTATACGACTTTCCTTAAAGTCCATATATGTATTTTGGGGAAGGATCATAGAATATGCTGTCACACATTTAAAAATAGCATATTCCGAATAATATTTTACATCCTCTGCATCAATCGGCAACTCCTCTTTAAAATAGAATGAGCCATAGCTCTCCCGTACCCTGCGGTCATCAAGATATACTTGATAATTTTTAAAATTTTTTCTTGTCACGGGGGTAAATTCCTTAAGGAAAACAAACACTCCTAAAAATCCCATAAATACAGTAATAAGGAAAATCCATTTTAGTATGATGAATACCATATCTAAAACTCGTTCTATTTTTTTCCGCATGGATACCTCCGTCAGTCATGTCTTGCTATCAAATGGTGAACAGTTAAAAACGCCATTTGTCATGATTTACAACCTCGACACTGAACTCTATGAATTCATGGGTGTCATCGTTCAATATCACGCCATTGTAACACATGGTATCATGGTAGTCACTGCGTATGACTGCAAAGTAATAATATTTGTCTTTTGCCTCCGGTTCCTCAACAACCTCGTTGATAAACGCCAAATCCTCCTCACTAACTATTTCGTCAGCGCACCATTTAGGATCGTCAATATAACAATAGCCTTCTTCCTGAAATGAAAAAATAATATTTTCTAATGAAAATTCTTCTTCCATTTCTCGAAAAAAATCCATACGTTCATCAAGAAGTGTTTTAAACGATTCCTCCGGCAGAGTTGTAGAATATGCGGCAAAGGCTTCCCATGATTCGTGATGCCAGTAATATTTTGGTTCAGCAGCTCCCATTGGCAGTTCATCTAAAAAATAATCCTTGCACTTATAATTTTTCAACAATGTACTATATGACTGGTAATTTGCGAACTGTGTACTCGTCCAAGGTATAATATAGGCAAATATCCCATGCCACAGAACACACGCGTATAATGCAGCATACATAACAAAACATAAGGATAACACGGCAATAAATCCGATTATTAATTTCTTACGTCTGTTCATTTACAACCTCCGTCCTCACAGAACATGCCAAAACACCTAATGCTCTAATCATGCATCACCCACGCCAAAGAGACCATTATCATGGTACAAATAAAAAATCAGCTCTTTTGTTTCGTCATTGCAGATAATTCCCCGTGTAGAAAAACCGTTTGACATCTCTGACTTATAATCAAAGACACAGGAATATTCCTCCAAATCCTTACTGCATACATTATCCACAAACATAAGGTCTTCCGCCTCCATAAACTCCTTGGTTACTTTCCTTGGTTCCCCTTCGTCCCACAAATATATATGTATCCCCGCATGTCCTTCCTCAATCCATTTGCCCATTTCCTCCACGTATTTCTGCTTCTGCTCCTCGTATGCTTCTTCCTCCAGTTGAAAGGAAACCGCACTCTGCCTGTCAAAATCTACGGAGTAATGATAATATTTCTCTCCGACAGCTGACGGAAGACTTTCATCAGGGAAAAAATTGCTTGCTGCCTTTATCCGAAAGTCCTCATAGCTGTCAAATTTCTTCCGTTCAATGGGGACGATATCCTTCAAAAATTCGTATGCGACAAAAATAAAACCTATAAATAAAAAACTGACTAGCACAATTGAACCAATAAGCACAAAACGGTCAAAAGCATCCATTAAAAATTTTATAATTCGTTTTGGCATCATTTACCCTCGCATATCCTTGGCTTCCACTATCTATATACTCATCGTTGATTTAATTAATTGTATCACATAAAATAAAAACTGTCTCTATCTACTTTTCGCCCAATTCAAAATGCAGACAAGGTTTGAGGTATATCCCCAAACCCTGTCTGCATTTTCTGTCCAAGAGGAAATATCTTACCTCATCTCACCCCGTGCAGAGATTCCTTTCAGCCTTTCCTTGCCCTCACCCCATACAACGGAGAGTCAATGATGCCATTTGTCAGGATCTACCACATCGACGCTAAATTCTATGAATTCATGGGTGTCATCGTTCAATATAACCCCGTTGTAACATGTGCCATCAGTTGTATTGATGCGCAGGACTACAAAGTAATAGTATTGGTTGTTTACTTTCGGATTCCTAACCACCTTGTTAATAAACGCCAATTCCTCCTCAGTAATTATTTCATTGTCACACCATTTAGGATTGTCAATATAACAATAACCATCTTTCTGCAACGAATAAATAATACTGCGTGTTGAAAATTCTTCTTCCTGTTCATAATAGAAATCCTGACGCTCGTCAGACAGTTTTTTTAAATTTTCCTCTGGCAGAATTGTAGAATAAGCTACAAATGCCTCCCATGACTCATGGTGCCAATAATATTTCGGTTCTGCGGCTTCCATCGGCAGTTCATTTAAAAATTGGTCAAGGCTCCTATAATTTTTCAAGAATGAACTATATGACTGGTAATCAGTAAACTGCGTCCTTGTCCATGGCACAATATGGGAAAATATACCATGCCACAGAACATACATGCATAATGCGGCAAACAGGACACAACATAAGGATAACACGGCAATAAATCCGATTATTAATTTCTTACGTCTGTTCATTTACAACCTCCGTCCTCACAGAACATACCAAAACACCTGCGATGCCCTAATCACGCATCACCCACGCCAAATAGACCATTATCATGGTACAAATAGAAAATCAGCTCTTTTGCTTCATCATTGCAGATAATTCCCCATGTAAAAAAACCATTTGACATTTCTGCCTTATAGTCAAGGAGATAGTAATATTCCTCCACCCCTTTACTGCATACGTTATCCACAAACATAAGGTCTTCCGCCTCCATAAACTCCTTGGTCACTTTCCTGGGTTCTCCCTCGTCCCATACATATTTACGCACTTCTGAATGCAGTTCGTCACATTTCTGTTTCCTTTTCTCTACATACTTCTTTTTCTCTTCCTCATATGCGGCTTCCTCCAGTTGAAAGGAAACCGCACTTTGTCTGTCAAAGCTTACAGAATAGTGATAACATTTCTCCCCGACAGACGAAGGGGGAACCTCGTCCGGGAAAAAGTTGTCCGATGCCTTTATGAGAAATTCCTCATAACTGTCAAATTTTGTCCTTTCAATGGGGACAATATCCCTAAATATCATCCAGAATGCCCATAACATAAGAGAAACCAACCCAAGCACAAGGAGTATAACAAAACAGTCAAAAGCGTTCATTAATAATTTTACGATTCGTTTTCGCATCATTTACCCTCGCATATCCTTGAACTCGTTTAATTACTGCTGCTTTCACCATCTATATACTCATCGTTAATTTAATTGTATCACATAAGGCAAAAACTGTCTCTATCTACTTTTCGCCCAATTCAAAGTGCAGACAAGGTTTGAGGTATATCCCCAAACCCTGTCTGCATTTTCTGTCCAAGAGGAAATATCTTACCTCATCTCACCCCGTGCAGAGATTCCTTTCAGCCTTTCCTTGCCCTCACCCCATACAACGGAGAGTCAATGATGCCATTTGTCAGGATCTACCACATCGACGCTAAATTCTATGAATTCATGGGTGTCATCGTTCAATATCACTCCATTGTAACATGTGGTATCAGTATAGTCCTCACGTATGACGACAAGGTAATAGTATTGATCTTTCACTTTTGTATTGCTAACCACCTTGTTAATAAACGCCAATTCCTCCTCAGTGATTATTTCATTGTCACACCATTTAGGGGCGTCAATATAACAATAGCCATCTTCATGTAATGAAAAAATAATTTTGTCCGTTGAAAATTTTTCCTCCTGTCCACGATAGAATTCCATACGCTCATCAGACAGCGTTCTAAGGGTTTCCTCTGACAAAGTTGTAGCATAAGCGACAAATGCTTCCCATGACTCATGGTGCCAATAATATTTCGGTTCTGTGGCTTCCATCGGCAGTTCATTTAAAAATTGGTCAAGGCTCCTATAATTTTTCAAGAATGAACTATATGACTGGTAATCAGTAAACTGCGTCCTTGTCCATGGCACAATATGGGAAAATATACCATGCCACAGAACATACATGCATAATGCGGCAAACAGGACACAACATAAGGATAACACGGCAATAAATCCGATTATTAATTTCTTACGTCTGTTCATTTACAACCTCCGTCCTCACAGAACATGCCAACCGGTTTATGATTTTATAATTATTGCATACTTTTGTCCATCTTTCCACTTGCTCCAACCATGAACTTTCCCGTATAATTCGTAAGATCTGCATATTCCCAACAGGTTGGCTTCCCAAAGCATTGTTCCATTTGGAAAATCATAAAAATCCATCAAATAATAGTCAAAATCCATGGTATAGGTCCGAGCTTTCGGGTCATATTTACAATGTATGGTTATACTAGCATTAGACTTGTTAAATGTACCAAAGGCATCTAAATTCTCCAAAACTGCAAAATTATTTTTCATATTCGTAAAATCGGCAGTATCATGATAAAATGTACCATCCCAGAAGGCATTTGGCGACATTGCTATATATATTTCCGTGTTGTGTTCATTTAGTACGGATTCCGCTGCCTTTATTCCCTTTGACACATTTTTTGAAAAATTATTATATGCCGAGTTACATAATCCCAATTTAAACAAAAGTAGAGCATCTATGTATTTCCTCGTCCCTTCCCCTCCTATTCCGGGTTCAGACCCGCCTTCCCCCTTGATATAGTCATTAAAGCAATGCCTTGAATTAGAACCAACAAAAAGTGTAGCTATGACAACCACTATGTTTTCTATATAATATTTCACATTCCACCCTAAACCCGCATCGCTTTTCTTGTCAGCAAACAATCCATGTAAATTATCAAGCCCATCGCACGTTCTTTCTGTTTTATCAAAGGTTGCCTTTTTTTCATCCATATACCATAGTTTCTTCAATTCATTAGAGTACGGCACATAATCCATCTTCTCATTATTGACTGTGCCATCCGCATTCACCCTTCCGTCCACATATATAAACTCCGGTGAAAGCTTGTCATTCACGGAACCCAGAAAGAGGACACTGGTATATTCCTTCCCGTCCACCGTATAAGTCACCTGCTCGGGAAGACCGCCCACCTCGTCAAAGTCCGTGATCCCGTCGCCGTCCGTGTCAGGGTTGTTGGGGTCGGTATAGATAACCTGCCCGTTGGACAGGCGCATCCCGTTGGTCTCGTACACGTCATACAGCCCGTCACCGTCGCTGTCCATCGTGTCAATCTCGCCCAAGGTATCTCTATTCAGCTCTGCCATCGCCTTCATGATGTCGGCACTGGTTGCGGCGTAATAGTACCCGCCCCCCGTGTTTTCCGCTATGGATTTCATAGCTTTTACGTCCCCGTCCACCACGTTGATGCAGTGGATAGTGATGTCATTGTCATTTGCCTGCTTGACCAATGACGCATTGTATTTAACGTCCCCGTCACAGATCAACACGATCATCCTCCTGTTGTCCCCGTTAGTCTTGTCAAGCATGTTGATACCCGCGCGGATTCCGTTATCCGCATTGTTCCCGTACCGCAGACTCAGGGACTCGATTCCCGATTTCAAGTCCTCCTTGCTGCCTGTCAGTTCCCTCACGACGGTCGCCGTGTCATTGTAGCGGATCAGCCCCGCCCTGTCCCCGTCCAACATACCATCCACAAGGGAGTTTAATGCGGCTTTCGCCAAGGGGAAACGGTTATTCTCCTTCATGCTCAGGGACACGTCCACCGCCATCGCCATGTCATAGCACAGGATATCGCCACCCGTGCGGTAATTGATGTCCTGACGCATGGCGTCGAACCAAATGGTTTTGTCCACCACCATCCATGTGGAGAAGTGGTTTGTCGTGTAGGACAGCGTGTTGTTCTCCCTGTCAATCACCGTCTCGTCATCCAACAATATGTATTTGTCATTTTCTTCATCATACCACATAATGCGGAGATTGTCTTCCATTATTTCTCCCAACGCCGCCTCGTCATAAGAGAACGTGATGGTCGCCTCGTCAAATGTCTCCTCCGTCTCGATGCTCACGGGCGCACCCACCAGTCCCACGACATCCGTGGAACGCATGTCCAGATTGTAAACATCCAAAATCATAACCTCGTTCTCGATAAATCCGACACAATCCATGGAAACGGAGACTCCCGTGATACCGCTCGTTTTATCCTGCGACAACTCCTTCACATAAGTTTGATGCGTGGTCTCGTCCCCGTCCAAAACACCGTTTCCGTCCGTGTCAGGATTGAGCGGGTCAAACAACAGCTTTACGTCCTCGCCGTCACTCAGCCCGTCATTGTCGGTATCGGTTGTCAGCGGGTCGGTAAAGTATTCTAATACCTCCTCGCCGTCGTTAAGCCCGTCGCCGTCCGTGTCAGCCAAGAGGGGTTTTGTCCCTGCCTGCACCTCCGCAAGATTACACAGACCGTCCTTGTCATAATCCTCGTCCCCGTCCAAAATACCGTCCCCGTTGGTATCCTTGTTGGTGGGGTCGGTCGCGGTCTGCGTCAGCTCCTCCAAGTCACTCAGTCCGTCGCCGTCCGTGTCAGCCAACAGCGGGTCTGTTCCAAGAACGGACTCTATATAATTGTCAATCCCGTCCCCGTCCGTGTCACTCCTGTCCACGTTTGCCCTGTCCATGTTCTCCTCGTTAAAGTTCATGAGAATGACAGACTCTTTCGTCTCATTCTGTCCATGTGTGGCGGTAACCGTGATCATGTTGAACCCTACCACCAAACCGATTTCCTGTGTCCGCCAATTCTCTTGGGGAACTATCTCCCCGCTGTGAACGAGCAGGTCATTGATATCCGTGATCGTGTATGAAAGCTTTTCCACGTTATCAATGTTGCTCACGGTTCCCGACAGGTTCTCCACGCATTCCTGTGTCAGATAGAATCCCCCCGCTTCGTTCATGGCAAAAGCAGAGGTGTCTATCGTCAGGTTTATATCGCTTGCGCTGACATCCCCGCCGTCGGCTGTCCCGTCGCCCTGTTCGTTCCCTTTTGCCAGAGCGATTTCTTCCAAAACCACACGCTCAGGGACATTCTCGGCATCTCCTGAGTTGACCGTGAAACCTATCGTAACGCTTCCTCCCGCCGCGATATTCTGGTTATAAGAGCTGTTCTTGACCACATAATGGTCACCCTCATGGGAAACAACCTGCCCTCCCCAAAGGTCATTGATCTCATGGGGCAGGTCAAAGGAGATCTGCCAGTCCTCTATTGTCCTGTCGGATATATTGAAGACGCACAGAGACCCGTTAAAGCCCGTGTCCCATGCGTTGGTAACCTCATACACGGTCTCGTAATCCCCGTCGGGGACAGGCTGCAGAACCGCAGGAAGATCACATATCTCAGGGAACCCATTGAAAGCCCCCATCCCGTTAAAACCGAAGCTGACGCTTTGCCCCGCCGCAATATCCTGATTCCACACCAGATTCTTGAACACGGTGTTACCGTTTGATGATTCGACGATTTGTGCGTTCCAAAGATTGGTCACCTGTTGCATGGTCGAGAATGACACATGCCAATTCTCGATCACAGTCTCGGAAATATTTTCCACCGTCACCATTGCCGTGTAACCGTCCGCCCAGTAGTCCGTGAGCGAATAGGTAATCCGACAGCCTTCCTCCTGCCACACCTTTTCCCGGGTGACCCCATCCCACCCGCTTTCCTCGATATTGCTTGTCTGTGCCATAACATTTGATAAGGGAATCGAATTCCCCAACAATATGGCTGTCATCAACAGGCAAATAGCCTTCTGAACCTTTCTCTTTAAATTGTTTCTCATTATTTTTTCTCCTTGTTGTTTTTTTGCGCAATGATGAAACAATATCATAATGTCAACCAACTGTCAAGTGCCGATTTTAAAAAATATCCTAATTCAGCCACTAAATTCATAAAAAACACTTCGCACCGATACCAAGGCGGGAAAGGACTTGGTATCGGTGCGAAACATGTATGCAGGGCTTGTAAATTATATATGGCTGAACTGTTACTGTATTGGTATCAGTTCAGCCATCAGTGCCGCAAGACTATCGGTAAAGGATATCATATACATCGAATTTTTTTGTATTGGCATTACGTTTCCTATGCCAACGCCGCGAATCCCCTCTCCAAATCGCCGATGATGTCATCAATATGCTCCGTACCGATGGACAGGCGAATGGTGTTGGGCTTGATGCCTTGGTCTGCCAGCTCCTGCTCAGAAAGCTGTGAGTGGGTCGTCGTGGCGGGGTGTATGATCAGGCTCTTGACATCTGCCACGTTTGCAAGGAGCGAGAAGATTTCCGTATTGTCGATAAATTTCCACGCTTCCTCCTGACCGCCCTTGATCTCAAAGGTAAAGATACTCGCCCCGCCGTTGGGGAAGTATTTTTCATAAAGCGCATGATCAGGGTGCTCCGGCAGGGACGGGTGATTCACACGCTCTACCAGAGGGTGCTTCGCCAGATATTCCACCACCTTCTTCGTATTTTCCGCATGGCGTTCCAATCTGAGCGACAAGGTCTCAACCCCCTGCAGCAGCAGGAACGCATTGAAAGGAGAAATAGCCGCTCCCGTGTCGCGAAGCAGGATTGCCCTGATATATGTCACAAAAGCGGCGGGACCCGCGGCATCCACAAAGGAAACGCCGTGATAGCTTGGGTTCGGCTCCGCAATCGGCGCGTACTTCCCGCTCGCCCTCCAGTCAAATTTACCTGAATCAACGATAACGCCGCCCAATGTCGTCCCGTGACCGCCGATGAATTTGGTCGCGGAATGAACCACGATATCCGCGCCGTGCTCAATCGGACGAATCAGATAGGGCGTGCCGAAGGTATTGTCGATCACAAGGGGCAGTCCATGCTTGTGCGCAATCCCCGCGATAGCGTCAATATCAGGGATATCGCTGTTCGGGTTGCCAAGGGTCTCCAGATAAATCGCTTTCGTATTCTCCTGAATCGCATTTTCCAGCTCCGCCAGATCATGGGCATCCACAAAGGTGGTAGTAATACCATATTGCGGCAATGTATGCGCCAACAGATTATAGCTTCCGCCGTAAATCGTCTTTTGCGCCACGATATGTTCCCCCGCCTGCGCCAGTGCCTGTATGGTATAGGTGATCGCCGCCGCTCCTGACGCCAGTGCCAGTGCCGCCACGCCGCCCTCCAATGCCGCCAGTCTTTTCTCCAATACGTCCTGTGTGGAATTGGTAAGCCTGCCATAGATGTTGCCTGCGTCGCTGAGCCCGAACCTCGCCGCCGCATGCGCCGAATCATGGAATACATATGATGTGGTCTGATAGATTGGCACCGCTCTGGAATCCGTGGCGGGATCCGCCTGTTCCTGTCCTACATGTAACTGTAATGTTTCAAATTTGTACTTGCTCATGCTGATTACCTCCTCGGATAACTCTCGTATTTAAGTATCCTACTTCTCTCGTAGGTTATGAGGATATAATATCATGTCTTTTCCCATTTAGCAAATACCCTGTTCTTAGAGTCGGTTATAAATAATACTTATAAAAGCCCTGTGAAAATTCCTACTCACCCGACATTTCATAGAACTGCTCCGTCTCCTCTATATCGTCCACAGGCGGCTTCAAGCCTTCGATCTGCAGATTGTTTTTCTCTGCATAATCCCATAGTGCCGCATGAACAGCCTCCTCAGCCAGAAGCGAGCAATGCACCTTGACTGCGGGGAGTCCCCCCAACGCCTCCTGCACCGCCTTATTGGTGAGCTTTAGGGCGTCCTCCACCGACTTCCCCTTGATCAGCTCCGTCGCCATGCTGCTTGTCGCCACCGCCGCGCCGCAGCCAAAGGTCTTGAACTTGCAATCCCTGATCGTCTGATTCTCGTCGATATCAAGGTAGATTCTCATAATGTCTCCGCATTTCGCATTGCCCACCGTGCCCACACCGCTAGGATTCTCAATCTCTCCGACATTTCTCGGGTTGTTGAAATGATCCATAACCTTTTCGCTGTATTCTATGATCTGACTCATTTTTATACCTCCATGTCAGAGCAGTTTACTGCGATGACACGCGATGAGAAATTTGCGCACTGTTTACAGCACTGCGATTCTCCCATCTGCGATCAAAACAATTTGAGGCTCTGACTCAAATTTAACAACTATCTTCCCGCCCGCACAAAATCCTCATAAAGCGGCGACATTCCCCTTAGTCTCTCCACGATCCTTTTCAGCTCGTCCACCACAAAATCCAGTTCCTCCTTAGTGGTCTCGTCAGAGAGCGTAAGCCTTAGAGAGCCGTGAGCTATCTCATGGGGAAGCCCGATCGCAAGCAGCACATGGGACGGGTCAAGAGAACCTGAGGTGCAGGCTGAGCCGCTTGATGCCGCTATGTCCTTCTGATCCAACAGGATAAGCAGTGACTCACCCTCAATAAAGCGAAACGAGAAGTTAGCGTTATTGGAGAGCCGATTGCTCCTATGACCATTCAGCCTCGTATATGGTATCTCCCGCAGCACCCTGTCGATCAGATAGTCTCTTAATTCACTTTCATATACGCACCTTTTATCAAGCTCCCGCTCCGCCAGCTCTGTCGCCGCCCCGAATCCGACGATTGCCGCCGTGTTGTAAGTTCCTGCCCTTCGCCCTCTCTCCTGCGCACCGCCGTGAATAAACGCTCCGATTCTCACTGAATTGCGGATATACAGTATGCCGACGCCCTTTGGTCCGTTGAATTTATGTCCACTGGCGCTCAACAGGTCGATATTTAACGCCTCCACGTCAATATGCTCATGTCCGTATGCCTGCACCGCATCCGTATGGAAAATAATCCCATGCTCCCGCGCAAGCCTGCCAATCTCCGCAATCGGCTGAATCGTACCTATCTCATTGTTGGCATACATGACCGTGATCAGAATGGTATCCTCCCGAATCGCCGCCTTTAATTCATCAAGCTTCAGGATACCTTCCTCGTCCACATTCACATAAGTGACCTCAAAGCCAAGCTTTTCCAGATACTCACAGGTATGCAGGATCGCGTGATGCTCTATGGCGGAGGTGATGATATGTTTTCCCTTGTCCCGCCTTGCGAACGCCGTGGCGATCAGCGCCCAGTTATCCGACTCACTGCCGCCGCCCGTAAAATATATTTCCTCCGGCTTGGCGTGTAAAAACCCTGCCACCGAAGACCTCGCCTGTTCAATCGCCTTCTTGCTCTCCCCCGCGAAGCGGTAGATGCTCGATGCGTTGCCGTACAGTTCCCGAAGGTAAGGCTGCATCGCTTCGTATACCTCATCTCTTAGCCTTGTTGTTGCTGCATTATCAAGATAAATCATGAATTTCACCTCTTTTTACTTCACTTTATTACAGCTCTATTACAATCCTCGACTTTCGTATGAGTATTCCGGATTCAACACCTTGTTATGTCCTCCGGAGATCTCCAACGCAGACGCCGTAATATAGCTTGCCGCGTCACTGGCAAGAAAAACAATCGGTCTTGCAATCTCCTCCGGCTCAGCCATCCGCCGCAGGAGATTTTGTTGCAAGAGCCGATTCAACGCTTCCTTTGTAAAACCTTTTTCTACAAGCGGGGTTCTAGTATAGCCCGGCATGACAGCATTGACGCGTATGCCGTATGCCGCATATTCCCCCGCAAGCATCGAGGAGAGATTCACCAACGCAGCCTTCAGGGACGCATATATCGTGGATCTTCCGGTTGTTCCGCATCTCGCCGCGAGCGAAGAAACGTTGACGATGCTGCCGCCCTTTTCCTTCATCGCCTGAAAAGCGAACTGACACCCAAACAATGCCGACTTATAGCATGCCGCAATCAAATAATCCATTTCTTCCTCGGTATAGATATCCCCCGCCCGACCCTTGTTCGTGCCTACGTTATTGACCCAGACATCAATACCGCCATACCGACCGGCTGCCTGCTCTGCAGCGCGCTTCACATCCTTTTCACAGGTACCGTCCGCCACAATTCCCTGCACGTCGCCCAGAACAGACAACTCCTTCACCGCATCGTCCAGTCGCTCCCTGCCCCTCGCCGTGATCGTCACCTTTGCCCCTTCCAACAGGAATTGCCTAGCCGTGGCATATCCGATCCCGAAGCTTCCGCCTGTCACCACCACACTCTTATTCTGTAATCCCAGCTCCATAATTCACTAACATCCTTTTCTTTTTATCACATAATTTTATATCACATAATTTTATATCACATAATCGTAATCCCGCAGAATCCGGTGCAGGAATTGTGCCGTCCGCTCCTCCTTGGGGCTGCGGAAGATCTGCTTCGGGCTCCCCTCCTCGACCACCACGCCGCCATCCATAAATATGACCCTGCTCGCCACCTCCTGCGCAAAGCTCATCTCATGCGTCACCACCACCATGGTCGCGCCTTCCTTCGCCAGCTCCTTCATCACCTTTAAAACCTCCCCGATCAATTCCGGGTCGAGCGCGGAGGTCGGCTCGTCAAACAAAAGCACGTCCGGATTCACCGCGATCGCCCTCGCAATCCCCACGCGCTGCTGCTGACCGCCTGACAGCTGTGACGGGTAATAATCATATCTCTCGGAAAGTCCCACCTTATCCAATGCCTTCTTCGCGATCTCCACAGCCTCCTTCTTAGGCACCTTCCGACCTATGATCAACCCCTCTGTCACGTTTTCCAACGCCGTCTTATTCTGAAACAAATTATAATTTTGAAAAACGAATGCCGTTTTCTTGCGAACCCTGCGGATAGTCTTATGGGACGCCCCCTTCAGCTCCGTATGGATATCGTCAAAGTCCATCGTTCCGGCATCCGCCCGCTCGAGAAAGTTCAGGCATCGCAGCAATGTCGTCTTGCCGGAACCGCTCGGACCCAATATGACAATAATGTCACCTTTATCCACCTTGATATCCACTCCCTTTAGCACCTCGTTCTGTCCAAAGGATTTATGTACATTCTTTACCTCCAACATAGCCTGCCTCTCTTTCTAATTCGCGGCGGGCGTTTTATAGCCTGCCACAAATCCTTCAAAAATCCGAAAACAAATCTGCACCACCGAGCATAACACGATATAGATTGCAAAAATCACCAGATAAGCCTCGATATAATTGTATCCGTATGCCGCGTTTATCTTTGCGATTGCGGTGATGTCCTTTACCGTCATCAGAAATGCCAAGGAGGTGCTTTTGAGCAGGTTGACGGTTGTGTTGCACAGATTGGGCAGAGCCGACACCAATGCCTGCGGAATGATGATCCGCCAATATGCCTGTCCCTTTGACAATCCGATAGAGAGCGCCGCCTCAAGCTGCCCTTGGCTGACAGTCAACAGCGCCGAGCGGAACACCTCGGAAAGCACTGCCGTTGTGTTCATGGAGAAGATAATATACGCATACAATCGGCTGTCCACCTGAAAAATATTGAAGTCTGACAGCAGAACATTTTTAATCAGATAATTCAGCAGGCTCGGCAGCAGGCTATACAAAAATAAAATCTGTACCACGATGGGCGTACTCCGAATAAAAGAAACATAGCCGCCAATCAGCCTGCCCGCCGCCTTTTTCTCCAATCTGCCAAGCGCCATAAAGAATCCAAGAGGTATGGATATAAGCAATGTCACCAATGTCAACTGCAGCGTCACCGGCACTCCTGCCAAGGCGTCCAGAAGGGTTTTCGCCATAAATTCCGTATTCAGTTTCATGCAAATCTCCCCTTTCTTATCTTAAACCGCCTTCAACAGCTTTTTGCCCCTTGCCAGTCTCCTCTCCAAATACCCAAAGCCCTTCTCCAACAGGATCGTCAGAACCCAGTACAATATCATCAGCGCCAGATAGACTTCCAACGCATAGGAGCCTTGATTTTGACCGATGATAAGCTGCCCCTTCCCCATGATGTCAATCAGACCGATGGTGTAGGCAAGAGAACCCTCTTTCATCAGGTTCACGACGGCATTGGTAAAGTTCGGAATCGCTACCACGATACACTGGGGGAGCACAATACGGCGAAAAGCCTGAAATTCCGTGAGCCCGACGCTGATCGCCGCCTCTCTCTGTCCCTTGTCCACAGCCTCGTATGCCGAACGGAACACCTCAGCCATGGTGGAGGAGAACAATATGGTAAAGGTCACGATCACAAAAAATCCCTTGCTGAAATGATTGATATTGATTCCAAACGCAAGCAGGAATTCCGGCAGACCATAGTACACGATAAAGAGCATCACGATGGACGGCACGCACCGCGTAATATAGATATAAATCTCCGCCAATGCCTTGGCGATCCGCCCTCTCCTGACCTTTGCCATAGCCAGTAATACTCCTAAGAGTCCTCCAAAGAACACAGTTCCTATAACCATTGCCAGCGTCACCCAAAGATACGGTATCAGTTGTGGTAAAACCTCAATTATGTAAGATGGATGAAACGGTCTCATAGCGTTATTTCCTTTGCCTTATTTCTAACCCATTCTAAGTGCTCAAGCGGCGTGTCACTGGGAATCGTGCAATCCGCTCCAAGTATGATCCCCTGAGTGCCCGCTCCCTTGATGAGCCGCTCAGTCTCCGCCTCGATCTGCTCCTTGCTGCCCTTATAGAGAATACCCTTCTCCGTGTTGTCGAATCCCCCGATCACGGCACGGTTGGCGAATAATTTCTTGCCCTCCTCAAGAGGCACACCCTCCACCACTACCGCCCAGTTGATCACCTTGGCGGGATAATCCACATAGACAGACAGATCATTCTTTGCTCCCTCATATCCGCAGATATGCAGGATATTGTATTCGCTCACCGCATTAGCCGCCTTTAAGACCGCGAGCTCACCGGGAGCGACGTATTTGAGATATTCCTCCTTCGTAAGTCCCGCATCCTGAATGTTCTGTACGCTTAGATAAATTCCGTCCGCGCCGCCCTCCTGAATCACACGCCTTGCCAGCTCGGACACATCTTTCCCGATTTCCCCAAGCGCATGCGCCACGCTCTCGGGATCCTCCTTCAAAAGCTGCCCCAGTGTCAGTCCGCTGCCTGATGCCTCCAACAAGAACTTGAAATAGGTCGCCGGGGCAAAGATATTATAAAAGGTCGCCACCTCTTGCCCAAACTGCCCTGTCAGGGTCTTGACCAGCTTCACCTGCGCGTCTATCCATTCCTTTGTACCGCTCGCCTTCACCTGCGCCAGATCCTTCACACTCTTCACCGCCTGAGCGGACTCGTTGGGATAGACAAAATACCCGTCGCTCATCAGCTTCACGAAGTCGGGATGAAAGCTTTCATAGAAGCTCTTATGCCCCTCGATATTTCTCTGTATTGTCTCCGGTTTGTCCACAAAGAGGCTGTCCGGCGCAAAATGGAACCAAAAGCCTACCGGTACCCTCTCCGTCTTCTTGTTGTCAAATGCCGCAAATACCAATTCTCTTTTCTCGCTCATGATCCTTCTCCTTTTCTGTGCTGCATATAGCAGAATTATTGTAGATTTATAACTCGTCTCCCTTTACATAGCCTTCCGGTATGTACTCGAACAGGCTGTAGCCGAAATATTGCTCTGCCAGATCCTCCAGTGTGCCATTTGCCTCCAATTCTTCCCACGCCTTGTCATAGGCGTCCGCCAGCTCTTGGTTATTGATATTGAAAAGCGGCCATGTGGGGATCGCCTCGTAGGTCACATAAGAAAGCTTATCCGCATACTGGTGGTACTCGCCCTCCTCCGATATCACATTGGCTTCAAATGTCGTTCTGATATCAAAGTGCGCGTCATACCTGCCCTCCAACACCCACTGATAAGCATCCGCATTCTCAAACTGATCTGACGCAATCAGCTCCACCTGCTTGTCGGGATGGTTCTTGTTGTAATTCTCCACCACATTATACTGTGCGTTCTGAGGTGCAATCGGCGCGAGCTTGCCACTGTACTCAGCAAATTCCTCAAGGCTAGTAACCTTCTGTGCGTCCTCAGAGCGAATGGTTATACCGATAGTGCTGGAGCCGATATAGTGCTCTGGGAAAACGTAGGTCTCTGAACGGGCGGCTGTCCACCATACCCCTTTGACGCCTATGTCATACTTACCTGACTCCACACCGATCAGCACGTCATCATGCGAGGTTCCCACAAATTGAAATTCATACTGCGGAAGAAGCTCATCTATTGCCTTCAAAACCGCTACCTCATAGCCGTCAGAAGCCCCGCCTTCGTCCACAAAGTCATAGGGCGGATATGCCTGCGGGTGGGCAATTGTAATCGTCTGTACGCCGTCCGTGCCGGATTTTGAACTGTTCACCGCCGCTTCCTGCCCGCATGCCGTCAGCCCCGAAAGGGATAGTCCTGCCAACAGTCCAAATGTCAATACTCTTTGCAAATTTAATTTTTTCATAACTTTTTCCTCCTCTAACATCATTATCTTGTTTCTTTCTACTGACTCTCATCACTAAAAAGCGGAGTGGATAAATACCTGTCGCCGGAATCCGGAAGCAGTACCACGATATTCTTGCCCTTATTCTCCGGCCTTGCCGCAAGGATCGCCGCCGCCTTCAACGCCGCTCCCGAAGAAATCCCCACAAGAATCCCTTCCGACAAGGCGAATGCCCTGCCCTCCGCAAAGGCGTCCTCATTCTCAATCGTGATGATCTCGTCATACACCTTGGTGTTTAACACCTCCGGCACGAACCCCGCGCCGATTCCCTGAATCTTGTGGGGACCGGGCAGTCCGTTGGAAAGCACCGGACTTGCCGCAGGTTCCACCGCAACCACCTTCACATCGGGATTTTGTTCCTTTAAATATTCTCCCACGCCTGTGATCGTTCCTCCCGTCCCGACGCCTGCCACGAAGATGTCCACCCTGCCGTCCGTCTGCCGCCAGATCTCAGGTCCCGTTGTCGCCTTATGTATCTCGGGGTTCGCCGGATTGACAAACTGCCCCAAGATCACCGCACCGTCAATCTCCTTTTCCAACTCCTCCGCCTTGGCGATGGCGCCCTTCATACCCTTTGCCCCTTCTGTGAGCACAAGCTGCGCACCGTATGCCTTCAAAAGATTTCTCCGCTCCACGCTCATGGTCTCAGGCAATGTCAGGATTGCCTTGTAGCCCTTCGCGGCGGCGACCGCAGCCAACCCGATTCCGGTATTGCCTGACGTGGGTTCAATGATAGTCGCCCCCGGCTTGAGCTTTCCTGCCCGCTCCGCGTCCTCGATCATCGCCAAGGCGATACGATCCTTCACCGAGCCCGCCGGATTCAGATACTCCAGCTTGGCAAAAAGCACTGCGCTGTCTATTCCCGACCGTTTGCTGTACCCGTTTAATTTTAATAAGGGGGTGTTGCCAATCAGCTCTAACGCACTTTCCTTAAATTCCGCCATAATCAGTTCCTCCGTTCCTGCATTTTTAATACCTATAGTTTTCATAGGTTTTATGGCTATTATTATACGTTCTCAAATGTTGTCTGT
Organism: Muribaculum sp.; assembly: GCA_023663505.1. Lineage (GTDB taxonomy): Bacteria > Bacillota > Clostridia > Lachnospirales > Lachnospiraceae > Acetatifactor. The sequence goes on from JAMPHH010000010.1 coordinate 45,002, forward strand.
CAATCCCTGTGGCAACTGCTAATTCTTAGGGCTGGCTATAAGCTGTGTTTATAGCTAATGTCCCTGTCCCAATACCGCGTTTTTCAGCCGCTCCAACGCCGTCTCCAATGTCTTTCTCGGACAGGCGACATTGATCCGCTCGAAGCCTTCTCCCGCACCGCCAAAGATAGCCCCGCTGTCCAGCCACAGCCCCGCCTTTTCCACGATCAGCCGCTCCCTGTCAGGCTCCGTCAGTCCAAGTCCCCTGAAGTCAAGCCACACCAGATAAGTCCCCTCCGGCTCGATCAGGCGGATATCGGGCAGCTCCCTTTGTAAAAACTCCCGTACATAATCTATGTTGCCCTTGACATAATACAGCATTGCCTCGTACCAAGTACCGCCATACCGATAAGCGGCTTCCGTGGCAGTAAGCCCCAAGGTGTTCACCTGACTGTATCCGATGGCATTTAGCTGTCTCTTAAAGGAACGCCGCAGCTCCTTATTCGGGATAAAGATATTGGACACCTGCAGACCCGCCAGATTAAAGGTCTTGGCAGCCGAGGTACATGTAACGGAAATCTCCCGCAGCTCCTCCCGCAAATTGGCGAACACGAGATGCCGACGCTCTCCATATACAAAATCTTCATGAATCTCATCGCTCACCACGGTCACATGATGCTTAAGACATATCTCGCCGAGCGTCAAGAGCTCCTCCCTCGTCCACACCCTGCCCACGGGATTGTGCGGGCTGCACAGCAGGAACAGCTTCACATGATGCTTCACGATTTTGTCCTCAAAATCCGTAAAATCAATCCCATACCGCCCATCATCTCCAAGCACCAGATCGCTGCTTACCGCCACTCGTCCGTTGTCCTCGATCACCTCGGTAAACGGGTAATACACAGGCTGCTGAACCAACACGGCATCCCCCTCCCCGGTATACGCCTTCACCGCGAGCGCCAAAGCCACCACCACGCCGGGTGTCTGCATAAGCCAGCTCTGCTCCACCCTCCACCCATGTCTTTTCTCCTGCCAGTCTGCCACAGCCCTAAAATACCCGTCGCCCGTCTCCGTGTAGCCAAAGATCCCATGCTCCACCCGCTGTCTGACCACGTCCAACACGATACTGGAGGTTTTGAAATCCATATCCGCCACCCAAAGAGGAAGAACGTCCTTTGGCTTACCTCTTTTCTCCGCGACATCATACTTCAGACAGTCTGTATTTTTCCGCTCAATGAGCTCGTCAAAATTGATATTCTGCTCCTTCATCACACACGCTCCTTTCAGGCAAAGGACTCAAACGCCTGCTTTAAATCCCTGATCAAATCTTCCTTGTCCTCGATTCCCGCCGACAGTCTCAACACACTGTCCGTAATCCCGTTTTTCAGCCGCACCTCCTCCGGCACATCTGCATGGGTCTGCGTGGCCGGATAGGTTAGCAGCGTTTCCGTGCCGCCCAAGCTCTCCGCATAATGGATCAGGCGGACGGAGCTTAACAGGTGAAACGCCAGCTCCCTGCTCTCCACCTCGAAGGTGACCATACTGCCAAAGCCCCTCGCCTGCCTTTTACATATTTCATATCCCGCGCTTCCCTCGATTCCCGGGTAGTAAACCTTCCTCACCCTCCCGTTAGACCTTAGGAATTCTACAATGGCGGCGGCATTCTCCTGCGCCTTTTCCATGCGGAGGGGCAATGTCTTGATTCCCCGCAGGATCAGCCAACTGTCAAAGGGCGCAAGCCCCGACCCCACGGTCTTGATCAGAAACCGCATCCGCTCCGATATCTCCTGCCTGTTCGTGACCACGAAGCCCGCCAGTGTATCATTGTGCCCGCCCAAGAATTTGGTTCCGCTGTGAATCACCACATCTGCCCCCAGCTGCAAGGGATTCTGAAAATACGGTGACAAAAAGGTGTTGTCCACAATCAGCAGGAGCTGATTCTCCTTTGCTATCTTAGAAAGCTTGGCTATGTCTATCACGTTCATCATGGGGTTGGTCGGAGTCTCTATAAAGATTGCCTTGGTATTCTCCCTGATATAATCCTCGATATTCTCCGCGGCACAGTCTATATGGCTGAACTCTATGCCGTTCTTCTCGCTGATATTGCCGAACAGCCGTATGCTCCCCCCGTAAAGATCTGCGTCCGTTATGATATGATCCCCGGGGCGGAAAAGCTCCATAAAAGCCGTGATCGCCGCCATGCCGCTAGAAAACGCCAGTGCGTCGATACCGCCCTCCAGAGAAGCCACCACATTTTCAAGCTGCTGCCTTGTGGGATTCTGCGTTCTGCTGTAATCAAAGCCCGTGCTTTTCCCCACTCCCGGATGCGCATAGGTCGCCGTTTGATAGATGGGAAAGCTGATCGCGCCCGTCTTGTCCCCTTGAAAAGCCTCCCCGTTCCCATAGATACACCTTGTAGCAATTCCATAATCCATAATTATCCTCATTTCTGCGCTGCTTTCTTATCATGCGAATCCATACCACGGATTACGGGTTTGTGCCAAGCCGTTTCCGACTATGCAGCGCGCAGACACAAACCGTTACCCGCCTTGAATATGGTCATATTTTACCATGATTAAAGTTCAATCATGGCGTTTATGGCCATTCGGCCGTTTCTTGCCTTGAATATGGTCATATTTTACCATGATTAAAGTTCAATCATGGCGTTTATGGCCATTCGGCCGCTTCCTGCCTTGAATATGGTCATATTGTACCATGAGCCTTTGAGCAGGTGGTATTACATAAAACCGATATCCTGTTATAAGAAGGAGTTATAACCGACAAGATGACTGCGGAACAACCGAGCGGTATCGGTTCGGTAACGATTCACAGCCTTAAGGGGATTTGGGAATTGAAAGCCTACCTTTCCTGTGGTATGATAGGTTTTAGATTGATGATTGGAGGACGCTTTGATGAAAATCTCGACGCGCGGACGTTATTCCTTGAGAATGATGATAGACTTGGCGCAGCATTATGACGAGGGCTTTATCGCCCTGAAAGACATTTCCGCCAGACAAAATATCTCCAAAAAATACTTAGAGCAGATCATTCCGTTTCTCAACCGAAACAACCTGCTCATCACAAACCGCGGTCATATGGGGGGCTATAAGCTCTCAAGGCACCCCTCCAAAATCACGGTAAAGGACATACTGCTCAGCGCGGAGGGCAGTCTTGCGCCTGTGAGCTGCATGGACAACGACCCCAACGTGTGCGAACGCTGCGCGGATTGCCTTACCCTGCCCGTGTATCAGGGATTATACGAGGTGATCACCCAATATTTCAGCGGCATCTCCCTCCAATCCATTCTGGACGGACAGCCCTTGCCTTGAAAACAGCCGCCCCTTTACAATACCTTCCTCTCATATTGCTGCAGCACGTCCAAATATTTTCGTCCAAGCGTGCTGAGCGGCATTCCTTTTCTCTTGATGTAACCGATATTCATCTTGTCCTCCGTGTCGAGCAAAACCGCGCTGTAACCGTCCCCGTTGAGCTTCTCACAGATAATGCCCGAGCAAAGCGTGTACCCGTTGAGCCCCACCATCAGATTCAGCATGGTCGCCCTGTCATCTGCCTTGATGATCTGGTTGTACTCATAGGTGCTCAGAACCTCCTCAGCAAAATAAAAGGAATTCTTGTCACCCTGCTCAAAGGAAAGGCACGGATACGGCTTCAGCTCCTCGAACGCGATCTTGTCCTGCGCGGCAAGCGGGTGTGTCTTGCTCAGATAGACATAGATTCGGCAGGGAAAGAGCGGGATAAACTCCACCTCGTTCTCGCGGAATATTTTCTGCATCGCCTTCTCATTAAAGGAATTCAGATACAAGATCCCCAGCTCGCTGCGATAGTTCCGCACATTGTCGATGACCTCGCCCGTCTTCGTCTCATGGACGGCAAACTCATATTCGTCCATACCGAATTCCTTGGCAAGCTCGATAAACGCCTCCACCGCAAAGGAATAATGCTGCATTGAAACACTGAATTTCTTTTTGGCGTGATCGCTCTCGATAAAACGGTCTGTGATCATTCGGTTCAGCTCCACCATCTGTCTGGCATAAATCAGGAACTCCTCCCCCTCCGGCGTGGTCACGATACCCCGGTTGGAGCGGATAAAAAGCTCCACATGAATCTCCTCCTCCAAATCCCTGATTGCACTCGACAATGCGGGCTGCGAGACAAAAAGCTCCGCCGCTGCCTTGTTCATGGAGCTTGTGTCCGCAATCTTAACCACATAAATCAATTGTTGTAATGTCATTCCTATACCTCCTGCATATCGCAGTTTTCTGCCTCGAGCTAACCGATTTTTGCTATATGATACCCTGTTATCCGCCAGTAACCCTTCTGCCTGTCCATGTGCATCACGATGACATACCCCTCCTCTGTACTCTGCACACAAGCCTGATGCGGTCCGGCTCCGTAAAGCCCCATGTATTCAAACTGATAGCCCTCCTCCGACTTATACGCATACAATCCATCGCCCAGATTCTGTTCATTATAATAGTCAAACGCTCTCTCCACGACTTGCTCCTGATCATAAATCCAAGCGTCCCAATCCCCCAAAAGTTCATCTAAATTCTCAACCTCCGGCACGTCTTCAATTATGTCCTCAGGATACGGATAACCTACAAGCCGCTCCAGCACATGGCTTGCAAAGTATTCGTCTTCCGGCCAAGTCTCAGCTAAATGAGCATTGCATAAGTACTTAAGCCCCTCGGGTGTCCTTTGATAAAGCATCTTCCCACTGCTATCGCTGCCATAAAACTTTAACCAATCCTTATTCAAGTCCAAAAAATCCATACCTACCTCAAGAAAAACATTTTCCGGATTTTTGACATGCTGGGAACAAGAATATTCATAGAACACCAGATCTATCCCTAATAATTGTTCGACCTCACAATAAAACTCGACAAAATCAACCCTACATTCATCATACCCCGCCTCCGGCCAGTTTTCCTGAGCCCAACTCAACTCCTCCTGCGCCAATTCCTCCGCCTTACGCCACACCTCCTCCGGCACGTCTGCAGGGTCAACTCCCTCGTTCTCTGCGGACATCTCACCGATAGACGCTTCCCCTGAAGCCCCTTCTTCCATATCCGATTTTTCTAGTGACTTTTCTTCTAATGATGCTTTTTCCGCAGATGCTTCTTTCGCAGACAATTCTTCCTTGGACGTCACTTCCGCAGACGCTTCTCTCACAGCCGCCTCTCCTGCGGATATCTCCTCCGAATCCTTCTCGGGATTGCCCGCAAGCAGCTCCTCCGAAGGGTTGGGGGCGACAGCCTGACCCTCCGATGAGTCCTTCCTTGGCTCTGTCAGAAAGCACACTCCCACTGTCAGGCAGACAGCCACGGCAAGAAGCCCCACCCAAAATCCCGGCTTCTTATAATTGAGTATCTCACGAATCCTCCCCTTGACCTCCACCTCTCCAAAGGCGACAGGGCAGGCGGATATCACATTCCCCCTCACGCTTAATGCCAACAGGCTCTCCGCATATTCCTTTCTCTCCTTCGCCCCAAGGCTCTGAACCACCCGCTCGTCGCAGGCAAGCTCCATATCGCGGCACAGCAGGATAAACGCCACCCAGACAAGCGGCTGAAACCAGTAAACCGCCAGTAGAGCAAAAGCAAAGGGTTTGATTACATGATCCCCATGCCTGATATGAGACCGCTCGTGCGCCAACACATACGTCAGCTCCGATTCCTGTATGGAAAATGGCAGATAAATCCGCGGCCGCACGATACCCATGATAAACGGCGAGACAACCCGCTCGCTCTGCCACAGGTTCCCCTCCAAACGAACAGCCGTCCGCAGACTCCGCTTGAGCCCGAGATAACTGACGCCCCCGTAAAGCGCCATTATCACCATACCCGATATCCACACCCACGGCAACACTTGCGCCAATCTGATTGCCGACACATCATCTGGCGATAATCCCGAGTCCGCCGATTGACCTTCCAATCCTGCGAGGTTCCACGAATCCGTCAACCGTCCCTCCCATCCCACGAGGTTCCCCGAATCCGACAACCGTTCGTCCAATCCTGTCGGACTCCACGAAGCTCCCGATTGACCTTCCTGTCCGACGGGGCTTCCCAAAGCTCCCGTGGGCACAGCTTTCCCTTCCGACTCCGCATATCTCCCTTCCTGCTCGGCGGGGTTCGTCTCCTCCAAATCCTCCAAATCGCCTTTACCCACAAAATCCGACCGCTCCCCTATGAGATCCCGACCCATGATATTCTCCACATCAGGCATCAAACTAAAGGAACTCTCCAAGGGCAAAGGACAAATCAACCGAACCGCCACAAATAGCCATAAGACAAAGCGAATCCCCTTGGGCGCTCTCTTAAGCAGCGGACGCAAAAGGATAATCCCCATAATCAACACGCCAACGCTAAGGCTTCTGTTTACTACTTCCCCAAAAATAGTCTCCATACCCCGCCCTCCTATTCTTTCCCATAGGAATCCAGCATGCTCTGAATCTCAGTGATATCCTTCTCTGACAGCTTTCTCTGCTTGGTAAATGCAGCCAAAAATGCCGGAAGCGACCCCTCAAAGGTCTTTTCCACCATCTCCTCCATCTCGGCAGCCTGTGCCTGTTCCTTGCTCACCAGAGCTGTTATGACAGAGTTGTCATTTTTAACGACCCCACGCTCCGCCAACCGCTTGATCACCGTGTAGGTTGTGGTTTTCTTCCACCCAAGCCGCTCACTGCACAGCTTTGCAAGCTCCGTTGTACGAATGGGTTCATTTCCCCATAGAATCAGACAAAAACGATATTCACTCTCAAAAATCTTCGGTATCTCCATCTCAACGCCCTTCATTCTAATACATTAGAACGACTATATTCTAACCCATTAGAATGGTGCTGTCAAGTATTTCCCCGTGAATATGTACTTATTGTACCATGATTGCTTCACAATCATTGTATTGATGGCCATTCGGCCGTTTCCTACCCTGAATATGAATATATTATACCATATGCCCCATATAATAAAATCCATGGCATTCGTCCAGTGACACGTCCACAAGCTGTCCAATCAGCTCCGCCCCGCCGGGGAAATGTACCAAAGTGTTGTTGGACATCCTGCCCGTCACAAGGCTTGCATCATTCTCATTGACCTCCTCCACCAGTACCTCACACACACGTCCCTGATAGCGGGCTACCTGCTCCCTTGCAGTCTCCTGCACCGTCCTGAGCACCCTGTCAAACTCCGCCTTCACCACGTCCTCCGGCACCTGCTCCATAGCCGCCGCAGGCGTCCCCGTGCGCTTGGAATAAATAAATGTAAAGGCATTGTCATACTTCACCCGCCTGATGACGTCGATGGTCTCCTCCACGTCCTCCGGCGTCTCCCCGGGGAAGCCCACAATGATATCCGTGGTAATCGCCATATCGGGAATCTCGCGACGAATCTTCTCCGCCAGTGCCAGATACTGCTCCTTTGTATACCTGCGGTTCATCGCCTGCAAAATCCTCGTGGAGCCCGCCTGCAGCGGCAGATGCAAATGCCGGCAGATTTTCTTTGACTCCTTCATCACCTGAATCAGCTCGTCCGACAAATCCTTGGGGTGAGAGGTCATAAAGCGAATGCGTTTTAACCCCTCTATCTGCTCCACCTCCCGCAAAAGCTGCGCGAAGGTAATCGGCTCCTCCAGATTCCTGCCGTAGGAATTCACGTTTTGCCCGAGCAGCATGACCTCCACCACGCCGTCGGCAACCAGCCTCTCGATCTCGCGCAGGATTTCCCTCGGCTCTCTGCTGCGCTCCCGCCCACGCACATAAGGCACGATGCAATAGCTGCAGAAATTATTGCAGCCAAACATGATATTGATGCCTGATTTAAAGGGATATTTGCGCTCCACGGGCAAATCCTCCACAATGCGCTCCGTTCCCTCCCAGATGTCAACAATCATGCCGCCCCGTCCGGCTTCCCCCGCTTGCCCGCCCGCAGACGGGTCGTCTCCCCCGCCACAGCCCGTCTGTGCCAGACATGTGGCGAGTAGCTCCGCAAATTTATAGAGATTGTGCGTGCCAAAAATCAAATCCACAAAGCGATAGCTTGTCTGAATCTTCTCTATGACTGACGGCTCCTGCATCATGCACCCGCAAAGCGCAATCTTCATATTCGGATTGCGGCGCTTATATCCCTTCAATTCCCCAAGTCGCCCGTAAACCCTCTGATTGGCATTATCCCTGACCGTACAGGTGTTGAAAAGCACAAAATCCGCCCTCTCGTCCTCCGTGATCTCATATCCCACTTTGCGCAGAATCCCCGTCAGCTTCTCGGAGTCTCTCGCATTCATCTGACAGCCGAAGGTAGTGATAGCACTGGTCAGCAGTCTCCCTAATCTTGCCGATTCCGCCTTGACATATTCTTTACACTTTGCCATAAAATAGTATTGTCTGGCGGGTTCCTCTGTTGGCGGCTGTGAGCGTAAGTCTATTTTATCTAAATCAATTTCAAATTCAATTTTATCATACAGATACAATTCCATATTATCTCCATTCCATCTGCAGCTTTCTCTTCGATGTCACACAATCCGACAGGTACAAATTAATCAATGTCTGATAAGGTATTCCAAGACTCTCTGACTGGCTTTTGAAATAGTCTATAATTTCTCCATCAATATTGATAGTAATCTGTTTTTTTACCCTATTAGAGTATGGATTTTTTCTTGGATTCAGGTTCTCAATATCATATTCCTCTCTCATCGTCTTTACCAACCTTTCTGATAGATTTTTTTCTCCTTTTTTGTTGCTTTCCTTGCAGAAATGATCCTGATCGTATTATCCGCATCTCTGTAGCAATGACTCACAATACATACCCCTTTTATTCCAGCCATTCCCATAATGAGGAATCTTTCCTCCTCATAAGAATGGTCTGGGTCATCAAACAAAATTGCATGTTCATCCCCAAACACTTCCTTTGCTTCTTCAAAGGATATGTTGTGTTTTTTCTTATTCTGTTCATTCTTTTTTTCATCCCATGTAAAATGTACTTCATCCATAATTATATTATACCTACTTTTTAATTATTAGTCAAATCAGCAAGCTATTACTATCCAGCAAAAATTCTTTCACTCCCATCATCAAATACCCCCTTTCGTCATAGCGGGGCTTCATGCTCTTTTCCACAATGATTATTTTTTTGAAGGAATCCATTGTCCGCTCAAATGACAATGTTTCCTGCTCATACTTCTCTTGGTTGGGAATCGCATATGCAGACTGGATATAATATTTTTTGCTCCCGAGCGAGGCTATAAAATCAATTTCCCTCTGTACACGTATTTCTTTGCCGCCATTCTTCTCCCGCGATTCCACGGTTCCGACATCTACCTGATAACCTCTGTAACGAAGCTCATTATAAATAATATTTTCCATGATATGCGTACCCTCGATCTGTCGGAAAGACAGACGGGCATTGCGCAAACCCACATCTTCAAAGTAAATCTTATAAGGAGTGCCGATATATTTCCTTCCTTTGACATTGTACCGCTTCACACGGCTGAGCATAAAAGCCTCCTCCGCATATCCGATATATCTCTCCACCGTTGCGTCACAGGTAGTCGTCCCATGAATCGAATTCATTGTGCCCGCGATTTTTCTGGGATTGGTAAGTGTGGAAATACCCGAGGCAATCACATCAATCACCTCCCCAAGCGCTGTCTCGTCCTGCACGGAATACCTGTTGACGATATCTCTCAGATACAGATTCTGCATTTGCGAAATAAGATAGTTTGCCTTTTGCTCCTCAGTTGCCATCAGCGCCACCGCGGGAAGTCCGCCATAAACAGAATAATCATCATACGCCTCACTCTTGTCCCCCTGCTTGAAGGCATAATATTCAGAGAAGGATAACGGAAATACATGTACCTCGTCTCCCCTTCCCGCGAACTCAGTCAAAATATCCTTGGATAGAAATTTGGAATTACTTCCCGTCACATAGACATTTAAATTGCTCTTTCGCAGAAACCCGTTCAAAACAGACTCAAAAGCTCCCAGCTTCTGAACCTCATCAAGCAACAGATAATAGGTCCCCTCCCCGCATATTTGGGGCATCAGCCAGTTGATAAATTTGGAGGGCTCAACCTTGCGGTCTTCCCTTGCATTGTCAAGAACAATCGGATCCTCCCCAAGCTTCAGCAAATCCTCAGCCGAATCAAATGCGAATCTAATGATATGATCAGGCGCAACATTTTCAGCAATTAAATGATTGTAAAACAGTGTATTCAACAAATAAGATTTTCCGCTTCTTCGGATTCCCGTAATAATCTTAATAAAGCCGTTGTGCTTTCTCACAATAAGTCGGTTAAGATATACATCTCTTTTAATCTCCATAATGACCTCATCTAATATTTTTGCCGCTATCGCCGTTTTTACAATATCTATTATACCCGACATATGAGAATCATGCAACATTTTCATCTAATTTTTTTGCCGAAACCGCACCTTTTATGACTCCCCCGATTATCATGCCTTCATACCAATTTCTCAAGAAGAACATACTCGTACTCAAAATCCCTAAACTGTTCCATGTAATCCTTGTTAGAGTTGCCCTCGCGAATCAACGCCCCGACGGACGGAACATGCTGTGCCTTCAGCTCCTCTCGAATGACCTCGGCAAACGCCTTACCCAGACCGCGGTGATTCTGGTCAACGCCCATATAGAGCATCACATAGGAACGCGGCTTACGTTTTTCCAAGAGAATTCGGAGTAGCTTCAGCGGGTTAAGTCTGCCGTAAACGCGGTTTCCGAAATTCGGCACGGAAATGAAAAAGCCCACGGGCGCACCCTCAAAATACGCCATTTTCACCATACTGTAATTTAGAATATACCGCAGGTAATCGTAGAGTCGGCAGAACTCCCCCTCTGTGATACGCTTATACACGGGAAAATCACTATACAGCTCTATCAGCAGAGAATATACCTCGCGCAGCGTATTGTCAAACGTGGTGTGATCGGGAGATTGAATCGTGTAACCTCCGCTCAGCTTTTCCGCGAGCCGCGCGGCGTATTTTTCACAGCCATCGTCATTCTCCACGATTTTGTAGTGGTTTGAAGAGTAACGCTTCATCACCTCAAATCCGTTCTCATACCACAGATCGGCGTAATATTCCTTATTGTAGGGCTCACCCGTATAAGGCGAGCCGAAGCGGTTGATTTTCAGCCTGTATTTTATCCAAAATGAACAATCAACAGGTCCCGTCAGCCTTGTGCAATCGTTTTGCGCCGCTATTTCGCCTGCTGTTTTAAACAGAAGCTCTACGGCTTCGCTGTCGTTTTCACTCTCGAACAAACCAACATACGCGGTGCTGTCATTCGGATAGAGCGTGACCACGACACGGCTCACGGCACGGTTTTCACGATAGATTAGGATAGGCGTTACGGTGAAATATCGGCTCAGGGCATATGTGCCGTTTAAGAGCGCAAGCTCGTCCGCGGGACTCTGCGTGAGCTCGCCTGCCGAATAAATTCTCCTTGGAAGCGCGATGAAATCCCGCGTTCTTTGCTTGTCGCCGCTGTCAAAAACAACTGCCGTCAGACTCATTTCAAACGACCTCCGTTCGTCTCTGATTTTACATAAACATGTTCTATTCTCTTGAATTTAGGAAGGTTTTCATTGATTTTGTCAATATAATCAACTGCCTCGCGCTCGGGGATATCCGTGTATATCCTCGCGGAAAGACGGTGTTCCTCCTCGAAAACCGCCGCCGACTTTATCTGCTCATTTTCCATGATCAAAGCCTCCAGCTCGTCAAGATATACATTCTCTCCGTTCGCTGAAATCATCATGCGTCGCTTCCGTCCCTTTAAGAACAGCCTGCGTTCATCGTCAATGTAACCAAGATCGCCCGTGTGGTAGAAGCCCTCGCTATCGACCTCGCCGTAATTTTCGCCTTGGGAAATATATCCCGCAAAAACGCTCCCGCCGCCCACGATAATCTCACCGATACCGTTCTCGTCGGGCTCAAAAACGCGGACGTCCAAGCCGTCAAGAACCGTACCATTGCTTGCGATGTCGCTGTCGTCGGGTCTTGCGAGAGTTATCACCGAGGACGTTTCGGTCGTGCCGTAAGCCTCCAGAAGTCGAACACCGCTGTCAACAAAGAAGCGTTTCGTCTCGGGCTCGGTAAAGCTGCCGCCGCAATACAGGAATCGAATATTCCGCAGACAGTCCATAAGCTGGTCCGTCATCGCGGCGCGAAGTCGTATCAAAATCAGCGGTACGGTGCAGACTATCGTCGGGCGTATTTCTATCATTTCCTCCGCAATCCTTGTCTTGTCGGAGCATAGGAAAATCTGCATTCCGGAAATAACCGTATATAAGAAATTCGCTACACCCGCATAAACGTGACTGAGCGGCAAAAAGACATAAGAGACATCGTCCACGGACATAGGCGTGCGGGAACAAAGCGCGTCCCAGTTGTGAAGAAGATTGCGCGTCGTGAGCGGAATCGCCTTCGGGCGGTTAGTCGTGCCGGAGGTAAACAGTATCATTATCGGGATATCCATGTCCGTATTGCCGACAAGCTCGAGAGCGCTTTGCCGTCCTTCTTGAATCAGTCTCGGAAACTCACTCTCAATACACACAAAACGAAGCGTTGGACGCTTTTGCCTAAGCTCATCAATCTCGCCCTGCTTGTCCGCGGAATAGAGTATGGCAGCGACCTCTATGACAGACAGCGTGCTCTCGATGTCAACCGCCGTCCACGCGCTGCTTATGGGAACAATCGTGCCGACGTATCCGAGCACAGACAGATCTGCGACCGCCCATTCATAGCTGTTCGGCGAGTAAAGCATCACATTGCCCCTGATGCCTTCAAGAATCAGTCCTCGGGCAAGAGCCTCCACGTCGGAGATCACCTCGCCGAATGTCCTCGCGGCGAACCGCCCGTCCGTTTTCACGCTGATGTACGGACGGTCTCTCCATTTCACCTTGTCCTCCTGCAGATACTCATAGACACTTTTCATCTTAATCCCCTTCGCATATCGCTTTTTTTATCACTGTTATCCGTCCCGATTCACCATCGACCTCGACCACATCGCCGTTTTTGAGGATACCTGCCGCGCCGTCAACGCCGACGACCGCAGGCTTCTTTAACTCTCTTGAGATAATTGCCGTATGCGACAAAAGCGACCCCTTTTCCGTGATGATTCCCGCCGCACCGACGATTAGAAAGACCCAGCCCGGGTCGGTCATTTTGGCAACGATAATCTTTCCCGTTGTGTCGGGACAGGAGGTCGGGTCAGTGACGACAAGCGCCTCACCCCGCACTTTTCCCGCGGAGCAGGGAGTCCCCTCAAGCACACTTATGTTGCGCTCCGTCTCCATGTCTCCGACGCTTTTCGGGGCTCTGTCAAATACCTTTTCAGCAAAGATCAGACGCGTATACGCAGGGAGCTTCTCAAAACGCTGATACAGCTCACGGCGCTGCCGGACGACGCCCCGCATATCCTTCCCGCTTTTTACCGCAGCTTCAACCTCGGAATATTCGAGATAAAAGATATCACGCGGCGCAGAAATCACGCCTGCGGCACTAAGCTCCTCACCGACCTTAAGCATCATTGAACGCATCATTCCGTAAAGTCTGGAACGGTTCAAGCGGGACTTTTCGCGGTTCTTTATCCCGACCGCAGCCCTTTTCGCAAATGCCCTGCACAAGCCCTTCGGCACATTTGTGGGTTCAGAAGCCTCAGGAAGCTTTGTGCCCGCCTCCGCATACCGGACGATTTTCTGAGCAAGAAGCTCAGGGTTCGTGCGAAACGTCATGCTTTCAAGCTTAAGCTCCTCGGCGTTGCGGTCTCCGTAACGTTCGATGTATGCCGCAAGCTCTTGCGCGAGCCTGCCGTCCTTCATGTACTCGTCAAAATCCGATGCATTATGTATTCTCCCAAGCCGCGCAAGCTCTCCACTCTCCTTCGCGTACTGCGAGAGCTTTACAAGCTCCGTCACGGGCTTCATGCTCTCTATCCCGTTAAGCCCTGAGATCAGGCGGTTGGCTTCTGCGGGCTTCGACTTTAACCGAGACTTCAACAGTCCCGTGAAGATGAATGTATACATATCGTTCACCAAGGTCAGATCCCACTTCGCCGTAACCTTGTCAAGAAGATTCTGATAATGCAGAAGTATCTCCTCCGCTCCCGCCAGATCAAGATCAACGGACTTAAACAAATGTATCATTTCCTGAAATTCAACGTCAAGCTTCTCCATAAGCCTCGGGCAAGCAAATATCAGCCAGACAAACGACAGCGTGACCTTCACATGAGTTACAAAGCCAATCCTTCGGGCAAGCCGGGACGTGACGCTTTTGTTCTTCACACCGAGCATTTCCTGCCACACGGGGATTATTTTCTGACTAAATGGCAGAAACAATATCACATCATACCAATTGCTGATACGGTAGTATATCCGTCCGCTCGCCGCGTCCACCATATTGCGGAGAATGTTGTCAATCATAGAGACCGTTTTCGGCTCGTGCGTCAAACGGAGCAAAACAGAGCGGAAAACGCAGTAATACGCCGTGCGGATAAAGCTCTGTGTAAGCGGCAGCGTGATTCCCGGGTAGCTTTCGACGATATTGCTGTTGTCGAGAACGATCGGAGAGGTACATTTCAGCGAGGTGATAGGACGCGCCTGCAGGATAAATATCTCATCGTTTTTTATCGCGAACTCAATGTCACACTCATGTCCAAAAAGCTCCTTTATCTGCTCCGAGTTCTCAACAAGCTCCTTGAGAACTGCTTCCGACAGCCTTGGGGAATTATCCGTCTGTTCGCTATAATAAAGCCCGTCCGTGGTATTGTAATAGTACGTGCTCGTCGGAGCCTTGTCCTCAACCACATTGTCGCCAGTTCCCATGCCGACGACCACCACTGTTTCATTTAGTATACCTTGCGGATTGACGGTAAAGATCACTCCCGACATATCGGCAGATATCATTTTCTGAACAATGGCGCAGACAGTAATCCTTTCAGGAGCGATTCCGTTTGCCTTGCAGTATTCGGAGAATCCCTCACTCTTAGGCACGGCGCATACACGCTCCACAGCGGAAGGAATCTCACTTGGGCAAAGCCCTAGCTCCGTGTGAAACTGTCCCGCAAACGACACCTCTGCGCCGTCCTCGGCACTCGCCGACGAGCGCACCGAGACAAGCCCCTCCTCCCCGAAAAAGTCCAGCGCGTATCTCTCCAAATCACATTTTTCCTCCCCGAGAACACAGAAAAACGGTGGGACATTAAAGCCGCTTTCCTGCAGCCTGAATAGATTGCCCGCCTTCGCGCCAACAGGCTGCCGCCTGTAATTTTCATCACCGATCAACATACTTATACCCTCGCATATCGTAGGCTTTCCCGCGATTTACACCTTTCCAATGATCAGGAACGCCGCTACCGTGACGAGCATCATCGTTTCCTGAATGTACGTGTAGCGTTCCACCTTATCGACTATCCGAAAGCGCGTCGGCTCCTTTATGAACTGCGCGAATTTCAGCGTCATCCAACACGTATTGAGAAGAAGCGCCACAACGGATATCTTGTTAAGGTTCCACACGAGTAGCACATTGGTGAGAATGTCCACCCAAGTGAGAACAAGCACGAACACGGTTGACTTCTTGTAGCCGAACAGCTTGGAATATGTAACGTATTCCGTCTCGTCCTTCGGAGCGCGTATCTTTCGCGAGACCTCCCAGATAAGCGCAGGAAAATAGAGCGTCCATGCGGCAAGGAAATTCGTGAGCGTCCACGCGGAGAGACCATATTTGATACAGGTGAACGAGATAATGTAAACGTTCATGATCATCTGCACGGGATTGTGCGTTACGAGCGCAAGCGGAAGACTTTTCTGTATCTTTTTCTTGTGGAAAAACCACAGCGACATCAGCGTTCCATAGACATACAGAAACAGGAAAAACCAGATGTTGTTCATAAAAACGGCGTTCAACGCCACCGTCACGGCGATGAGAATCCCGACGAAAATGCCGAGATCACTCTTTTTTACGCGCCCCGACGGAAGGGGTCTGCTCGAGAACAGGCGACAGTCAAGCTCATAATCCTTGAAGTCGTCCGCAATACGGAGCCAGAGAAGAAAGCTGAATACTGTAAAGCCGCCGATAAATTCCTGATGATTAATCTTGAATTCCGTCACGCCGTTATTCAGCAGTACGATAAAATATATCTCACCAAATACGATCATTCCAAGTAAAAGGCGTGGAATAATCGGATACATTTCCTTGAAATAAATATTAAGACGCTTTAACATTTTAATCCCCATTTCTGCGCTGACGCGCTACCCTCTCACCCGCCTTAACGAGCGTTTCTGTACCGTTTTCTGAATTCAAGCGTATGTCATCGTCGAGCTCTATCACATCTCTTTTGAAAAGCTGTATGATCGTCGAACCGCCATAGCTAAAATACCCCTTTTCGTCCATTCGCGAAAAGCTCGTGACAGCATGATTGGTAATCCTTCC
Source organism: Muribaculum sp. (assembly GCA_023663505.1). GTDB lineage: Bacteria > Bacillota > Clostridia > Lachnospirales > Lachnospiraceae > Acetatifactor. The sequence goes on from JAMPHH010000010.1 coordinate 61,443, forward strand.
AATCTGCAAGGCTCCCACCTCTATCTGTATCAGCTCTCCGAAATGCTTGGTTTCGAGCAGGGAGCAGACGCGGTGATTGCGCGCGAACACGCGATACCTTTCCGAGATCGGTCGCACTGTGTGAAGCTCGCCGCGAAGCTCCTCCGCACAGACCAGATCACCGTCGTCACAAAAGACATATCTGTGACAATCCTCAACGGCAAGACGGTACACAAGGCAGACTCCCCCACCGAAGCCCGAAACATCGATTCCGCCCGCAAGCTCCGACAGTGTATATACGCTGCGCTTAATCCTCAGCGTGGGCTCGTCCGTGATTGGATACGCGGCTAGTCTCCCGCAGCATGGCGCTATCAGCTCATCAGGGGAACAGTCTGTCGCAAAGCGGCATCGGCGGGTGAAAAAATCGTCAAAGCTGTGGAATTCAGTGCGTTCGCACTCTGAAAGCTCAATGCCGTATTTGGCGATAAAGGGACTGATCCTTCTCACCGAAAGTCTGCTCCTCATAAACGCTCCGTTGATTCGGGAATAGATACCACGGCAGAAAAACACCTTCAGCAGCACCCTCCCGAACACCGTATTATAGAGAAAATCAAGGCTCCTCCCACCATATTCAATCTCCTCACGAAGCTCTCCCGCAGCTCTGTCATATATCATCATAACACATCTCTCACTAAGAGCAGCGCGATAACCCCCACGGCAAGCACGCTGAAAATAACATACCATACTCCGCGCGGCTTGGCAATCTTCACGTTCAGGATAAACAGCACCGCGATCACCGCATATTCCGCCGCCCATATCAGCGTGGCGTTGAATTCGGGAAAAAATCCCAAAACCGCATACGTTACAGGAAAAATCAGCGCCGCATATGTTACGGGGAGACCATCGTAATGCGTCCGCACGCCTCCTGCCGCCGCGGTGGTATTAAACCACGCAAGACGTATGATGCCACACAAAATATAACCGAAAAGAAGCAGGTATTTCACAATACCCGCCCCGTCCACAAGCCTCATGCCCAGCACTGCGGGCAGAGCCAGAAATCCTATCACATCTGCAAGAGTATCTATCTGCACACCAAATTCCATTTCGGACTCGTCGCGCTTGCAGCGTCTCGCGATAACTCCGTCAAAGAGATCACATATTCCCGCGGCGGCAAGCGCAATCATTGCGGGTGCAAGCATGCCCCTGACGGCAAAGGCAATCCCTGCGAACGCCGCTGCGACACCGACATATGTTAAAATCACAGATCTGTTGTATTTCCCGATAAACATTTTATCCCCATTTCCGCGCCGCTTTGCACATAAGCAGCCTAATCCTCACAAGTTCTTGCGAATCCGCGTGGCGTATAATATTGAATTGACGGCGATGTGCGTTCCTGCGCCGAGGAAAATATACGCCCAATATTCCCAAACCGTCATTGGAAATAACGCCGCGAACACTCCCGCAACTCCGAATAGCGAATCCACCTGATCGATGACAAATAATACCGCCCCCTTGAAGCCGCACACCGTTTTCCCGCTCGGAATATCAAGGCGGCGCTTGACAAAGCTGTTCGGCAGCTCAAAAAGCATATATGCAAAGCCCATTGCCGCACCCGCCGCAAGATTGAACGGCAAGGTGTTCCCGAAGCGTGAATAGATCGGGCAGAGCTCAGGAAAGCCCATGCACACGAAGCCCCACAATGCCTGTGCCGCAGCTCCAAAGACAATCATTCCCCAAAAACCTGCCCACGTCTTGTTTTCCCCGAACAACCGCCTGCCGTCGCGAAGCGTCCTGCCGCCGTCAATCGGGCGGTTAATCCGTCGGTACAATGGTGTTTTCACGAACAGCATATTCAGTATTCCCGCGATGATCACCGGAATCATCGTTATGTACATTTTCAAAATAATCATAGCAGCTTTGAAATCAGTATCGCGCCCTCAGCGCCAAAAAAGGCAATTCCCGTGACGAGCACCGCTGCTGCCGCCACGTCCTTAATAAACCTCACGTTCTTGTCAGCCTCGGGGCAAAAGCTGTCGCACAAACGCTCTATCGCAGTATTTATGTATTCGGCGGCGAAAGCCCCGCACGCCAGTGCAAGCAGGATAATGTAATCATACAAGCCCGATGCCGTGATAATGTTCAATGCGAGAAAAACAAGCGCGATGACCGTATATATCTTAAAATTGCGCTCCGCGCGAAACCCGCTCGCCACGCCTCTGACGGCACACCTCACGCTTTGCAGAAAGCTATTGTTCTTCATAAGTTTAAGCTCCACTATATCAACTGTATAGTATCGCAAAGCGCCTGCATTGTCAAGCCTGAAACGCATTATCCCCTTCGTATCTCCCCGCAAATCCCATTCTTACCACAGCTCAACGCCAACACGCAGAGTAAATTCGGCACCGCCATCAGCCCGTTACAAATATCCGAGAAATCCCACACCACCTCCAACGAGCACACCGCTCCGACCAACACCAGCAGCGCATACACGAAGCGATACCAGACGCCGGAACGCCTTCCCCCCGTCAGATACTCAAACGCCTTCTCCCCTTGGTATGCCCACGCAATGATAGTGGCAAGGGCAAACAATAATATACTGACGCTCACAAACCGCGCTCCCCACACCCCGAAGGTCTGGGCAAATACCGCAATGGTCAAAGCCGTCCCCGTGAGCGGCTCCCCCGTCTCCGTCACCGTCCCCACAAGCCCCGATGACGCAAACGCAAGTCCCGACATCAAGCAAATGACAATCGTGTCAAAAAACACCCCCGTCATGCTGATATACCCCTGCCTGATATAATCATCTGTGTCAGCCGCAGCCGCAGTGATTCCTCCGGCTCCAAGCCCCGCCTCGTTGGAGAACACGCCTCTGGACACGCCATACCGCAGGGATTTTCCCATGGTGAGCATCATGGTGGAGGTCAGGCTTCCCAAGATACCGCCTGTGACCGCCTCCGGTGCAAACGCCATCACCAGAATCGCCATGAGTCCCTGCGGAAGCTTTGCAAGGTTATGAAGAATGACCCACAACGTCCCCAACAGGTAGAAACCGCCCATGAGCGGCACCATGACTCGGGTCACGCCCCCGATTGCCTTAATCCCTCCCAATATCACCAAGATTGTGATAATGGCAAAAATAAGTCCGCTCTGTGCCTTGGGTATTCCGAACGTCACCAGACATGCGTCCGCAATCGAGTTTGCCTGTGTCATATTGCCCATGCCGAAGGAGGCAAACACAGCCAACAGCGCATAGCACGCCCCGAGAAGCTTCCCCGCCCCTCTTAACGGGAATGCATTCCGCAGGGTATACATGGGTCCCCCCACCAGTTCCCCCCGGGCATTTCTCTCGCGGTATTTCACGGACAGGGTGCTCTCCACGAGCTTGAGCGCAAGCCCCGGCACACTCGCCGCCATCATCCAAAAGAGCGCCCCCGGACCTCCCAAGACCATAGCTGTCGCCACTCCCACGATATTCCCGATTCCAATAGTCGCCGCAAGCTCCGTGGTCAGCGAGGCAAAGGGGGATACGTTGCCCCCGCCTGACCGTCCATTAGAGTTCTCTTTGGCTGCGTCTGCTCCTATGATGCAGCGCAGCGCATAGCCCAGTCTCCTAAGGGGCAGGAAATGCAGCTTCAGCATCAGGAAGGTACCCGTCCCCAAAAGCAGCGCCAGAAGCCATGGTCCCCACACAAGCTCATCTAGTCTATGTAGTAGTTGTGCTATCATACGGCTTTTCCCATTTGCCGACACGAATTCCGCTCCACATGGCATACTCGTTATGAGTTGTCGTGAGTCCGCTCTGTGTCCTGTGTCAGCCCTGACTTACATTTTTACAATATATGTGTCGCTTTATTTCACAATGCATGGTTGGGGCTTTGATTCATGAATCGTTCGGAGGGGCGGCTTACTCGTTCTTTTTTGACACTTGACAAAACTGCCATATGTGTTTAGAATATGTTTTATAAAGAAATGAGTTTTTCGACCGTACAGCTATTGCTCAAGCGGCTTGCTCGTTTCTTTTTTTGTTCTTAAAACATCATACAGATATAATTTCCCGTCTTTTGCATGGCGTACCAGTATTCTTGCCACAAACACATTATACCTGACCAGTTCCATGTTATCGTCATAGACGGGTATTGCAAAACGTGTGTCATACCGATACCAGCCAAATTTTGCATCTGTATTATGCTTCTGCGCATAGTTTTCCGCAAATGTCTTGTTCGTGGCAATTTCTATCATCTCTTTAATGACACTCACGGAATTTGCCTTTGCGTACATATTTGCGCCGCGCAATTCCTTTGTGTCTTTAGAATGTGCAAATTCGTCCGGAAAATCCGTACCTATGTATACAATTTCTGATGTTTCCGTAATCTCTGCACACTCACCAATATATTCCTTCAGGCAGCCTTCAACAACATTCCAGTCCACACTCCTCCTTCCCTTGAAACGAAGGTCATTGATAACCACAATGCTTTTACCATCAGCGTCTTTTATGATGTCAACTTTCTTTTCCATGTAACTGCTCCCTACAAAATTCTTCTTTATCCGACAGCTACATTTTATCATGTCCGTCCATATGATTCCAATTAAAAATCCATAAAGTTACCACATAATATATTTCTCTCTTAAACCTATTATGCCCTTAATCTTTCAACGCATAGACTGTGTACGCTCATCAAATTCTTCTTGGCTAAACCATTCAATACCTATCAATGGTACTTTTTCACCATTGAAATACCACTGGTCATCTTTGGCGTCATAAGTAACGCCGAATGCTTCACCCCTGCAAATATTCCTCCAGTGTGATCCCGCGCTCCATGATCTCCCTTGCCGCCTTCTCGCCCACATACCGAAAATGCCAGCTCTCATAGCTGATCTGCGTGATATCCTCCTTGTCCTTCGGATAGCGCAGGATAAAACCGTATTCCGCGCAGTGCTCCCGCAGCCAGATATTTTCGTCCGTGCTCTCCTGCCCCGCGTCCAACATCTGGTAGTCCAACGCCACGATGTCAAAGGCAAGCCCCGTGGAATGCTCGCTGCACCCGGGCGGCATGGTCTCCCTCGCTACCTCCTCATAGGCGCTCTCATAGCTATATCCCCGCGCCATCAACGCGACCACGTCCTCCTCAAAAAGCTGCCGCTGACGCTCGCTGTCCCGATAGGCGGAGCACACCTCAAAAGCCAAGCCCTCACGTCTCCCCGCCTTCAGCATCTCACAGAGCGGCTCATACGCCTGCTCCGCCCCCTTGTGCACCCCGTCAGGAAGCGTCACAAGCTCCACGCTGTAATCCTCCGGAAGGGGATTGTCCTTATTCACCAAAAGCAGCTCCCCGTCACCGTCCTCCGCCATATCCTCCACAGCCCGCGCCGCGAGCTGCTCCGACTGATATACCACTGTCTCATAATATTTTTCCGCCTTGCCGACCGCCCTTCCCATAAAGAACGCCGCCATTGCCCACAGCAGGAACAGCACCGCCCGCACCACTCCCATGGAAGCCCTTCTCCTTTTTCTCCTCCTAATCACATCTTGTCTCTGATACATACAAATACACCTCCCCGTTGAATTGATCGCCACAGTCAAGTCTCCACCTGACTGTCACGATACATTCATTCTACCGGGAAGGTGTATCTGTTTTATTAACTACTTGTATCAAACTTGTACCTTTTTCATGGAAAATATCTTTAAAATTCCTCCTCCGTCTCCTCATATATCTCATAATCCCCGTACTCGGGAATCAGCTCCGCCAAGGCGGGAAAGCCTTGGAAGAATTCCGCCATTCCATTGTCGCCGTACAGTCTTCTCCGTCCATCATTCATCTCCCATGTAATTCTCCCGTCCCCATACGCAAGCTCCATCTGTATCCACCAGTCATCATATGCCAATGAGTATGAGGTCGGGAATTTTTCCTCTAAATATTCCGCAAATTCCTCGTCCTCATAGTTTATCTCGTGCTTATCCATTTCCGCAGAATAATCATACTGCTCCTTATAACCGCTTCCCTCTATATAATCAACCTCATAATATAGCAAAATATTAATTAAAAAATCCCAAAAAGCAATCTTCTCAACCTTCCCGCCTTTTTCTGCAATCCATCGATAAACCGTGAAATCTATCCTCCTCATTTTCACCTCCTCTCCGTCCACTATCGCCATGTTATAGTCCAAATAGCCAAGCTCCTTGAGGGTATTTTGTCCTAGATAGATTCCCTGCTCACAGTAGAGCGTGCCGTCCTCCGCGTCAACCAACATCTGCAGTTCGATATCATTCTCCCGCAGCTCGATATAATAGCAGACCGTCAGTATTCCCTGCGTGTCATAGATCACATAGCACTTCCAGACGTCGTCCTCCGACGGTTCTACACTTGCATGGCGGTTTAAAGCCGTATATCCCATAGTGTATAAATACCCCAAATCATTCTCCGCCAGTTTTAACAGCAGCTCCATTTTCTCAGTATCCGTCAGTGTCACCTCCGACTCGGAGACATACACCGTGTTGCGTTCGTCCCCCAGTCTCTCCGCCAAGATGCTCAGACGGTTGTGCAGGGATTGCTCATAGTTCTCCGAGAGATTCTCAAGCGAGACCTTCTCCCGCACCCCGATGGTCCTCTGCTGCGCCCGCGCCTTATCCTGCAGCGCAAAAAGTCCCGAGGGCAGCAGGAACGCTCCCGCCGTAAGCGCTCCCGCCAGACATATCGCAATGATTTTCACACCGTTCCCTTTGCCTCTCAAAACAAATCTCCTCCACCATTCGCCGCCCGCCGAATGAGCAAGCGCATTCTTCCCGCTGACACTCGTTAGATCGGGAATAAAAGCCTTATCACCGTGCCCTCCCCGAGCTTACTCTCTATTTGCAGGCTTCCCCCGTGGAGCGCGATGATCCTCTGACAGAGCGCCATTCCGATGCCTGCGCCGCCCTCCTTGCGTGAGCGGGATTTATCCACCATATAGAACGCCTCCGTGATACGGTTGATCTCGTCCCGCGGGATTCCCCTGCCGTTGTCAACCACCTTCACCTCGTAGAGCTTATCGAGCGCCGCGCCCTTCAATAAGACGAATCCGCCCTCTTCCGTGGCTTTGACCGCATTGTCCAACAGATTATAAAAAAGAGACAGCAGCAGCTCATAATCCCCGTACAGCGTCCCCTTTCCCATGGAGATCCTTCCCCGAATCCCCCGCCGCTCGAATATAGGGCGCATGGTGACGCGCAGATTGTCCTCAAGCTGCTTTGCGCTGACCGCCCTCCGCTCCAAGGGGTGCTTTTCCATGCTCACCAGCTCCAACAGCTTGTGTGAGAGACTTTCCAACCGCTTGCCCTGACTGTATATATAATAATACGCCTCCCGCTTCTCCATCTCCGAGAGCTCTATCGTATTCAGCATGTCCGCATAGCCGATGATGGAGGTCAGCGGAGTCTTGAGCTCATGGGCGAATGCCGCCGTGAAGTCCTCCTTCTGCTTGGCTTCCAGCTCCTTGCTCTGCATCTGCTCCACCAGTCTGTCCGCCATGCTGTTAAAGCTTCTCGCCAGTGCACCGATCTCGTCCCGCGCCTGATACTTGGAGCGAAGCTCAAAGCTTCCGTCCGCGATCTTTCCCGCCACCCGTTCCAGATTGCTGATAGGGCGCGTCATGTATCTGGACAACAGATAGATGCACACCGCCCCCGTCGCCAAGAGCAGCGCCAGAGCCAGTCGATACTGGTTCAACAAGTCCTGCCTGTCCTCGTAGATCGTGGCAAGGTTCTTGCAGATTCCCAGATACAGACGCTGCTTCCCCGCGTCCACGGCACATATATGGAAAAGATAATACCCGTCCTCACTCTCCCTGATGCCCTGAATGAAGCCTATCCCGTCGTATCCGCCCTCGCTCAAATGCTCCCGAAGCTGGGACACCATCTCCTCCACCGCCTCGCTGTTGGTGGTTCTCACCGTATTTTCCCCATAATAATATTCCCCTGCCTCGTCCAACACAAAGCACCGCGTCTCCGCCTCCTCCACGCTCCCTATAACATTGTCGAGCGTCCGTCTGATGGCATAGTCCTCCCCGTAACCCGATACCGACTGGTACGCCATCTCGAACAGATACTGGAACATCTGGCTCTGGGTCTCCCCCTGCGCGATCTCGCGGTTTAGGACGCGCTGAAAATACGCCGAGAGCATCATTGTGCCAAACACGGTAAAGATCAGTGTCAATAATGCAGTTGTAGCCAAGAACAGCTTATCCGAAAACCTCATGCAGCACCCTCACGCATTCAACCGATAGCCCACCTTATACACCGCAATGATCTTGTCCTCCCAGTGCAGCTTCTTTTTCAGCCGCTGCACATGCAGATCCACGGTGCGGCTCTGTCCGCCGTACTCCCCGCCCCACACGTTCTCATATATCATTTCGCGATACAGGGCGATATTCCGATTTCTCGCAAATAAAAGCAGCAGCTCAAACTCCTTGACCGTAAGCTGCACCTCCTCGCCGTCCACCTTCACCACATGGGAAAGCGTGTCCACGAATACATTGTCAATCGTGAAGGTGGTCTCCACCTTCTGGTAACGCCGAAGCACCGCCTCGACACGGGCAAGCAGCTCCACGATCTCAAAGGGCTTGGGCAGATAGTCGTCCGCCCCCATCTTAAGCCCCTTGACCTTATTCTCCGTACTGCCAAGCGCCGTGATAAAGATTACGGGAATATCCAGTCTCTTGGCATACTCCATCAATTCATAGCCGTTGATCTCGGGCAGCATAATGTCCAGCAATACCAGAGAAAAGTTCTCGTTCATCATCAAATCCGCCGCCTTGCCGCCGTCCTGCGCCCACACGCACTGATAACCCGCCCTTGTGAGATTGATGCGAATCAGATTCGCAATCGGCTCCTCGTCCTCTGCAATCAATATCTTTAACATGCTTCCTCCCCCGTCCGGCAGCGGCTCACCTCCCGCCAAGCTGCTTGCCTATCCTTTACTGCATGATTATCCTATACCCAGATTGTATCATTTTTGTATCGTCGGCAAAAGGGGGCAATTATTTTCATTCAGATATATTTTCATTCAGATAAAGCTGCACGCGGTTCTGTATGATTCCCGCCGCGTCCGCCGCTGATTTCTGCCCGCTGTAATAGGCAGCCGCCTCCTCACTGATGATTCGGAGCGTCTCGTCGTCCGTGAGCAGGGCGGCGGGTCTAGCCTGCGAGAGCAGCTCCGTCAGTCTATCGACCTCCCCCTGCGTCAGGGCATGTCCCGTGTATGTCCAGCCGTCCTCGTAGGTTCTCTCGCCGAATTTGCCGCCCGCCCTCACGCGCTCCTCGTCATCTGTCATGATCTCCTCCGCCCGTTCCCTCCACAGCCTTTGCAGCGTAGGGAAACAATCAAAATGCCAATAGAAGTACCGCTCCCTCTCCTGAGCCAAAACCACACCCTCCACAAAGTCCCATGCCGCGTCCTTGTGCTCCGAGCAGGCGGCAACCGCAAAGGCATTCTCCGTATACAGCAATGTCCCTCCGCTGCCGTCCGCGGTCGGGAAGCCGACACAGGCTGACCTCTCGCCATAAATGGCGTCATATAGCTGCAAATCCTTGAAGCCGTAGATATCCGCTATCGCGAACAGAACCTCCCCCCTTTGCAGTCTTGCGGGAAGGGAGCTCTCCTCCGCCCCGCCCTCCGCGTCTTCGGGAAAGCCTTTCAAAAGCTCCAAAACCTCCTGAAAGGTCTCGCTGTCAAAATGGCACTCCCCCGCGTCCCAATCGACGAAAACGTCCTCGTTAAACATCATGAGGTACTGCAGCAGCTCCTCTCTCGTCAGCCCGTCAAAAACCTTTGTACCCTGCCTAGCCTTGGCAAGCTCCAGCAGCTCCTCCAAAGACAATCCCGCCTGATTCGAGAGCAGTGCCTTGTCACCCGCCACCGTCCGCAGGGCAAAGGTTGTGGGAATGCTCACCAGCTTATCCTCGTAGGTATACACCTCCAAGAGCCCGTCCACAAAGTCCGAACGACTGAAGGCTTCGCTCCTCTCAACGTAGGGCGCGATATCCTCGAAAATCCCCCGCGCCGCCATTTTCCGCACATCAACTCCCGTCAGGTCAATGATATCCACGGCTTCCCCCGTCAGCATGGCTATATAGAGCTCCGCAGGGGAGGCGTAATCCTTCACCGTGATGTGGTAATTCGCATTGCCCCTGTTGTACTTTACCACCAATGAGGACAAATCGCTCCCGCCGTCAATCGTGGCAAGCGTCAGGTCCTCGCGCTTTGGCGCCTCCTCCGCCTTGGTTCTGGTAAGCAGCATCACCGCGCAGTCCTCATTCTGCCAGTCCGCCACCGACGCATATAATCTGCCGTCTCCTGCGATGCCAAGTCTCTCGACATAGCTTCCGTTGACGTCGCTCTCAAGCCATGCCAAAAGCTCCTCCCTGTCCTTTGCAAAGCTGTCGTTTGGGTCGGATAACGTATAGCCATAGGCGGAATGCTCGTCATAGAAAATAAAGTCATACCCTGCCGCCCAGTCGCCAAGCTCCTCTGTCACCGCACAAAATCCCGTCACGTCCCCGCAGTCCCCGACAAGCTCCACAAGCTGTCCCTTCTCGAAATCCACCTCTGTCAGTCTACAGTGTCCCGAGCTGCTCATGCTGTCGATGCAGGCATACACCCGCCCGTCGGCGCCGATATCTGTCGCCCGCACTTCTGCGTCCTCGGGGCTCTCCGCGCTGTCGTATATGACACTCTTGTCATAATTCCCATTGCTGTCATAGAGCAAGATTCCCTTCTCATAGGTGAACAGGTAGCTACGCCCCTGTGCGTCCACAACCAAATCGCTGATATAGACGCCGCTCCCCGCCTGTTCGGTAATCTCCCATGTGGACAAGCAGTCCCCCTGTGCGTCAAATCTGCACAGGAACCGCCGCATCTTGCCAAAATCCGACGAATAGACGGAGGTGATGAGCCATATGTCCTGCTTCTCGTCAAAATAATACTTGCCAATCTCCCAATCGCTCGCATCTCCCTCCTGCCAGTTGACGGGAATCCTCGTCAGCCTGCCGTCCGCAATGGAATATCGGCAAAAGTAGGACAGGCTCTCACCTGTATTCTGTGTCCTCTCAATATAGCAGATGTCATTGTCCACTATCCGCTCATAGCCGTACTCGTAGTGTCCTCCGCCCCCGAGCTCTATCGCCTCGGGCACATAGACCCATTCGCGCTCTTGTGTGGCGGACGCTTTGATGCTGTTGTCTGTCTGATTGCCGCGTCCGTTATGCGGCTCATAGCCCGTGGAGCCGTCAGCCTCTCTGCTGCACGCTGTCATGGAGATAGCTGCCCAGAGCATAAGGCAGCAAAGGCATAGTCGTATTGTGCTTGGGGGTGCTGACCTTAGGGGTATTTTGCTTGGGGTTATTTTACTTAAGGTTATTGTACTTAAGGTTATTTTACTTAGGCTTATCTTGCGTAAGCTTGTCTTTCTCAAAAACATTCTTCTGCCCTCCATATTATGTTCGTTTTTGTTTTACACTTTTCATGAGAAGTATCTTGATGAGTAGGTTAGCATTGGAAAGCATCTAAATTGTATCTAAAAAGATTTTTATTTATGAAAATCTTGTAGAGGTTTATGGGGTATTCTTTGGCGGAAGGGGTGATAAATATATTTGCGGGTTCTAATGTTTGTGAGTGTATTTGCCGATATATTGTGTGATGTGAGGGCGGGGAAAGTGCTTTGCCCTGTCACTGTAACTATTCACCATGCTTAATTTGTGGGGCAATATGGGCAAGTTAACCAGAGCTTGGCTGCGGGCACGCTCGTTTGACCCATGTATAGCAGATTAGAAAGGAGGACAATCATGACAAACATTATCAATTATGACAATTTCACAGCGTACAACGGAGGTTCGGTTGTCCTGATAATCAAGGATTAAGGCTATATCTGTCTAATGGCGGCGCGCTGATGCAACCGCTTAGATTTATTGCTTAGATTCTATCGCTCTGATTCTATTATTCAGGTTTTATTGCTCAGATTTTTTTAAGATTTTATTGCTATGAGTCTGAAATTTTAACCTGATTCTACAGTCCGATATGGTAACGGATACCGACGCCTCTCTTTTGGTGAGGTGTATTTTTATGCCCTCATCTGTCAACCAAATAAGAAAGGCTAAACCTATGAATTTACCTATTTCAGTTACTCAAAATGATTTGCTTGAGCTTTTATTAAACATTGCCTCCGTGCGCCCTGTTTTTATTTGGGGCGCCCCGGGAATCGGCAAATCTGCCCTTGTGGAGCAGTTTGCCGAGGAGGTGGGGCTGCCCTGTGTGTCTCTCTTGGGCAGTCAGCTCGCTCCTGAGGACATCATCGGTATACCGCAGATCAAAGGGAATACCAGTGAATTTCTCCCGCCGAAAATGATTGCAAGACCCGACCCCTATGTCCTGTTTCTCGACGAGTTGAATGCATGCTCACAGGAGGTACAGAAGGCGTTTTACAGTCTGATTCACGAGCGGAGAATCGGCGAGTATCATCTCCCGAGCGGCAGTATTGTCATCGGCGCGGGCAATCGCGCGCAGGACTCCGCTATTGTAAAGACTATGTCCTCTGCGCTCATCAACCGCATGTTTCATGTGCAGTTAAAGGCTGACCCGAACCAATGGCTCACATGGGCATACGAACATCATATCCACCCGTGGGTGACAAATTATATCACCCAGAGACCAGACCATCTGTTCTCCGAGCCGCCCAAGACCGAGGAGCCCTATTCCACTCCCCGCTCATGGCACATGCTCAGCGACGCGCTGTGGGAATATGGCGTGGAGGAGAGAAAGCCGTCCGAGGATACGCTGAAAACACTTGTCTACGGCTGTGTGTCAGCAAGTCATGCGGGTATGTTCCTTGCCTTCGTGAAACAACTGGGCAACACGCATCTTCTCGCGGATATCATCAAGGGGGAGGCAAAATGGCCTGCGAAGCCGCAGGAGCGGGACGTGCTCTACTTTCTCGCCCAATCCTTCCGCGCCAAGCTGTTGCATGAGCTGCCTGAAAATAAGCAGAAGCTTGGCAAGGACGGGCAATTCCTGACTCACCGCGCCAAGGCTCTAATCAAGGAGCTTTCCGCCATCAATCATGAGATAGCCCAAATGGTGGTCTCCGCCGACGAGGGACAGGTGCTTCCCGAATGGTTTATGGTGGAGATTGTACGCGATTTGCCGAGATTGGCACAGAATGTCTCAAGGTAAGTCCCCCCCGCTGCAAGCAACGGAGCATCAAACTTGCAATGCTGCAGAGCACAATCATTCATAGAACGCTTTGGTATGATGACCCTTGTGGCATTCGCCAAACCATCTTTATCGCATTTGTGCTCCTGCAAGCACTGACACCAAGTCAACTATCTTGACTTGGCTCCTTGCTCGCGGGAATCGACTGCGCAAACCTGACTCATTACACATAAAAAGGATAAATAACATGGCAAATACAAAACCTAAAGATAAAAAGAAAAAGAAATCCCAACGGGAGATCAATCGGGAAAGCTTGGAGGCGGGAATCTCCATCATTCGTGCCCACCCGCTGTTTGGACACTGTATGCCCAATATCAGAATCATGGACAAGGCTTCCCTAGGAAGTCAGACCATGGGCATTGTGCGCTCCGACGGCATGGTTCTGTTAAATGAAAGCGTCACTCTGCCCGCAAAGCAATGGGCATATGTCATCGCACACAATACGCTGCACCTCGCCTTTGGGCATTTTGACGCGGATAAAATGCCCGCCGTCATGATTGCCGACCCTGAGCAGCCCGATAATACCTATGCGCAAAAAGTGACCTGCGATATTTCCCTATGGAATATGGCATGTGACATCTATGTCACAAAATTTTTATCCGATATAAAGTTCGGTCAACCCCTTTACAAAAGCGTTGGTTCTTCATCGAAATCCGCAGGAGCAAAGGCGGACTTCGCTTGGGAGACAGTCGCGGGCGCCGCTTGGGACGAGGTCAAGCTATATGAGCATCTGATGGATAGGGGAATCACCTCGGCTCACAATTCGTATGGTACCGCCGCTGTCGGAGCTCCTGACATGCAGGGCTTGGAGAAGCCCTTGGTATATGATAAGGACCAAAACCAATATAACCGTTATACAAGTGCATTCTCCTATGCTCTCGCCGCCTCTGTCTCCAAGGCTGTCAGCGAGGCAGGCGGACATACCTATGAGAATAGTAAGTATAACTCCAAGGGAATGCAGGCAGCCAGATGGTTTATTGACCACTACCCCCTTCTTGGGGGATTGGCGGCACATTTTAACATTGTGGAGGATTATGCCTTTTGTAACAAAAATGACATTCACATCGCGGCAATCGACGTCACTGTGGGAGAGCTGTACCTCAACCCCGCCTCCAACCTTTCCATTGAGGAATGGAAGTTCGTCCTTGCGCATGAATATCTCCATGCGGGACTGCAGCATCACAACCGCTGTAACGGAAGGGAGCATCAACTTTGGAACGTGGCATGTGATTTTGTCATCAACGGTTGGCTTCACGAGCTTCAGATTGGCGTGATGCCCGCGGAGGGTCTTCTCTATGACCCCGAGCTTGCAGGGCTCTCCGCCGAGACCATCTATGACATGCTCCTCTCAAACCTCAGGAAATACGAAAAGCTTGATACCTTTCGGGGCTTCGGCAAGGGAGATATCATGAGCGGCGCTTTAAAAGGCGGCAAAGCGGATAGCATGGGGCAAAGTGCACAAGGGGTCTCATTGGACGAATTTTGCAGAAACGCCTTGCTGCAAGGATTGGAATATCATCAATCCACGGGCAGGGGCTATATCCCCGCGGGGCTGATAGAGGAGATTCGCGCTCTGTCCATGCCCCCGATTCCTTGGGACGTGGAGCTTGCCAAATGGTTTGACGTCTACTTTGCGCCCCTTGAAAAGCACAGAAGCTATGCCCGCCCCAGCCGCAGGCAGGCATGTACTCCTGACATTCCCCGTCCCAGATATTGTCCGCAGGACATACCCACAGACAGTCGAACCTTCGGGGTCATCATAGACACCTCGGGCTCCATGGAGCCCAAGACCATAGGCAAGGCGCTTGGCACTATCGCAAGCTATTCCGTCGCCCATGACGTTCCCTTCGCCAGAGTCGTGTTCTGTGACGCTGCCGCCTATGACGCAGGGTATCTTTCCCCCGAGGATATCGCGGGCAGAGTATCCGTCAAGGGGCGTGGCGGCACCGTCCTGCAGCCCGCCGTGGATTTGTTGGAATCCGCCAAGGATTTTCCCAAGGACGGTCCCATTCTCATCATCACGGACGGCATGACTGAATCCCATATGGATATCTCCCACAAGCACGCATTTTTGCTGCCCAAGGGAAAACGCTTGCCCTTCCGCCCCAGAGGGGAGGTTTTTTATTTTGACAGGTAAGTCAACACCCCTTCGGCATACGCCAAACCAATTTCATTGGTAATCCAATCTCGTTGGATTTGTGCTCATGCAAGCACTGCCACAAATGGGGTAGTCTGTTAATGACAGAGAAAATAAAGATATTGAAAAGCCGATAAACAGGGCATTTTCGGGGAAAGGAGCAAATCTCTATGTCAAACAAAATCACAGCACTTTATGAAAGGCTCTCACGAGATGACGAAATGTAGGCGAGGACGTGTCACGACCTTGCATTTGCGGAAGTGATAAGCTACAACAAAGCCAACCTTGAACGCATAGAGCAGAATGAGAGCCGACATCAATCTGTCCACAGGACAGATGACAGACAGCAAGGCGGGACTATGCGGCGGGGGAAGAAATTTAATGAGAACTTGGTAGAAATATAAGTGCGATTATGCTATTCTGTTAGAGATACCAATCGCAATTTGGTGAAATGTTAATCTACGTTGCTTGCCGCAACGGGCTTTCTTCCGTATAATGGCGGTGAAAGGAGGTCACTACTAATGCTAAACGAAAACATTAAAGCAATCAGAAAATCCAAAGGACTTTCGCAAGAGGAACTTGCAATTAAGTTGAATGTAGTAAGACAAACAATATCAAAATGGGAACAAGGTTTGTCGGTTCCTGATGCCGATATGCTAGTTTCCATATCAGAGGTATTTGAAACACCTGTAAGCACACTGCTTGGAGAAACAATTGTCGAGCCGAAGATTGATGATTTAAAAGTAATTTCTGAAAAACTTGAGGTCATAAACTTGCAGCTTGCACATAGACAGGCAGCAAAACAAAAGGCAATTCATTGGCTTTTTATCTCATTGTGTGCGGTTATCATGGTTATTTTTGCAGTCCTAATAGTATTAAACAGTCCTTACTTGGGTTGGGATTATAGTGATCCCGAAACCGCAATTGTTGGAACGGTGTTTCACGCATTTGA
>JAMPHH010000011.1 GCA_023663505.1 Muribaculum sp.
AGGACAATTTTGGAATTGTTTTGCAAGGTCAGTGAAATGGAACGGGATAATTAAATAAAAGTTTCCCAGTCTGTCGGACTTCTATAGTCCGATAGATTGGGAAACTTTTATTTAAAAGAACGTATTAAGGATTTTGACGGAATTTTAATTGGCATTAGTGCAGGAACAATGAACAGCGCAGAGATTGTATATGCACAGCCTGAACTGGAGGGCGAAAGCATTGATAAGGAATATGAGAAATTTTTATCCGGATTAGGGATTACAAAATTAATGATCTTACCACATTATCAGGATATAAAAGATGATATTTTAGATGGACAACGTTTATTTGAGGATATTACTTATTCAGATAGCTATGATAGGGAATTTTATGCTTTGGAAGACGGAAGCTATTTCATGATTGAAAACAAAACGACAACATTGTTTGGGGCAGCATACCTTATCAAGGACGGAAATATAAAACAGATTTGCGAAAAGAATAGAAGCATATGTGTAAAGTAAATATTCTGCATATATGATATTCATTGTATAGTAGGTAGCAAATAAAAAGCTTGATAAACATTGCGCATAATTGAAAAAATAGTTATAATGAACTAAGAGAATATTTCAGAAAATGACATGATGGGGAAGGATATGGAATAGGAAAAGGATTGGGGGAATAAAAATGATATTTGTAAATGAGGAGTTTGATGCGGAAGAAGGAATTGTGATATGTGGATATTATGTGCCTTACAGCAGGTGGAAGAATGATTCGGATAAGACAGGAGCTCCTTATGACATATATAGCAGAAAGATTCTGGATTTGAAGGATGGAAAGAGCAGTGCGGTGAATTATTTTTATGCACTGTTGGACGAAGAAATTTGTCAGGGGGTTGCTATTTGTGTTGTGCCTCCGCATTCACCTCAAAGTGTAGACAGCGGCATGAAGATGCTGGGGCGGAGGCTTGCGGCGCATGGCAGGATTGATATGACGGATTATCTGATTCGGACAAAGGAAATAGAGAAGCTTGCGGCAGGCGGAAACCGTAATATAAATGTGCATTTGGATTCCATTGGTGTGAATCCCGATATGAGTGTCGCCGATGAAGTGGTCTTGGTGGTGGATGATGTGACAACTTCCGGTAATTCATTGTATGCCTGCCGGGATATACTGATGGAGCACGGGGCGAAGAGAGTGGCATTGTTGGCACTGGGGCAGACTAAGATATAGGTTGTTTTATCAGGTGGAGCAGAAGGGATAATGGGATGGGAACTGTAATTGAAAGATATCCTGTTGAAAAGTATGATACCAGAGATTTGGCAATAGAACAGTCGGTCAGGGAGCAGATGCCTGGATTGTTGTATTACAGGGGAGATATCAGCCTGCTGCAGGGCAGCGTGGTTGCTGTGATAGGTTCGCGGGAGATTTCAGAGCGGGGGAAGGCAATTTCGCGGAATATAGCCAAGGCATTGTGTAAAAGGGAAAAAATAGTGCTGAACGGGCTGGCGTTGGGGTGTGATGCAGCGGCACTGGACGAGGTTGTGGAGTGTGGCGGGAAGGGCATTGCGGTCATGCCGTGCGGATTGGATCAGATTTACCCGAAGACAAATCAAAAGTTGGCAGAGGAAATTTTGGAGAAGGGTGGCTGCCTGATCAGCGAGTATCCGGAGGGAATCCGTCCGAGAAAGGAAACTTTTGTGGCCAGAGACAGGCTGCAGGCTTTATTTTCCAGTCTGGTGATCGTGGTGGAGTCCAAGGAGGGGAGCGGCACATGGCATACGGTGGAGTTTGCCAGAAGATATCGGATACCGGTTGCCTGTTATGTGGAGAAGAATGGGATTTTTAGCAGAGGGAATGAGATGTTGGTACAGAGCAATAAGGCTTATGCGTTGAGGGATAATGAAGGGATGGAGTATATTTTGGAATTGTCGGATGGTCGGTGGGAACAGCAGAGTTTGCCGATTTTTTTCAACACAAAATGAGTTTTCAACTTATTTTGACGCTTGCAGGTCTCTCGCAGTTGCCGTATGGCGAAACTGTTACTGAAAAGCTACATTAGGAGGAAAGGCGAATGATACAGCGGGACGATATTTTGTCCATGGAGTATTTGAAGAAAACGGAGTTTACGGGAAGCTATCAGGGTATGCGGTATCGCTTGGAGGGCGTGAGCGAGGAGGACGGGAAAAGGCTTAAGGTCACAATCTGGCCTGAGCCGTTCAATTACTTCACCACGCCCGAGGAGTCGAAGGTGACAGAGATGTTCACGTTCGACGAGGACGGCGTGGTGGACGCGGTGGCGTGGATGAATGACAGGTATTTTGAGGAAAAGGAGCGTTGGGAGAAGGCTCCAAAGACTTGGGACAGTTACAGAATGGAATGACGTATCCGCGCTATGCCGTCAAATACGCCCGCATCGTCCTAAGCGCATTCTTCTCAAGTCTTGAAACCTGTGCTTGGGAGATGCCTATCAGGTTCGCTACCTCCATTTGGGTCTTGCCCTCGAAGAAGCGAAGGGTGATGATCTCGTGCTCCCGTTCGCTTAGATTTTTCATGGCGTCACTTAAGGAGAGATGCTCCACCCACGTCTCCTCCTTATTTTTTTTGTCAGAAATCTGATCCATGACATAGAGAGTGTCGCCGCCGTCGGTGAAAACAGGCTCATAGAGACTCATGGGGTTCTGAATGGCGTCCATGGCATAGACGATATCCTCCTTGGAGATGCCGACCTCGGAGGCAATCTCCTCGATGGTGGGCTCCTTCAGGTTCTTGCGCGTGAGAGTCTCCCTTGCGTAGATCGCCTTGTAAGCGGTGTCCTTCAGGGAGCGGGAGACGCGGATAGAGCTTGAATTGTCCCGCAGGAAGCGGCGGATCTCCCCGATGATCATAGGTACGGCATAGGTTGAGAACTTGACGTTCAGACTGGTATCAAAATTGTCAATTGCCTTGATCAGCCCGATACAGCCTATCTGGAACAGATCGTCCACATTCTCGTTGCTAGAGGAGAAGCGTTTGATGACGCTCAGTACCAAGCGCAGATTGCCCTCGATATAGGCTTCTCTCGCCTCCATATCCCCGTCTTGGATTCGGGCGAACAGAGCTTCCTTTTCCCCGTTTTTTAGAAGCGGCAGTCTTGACGTGTTCACTCCACAGATTTCGACTCTACCCTGTGACATATTTAATCCCTCCCGTATCTTGCTAACCGTTCAGAACCGAGCAAATTGAACCGGAAACATGCATGTAAATCTTGCGCTCAAGAGAATATTTTCAGTACAATTCATATAGCGAGAGCCCGTTTCCAGATTGTTTCCAAACAGCTATGCTTCATGTATTTACAAGTATGTACCAAGAGCCATCACAATATTCTGCAAAAAAAGATAAAAATACAACACCTCAGCCATAAAATAAAATATCCACAAGCCACACACATCAGCCCTGCACCAATACCAAGGCGGGAGAGGACTGGGAGAGGTTTCGCGGACTCCGGCGAAGGTTGGAGCGTTTTCTTATAGTGCGCCCATAACCTAGGGTGAAATGTGCATGGATGCACATTTCAGGCTCTAGGTGCATGGATGCACCTTAGAGCCGACCCGCAAATTGCAACACCTATCCCCGCACTATTAGAAAACACCCAACCGCAGCCCGTCCGCAAAACCTCTCCCAGTCCTCTCCCGCCGCCCCTAGCATGGGTTCATGGCATGGCTCCTTAGCACGCATACATCACTCCGAAGGTCATAAAAAATACGTGGACAAAAAACATTTTCCCCAAACCCGCATATGATAAAAAGACAACTGTGATTCAGTGTACTGATATCCCTATACATACAGTGCGCTTGGAATGAGGTAAACATGCTTTTTTCGGAATTTCGCTGTAAAGACGTCATCAATATGAAGGACTGTCGAAAATTAGGCAGGGTGTGCGATCTTGAATTCGACGAGTGCAGCGGCTGCATCTGCAAGATCATAGTCCCCGGGGGCAACAAAATGCTCAGCTTTCTGCGCTGTGAGCCGAATATCGAGATCCCATATAAGGATATCTGTCAGATCGGACCGGAGGTAATTTTGGTTGACATAAAAGACAACAGTTGTTATAATAAAAAATAACACATGCTTTCAAACGGAGGATAAACAGATGAAGTGTCCCTTTTGTAGTCACGAAAATACCAGAGTAATCGATTCCAGACCCGCGGAGGATAATAATTCCATACGACGCCGCAGAGTCTGCGACGAGTGCAACAAGAGATTTACCACCTATGAGAAGATTGAGACGATCCCCCTGATCATCATCAAGAAGGACGACAATCGGGAGACCTATGACCGCTCTAAGATCGAGGCGGGAGTGCTCCGCGCCTGCCATAAGCGACCCGTCAGCATTCAGCAGATCACCGCGCTGGTGGACGAGGTGGAGACAGAGGTGTTCAACCTTGAGGAAAAGGAGATTTCCAGCCAGACCATCGGTGAGATCGTTATGAACAAGCTAAAGAGTCTGGACGCGGTCGCCTATGTCCGTTTTGCCTCCGTCTATCGGGAATTCAAGGACGTGAATACCTTTATGGACGAGCTTAAAAAGGTTTTGAATTAAACGATATCACGCAATGGGACTATTGGCTCTTTCGGAGAAAACAGTACAGGCACAGAAGGTAGAGGAGGCTTAGGAGGATCTGGCTCGCCAGCATTCCCCAGAGATAGCCTGTGATGCCGAATATCGGGATTGCCTTAAACACAAAGAGCAGGCGCAGGAGCAGCGCGATAATATTCATGACAAAAATCGTTCCTGATTTCCCCAAGCCCTGCAGGATACTGGAGAGGGTGGAGTCGAGGTAGAGAAAAGGACACAGGAAGCTTAAGGTCGTGATGAAATGTCCGGCAAGAGGACTGTCAAACAAGGTGTTTCCCGCATAATCCCCCAGAAGAAAGAAAACGGACATGCAGAGAAAACCCATGATACCGCAGAATTTCACCGTGCGGAGGATTGCGCCCTTGACGCGCTCTAAGTCCCCCGTGGCATAGGTCTCCGAGATCAGCGGCAGCAGCAGGACAGAGACAGAGTTGGTCAATGCGTTCGGGAAAAATATCAAGGGCATTGCCATACCTGTGAGCACGCCATACACGCTGAGGGCGGTGGCGGTGTCATAGCCGTATAGACGCAGCCTTGCAGGAATGGAGACGGATTCAACGCTCTGCAAAAGGTTGAGGACTATGCGGTTTAACGTAAGCGGCAGCGCCATTCCCAAGATGCTAAGCAGTATGTTGGGACGCGAGCCTGAGCGGAGTCGGCTGACCGCAGGGGTATCGGCTTGCGGGCTTGCGGGGGTATGTCTATGGAGTACCTGTAAGATGGCGACAAGGGATACAAGCATGGAAACGAGCTCGCCGACAGCCAGACCAAGCACTGCAACGTTGATGGAAGGCGCTTTCCCTTGGGCGAGAGCCGCGGAGGAGACCAGATATACGCAGCCGACCCGTGCCAACTGCTCCAAAAGCTGGGCCGCGGCGGGGGCTCCTGTTTTTTTGACCCCATAGAAATAACCGTTGATGCAGGAATGAACGCTGCTAAAGGGAATGGAAAACGCCAAGATGCGCAGCATGGATTCCGTGCGTGGTTCAAGAAGCAGCTTGGCGGCTATCATGGGAGCTTGTATGTAAATGACTGCGCAGCAGAGGAGAGAGAGCGGAACGGAGATTGTCAGCCCCGCGATCAGCGGCTGAAACCGTTTCGCCTTTTTGGTGGCATATTCTGCCACGAATTTGGAGATGGCGGTCTGGTATGCCGCCGCGCAAAGCGAAAAGGCGATGGAGAGCACGGGGTTCAGCAGCTGATAGATTCCCATACCCTCCTCACCGAAAAGTCTGGACAGATAAATGCGGTAAAAAAAGCCGATGGTGCGTGTGATCAGCCCTGTCGCGGTGAGAATAAAGGTGCCCATGATCAAGGGTCTGCCATTCAGGGATAGTTTCTTTTTCATGAGATTACTGACCTTGTCTGTGTGTTTCTATTCATTATATTTCATGGTGGTTGTTGAAAGAACCCGCAAGGGGGATTTTTTGCGAGTGGACGGGGCAGGGGAACTGTGGTATGATTCAGTGGATACCAGATGCAGGGAAAGTGGAGCGAGAGGAATACATAGATGAGTCAAAGAGTTGTAGTCGGAATGTCGGGGGGTGTGGACTCCTCTGTGGCGGCGTATCTGTTGAAGGAGCAGGGATATGATGTCATTGGCGTCACCATGCAGATTTGGCAGGACGAGACGGCTTTTAGTCAGGCGGAAAACGGGGGTTGCTGCGGACTTTCAGCGGTAGAGGACGCGCGCAGGGTGGCGCAGGAGTTGAACATTCCCTATTATGTCATGAATTTCAAGACGGAATTCAAGGAGCATGTAATCGATTACTTTGTTGAGGAGTATTTGCGCGGGCACACGCCGAATCCGTGTATTGCCTGCAATCGCTATGTAAAATGGGAGGCATTGCTAAAGCGCGCTCTCGAGATTGGGGCGGACTATATTGCCACGGGACATTATGCGAGGATTGAACGGTTGAGTAACGGACGTTTGGCTATTGCAAGCTCCGTGACGGCGGCGAAGGATCAGACCTATGCGCTATACAATCTCACACAGGAGCAGCTCGCGCGGACGCTTTTGCCCGTGGGGGCGTACACAAAGGAGGAGATTCGCACACTGGCGGAGCGCGCAGGACTCCCTGTGGCGAATAAGCCTGACAGTCAGGAGATCTGCTTTGTGCCTGATGATGATTATGCAGGGTTTATCGAGCGTGAGGTGGCAGAGCACAATCGGCGGCTTGAGACAGGGAGTGGGAATCACGAATGCTCCACGGGTGGACTCGTTGCGAAGTCAATCACCGAGTATAAGCTCCCCGGACCCGGCAACTTTGTCACAAAGGACGGCGAGGTCTTGGGTAGACACAAGGGCATCACTCATTATACCATAGGACAGCGAAGGGGCTTGGAGCTGGCTATGGGAAGGCGGGTGTTCGTGACCGCGATCCGTCCGGAGACTGACGAGGTGGTGATTGGGGAGAACGAGGATATTTTTACAAGGGAAGTGGTCTGTGACAGGGTGAATTTCATGGCGGTGGCGGATTTGGAGGAGCCAAGACGCGTGCTTGCCAAGATACGCTACAATCATCGAGGGGAGTATTGCAGGATCCAAAAGCTGTCAGACGGCAGGGTGCAGTGCAGCTTTGAGCAGCCCGTGCGCGCCGCCACGCCGGGACAGGCGGTCGTGTTTTATGAGGACGGGCATGTGCTGGGCGGCGGGACGATTCTGTGAAGCTGATAGGGAAAGCATCTGGTGACGATGCACCGACCCGCAGGAATCTACATATGATAGAGAGACATTATCTTTAGGATATGGCAGGTATCAATGGATTATAGGTGGATTCCCAACTGGAATGGTATCAACAACGGCAATTATACGAACAACGGTAACGCCAACAATAATGCGAATGGCGCAAACAGCGGGTGGAACAGCTCTTGGAACGGAGCTTGGAATATGAACAATGGAGGAATGGGGGCTATGAGACCTTGTCAAAATTGTCTCTTTGCCATGGTGCGCGGGACGATTGTGGAATTAGTGCCCGGAAGAATGGGAAGCAGCCAGACAAACGGGTGTATCATTTATGCCACTGTGGAGGACGAAAACGGCAACACAGTGACATTCATGATCACCCCCGCTACCTTTGTGGTGGATTGGGAGACTCTGTCCGTGGGGGACAGCTGTATGTTCTGGTATCGCATTGACGCGCCGGCGCCCTTGATTTATCCGCCACAGTTCATGGCAGTGGTGGCGGCAAAGGTTAAAAACGGCAGCATGATCGACGTCAGCTTTTACAATGCCGCCTTGGTCAACGCGGAGCAGACACTGCAGCTCAACATGGACGGGTCGGTCAATCTAAGAACCACGAACAACCAGTATTTTCAAGGCAGTCCCGCGAACCACAGTCTGGTGGTCATCTATGAAAGCTCCACCAGAAGTATTCCGGCTCAGACAACGCCAAAGAGAGTTTTCGTGCTGTGTGAGAGCTAATCGCTCAGCACTCTTGACAGAATGGAATCCTCCAGAACCAGCCTTTTCGCCGCCTCACGGTATTTTTCTTCATGCAGATAGGTGTAGCGGTGGGGCTTGATGGAGGGCGCCATATCAATCGCTTGGAGAAAATCGCCGCGCTTCATTTGCAGGGTCTCCACGTAGCTCCAGAAGCCTGTATCCGTGAGCACCGTGTTGACGCGGACATGGCGGTGATCCTGCACCTTAGCCATGATATAGGTGGCGATGCCCACTTGTATGCCGTGGAGCTGCGGGGTCTCAAGCATTTTATCTAACGCGTGGGAGATCAGGTGTTCACTGCCACTGGTGGGAGCGCTGCTTCCCGCGATCTCGTTGGCGATACCGCTCATGGACAGGGAATCTAGGAGCTCCTTGAGAAATATTTCGTCCTGAATGCTCTCGTAGGGGGTGCGGACAAAGCTGTTTACGGCTTTTTTGGCGATCATAACGGCGAAGTCATTCAGGGTTCCAACCCCATGAGCGGCTTCAAAGCTCCAATCGTAGAGGGAGGTAATCTTGGATACCATATCACCGATACCCGAATAGATAAATTTCACGGGAGCGGTGCGGATAACCTCCGTGTCAACGATGATGCCATAGGCGAGCTTGGCGGGCACGGAGGCGCGTCTGCCGTCCACCAGAAGCGAGGCGCTTGCACTGGAGAAGCCGTCGCTTGAGCTCGAGGTGGGGATACTGATAAAGGGAAGACCCTTTAAGAAGGCGGCGTATTTGCCTGCATCGATCACCTTTCCGCCGCCGATGGAGACCACCGCCTTGGTCTTGTTGGACATGGAGAAGGCGAGGGAGATAATGTCCTCTATGGCAACCGTGTCAAGCTCCTGATATTCCAAGACATTGATTCCGGCGTCCTTAAGGGATTCCATGACCCCCATGCCGAAAAGGTCGATCAGACCGTTTCCAAACCAGATCACGACGTCTGTGAGCCCCTCCTCCGACAGACAGGCACCAAGCCCCTGCAGGGCGCCCTTTCCTACCTTTAAAATTACGGGAATTGAGATACTGTCATTCTTTTGCATTTTCTATCCTCCATGTTATGTTTAAATGTTTATAAGGTTGATTCCCGTGAGCAATGAGCCAAGTCAACGAAGTTGACTTTGTGCCAGTGCTTGCATGAGCGCGAATCCAATAAATTTGGATTTGCGAATGCCGCGAGGGTCAACAACCCCGCTGCTTTTTATTATGACTATAATCGGATAAACTCGGGAAGGCGCTTTTCAAACACGGTATAGTATTGGAATCCACATTCCTTTAACACCTCGGCTGCCCTGTCAAAATGTTCTCCCATGTTGGCAGGCGCATGGGCGTCGCTCCCCACGGTGATGATCTCGCCCCCAAGCTCCCTGTATCTTTTCAGGATACCCATACAGGGGTGGAAGTCCTTCATGCCGCGCTTGATTCCGCCGGTATTGAGCTCCAAGCCCTTCTCCTTCTCCAGAAGGGTCTCGAGAATGGCGTCCAGAATATCCTTGTATTTCTCATAGCAATAATCCTCGTCCCTTGAAGCGCCGTAGCGCACCACGTAGTCCAGATGCCCGTACACGTCATAGTTGGAGAATTTTTTGATGTTTTCAAGCTCTGACTGGAAATATTCCCGGTAAGCCTCCTCGTCGCTCCGCCCCTCAAAGAAGGAGGGGTAATAGGGGTCGTTGCCGTGACACAGGTGGGAGGAGCCGATAATGAAGTCATATTCGTGAGAGCGGGCAAACACCGCGTTCTCCCGAAAGACCTCCGGCTGCAGCCCCAGCTCCAAGCCAAACAAAATCTTGATCTGTCCCGCGTACTTTTCCTTGAGCCCTAGAAGCTCGTAGAGATAGGAATCCGCGTTCAACAGGAATAAATCCTCCGGTTCATCGGGGGTGACGGGATAATTGAAATCGTTGTGCTCCGTAAAGCATATGGTGGTGAGCCCCAGTTCGATTCCTTTAAGAACCATTTCCTCCATGGGGGCATCAGAATCCCCGGAATGGTGGGAATGTAGATGGCAGTCAGTTAAAATCGGCATAATCATGTCCTCCTACTACAATGTATTTATGGTTAATACCCCTTACAGCCGGTAAGGAATTCCACATTATATCTGCAATCAGTTAGAAACTGTCCTGAAATAAACGGCACTTTTTCATTGCGTTGTTCAGACGGTTCCGGCTAATTAGCGTCCTTTGCAAATTTGCAGGAATCATTTGTAAATGCACTTTATTTACTAATGATTCCTTAGCCTGCCCTTATATAGACAATCGCCATGGTGACGCCATACAGCACGGGCTGATGCAGCATATAAATGAGCAGCGAGTGGCGTCCGATAAAGGACAGCGGGGGCAGGTGGTTTTGACACAGGACGGAAGCTCCCGAGCCGCCCTCGCGTGTGCGTTGCTCAGAAGCGCATGTTTTATGCATATATATTTTATGTACAAAATACCCCGTGATAAACAGGAAAAACCACGGAATCAGCGGAAAATAGTCTGTGGAGTAAAAATCCTTCATCGGGAAGCCAAGGTAAGTGGACAACCAACTGCAATACAGCCATTCGGGAAGCCTTGTCCCGCTGTGGAGAAAGGAATCGCCGCTCCAAAGCCCGACAAAGCTGCCAAGCCTTCCGCTCGCGACAGGCAGAGTCAGCAGGAACAAGAATCCCGACAACACGGTCAGGAATACAATCGCCGTCCTTTTTTGGACTATTATAAAAGCCCTGTCCAAGGGAATCATAAGCAGCATGGAGGAGCCGATAAGCGTCAGCACCCCAAAGACCACCCTGTCCTCAGGCAGCAGAAGAAGCGTTACGATCGTCACCAGACCGCCCGCCAGATAGACGGTGAGCCCGCGCTTTAGATGACGGTGTCCCAGTGACCAACAGAATCCCGACAGAAAAATAAAAGTCCAACAGATGCTTTGCTGCCAAATATGAGCGCCGCGTCCGTGATACCAAGGGATATCTATCCCCGCAATATAGACCAGATCCCACAGAAAATGGTAGAGCATCATGCTGATCAGGGTGATGCCCCGTATCTCGTCCAAAAGCGCAAGCCGCTTGGGACGCACCTGTGTGGAGTGAATATTTTCGACCGAATTCATTATAATAATCCCCATGCATATCACGGACTTTGTCGGTGATATTGCCCAAATCAATAGTGAAAAATCCTTGGCTTTTCACATGAGCGCCTGTCATCGTATAGAGTATAGCAAATTTTCCGCCAAAAGGCATCAATATTTTGGAAAAATTATGTCTAATTATAAACATTATGTAAATTTTTCCTGATTTGGAAAATATTTTTTATTTTCATCTTGAATTATGAGGGGGAATCAGTTAAAATATATCCGTGACAAAATTTTGACAATCGGACAAGCTAAGGTTAGTCTGTTTGCTGCCGTGAGTCAGAACAATAGGAGATGCGCCTTGCGGGTTTTCTATTGAATGAATATAAAATAATAATTTCAGGAGGGAACTAAAATGTCAGTAAGAGTAGCAATTAATGGTTTTGGCCGTATTGGTCGTCTTGCATTCAGACAGATGTTTGATGCCGAGGGTTATGAGGTAGTAGCTATCAACGATTTGACCAGCCCTGATATGCTGGCACATCTGTTGAAGTACGATACCGCACAGGGCAGATACAAATATGCCGACAAGGTTGAGGCAGGCGAGGATTCCATTACCGTAAACGGCAAGAAGATCACCATTTACAAAGAGGCAGATGCTTCTAAGCTTCCTTGGGGAGAGCTGAAGGTTGATGTTGTTTTGGAGTGTACCGGTTTCTACACCTCCAAGGATAAGTCCATGGCTCACATCAATGCAGGCGCCCGCAAGGTTGTAATTTCTGCTCCCGCAGGTAATGACCTTCCCACTATCGTATACAATGTAAACCACAATACCTTGAAGCCTTCAGATACCGTTATTTCTGCAGCTTCCTGCACCACCAACTGCCTTGCTCCCATGGCTAAGGCTTTGAATGATCTGGCTCCTATCCAGTCCGGTATCATGACAACGGTTCATGCTTACACCGGTGACCAGATGATTCTGGACGGTCCTCAGAGAAAGGGTGATAAGAGAAGAAGCCGTGCAGGTGCACAGAATATCGTTCCCAACTCTACCGGAGCTGCGAAGGCAATCGGTTTGGTTATCCCTGAGTTGAACGGCAAGCTCATCGGTTCTGCTCAGCGTGTTCCTACCCCTACCGGTTCTACCACGATCTTGGTAGCCGTTGTAAAGGGCAAGGTGACCAAGGAGCAGATCAATGACGCTATGAAGGCTGCTGCAAACGAGTCTTACGGATACAACACGGACGAGATCGTATCCTCCGACGTGATCGGTATGACCTACGGCTCCCTGTTTGATTCCACCCAGACCATGGTTGCTCCCATGGAGGACGGCAACACTCAGGTACAGGTTGTTTCATGGTATGACAACGAGAACAGCTATACCTCTCAGATGGTTCGTACCATTAAGTATTTCAGTGAGTTGGGCTAATAGGCATGACGGCATAGCTGCTGCGATGCAGACGCCTGTTTAGATGTGACCGGACAAGTCGGTCATGCAGCAAGGACTTTGGGGGTCCGGTCTTGGGACCGGACCCTTTTCGTATGTGAATTGTAAAATAAATGTCATAAAATAAATGGAGGTTTATAAAAATGGGTTTGAACAAAAAATCTGTGGACGATATTAACGCAAAGGGAAAGCGCGTTTTGGTGCGCTGTGACTTCAATGTTCCTTTGAAGAACGGCGAGATTACCGACGAGACCCGTATCGTGGCAGCGCTGCCTACGATTCAAAAGCTGATCAATGACGGCGGCAAGGTGATCCTTTGCTCCCATTTGGGCAAGGTAAAGGAAGGTCCCAATGAGAAGGAGTCCCTTGCACCTGTTGCAAAGAGACTTTCCGAGAAGCTTGGCAAGGAGGTTGTGTTTGTATCCGATTACAGTGTGACCGGAGAGGCTGCAACCAAGGCTGTGGAGGCTATGAAGGAGGGAGACGTTGTCCTGCTCCAGAATACCCGTTTCCGCGGCGCCGAGGAGACCAAGAACGGCGAGGCATTCTCCAAGGAGCTGGCTGATCTGGCTGATCTGTATGTGTGTGACGCCTTCGGCTCCTCCCACAGGGCGCACGCCTCCGTTGAGGGCGTGACCAAGTGCATCACCGCAAAGGGAGGCGAGAATGTGGTCGGCTATCTGATGCAGAAGGAGATCAATTTCCTTGGCAATGCGGTTGAGAACCCCGTTCGTCCCTTCGTGGCGATTCTGGGCGGCGCAAAGGTTGCCGACAAGCTGAACGTAATCTCTAATCTGTTGGAGAAGTGTGACACTCTGATCATCGGCGGCGGTATGGCATATACCTTCTTGAAGGCACAGGGCATGGAGGTCGGCAACTCTCTGGTGGACGACGAGAAGATTGATTATTGTAAGGAAATGATGGCGAAGGCGGAGAAGCTGGGCAAGAAGCTTCTGCTTCCTATCGATACCACGATCGCAAAGGCATTCCCCAACCCGATTGACGCGCCTGTGGAGGTCTCTGCCGTGGATTCCGACAAGATTCCTTCCGATATGGAGGGGCTGGATATCGGACCCAAGACTCAGGCTATGTTTGCCGACGCGGTAAAGAATGCCAAGACGGTTGTGTGGAACGGACCTATGGGCGTGTTCGAGAACCCGACGCTGGCCGCAGGTACGATCGCAGTTGCAAAGGCGTTGGCGGAGACGGACGCTACCACGATCATCGGCGGAGGTGATTCCGCGGCGGCTGTCAACCAGCTCGGATTTGGCGACAAGATGAGCCATATCTCCACCGGCGGAGGAGCTTCTCTGGAATTCCTTGAGGGCAAGGTACTTCCCGGCGTCGCTGCTGCAGACGACAAATGATGCGGCTCGCGGGATTTGGTTTGTGTCTTTTGTGGGCTGTTTACATGCTGTATTTTGTCCTTGCTTGGCGGGCGGTAAATGCGTTGGAGGAATCCGGTGCAAAGACCTTTACCGTTGGCGGGCTGGTGGCAGTGGCAGAGGGTGAAGTGGTGCGCGCCGAGGCAGGGCGCACAATCATACGATACTATCATGAATGGGACGGAACGGAGTATCGTAGTGTTAAGAACCATATAAGTACGGGCTATCCTGAGAACGCGAAGCTGCCTGTCCTCTACACCGTGGGCATGGGAGCGGGAAGCTGTCTGGCTGTCGGACTTTACAGGCAGCCCGTGCAGATTTTGGGCGCGGCGGGGGCGGTTTTGCTCCTGTCGGGACTCATGAGCTTCTATCGATACTCATGAGCTTCTATCGATGCTCATTAAATTTTGGAAAGAAGGGAATAGAGAAAGATGGCAAGAAAGAAAATTGTAGCCGGCAACTGGAAAATGAATATGACTCCCAGTGAAGCCGTAAAGCTGTGTGCAGAGCTGAAGGATCTTGTAAAAAATGATGATGTGGATGTGGTTTATTGTGTGCCCGCCATTGATATCGTGCCTGTTGTGGAGGCAGTGAAGGGCACCAACGTAGAGGTCGGCGCGGAGAATATGTATTTTGAGGAAAAGGGCGCTTACACGGGCGAGATTTCTGCGTCCATGCTGAAGGATGCAGGCGTAAAATATGTGATCATCGGGCATTCCGAGAGACGCGACTACTTCAAGGAGGACGACGCGCTTCTGAACAAGAAGGTGAAGAAGGCGATTGAGGCGGGGCTGATTCCCATTCTCTGCTGCGGCGAGACCTTGGAACAGAGGGAGATGGGCGTTACCATGGACTGGATTCGTCTCCAGATCAAGTCCGATCTGGTGGATGTGACCGCAGATCAGGTAAAGAAGCTTGTGATCGCATATGAGCCTATCTGGGCGATTGGCACCGGCAAGACGGCTACCACCGAGCAGGCGCAGGAGGTATGTAAGGGCATCCGTGACTGCATTGCCGAGATGTACGATCAGGCTACCGCGGAGGCGGTGCGCATTCAATACGGCGGTTCCGTGAACGCGGGAAACGCGGCAGAGCTGTTTGCACAGCCCGATATCGACGGCGGACTGGTGGGCGGCGCTTCCCTGAAGGCTGACTTTGGGAAGATCGTCTGTTATAAATAATGAGGCTCGCCCGTAAAATAATCCTTGCATTTCATGTCTCCCTGTGCTACAATACTATTTGTTGTGAAAACGAGATGGTCCTCTGTTACGGAATGTATTAAGAACATCCATTTTATGAAGGAGGCTCAATATGAGTGATATTATCAAAGAAATCGAAGCAGAACAGTTAAAGGAGACCGTGGATGAATTCCATGTTGGCGATACCGTGAAGGTTTACGGTAAGATCAAGGAGGGAGACAAGGAAAGAATTCAGGTGTTTGAGGGCGTTGTCCTGAAGAGACAGGGCGGCAGCAACAGAGAGACCTTTACCGTGAGAAAGACTTCCAACGGTATCGGTGTGGAGAAGACATGGCCCCTGCACTCTCCCAATGTGGAGAAGGTAGAGGTGGTGAGACGCGGTAAGGTGAGACGCGCGAAGCTGACTTACTTAAGAGACCGTGTAGGTAAGAAGGCTAAGGTCAAAGAGCTTGTAAAATAATAAGTCAGAATGAGGGCGATTGCAGACAGTGTGATTGCCCTTTTCTATTTGATAAAACTGTGATATACTTATTGCGTCGGGCAAAAGACCAAGATGGAGAGAGGTAATATGGCGCGTCAAAAGGGACTGAGCTTTTATCGGCGTAAAAAGAAAATAAACTCGGCGGTATTGCGGGAAATATTCGGCTGGCTGTTTAGTATTTTTGTAGCGATATTCATTGCCATAGTGATCGCACATTTTTACGGAATGGTCACCCGGGTGGTGGGGGTGGCTATGGAGCCAACGCTGTACAATGGACAGAGTATTCTGGTAGACAGATTTTGTTATGTGCTGTCCTCGCCCAAGGTCGGGGACGTGGTGGTCTTTCTGCCCAACGGAAATGAGAACGCGCACTATTATGTGAAGCGCGTGGCTGCCGTGGCGGGCGATGAGGTGCTGATTGAAAATGGGATCTTGTACGTGAACGGTGAGGAGAGCGTTTTCACGGAGGACAAGATATTAGATGGCGGTATTGCGGAGAACGCGCTGACCATCGGCAGGGGAGAGATCTTTTGTTTGGGGGATAATGTCAATAACAGTGAGGACAGCCGTTCCGCCAATATCGGACCGGTGAAGGACACGGATATTATCGGGCGGGTGTGGTTTAAGCTTGCCTGCGAGGATGCGGGAATGGGATTTATCAAGTAAAAACACATTTTGACAAAGCCATGGAAACGGAGACAATATGAATTATCAATGGTATCCCGGTCATATGACCAAGGCGGTTCGTATGATGCAGGAGAATATTAAGCTGATCGACCTTATTATAGAGCTTGTGGACGCGCGCATTCCCATGAGCAGCCGCAATCCGGACATCAATGAATTGGGGAAGAATAAATCTCGGATCGTGCTTTTGAACAAATCGGATCTGGCGGACCCTGTGCAGAATCAGAGGTGGATGCAGTATTTTGAGGAGCAGGGGGCTCACGCGTTGGAGGTAAACTCTAAATCGGGCGCGGGGGTGAAGTCTATCAATGGGCTTGTGCAGGAGGCATGTAAGGAGAAGCTTGAGCGGGACAGAAAGCGCGGGATCGTGAATCGTCCGGTACGCGCCATGGTGGTGGGGATTCCCAATGTGGGGAAGTCCACCTTCATCAATTCCTTTGCGGGAAAGGCATGCACCAAGACGGGTAATAAGCCCGGCGTCACCAAGGGTAAGCAGTGGATTCGCCTGAATAAGAGTCTGGAGCTTCTGGATACCCCGGGGATTCTCTGGCCAAGGTTTGACGATCAGGAGGTGGGAATGCGGCTGGCATTTATTGGCTCTATGAATGACGAGATCATTGTGCAGGAGGAGCTTGCCTGTGATTTGATTCGGGTGGTGATGCAGCTTTATCCGCAGGCATTGGCGAGACGGTACGGTTGGGAGGAGTCCCTGCCGGAGGGGGATTCGGATAAGCGATCCCTCACGGAGACAGAGGCGGCGGGGCTGTTGGAGCGCATCGCCGTGGGCAGAAAATGCTTTTCCAAGGGAGAAGAACCGGATCTGCCAAGGGCGGCAGCCTTGTTGATGGATGATTTTCGCAGCGGAAGACTGGGCAGAATGACATTGGAGAGGAGATGATCGGTAATGAAGAAGAAGGTGATGAAGGAGCTCCTAAATACAGGCTTGTATCTGCTTTTTGTGCTGTTGGTCACATGGTTGTTGATCACGTTTGTAATCCAGAGGACGGAGGTGGAAGGGTCTTCTATGGAGCCCGCGCTGACCAATGGCGATGACCTGTTCGTGGATAAGATCTCCTATCGTTTTCATGACCCGGAGCGCTTTGATATTATCGTTTTCCCGTTCCAGTATCAGGAGAATGTTTATTATATCAAGCGAATCATCGGTTTGCCGGGAGAGACGGTTCAGATTGACGAGAGCGGCAATATTTACATAGACGGGGAGATCCTGCAGGAATCCTATGGCAAGGAGGTTATCAAACCAGAGTATGTCGGAAGGGCGGCGGAACCAATCACCCTCGCATCAGATGAATATTTTGTCATGGGGGACAATCGCAACAACAGCAGCGACAGCCGCACGGACGCGGTGGGCAATATTCACAGGGCTGATATTGTCGGGCGGGCGTGGGTGCGTATTTGGCCCCTTGAGAGCTTCGGGGTCTTGAAGCATCAGTAAATGTAATACAAGGGTAATTGTTAGGCAGGTGAATATTTTGTGACTGTGAGGAACATGGCTATGAACAGTTACGGTCAAAATGACGGGAAGGGTACGGTTATCAATATGGCGACGAGTATCACGGAGATTAAAAATGAGTTGCAGGCAGCTTGTGCAGATGAGCTGCCTGACTTTGTACAGCGATATGGGGAGGATGAGCGCGCGGGCGTACAAAAGCTTGTTGAGACGGCGAGGAAACGAATGCAGGCATTGGAGAAGGAGAGGGCGCGCATCTGGGAGCTGGGGCGTTTCGAGAGGGAATATGCGGATTGTGGTTTGATCTGCGGCATTGACGAGGTGGGGCGAGGTCCCCTCGCAGGTCCGGTGGTGGCAGGAGCAGTGATTTTGCCCAAAGATTGTAAGATTTTATATAT
Organism: Muribaculum sp.; assembly: GCA_023663505.1. Classification (GTDB taxonomy): domain Bacteria; phylum Bacillota; class Clostridia; order Lachnospirales; family Lachnospiraceae; genus Acetatifactor. Next base: position 18,151 of record JAMPHH010000011.1, read on the forward strand.
TAATGATTCCAAGCAGCTCTCCGAAAAAAAGAGAGAGGAGCTTTATGACGTCATTATGGAGCAGGCGGTGTCCTGCGCGGTGGGGTATGCTTCTCCGGAACGGATTGACGAGATCAATATTTTGCAGGCGACCTACGAGGCGATGCGCGAGGCGATCGGAAAGCTTGTGCCACAGCCGGATATCCTGTTAAATGACGCTGTGACGATTCCCGATGTGGCGATTCGGCAGGTGCCAATCATCAAGGGGGACGCCAAGAGCATTTCCATCGGCGCGGCAAGCATTATCGCCAAGGTGACAAGGGATCGGCTGATGGTGGAGTATGACAAGCTGTTCCCCGGGTATGATTTCGCGGGGAATAAGGGATACGGCAGCGCGGCGCACATCGCGGCGTTAAAGGAGCATGGAACCACGGCGATTCACAGAAGGAGCTTTATCAAGAACTTTGTGAAAGAGGAAGTTGAGAGGTAAGTTTGAAAGGAAGTCACTTTCAAACTCTTTATTAGTGCAGTATCGCGAGCAAGCTCGTGATATGCGGGGGTATAAAAATGAAATTGGCAGACCTTTTATTTAACGGACAGGTGAACAGCACGGGGAGTCAGGTGCAGCAGACCCAGTCGCCCCAAGCCAATGCCCAATTAAATCAAATGATACGCAGTCTCGCGCCCGGGCAGACTCTGCAGGGCGAGGTGGTGGCTAGCAACAATGGCGAGATCCAGATCAGGCTTTCGGAGGATATGGTGCTGAGTGCCCGGCTGGAGCAGGGTATGAACCTTGAGGTGGGCAAGAATGTGACCTTTGAGGTTCGCAATAACGGCAGAACCTTGACCTTAAGCCCGCTGTTTGCGAACACCGCGACCGAGGCGAACGCCCTGAAGGCGTTGGATATGGCTGCGCTTCCTATCAATCAGAGCACAGTGACCATGACGGGGCTTATGATGCAGGCGGGACTTTCCGTTGACAGAAATTCGCTGCAGCAGATGTTTCGTGAGATGAATACCTTTCCGAATTCCAGTCTGTCGGATTTGGTGGATCTGCACAGACTGGGTTTGGAGGTAAACGAGGAGAATCTGGCGCAGATAAGCTCCTATAAGAATCTTACGCATCAGCTTGTGGACGGGATGCATACGGTGGTGGGCGCGCTCCCTGAGACTCTGCAGGGCATGGTGCAGGAGGGAAATGTGGAGGGTGCTGCCAAGATGTTTCAGGAGCTCCTGCAATTGTTAAGTGAGCTGCCTGCAGATGAGGCATTGGGAGAAGAAGCATTGACGACGCCTAGAGAGGGCGCGCAGCAGGCAGAGGCTCAGACCGGAGCGGAGATACAGGCGGGAAGCGGCGGGGAGAATGCCGCGGGAAGCTCGGCTGTTCAGCAGCTGCCGAACGATGAATTGGAGGAGCTGCTGGGGAGGATAGCGAACGAGAATACGAAAGCCCTGATGTCCATGGCAGACGGCAAGGGCGACAAAAAGGTGATTGTCGAGATGCCGCCCGAGTCGGTAGCTGAGCATGGTATAGCGGACGATAAAGGGGTGGCGGCTGCCACCAGATTTCCCTTGACGCAGGAGCTTTTGCAGTTTGTTGACGCCCGAGGGGGCTCTCTGGCGGAATACGGGGATATTTTGCGACAGCTTGCCACGGCGGAGCAGGGCGGCGACCTTGCGGGGCAGGCGAAGGCATTACAGGAGCTTTTGCAGCAGGGACGGCAAAATGGCGATAATACGCTGTTAGAAGGGCTTCTGGCGGGAAAAATGTCACAGAGGGTATTGTCGGAGGGACTCTCCAAGCTCTGGACGATCGAGCCGAGAGAGGTGGCAGATGCAGGCAAGGTGGAGGAGCTTTACCAGAGATTGGATAGGCAGCTAAAGAGTATGACCCGTATCTTGGAGCAGGCGGGACAGACGGAGAGCGGTGCTTTTAAGGCTGCCACGAATATGAGCCAGAATATTGATTTTCTGCAGCAGTTGAATCAGGCGTACACCTATGTACAGCTTCCGCTGCGGCTGCAGCAGGGGGAGAAGCACGGGGATCTGTATGTCTATACCAATAAGCGCAATCTGGCGGCTAAGGACGGGCAGATCAGTGCGCTTTTGCATTTGGATATGGAGCATTTGGGACCGGTGGACGTCTATGTAGCAATGCAGGCGGAGCGCGTCAACACCCGTTTCTATGTGCAGGACGACGAGATGTTGGACTTTTTGGAGGCGCATATGGACCTGCTCACGAGCCGCCTGCAGAAGAGAGGCTATCAATGTGACTTCTCCATGCAGATCAGGGACGCCAAGAGGAGCGCGGAGAGCGGGATACAGGGGCTTATGGCAGGAGAGCAGACTCCGCCACAGTCCATTGCACAATATGCGTTTGATGTCAGGGCATAGGTTGAAAATCAAAGATTTTCAACCAGAAATTTGTGCTTGCGCCCAAATTTCCGGATTGCGGCAGGAATGGGCATAGGTTGAAAAAATAAATTTTTCAACCGCAAATTTGTGCCTGCGGCTCAAATTCGTAGGATTGCGGCAAGAATGTATGATAGGTTGAAAAATTTTAAGGCGGTGAGATGATGGCGGGTACGGGCAAGGATAAGGAGAAGGTAAAGCAGGCAATCGCTTTGGAGTATAATCCGGAGGAGGACGCGCCGAAGGTGATCGCCAGTGGGCGCGGCGCATTGGCGGAGCGTATCATTGAGCGCGCGCAGGAGAGCGACGTGCCAATCCATCGGGACGACAAGCTGGCAGATACCTTGTCCAGATTGGAGATAGGGGATATGATACCGCCGGAGCTGTACGAGGTTGTGGCGGAGATATTGATTTTTGTGGATTCCATGGATAAGATAAAGGGTAAGATACGGCAGTGAGGTATGGGAGGAAAAGCTTGGAGGCGGATAAGAATAAAAGGCAGCTAGGGGCAGACAAGGAACAGCTTGCGGCGGAGTATCTGACCGCGCGGGGAATGGATATTTTGGAGAGGAATTTCAGGAACAGGCAGGGAGAGATTGACATTATCGGCAGACACGGGCAATATCTGGTGTTTGTGGAGGTGAAGTTCCGCTCGGGGACCGATATGGGAATGGCTGTGGAGGCGGTGGGTATTCATAAGCAGCGTCAGATCTGCAAGGTGGCGGACTATTATCGCATGCTGCATCATCTGGGGGACAATACGGCAGTGCGCTATGACGTACTGGCGATACAGGGAGAGGAGATTCAGTGGATTCAAAATGCCTTTCCCCATATTTATAGGAGAAGGTAGCTGAGGGACATCATAGACAGGACAGTCATAGCTGCAATCATTTGGGGCTATTGCAAGTATCTCGCAGGTGCCGTATGATTGAAACGTTATATGAAGCGTAACAAATAATGGAATAGCGGAGAGTTGGTTTATGCAGACAGTCATTCGTTCAGGCAGCGCCGCGAGTCCGGTGTTGCGGCAGAATTCAGAGGGAGCCTTGGAATATCTGACCTTTCCGTCGTTGGAGCGGACAGGGGTTGTGGGGCATCTTTTTACCACGAGGACAGGGGGTGTCAGCCGCGGGATTTACAGCTCTATGAACCTTAGCTTTACAAGGGGGGACGAGGAGACGGCGGTGTCAGAGAATTATCGCCGTATCGGTCAGGTTCTGGGCTGCGCGCCGGAGCGTATGGTGGCGTCTCACCAGACCCATACCACCAATATCCGTCTTGTGACGGAGGCGGATTGCGGCAAGGGGATTGTGCGTGAGCGGGATTATGATAATGTGGACGGTCTGATCACGGACACGCCGGGCATATGCCTTGTGACCTATTATGCGGATTGTGTCCCGCTGTATCTGGTTGACCCTGTGAGGCGGGCTATCGGGCTGGCGCATTCCGGCTGGCGGGGGACGGTCAACCGCATGGGGGAGTGCATGGTGCGGCAGATGCAGGAGAGCTTTGGCAGCAGACCCTCAGATCTGATTGCGGCGATCGGACCCTCGATCTGTGTGGACTGTTATGAGGTCAGCGAAGATGTGGCTTCGCAGTTTGAGGTGCAGTTTCGCGGCACGGAGGTGGTCAGACAGGGCAGAGCCGCGGGGAAATATCAGTTGGATCTGTGGCTTGCCAATCAACTGATCCTCATGCAGGCGGGGGTTTTGGAGGAGCAGATATCGGTGACGGATCTCTGCACCTGCCACAATCCTGATTACCTTTTTTCCCATAGGGCAAGTCAGGGCAAGAGGGGGAATCTTGCGGCATTTTTATATATTCTTAATAAATTTACAGAGAAAGCTTAATTTATTCTTTATTTTTATATGTTATAATATGACCATATTCATGGCAGGAAACGGCCGAATGGCCATAAATGCATGGTTGAATACAAAGGGAGATTGAGCGAGGATTGATTTTATGGCAAATATATTAGTGTGTGATGATGACAGGGAGATTGTGGACGCGATAGAGATTTATCTGAGTCAGGACGGCTATCATATCTACAAGGCGTATGACGGGGAGCAGGCGATCGGGCTGTTAAAGAAAGAGGATATCCACCTGTTGATCATGGATATCATGATGCCCAAGCTGGACGGTATCCGCGCCACGCTGAAGATTCGGGAGTACAGCAGTATCCCTATTATTATGCTGTCCGCCAAGTCGGAGGATACGGACAAGATTCTGGGGCTGAATATCGGTGCAGATGACTATATCACGAAGCCGTTTAATCCGTTGGAGCTGGTGGCGAGGGTGAAGTCCAATCTGCGCCGTTATACCTCACTGGGCAGCTTGGACGGCGGGGGAAAGTCTGTCTATCAGGTGGGCGGACTTGTGGTGAATGATGAGAATAAGCAGGTGTTCGTTGATGACGAGCCGGTAAAGCTGACGCCCATAGAGTACAATATTTTGCTGCTGTTGATGAAGAATCAGGGGAGGGTGTTCTCCATTAACCAGATTTATGAGAGCATCTGGAACGAGGACGCCGTCGGCGCAGACAATACGGTGGCGGTGCATATCCGTCATATCCGCGAGAAGATAGAGATTAATCCCAAGGAGCCAAAGTATTTGAAGGTGGTCTGGGGCGTGGGCTATAAAATAGACAATCAATAGGAGCTAATGCGAAAAATCAAAGATTTTTCACTTTTGATTTGAGCAATATCACAGACTATGTCTGCGATATGCAAGGGGATAGGTTGAAAAATCAAAGATTTTTCAACCAGAAATTTGTGCTTGCGCCCAAATTTCGCAGATTGCGGAAAGGCATGATTATTATTATGGAAAAGCATACCTTAAAGAGGTTGATATTAGGGCTGATACAGCATTTGTTGGCAATGTGTATTATGATCGCATTGGCGGCGATACTGTTCAATTCCTATCTGACGGTTCAAACCATGGACGGACCTACCACCTATGCGCTTGCGCCGCTTGACACGGAGCCTGTGTTTGAGGACAGCGACCTGTTCAATGATATCTTTCGGACGGCGGTGGCGGATATTACCAGACTGGTGGTGATCAAGGGACAGCTAGAGACGGAAGGGGAGTTTGACTCGTCCAAGCTGATCGACGTGACGGAGTATGCGGGGCGTAAGGGAACGGGGGGAGACTGCCCTGTCACGGCGGTATACGAGCTTGAGGACTTGATCAAATGGGGCAGGAACGGCATGGAGTACACGAATCGCGCCATGAGCATGTCGGATTTTGTCAATTATTTTGGTCCTGCGTTATCTGTGGCTAATTTTGCGCTGAGCGAGGACGGCGAGCTGATCTTTATAGGTTTTCGCGATGAGGCGTTCGTTCCGGAGTTCAAGAGATATTACAGCATGAGTGTGGCTGTAAATGGCAATGAGGGTGGCGAGGAGAGCGGCGAGGAGGATATCGAGGCGGTGCAGAACGCCATGGCTCTCTACACGGAGGAGCAGCTTGAGGATATGGCATTTTCCTATATTCTGCAGGAGCTTCCGGAGAATCTGATCGATGTTTCCAGAGAAGATGACGGCAGCGTGACAGTTTATTTTCCCATGCTGAACGGACGTTATGAGACCACGGACAAGGAGAAGCGCATTACCGCGTATGCAGGCAACTGGATTGAGTATATGCAGCTGCAGAGCAATATCGAGGAGGCTGTGAACGGTCTCTATACAAGCTACGGCTTATACCAGAATTGTAACAGCCTGTATCAGTCTAACACTAATCTGAAATATGTGGTTCGGGTGGTGACTGATGACGGTATCATGCGGACTTACACCAATCAGGAGGAGATGGCGGGGCTCTCGGACAATCTGATCACGGAGTATTTCGCTGAGTACAGGCGTTATTTTATTTATTATCCTGACAGTCTGGAATTCACGGGAAATGTGAATCTGACGGAGGCGAACATTCATGAATACCTGAGCGAGTATGATTATGCATATCCCGACAACACGCAAATATGGGTTGGGGTAGACACCTCCTATGAGATGCGGGGAGACGCTTTTTACAGCGCACATATTTTGTTTGAAAATATCGTGCCTAATATCACGGGGATCATCGTGTCGATAAGCTTCCTTTTTGGCTTGTGGCTTCTTATTCTGGGGCATCTGACCGTGACGGCGGGAGTGGCATATGACGAGAAGGGGAAGCTGACCCATTATTTAAACAGCTTTGACCATATTTGGACAGAGGTTTTTGTGGGGTTCTTTATTCTCCTTAGATATGGGGCGTCCTATGGCTATCGGTATTTGCTCGCGGTGGCGGACAGGGTATATGAGAACCACGCGCTGAACACCATGGGGGTGTCAAAGGCGCAGATTTATGAGTATGGTTCCTTTGCCCTGTATGGCGCTTTGCTCAGCATGTGTCTGTGCATTCTCTGGTACAGTCTGGTGCGGCGCGTGAAGTCGGGCAATCTGTGGCGGGACAGCCTGATACACTGGATACTGGTTTCTTTTCGCCGTGCGATCGGTTTTGTGCTGTCTCATCGGAATTCCGCCGTGAGCACGTTGATTCCCTACAATGCCTTTCTGATGATGAATCTGTTCGGGTTCTGGGGCTGTATGCGGCTGTGGGGGCGAAGCCCGATAGGCGCGGTCGTGTCGGGCGGCGTGTTGGTGGTCATAGATGGCTTGGTGGGGGTGCTTTTGTTCCGCCGCAATGGGGAGTGGCTGGACATTGTGGACGCGATCAGACATATTCGGGACGGCGAGGTGGATTTTAAGCTTGACGCGGAGTCCCTGCACGGCGGTAATAGGGAGATCGCGGACGCGGTGAATAATATCAGCGAGGGCATCAGCAAGGCCGTGAGCACGAGCATGAAGGACGAGCAAATGAAGACGGATCTGATCACCAATGTCTCGCATGATATCAAGACGCCTCTCACGTCGATTATCAGCTATGTCGATCTGTTAAAAAGGCTTGGCATCGAGGAGGAGCCTGCGAAGGGATATATTGACGTACTGGACAGCAAATCCCAGCGTCTGAAGCAATTGACTGATGACTTGGTGGAGGCGTCCAAGCTTTCATCAGGCAATATTGAGCTTGATATGGAGAGACTTAATCTGACAGAGCTGCTCAATCAGGTGATCGGGGAGTTGTCCGAGCGTCTGGAGGAGCGTGGGCTTCAGATTTTCTTTGACGGGGGCGAGCGTCCCGCTTATATTTATGCGGACAGCCGCAGGATGTGGCGCGTGATGGAGAATCTTTTCAACAATATGTATAAATACGCGTTGGAAAATACGAGAGTATACATTGATCTGGTTGTGGAGGAGCATGAGGGCGGCAATATCGTTGAGGCTTCCCTGAAAAATATTTCCGAGCGGCAGATGAATATCAAGGCTGCGGATCTGACAGAGCGGTTTATTCGGGGAGATGATGCCAGAAGCACAGAAGGGTCAGGTCTGGGGCTCTATATCACGAAGAATCTGGTTCATGCGCAGAACGGAGAGTTTGACATCAAATTGGACGGGGACTTGTTCAAGGCGGTGATTCGTTTTCCGGAAAGTGTGCAGAGCGATTCGGGTGAACAACATTACGGTTCAGCGAAGGGCTGAACCGTAACATGCAGGCTTAGAAATCCATATACTCGACCTGCTTTCTGTTATTGTATGCCTCCAAAATCCCCTGTATCTTCTCTGTGGTGGCGAGCACGTTGGAGAGAGAGACATCGTGATTCATAAAGTCAATGATGGAGGTGACAAACTTACTCATGTCCGCCTCGATAAAATAAGGCTTGGTATAGAGCTCGGGGGGCAGATATGTCAGATCCGTGGTGACAACCTTATCAAAATCTCCCTGTTCATAAGCCTCGTCAAATTTGGACAGTCCGTCGGTAAACAATCCAAAGGTACAGCAGATAAACACGCGGCGTGCATTCATTTTCTTGAGCTGTCTGGCGGTGTCTAACATGCTTCCGCCTGACGAGATCATATCGTCAATGATAATGATGTCCTTGCCGTCGATATTGTCTCCCAGAAACTCATGGGCGACAATCGGGTTTTTCCCGTTTTCTATTCGGGAATAATCCCTGCGCTTATAGAACATTCCCGTGTCCACGCCCAACACTGTCGCAAAGTAGATCGCGCGGTCTAACGCACCCTCGTCAGGGCTGATGACCAGTAAATGCTCCTTGTCGATCAACAGATCGTCCTCGGCGTTCAGGAGAGCCTTGATAAACTGATAGGGCGGTGTGAAATTGTCGAAGCCGTTCAGCGGCGTGGAGTTAGCGACTCTGGGGTCATGGGCGTCAAAAGTGATGAAATTATCCACTCCCATATTGCTTAGTTCCCTCAAGGCGTAAGCACAGTCCAAGGATTCGCGGCCGTTTCTCTTGTGCTGACGTCCCTCATACAAAAAGGGCATGATCACATTGATGCGGTGCGCCTTGCCTGTACAGGCGGCGATTGCGCGCTTTAAGTCCTGATAATGGTCATCAGGGGACATATGGTTGGTATAGCCGTTCATTTCATAGGTGATGCTGTGATTGCATACGTCAACCAACAGAAAGATATCCTTACCGCGGATAGTCTCGCCAAACTCCGCCTTTGCCTCGCCGCTGCCAAAACGGGGAATATGCAGATCCACAAGATAATTGTCCTCGATGTAGCCGTGGAAGGCGGGATCGTTCTTTACTTTATCGTTATGGATATTTTTGCGGAAATTCACCATATAGTCATTGACCTGCTGCCCCAGCTTGGCTGCGGAGGGCAGGGCGGCAATTTTTAACGGCGCTACCGGCATTGCGTTTTCAAGTTCAAGTAGATTAGGCATAATTTTCCTCCAGATGTATATGACAAGTCAAGTTACAATTCACGCCCTAACCGATTCAGCAATCTTCTGCTTGATGTGCGTGAATTGCAACGAAGATGCACCGTGAATAGTAACCAATTTAATACCTGACACTTAATTTATAACATTCTGGTAGTGACACGTCAAGAAATTTCTTGTATGATAGTAAAAAGGATATTATAGTTTAGCGAAAGCTGAATTGTCCAAAAGGACAGACAGGGCGAGGAATACAAGATGGAAAGAGGACATATCGTGAAGGCGGTAGAGGAGGGAAGTATTGCGCAGGAGATGGAGATTGTGGCGGGGGATAAGCTTCTTGCCGTTAATCAAACGGAGATAGAGGATATTTTTGACTATCAATTCTTGATTCAGGACAGCTATATCGAGGTGTTGGTGGAAAAGGCTGACGGGGAGCAGTGGCTCTTGGAGATTGACAAGGAGCCGGACGAGGACTTGGGCATCACCTTTGAGAACGGGCTGATGGACGAGTACAGGCACTGCCATAATCGGTGTATTTTCTGTTTTATCGACCAGATGCCCAAAGGAATGCGGGAGACCCTGTATTTTAAAGATGATGATTCCAGACTTTCCTTTTTGCAGGGGAATTATGTGACGCTGACCAATATGTCGGAGCATGATATCGACAGAATATGCAGATACCGCCTGTCCCCGATCAATATATCGTTCCAGACCATGAACCCGAAGCTTCGCTGCGAGATGTTGAACAATCGTTTCGCAGGGGAGGCGCTTGGCAAGGTGGACAGGCTGAACGAGGCGGATATCACCATGAACGGGCAGATCGTGCTCTGCAAGGGGGTAAATGATGGGGAGGAGCTTGACTTCAGTATCCGCGAGCTGATGAAATACATTCCCAATCTGGAGAGCGTGTCAGTGGTGCCGGTGGGACTCTCCAAGTACCGTAAGGGGCTGTACCCGTTAGAGCCGTTTACCAAGGAGGATGCGGGGGCTGTTTTGGACACCATACATTCCTATCAAAGGCTTTGCTATGAGAAGTATGGCATTCATTTTATCCATGCCAGTGATGAATGGTATATTCTCGCGGGGGAGGAGCTGCCGACAGAGGAGCGTTACGACGGGTATCCGCAGCTTGAGAATGGTGTGGGAATGCTGCGGCTGCTTCTGGATGAGTTCCATGAAGCATTGGCGGGGGGAGAGCCTGTCGGATTCTCCGAGCGGGTTGTCTTATCTCTGGCTACGGGGAAGCTGGCATATCCCTATATCCGACAGATGTGTCAGGAGATGATGGAACGGTATCCGTGGCTGGACTTACGGGTATATGACATTCAAAATGATTTTTTCGGGGAGATGATCACCGTGTCCGGTCTGCTCACGGGGCAGGATATCAGGGCGCAGCTTCTGGGCAAGGAGCTCGGGTCAGGGCTGCTTTTGCCGCAGAATATGCTTCGGAGTGGCGAGACGGTCTTTTTGGATGATTTGACGGTAGCAGATTTGGAAGAAACTTTACAAGTTCCGATTTATATTGTAAAATCAAATGGATATGACTTTATTGAAACGATTGTCAGAGCCGCACGGACGGCAGGGTAACAGCCACGGCGGGGAGAGCTATGGCAATGACGCTAGAAATGATTATGGCGTCAGAAACGGCCATGGTGTAAGAAACAGCCATGGATAAGGGAAACAACCATGGCGGAGGGAAAGACCATGACAGAGAGAACGATCAAGCCGATTGTTGCGGTGGTGGGCCGCCCCAATGTGGGTAAATCCACTTTATTTAACGCGCTGGCGGGGGAAAATATAGCAATTGTGAAGGACACTCCCGGTATCACGAGAGACAGGATCTATGCGGACGTGAGCTGGCTGGATAAGAATTTCACACTGATCGACACCGGAGGTATCGAGCCGGACTCCAAGGATGTGATCCTGTCACAGATGCGGGAACAGGCGATGATTGCCATGGAGACCGCAGATGTCATCATTTTCCTGGTAGATGTAAGACAGGGACTGCAGGACGCGGACGCGAAGGTGGCGGATATGCTGCGCCGTTCCCATAAGCCGGTGGTACTGGTGGTGAACAAGGTTGACAACTTCAATAAATTCATGGCAGACGTCTATGAATTTTATAATCTGGGTATCGGGGATCCCCACCCTATATCGGCTGCAAACCGTATGGGGCTTGGCGATATGCTGGAGGAGGTAGTGTCCTACTTCAAGGAGGGAGCTGCGGAGGATACGGAGGATGAGCGCCCCAGAGTAGCCATTGTGGGCAAGCCCAATGTGGGCAAATCCTCACTGATCAACAAGCTCTTGGGAGAGGACAGGCTGATCGTCTCGGACATCGCGGGAACCACGAGGGACGCAGTGGACACACAGATCACATACAACGGCAAGGAATACGTGTTTATCGACACGGCGGGTCTGCGCCGCAAGAATAAGATCAAAGAGGAACTGGAGCGGTATATGATCATCCGCACGGTGAGCGCGGTGGAGAGAGCGGAGATCGTGGTGCTCGTGATCGACGCCGTGGAGGGAGTCACCGAGCAGGACGCCAAGATTGCCGGAATCGCCCACGACAGAGGAAAAGCGGTGATCATTGCCGTAAATAAATGGGACGCATTGGAAAAAGATGACAAGACCATTTACCGCTTCACGGAGAAGGTGCGCAGCGTCTTGTCCTACATGCCTTATGCGGAGATCCTGTTCGTGTCCGCCAAGACGGGACAACGTCTGCCCAAGCTTTTCGAGACCATAGATATGGTAAGCGAGAACCACGCAATGCGCGTGTCAACGGGCGTGCTGAATGAGATAATGGCGGAGGCGGTGGCGATGCAGCAGCCCCCGTCTGACAAGGGGAAAAGGCTGCGGCTTTACTATATCACGCAGGTTTCCGTGAAGCCTCCGACCTTTGTTATTTTCGTGAACGATAAGGATTTGATGCATTTTTCCTACACCAGATATATTGAGAATCAGATTCGTAATACCTTCGGTTTTAAGGGAACACCCCTGCGGTTTATCATCAGGGAGCGCAAGGAGAGTAAATAGTATAGGTTTAAGGAGTGGGTTAGCATGGAGCGAGTGATATGCTTGGTGATAGGCTATGTGTTTGGATTGTTCCAGACGGCATATTTTTACGGAAAGGCACACGGGATCGACATTCGTGAGCATGGGAGCGGCAACGCGGGCACAACCAACGCCCTGCGGGTTCTGGGTAAAAAGGCGGGGATCATAGTCCTTTTGGGAGACTGCGCAAAGTGTATCTTAGCCGTGTGCGTCACCCGCCTGATCTTTGGGGAGAGCCACCCTGACACTATCTATCTGCTGTGTATCTATGCGGCGGCAGGGGCTATTTTGGGGCATAATTTCCCCTTCTATATGGGGTTTAAGGGGGGAAAGGGCATTGCTGCCACAGCGGGGCTGATTCTCTCGCTGCACCCCTATTTTATTCCCATGGGTGTGATCGTGTTCTTTGGAATCTTCTTCATCACCCATTATGTGTCGCTGGGGTCTTTGTTGGTATATGTGGGTTTTATGATCGAGATAGTGGTCTGTGGACAGCTTGGGGTGTTTGCCGGGGCAAGTCAAGCAACATTGTATGAAATGTATGCCGTGTCATTCTGTATGGCGGCTATGGCGTTCTGGAAGCACCGTGAGAACATCAAGCACTTGGTTCATGGCGAGGAGAGAAAGACCTACCTCACCAAGAAAAACAAGCTGGATGTGGAGCATAATGAATCACAATGAATAAAGGAGGAATCGAGGGAGAATGGCAAGGATAAGTATTTTGGGGGGCGGAAGCTGGGGCATTGCCCTCGCGGTGCTGTTGCATAAGAACGGGCACGAGATCACGGTGTGGTCTGCCGTGGAGTCGGAGTATGAGATGCTCAGGAAAAACCATGAGCACAAAATGCTACCAGGCGTCAAGCTGTCGAAGGACATGACCTTTACCATGGACGAGGCGGAGGCGGTCGGGGACAGAGACCTGTTGGTTATGGCCGTGGCGAGCTCTTACACACGGGCGACGGCGGCGCGCTTTCATGATGTTGTGGCGCCGGAACAAAAAATAGTGAATGTGGCAAAGGGGATTGAGGAGCATACGGTGATGACGCTCTCCGAGATCATCGAGCAGGAGATCCCGCAGGCTGATGTGGCGGTGCTGTCAGGTCCCTCCCATGCGGAGGAGGTGGGCAGAGGGCTTCCGACCTCCGTGGTGGTGGGAGCCAAGAGCAGAGCTACAGCCGAATACATTCAGAATCTGTTTATGAGCGAGGTCTTTCGCGTGTATACCAGTCCCGATGTGCTGGGGATAGAGCTGGGCGGCTCCTTAAAGAATGTGGTCGCGCTCGCAGCGGGCATCGCTGACGGCTTGGGCTATGGGGATAACACCAAGGCGGCGCTGATCACGAGGGGCATCACGGAGATTGCCCGACTTGGCACCGCCATGGGCGGGAGATTCGAGACCTTCTGCGGGCTCACCGGTATCGGGGATCTGATCGTGACCTGTGCGTCCATGCATTCCAGAAACCGCCGCGCGGGTATCCTGATCGGACAGGGTAAGACCATGCAGGAGGCAATGGACGAGGTGCAGATGGTCGTGGAGGGTGTGTATTCCGCCAAGGCCGCCATGGAGCTTGCAAAGAAATATGATGTTCAGCTCCCCATTATCGAGCAGGTGAACGAGGTGCTGTTTGCGGGTAAGAGCGCGGCTGTGGCTGTGAAGGAGCTGATGCTGCGGGACAAGAAGTTGGAGATTGCCGATGATCTGTGGCAGGATCAAGCTTGAAAATAATCTTAGGAGAAGGGGTGTAAGGGCTATGAAAAAGTTAAGTAATCAGGGATTTTCCCTTGTAGAGTTGATCATCGTGATTGCGATTATGGCGGTGCTGATGGGGATTCTTGCGCCACAGCTCGTGAAATATGTGGAGCAGTCGCGCAGACAAACAGATGAATCCATGCTTGATGAAGTTAAAAACGCAACACAGCTGGCATTGAGCGATGAGGCGGTTTATAGTGATCCGCTGACGGACGGCGCAAGCGTGGTGATCTCTGACGGCGCAAAGGTAACGTCAACCTCGCCTTCCCTTCAGACCGAGATACAAAAGACCGTGCCGGATACGATTACTTATAGCTCGCAATATTATAGGATGCGGGGCGGCGAGTCTATCACGGTTACATATATCGTTCCCTATCAGACGTATGTGCTTGACCCCTCTTGGGATTAAAGCCATCTGATCAGGGCTTATTGAGTAGAGCCATTTGATTAGGGCTTCTTGACTACAGCCCTTTGATCAGAGCTTCTTGATTACAGCTTTATTGTATGGCGTTCACGATCTCTGCCGTGGTCTTGGGCTTGTTCATGGAATAGATATGGATACCGTCCACCCCGATCTGCTTCAAGTCCAAAATCTGGCGTATGCAGTAATCAATGCCCGCCTTGCGCATATCCTCCGCGTTATCGCTGTATTTGGCGATAATGTCAGCCAATGCCTTGGGGACACTGGAGCCGGAGAGCGAGATGGTGGTGCCGATCTGATTGACCGTGGTGATGGGCATGATTCCTGCGTGGATGGGCAAGGTAATCCCTTTTTGCAGCGCGCGGTCGCGGAAGGTATAGAAGAAATCATTGTCAAAAAACATCTGTGTGATGAAAAATTCCGCACCGGCGTTCTGTTTTTGCTTCAAATATTGTAAATCCGCTTCTAAGCTGAAGGATTCCGGATGCTTCTCGGGATAGCAGGCTCCTGCAATCTGCAGATCAGTATGCTCCTTCAGGAAGGCTATCATGTCACTCGCATGGGCGAAGTCTCTGGACTCGTACTGCTCGTCAGTCATATCTCTGGGGCGATCTCCCCGCAATGCCAAAACCCTTGAGACATTAGCGGTCTTCATCGCCTCATAGTTCCTGAGCAAATCCTCCTTCTTGCTGCCCACGCAGGTCATGTGGGCGAGGGCGGGGACGTGCAGGTCATTCTGTATATAGGAAGCGATATCGATGGTTTTCTTGGAGCGGCTGCCGCCTGCGCCGTAGGTCACGCTGATGAAGGCGGGATTCAGTGCGCTGAGTTTATTTAATACCTCCTTGGCGGAGTCGAACTCGTCATCTTTCTTTGGCGGGAACACCTCGAAGGAGAGCGTTTGATGGTAATGGGTGGTATTTGACATAGCCTGTACCTCGTTTCTGTATATTATGTATTGCATTCATTGCACCATTTTATCATTGTGCAGATGTTTTTTCAAGTGCCGCATTGTCTGTTTTTGGATTCTGATTTTGGGATTGGTGTTTTGAGTCCGTAGCGGATAAAATGTGATTGCTTTCATGGCAGAAAAAAGATATATTATATTTATGTGGAAGGGCATGTGCCGGAGAGAGGTGAGCTATGGCCAGAACGATAGGAATAGGCAATCAGAACTTTGAGACAATCCGGAAAGAGGGATATTTTTATATAGATAAAAGCGGGTTCATACAGGAGTGGTGGGAAAGCGGAGACAGCGTCACGCTGATCACTCGTCCCCGACGTTTTGGCAAGACTCTGAATATGAGCATGGTGGAGCAGTTCTTCTCTGTCAATTATGCCGGACGTGGCGAGCTTTTTGAGGGGCTTTCCATCTGGCAGGAGGAAAAGTATCGCCGGATACAGGGGACATACCCCGTAATTGCACTCAGCTTTGCGGAGGTGAAGGAGAATACTTATCAGGGCGCCAGACAAAGAATCTGTGAGATTCTTATGGATTTGTTTAATCAGTTTAGCTTTCTGGCAAATAGCGAAAGGCTGAGTGAGAATGAGAAAAGGATATATCAGCAGTTCTCGATGGGCACGGGGGAGCGTATGGAAGCAGGCGCTCTAAAAACGTTGTCCAATTACCTGATGAAGCATTATGGCAAAAAGGTTATCATTCTGTTAGATGAGTATGACACGCCCATGCAGGAGGCATATGTAGAGGGGTATTGGGATGAAATGACAGCTTTTACCAGAGGGTTGTTCCATGCGGCTTTCAAGACCAATCCTTATATGGAGCGTGCCCTTATGACCGGAATCACTCGTGTGAGCAAGGAGTCCATGTTTTCGGATTTGAATAATCTGGAGGTGGTGACGACAACCTCGGAAAAGTATGCATGTAGCTTTGGGTTCACCGAAGAGGAGGTGTTTGCCGCACTGGAGGAATATGGTCTGGCAGATCAAAAACAGAAGGTCAAGGACTGGTATGACGGATTTTCCTTTGGCAGCAGGCGGGATATATATAATCCGTGGTCTATCATCAGCTTTCTTGACAAGAGGAGGGTGGGAGCCTATTGGGTCAACACCAGCTCTAACAGGTTGGTCAGTAAGCTCCTAAGGGAGGGGAATATTGACATCAAGAAGACCTTTGAAAAGCTGCTAAACGGCGGTACGTTTGAAGTGGAGATAGACGAGCAGATCGCTTATGATCAGCTTTCCACAAAGAAGAACGCTATATGGAGTCTGCTGCTTGCGAGCGGCTATCTGAGGGTTTTAAGTACGGCGTTCGTGGAGAGGACAGGACGCAGATATTATGAGCTTACGCTGATTAACAGGGAAGTGTGTATCATGTTTGAGGATATCGTGCGGGACTGGTTTGCCGAGAATGACTATTATAATGACTTTATCAAGGCGCTTTTGCTTGGGGACGTGGAGGCGATGAATACTTACATGAACCGGGTGACAAGGGAGATGTTTAGTTATTTTGATGCGGGAAAGAATCCTGATAATGAGCCGGAGAGGTTTTACCACGGGTTTGTTTTGGGGTTGATGGTGGAATTGTCAGATCGTTATATTATTACATCTAACCGAGAGAGTGGGTCCGAACGAGCAAGCTCGTTCGGAAGATATGACGTAATGTTGGAGCCTAGGGATATGGTTGGGGATGATGCTGTTATTATGGAGTTTAAGGTACAGGGCAGGAAGGAAAGCGGATTGGCTGACACGGTAGCTGAGGCTTTGCGGCAGATTAGGGAGAAGGATTATCGAGCTGCGCTGGTGGCAAGGGGGATTCCGGAGGAGCGTATAAGGGAGTATGGATTTGCCTTTTGTGGGAAAGAGGTGTTGATTGGCAGCGGGTGAGGTAGGTGGGGAAAGGCGTAAGCTTGCGGGGAGGTATGGGGGAAATTATTTTATTGGTGAATTATTGCGGTGGAATTGGGTGATTGCAGGTTAGTGTTGATTTTTTAACTATTATCAGGTAATATTAATCGATTGAAATATATGGATCGCCGAGGTAGCGGCTTTAAGAAAATACTGGATTCCTATGAATTTCAGGAACATTATACAAAAGAAATGAAACTGGAATTTAAGTCAAACAATAGCGAATTTTGGCTGATATTTAAAAACTTGAATTATACTGCTGGAAATATTGACAAGGGTTTATCTGTTAAAAATTCCGATAAAAAAGTGCCGATAAAGACGGAGCAGCAGTTGGAAAAGATACTTCAATATCTATCGGAACAATCGGAATGTTCTTGTGGAGATATTTGTAAGCTTTTAGATATAAAAGAACGTAGGGCAAGGCAACTGCATCAGGAGTTACAGGAGCAAGAAAAAGTTGAATCCTATGGAGTAGGAGTTTTATCTTTTGACTATCTTTTGAAAATTTTCAAAACTTAAGAAAAAAGATGGAAAACCATTGATTTTAGGCGATGTTTATCTTTTGACTATCTTTTGATTATCTTTTGAAAAATACATGTATGACCTACATCGAAGGAGGCGGGACATTATGAGCATTATAGCACTTACGGGAAAGGGCGGCGTGGGGAAGACTTCTCTGGCGGCGGTGATCGTCAAGCTGTTGGTGGAGGCGTATCCCGACAAGAAAATACTTGCCATTGACGCAGACCCCGCGGTGGGGCTTGCCACGGCGTTGGGGGTGGAGGTATCCATGACGATTGACGATATCCGAAAGACAGTGATCTCTACCGTGGAGAACGGGGATACCAAGTCGGTGGCGGAGCTTTTGGGGGAGGCAAAATACATGATCACGGACGCCATGGCGGAGAAGAACGGTTTTGCCTTTATCGCGATTGGGAGACCCGAGGGAGCGGGCTGTTATTGCAAGATCAATTCCTATCTGAAGGAGGTGATTCAGATGGTGTCCGATAACTTCGATTACGTGGTGATCGACGGGGAGGCGGGGATAGAGCAGGTGAACCGACGGGTTATGGAGAAGGTGACGCATCTTTTGTTGGTGACGGACACCAGCAAGAAGGGAACCCAAGTCGTCCAAACGATCTATCGGGTGGCAAGGGAGCTTGTGATGTATGAGAAAGCGGGAGTGATCGTCAATCACGTGGCGGACGAATCCGTGAAGGAATACATAGACACGGGAGAGCTGCCTGTCCTTAGCTTTATTCCGGCGGACAGTAATCTTACCGCCTTTGACCTGACGGGCAGGGACGTGTTTGACATACCGAAGGATTCCCCGATTGTGGAGGGAGCTAAGCGGGCGCTTAGGGAGATTGGAGTCCTCTAAGAGAGGTGCGGAAAGAATATAAAAACAAACAGGAACAGGAGCGAACGTGAAGGATTTAAAGCATTTATACTACTTAGAAAAATTACTGCAGGAAGCCAACAATGAGCTGGTGCGGGAGGCGTCGGCGGAGGGGCGGATCGCCATAGGGGGCGTTTGCGCCCAGATTCCGGAGCCGCTGTTGAATCTGCCGGGGTGTTTTCAGGTGCGGCTGCGCGCGCCGAGGACAGGCTCCGTGGAGATGGGGACTTATTACATGTCCAGTATTCTATGCGAGTGCTGTCGGGCGATTGTGGAGCGGGCATTGGAGGGCGGTTATCAGTTCTTGGACTGTATCGTCGCGCCGGACGCCTGTGCCCAAATGAATCGCTGCGTGGAGAATATTGAGCATCTAAACCTCTGCGAGAAGGAGCGATTCTTCGTGACGTATGCGGACGTGCCTATGAAGTCCACGGGCACTGCTTTGAAGCATTATGTGAAACAGATGCGGGTGCATGTATTGGAACCCCTGCGAGAGCATTATGACATTGATGTCAGTGACGGGGCTATACGCAGGGCAGTGGCGCTTCAAAACGAGGTGAGCCGTCTGATACGTGAGATTGGGGAATATCGGAAGGAGGCGAATCCGCGCATCACGGGTTATGAGTTTACGGTGCTGTGTCTGTCCACCTATTGCTGTCCCCAAGACAAGCTGTTGGATATCCTGCGGGAGACGGCGGGGGAGTTGAAGTCAAGGGAGCCGGACAGGAAGCCCGCGTTTCGGGCGCGGGTGGTCTTGGCGGGCTCTGAGATAGACGATCCGGAGCTGATACGGCTGATAGAGGAGGCGGGAGCTTTGGTGGTGGCTGACAGGTATTGTCTGGGTTCTTTGCCGAACAGGGGGAACATCCTGCTGACGGACGAGGAGGATGCGCTGACACAGGTCTGCCGGACTTACATTCAGTGGGGGCAGTGTCCCCGCTTTATGAACACGGAGAAGCTTGTGGAGCGTCAGACCTACATAGACCGTCTGATAAAGGAGTATCAGGCAGACGGGATCATATTGCAGCAGTTGAAATTCTGTGATTACTGGGGCTATGAGCGGGCGCATCTGACTCATGTGCTGAGGGAGGACTACGGTGTTCCCGTGCTGTCCGTGGACAGACCCTATGTGGCGGGCAATTCGGGGCAGCTTCGCACCAGAGTGCAGGCATTTGTGGAGAGCATAGAGATCAAGCGGTTGGGGAAACGCTGATGAAAGCATTTCCCGTGTCAAGGGTTCTGAGGGAGTGTTGACTTGGCACATGGCTTGTGGGAATAAACAAGCCGTAAGAGCGGCGGAATGAGAGGAAGTATGGGTAAGCAAATGGGAAGCGAGCCGCTGGGGTGGTTTTACAGCGGCAAGAAGGCAAAGAAGCGTCGGGAATGGCGCGGTTTAAGGGACACATGGTATGATTACACCAGATGGCTCTACATATGGAAAACGCTGATATGCTTTATGATAAAGCCTAATAATCTGCGGGGATTTTTCCGATATCGGTGGATGTTAAACTATCTGGCGGTGCCTGATTTCTTTGACAGGCATACGGAAGGGATGCGCGGGACACAGCTTCGTATCGCTCACACGGGATTGGAGCTGATCGTGGTGGACGTGTGCGAGATGCTCAGGAAGATTTTCCGTGCCGACCCGCGCATCGGGAATGATAAGAAGCTTAACAGCAAGATTGTCTTGTTTGACGAGAATATGATGAGTACCCTGATGGCGGGCTTCCCGAACCTGATCTGGCTGTCGGCGGAGGTTCCTGCGGTGTATTCCAGTTCCATGATGAATCAGGAGGGTGTGACTCATTATATTGAGAAGACCATGGAGTACGGCGTGCCGGGGGACGTGTGTCCTATGCCTGCGGCGGAGCTTGGGGTGGCGCTTACGGAGGATTTTCCTTTGATCGGAAAATGCGCGGTGCAGTGCAACACTACCTGCGACGGGAGTCTGATGGGTAACGGTATCGAGGCGGAGAGCTTTAAGATTCCCACGTTTCAGCTTGCCGTGCCCATTCGACATACACAGGAGAGCGTGCAGGAGTACGGGGCGGACGAGCTGCGGGATTGTATCGCCTTTATCGAGGAGCAGACGGGGGAGAAGTTTGACTGGGACAATTTCTTCCGCTGTATGGAGCGTTTTAATCAGGAGACGGAGCAGATGTTGGAGTGGTTCGAGATCTCCAAGACGGATTACCCGCAGGTGATCGGCGTGAGTCTGGCGCTGTACCGTTATGGGGTTTATCAGGCGGCAGGCGGGCGCAATCCGGAATTTTTGAACAGGGACAGGAAGATTACGGAGCTTGCAATGAAAGCTTATCAGAAGAAGGAGCTGACGATTCCGCAGCCCCGCCACAGGTGTATCACATGGGGCGTGCAGGCGGCATATTACACCGCATTTCCCATCTGGCTGCAGAATTGCTGGGGCATCGTGCCTATCACGGATATGCTGAGTCTGGTGTCCACCCAGATGGTCAACACCGAGGATAAGGATCAGGCGATGTTGGATTTGGCGTATTTATACGAAAATATGATCATGCGCAACCGCTCCAACGGCGGGTACGAGATGGGTGTGGAGGCGCTTTGGCGGTACTGCGAGATGTTCCGCGTGGATATGGTGATCATGTACGCCCATATGGGCTGTAAGGCGATGAACGGATATCACGGGCTGTTCGAGGAGGAAGCGAGAAAGCGGGGGATTCATTTTATCTGGGTCAACCACAACCTGATGAAGCCGGACGATGCCAGCAGGAAGGACATGCGCACGGAGGTGAACCGATATATGCGCGCGGTGCTCAGAGAGGAGCCGTTAGACCCAAGCTTGGAGGATTTTGAGGACGGGACGGCGTTCTAAGTCGGGAGAAAAATAGGGAAAGGGGAATGACAAATGCGATATTTTGGAGGCTGTGATTCGGGAAGCACCTATACCAAATGTGTGATTTTGGACGAGAACGGCAAAATCGCTGCGGCGGTGACGCAAAAGAGCCGCATCAATCCTGTGCTGAGCGCGCAGGACGCGCTGAATGCGGCTGTGGCGCAGGTGGAGGAGCTTCATAGCGCGGAGGACTTGACCTATCTGGTGGGAACGGGCTATGGGCGCAACAAGGTGCCCTTTGCCCAAGAGAATATTTCCGAGATAAGCTGTCATGCCATGGGGGTGCATGTGGTGAATCCCGATGTGAGGGCGATCATCGATATCGGCGGGCAGGACGTGAAGGGAATCACGGTCGATACTGACGGGACGGTGTTGAATTTTGCCATGAATGACAAATGCGCGGCGGGGACGGGACGCTTCTTTGAGACCATGGCGAATGCCTTCGAGATGTCGCTTGAGGAGTTTTCCAAGCTTTCGCTCAAGGCAAAGAACGTGATACCTATCACGTCGCAGTGTACGGTGTTTGCAGAGAGCGAGGTAATCTCACTGGTGGGGGACGGACAGCCTATGGAGGAGATAGCGGCGGGGATACAGACCGCCGTTGCCAAGAGATGTTTTGTCATGGCAAAGAAGGCGGGCGCCACGGATAGTCTGGTGCTGACAGGAGGGTGCGCCAAGAATGCCGGATTGAAGCAGGCGATTGAACGGGTATTGAAGCTAAAGGTGATAGATTTGGACGTTGACCCTCAGCTTATGGGAGCGTTGGGGGCGGCGGAATATGCCAGACAGAAAGGCGGGGCGGCATGATGGTCTTGAAGGTACTTATCATCGTTGGGATTGTGTTTGTGGCTCTCTTTGTCTTAAGCCTGATCATTTATTTTTTCAATTTGGACATGAAGGCGGCGGCAGCGATCATGCCTGTGTTCTCCAAGCATTATGACCGTGTGGACAGGAAAAAGAAGCGGCAAAAGGACAGTGTAAAGAAGGACAGTACGGACGGGGAATAAAGCGCGGTTAAGCGGGCAGGGGAAACGTGTGACAGAGCGGTGGAATCGTAGAGCGGACGGGAAAAGCGATGGCTGAAGGCGGATATGGCGTATTGCAAAGGTATGAGGAGCTTTTGACGGAATATTATAAGCTGATGGAGGGTCTGAGGGCGCACTGTGTCACCAAGGACGTGGGAGCGGAGTGCTTTGAGTGGGACTCCATAGAGGGGCAGCTTCTTCTGAAGGGGGATTCTGCCATAGAGCTAGGCGGCGGCAGCCTGCCTGCGGTGAGCGGCGTGCTGTATTGTGACGGCTTAGCTTCAGCGGGTGGTCGGAGCACATCGGTTGACGCGGGGAGTGGGAGTGTGTTGACTGACACGGGTATCGGGAGTGTATCGGCTGCTGCGGGAGGCGAAGCTGTCAGGTTGGAGGAGACTTCGACGGAGACTGCCGTGAGGAGAGTCGCGCTGTACGGTCAGGATCTTCCCATGTTAAAGGGTGATGTGCCCTATGCCAGAGTGTCACTGGTGGGTATTAAGAAGGAATTTACCACAGAAGGGTACAAGCTGTATAATCTGATTCGGAGCATCGAATATATCAGATATCGGGTGAGTCCCATGGGGTATATGCCGAGAATCTCCACTGTGCAGGACAGGGAGCAGGTCAGAGTGTCGAGAGCTGCCTTAGACGAGGGACTTGATTTCTATAAGGTGGGCAGACTTTATGAGGAAGCGTATCTCAAACACCCTGCGGTGCAGTGGGCGGAGACGGTTTTCATCACCCTGCGGGATTTTGACTATGGGGCGCTGCGGAAGCTGTTTGAGCGGGCGGAGAGCGTTACCATGTCATTGGAGCACCCGCTGGGCAACCTTCAGATGGACTGCAATAGCTGCAAGCTTAAAACGGTCTGTGACGAGGTGGAGGCGTTGCCGCCTTGCAAGAAATAATGATTTGTAAAGTCTGTTAAACAATATATAAAAATATAGAAATCACAACACGCTTGTGTTATACTAGAGGCATCACAACACATTTTTCAGCTTGAATTGATAGAACGGCTTGAAATGGTAGCAGATGACAGCGAAGCGGTGAAGAAACAACTTGCACTTGAAAAGAAATTCATAGAACGAAAGCTGTATCAAAATCCGCCGCTTACAAGCGAGCAAACAAGCTTTTGAGACTGCGGGAAAGGATTGGTAGGAAAGTCAATGGAAAATCAGGAATTTCAAGGAACACGGGAATATGTGGCGAGCGAGGAGCTGATGGCAAGCGTCAATATTGCCATGGCGCTGCAGAAGCCCTTATTGATCAAGGGAGAGCCCGGCACGGGCAAGACCATGCTGGCGGAGGCGGTGGCGAAGGCTTTGGGCAAGCGGCTGATCATTTGGAATATCAAGTCCACCACCAAGGCACAGGAGGGCTTATATGTCTATGACACGATTCAGCGTCTCTATGACGGTCAGTTCGGCGAGGAGGGCGTGGACGACATCGCCCGCTACATCAAGCTTGGCAAGCTGGGCGAGGCATTCGACAGCGACGAGCAGGTGGTGCTTTTGATCGATGAGATCGACAAGGCGGATTTGGAGTTCCCGAACGACCTGCTCTGGGAGCTTGACCAGATGGAGTTCTATATCAACGAGACCAAGCGCACGGTGAAGGCAAAGCATCGTCCCATCGTCATCATCACCTCCAACGCGGAGAAGGAGCTGCCCGACGCGTTCCTGCGCCGCTGCATTTTTCATTATATTGATTTCCCTGATAAGGAGCTGATGGCGGAGATCGTGAAGGTGCATTTTCCTGATGTGGAGGAGCATCTGCTGGCACAGGCTATGGAGGTGTTCTATGACATTCGGGGGCTTCGGGACATTCGCAAGAAGCCCAGTACCTCGGAGCTTATCGACTGGGTGAACGCCCTGCAGATTGGAGGCATTCCCACGGAGACCATCAAGTCCGCCCTGCCCTTTATCGGCGTGGTGGTGAAGAAGGACGAGGACATGGAGCTGGTGAAGCATTCGGGGGTGTAGGACTGTGTTTTTCTGATGGGAGTGGCTTATGAAAAGATATTACAATATTGTGGTTACAATTGTTATTGCCGCAGTGTTGGGCGTGTTCCTCGCGTTGTTTCAATTTCAATCTGAAGATGAGTCAGCCGCGGACTATGCGATGCATGAAATGAACGATGGCTGGAGCTTTGTTTCGGCGTCCTCAGCGAACGGTATGGGAGGAGTGAACGCGTCGGATAAAAAACCTTATGCGATTGGCGGCAAAGATGACGTAATACACGAGAATCCTGACAGGGAGAACAGTGACAGGGGAGGTACAAGCGTTTCACTTCCTTATAATGGGACGAGCAAGCCTGAAGAGTTGGTTGTCTTCCAAAACACGATACCGCAGGAATATGCAGGGCTTACATTGGCATTTTATTCTACAGAATCCTCGGTGCGTATAACACTGGATGACGAAGTGATTTATCAATATGGCGTAGAGAGTCAGAGGCTGTTTGGCAAATCACCGGGCAGCAGGCTGAATTTTGTGGATATCCCGGAGCGGATTGGGAGAGGTACTCTGCGCATCGAACTTAAATCTTCTTACGAGAATGCCGCGGCATCGCTGAGCAAGGCGACCGTGGCACAAAGAGATGTTCTGATTCTGGGGCTTGTCGAAAATAATTTGGTGAATCTGTTTTCCTGCTTGGCGATGCTGCTTTGTGCGGTTGTATTCTTTATCACGGGTATAGTGTGTGTACGCATAGGGCAAAAGACCTACAATGTTTTTTGGTTGGCGGCACTGAGCATTGACGTAGGGGTGTATTATCTGTTTAAAACAGAAATGCTCAGCATTTTTTGGGGAGCCAGTGCGGTATATTATATTGGTCAATACCTGTTCATCATGCTGATTTCGCTATTTCTGCTGATGTATTTGGGGAAGGACTTAAGAGACGATTATCCGAGGATTTATGCGGCGCTTTTTAACATTATCAATCTGAATATAAGTGTTCAGATCATTTTGCAGTTGGCGGATATCTTAGATCTCGCGGACACTGTAAAATACACGGCGGTATTGTTCAGGGTGTTTTTGGTGTTATGTATATGCCTGTATGTGAGGACTGCCAGCCGAAAGCGCAATAAACAACATTGGTTTATGGCGGCTGCGTGCATGGTGTTACTGTTGGGCGAGTTGAAGACCGTGTTCCTGATAGGGACCAATCAACTGGGTAATTTCAGTATCTATGCCATGACGCTGTTTCTCATTGCTCTTGCGGTCCACCACATTATACTTATGACCCAAGAGTATAAGGAAAAAGCTGACGAAAGCGCTCGTCTGGCTCTTGCGGCGAGCGAGGCGAAGGGGAAATTCCTAGCCAATATGTCACATGAGATACGAACCCCTCTCAATGCCGTGTTGGGTATGGACGAGATGATACTTAGGGAAGCTTCAGAGCCCAAGATACGTGGGTATGCGATGGATATTTTCTCGTCGGGTCAGATGCTCCTGTCGTTGATTAACGATATTCTCGATTTGTCTAAGATTGAATCGGGTAAAATGGAGATCATTCCCGCAAACTATGATGTGAGCAGTATGATTCACGATTTAGCGAATATGACAGTGCTGCGTGCAGAAAAGAAAAACCTGAGCTTCCACGTTGAAGCCGACCATGAGATTCCGAGTGTTCTGTTCGGAGATGATGTCCGCATTAGGCAGGTGCTTACAAATATTCTCACAAATGCAGTAAAATACACGCAGGAGGGAGATATCTGGCTTCGTGTCCGAAAGGATAATTTGGAGGGTGATACTGTTACGCTGTATTTTGAGGTGGAAGACACGGGAATTGGAATTAAGGAGGAGGATCTGCCAAAACTGTGCGTAGAATTTGAACGTATAGAAGAAAGCCGCAACCGAAGTATCGAGGGGACAGGACTGGGAATGAGTATTACACTCCGACTGCTCAATATGATGGGAAGCAGCTTACAGGTGGATAGTGTTTACGGGAAAGGCTCAAGGTTCTATTTCCTTTTGAAGCAGACCGTCAAGGACGAAAAGCCTATCGGGGATTTTGAGCAGAACGTTCGTAATCTGGCGTCAGAATATACATATACTTCCGGATTTATTGCGCCGGAAGCTGAGATCCTTGTGGTAGATGACAATGCAATCAATCGCAAGGTGTTCGGGAATCTGTTGAACCAGACAAAGGTGAATATCACGGAGGCAGATAGCGGAATGCGCTGCCTCGAACTCACGAGGCAAAAAAGATTCGACATCATATTTTTGGATCATATGATGCCCGAGATGGACGGTGTAGAAACGTTGCAGAAGCTGAAAGCCGACACCGATAATCTGTGCCAAGACATTCCTGTGATCGCTTTGACGGCAAACGCTGTATCTGGAGCAAAGGAACGCTATCTGGAAATAGGGTTCAATGCCTATTTATCAAAGCCGATTGTTTCCGAGAAGCTGGAGAACATGCTTTGGGAGTTCTTGCCTAAGGAGTTGATAAAGGAGGCAGCGGATACGGATAGGAAGGTGGAGTCCGTAAAGCCCGATCTGGAACAGCTCCCCTCGGTAGATGGTTTGGATTGGAATTATGCGTGGCTGCATCTGTCGGGAATGGAGCTGCTGCAAAGCACGACGGAGGCTTTTTATGAGCAGATTCCCGCTGCCGCCGAAAAGCTCGAGGGCTGTTATCACGAAATCCTTGGGACGGGTGATTGCGGCGACTATCGGATTCAGGTTCATGCTATGAAAAGCCTTGCGGCGACGCTTGGAATATTGCCGCTTGCAGGAATGGCGAAGGTTCTCGAGGACGCAGCCAAGAACGGGCGGGCGGAGGTTATTGAAAGTATGCACCCAATTTTTATGACGGAGTGGAACGCTTATCGTGCGAGATTGGTGGGCGTGTTCGGAATCAAAGCCGAAGACGATAAAACGGAGCCTGAGGACTATTCTATTATCTGTGCGCTGTTGGAGATGATCAACATAGCCATGCAGGATATGGACATCGACGAAGCCGACGCCAAGCTCAAGATGGTTTGCTCGTACCGCTACAATGATAAGGTGCAGGGCAATATCGACATACTGAAGGCGGCTGTGGAAAATCTTGACCCCGAGCAGACCGAAAGCTGCGTTCGTGCAATCATTGATCAACTTTCAAAGAAGGAGACTGTGCAATGAACAATATTTTACTGATTGGAAAACTAAATGATATTATCAGGGACTTGCATTCATATCTGTCAGAGTATTTTCAGGTACAGCTTTGCTCTGAAAATGCGAGTGTCGCAGAGGGAATGCTGAAGATTGCAAAGCCTGATCTTGCTATCATCAATTCGTCGGGGGCTTATGAGACGGAGCCCGCAATATTTAGTTTGTTGGGTGAGCATTACAAGGATATTCCCGTGATCGTGATTGGTGGCGAGGAAGAGCGGCAGCATTTCGAGGAGTTTGCCCAAACGGGACAGTTTGAACATCTTTTGCGTCCCGTGAAGAACAGTGAGATATATGAGGTGGTCTGTCGGCGGCTGAATATTGTCAATCGTCTTGCCGAGGAGGAAAAAGCGAGACAGGCAGCGAAAAAGCATATCCTTGTTGTGGACGATAACGGCACCACCCTCCGCACGGTAAAGGCGATGCTTGAGGAGAAATACGAAGTGTCGATAGCGATCTCGGGCACTCAGGCAATGACTTCGATCGGGAAAAAGCGCCCTGACCTGATATTGCTTGACTATGAGATGCCTGTCTGTGACGGACGTATGACACTGGAAATGATTCGTGCGGACGAGGACTTAAAGGACATTCCCGTGATCTTCCTGACAGGGGTAAACAGCAGGGAGCATATTAACGCCGTGTTGGAATTAAAGCCTGCGGGGTACTATCTGAAGCCGCCGGTGAAGGAGGTTCTGATTGAGAGAATCGAGGAGGTTTTGAATAACGGGTAGCGGCTAAGCTGTATTTTATGATTTGGATTGCAAAACTATTTTAAAAATTGGTTGATAAAACAATAGGGACTTTGGTATTATATAAAATACCTATAATTTTGAGTAGACAGGGATAATTCCCGACATGGAGAAGGTATGTTTGTTAATTTTTTTGAAAGCTTACGGGAGAAAGGGCTGCATGTGACCTTGGGGGAGTTTCTGACCCTGCAGGAGGCTCTGGACAAGGGGCTTTGCGGAAGCTCTCTGACACAATTTTATTATGTAGCGCGCATGATTCTGGTAAAGAGCGAGACGGATTTTGACAAATTCGACATGGCGTTCGAGGAGTGCTTCAAGGCGGCGCAGCACGAGACGGAGGTGGGAGCGGAGATGCTCCGCTGGCTTGATAAATCCGATATGCTCGAGCTTGCCCACGAGGAGGCGAGGAGTCATCTGAATCAGGTGGAGGATATTCAGGTGGACAAGGAGGACGTGGAGGAGACCTTCAAGCAGCGTCTGAAGGACCAGAACGAGGAGCACAACGGCGGGAGCTTCTGGATAGGCACTATGGGTAAGACCTCCTTCGGCAATATGGGCGGCAACGTGGGCGGCGTCCGCGTGGGTGGCAAGACAGGCTATCAGTCTGCCTTCGCGGTGGTGGGCGCCCGCAAGTACAGGGATTTCAGGGACGACAAGGTTCTGGACAACAGGCAGTTTCAGCTTGCCTTCCGCAAGCTCCGCCAGTTTTCCTCGAGGTTGGATATTCCGGAGTCGGAGCTTGATATTGACGGCACAGTGGATAAGACCTGTAACAATGGCGGTTGTCTTCAGATCGTCATGAAGAAGCCACGCAAGAACGCGGTGAAGCTTTTGCTGCTCATGGATTCCGGCGGCACGATGATTCCCTTTAGCAGTCTGCTCAATGATCTTTTTCAGGCGGTGCACAAGTCTAATCATTACAAGGACGTAAAGACGTATTATTTTCATAATTGTATTTATTCCAAGCTTTACAAGACCCCCGAGTGCGAGAACGGGGATTGGGTGGACACGGAATGGTTGTTCCGCAATGTGGACAGCGACTATAAAGTGATCATTGTGGGGGATGCGGCTATGGCGCCGGAGGAGCTTTATTCCGACACGGGCAATTACCGTGGACCGAACGGCGGGCTTTCGGGCTACGAGTGGCTCAAGCTGGTGAAGCGTCATTACAAGAAGGTGGTTTGGCTCAACCCCAAGATGGCGCCGGGACACGCGCCGTGGAGGGAGGCGGAGACTGCCGTGAAGGAGCTGTTCCCCATGTTCAAGCTCACCGTGGACGGGCTGAATCAGGCGATGGTGAAGCTGATGGTGAATAAGTAGACCGGCAGCGGGAAAGCCAAACCAATTACAAATCTAATCCGTCCCCAATATAATCCGTATAAAGAGGAGAAAACAATGAATTTTCGTGTGAAATGCGCCTTGAAAACCATAGTCGGAAAGCTTCCGGCAAGCGACCGACTGGATTATCTGGTGCAAAAATATTTGAGCAGGTCCATGCCTCCACGTCCCCAAGCCTTGGAGAAGAAATATAAGCAGGCGGTAAGGTATCATGAGATCTACCGGAAATATGGAACCACTGCTCCGGATAAGGCTGTGGTTTATGAGATTGGATGCGGCTGGCATCTGGCGATGGCATTCGGCTTCAGCACATTGGGTTATGGCAGGATCATCGCCCTTGACGTGTCAGAGCATGTAAAACCGGAGATTATCAATAAGACAATCAGCTATATCAGCGAAACACATTTGTCTGGCTCTGCACCTCAATTGGTGAACGAAAAGAATTTGCGGGATGTACTGTGGGATTCCTATCGGATAGCTCTGAAGGTGCCATGTGATTCTACCCAGACAGGGCTGGAGGATCAGTCGGTTGATTTCATATACTCCCACAATGTGTTCGAGCATATACCGCCTGAGCTGATTCCTCAAATTATGGATGAATGTTACAGAGTATTGAAGGATGATGGGATCATTTCTTTTTTGATTGATTATTCGGATCATTATATTACCTTTGACAAGTCCATTACACCGTATAATTTCCTGCGGTATGATGACAAACAGTGGCGGAAATATAATCCACCGCTCCACTATGTAAACCGTTTGAGACATAGTGATTTTGTGCATATGTTTAGGCAGGCGGGATTTGAGATTGTGGAGGAGACGCCTAACCGCCCCCAAAATTGGGAAAATATGGTGAAAAATTTTCCTTTTGCCGATTCGTTCCGCGAAAGATATTCCATGGAGACGCTGAGTATCACCTCCGCGAGGTTTGTCCTGAAGAAATCTGTGGGATGTGAGAGAAGCTGACCAATGGGAAAACCTTGCGGAAAAGTGATTGACATTTCGCGCTTGTGTCTGTATAATACATTCATGTTGAAAACTATATAGTATACAATGCAATGAAGGGAAGGAGTACTGCCAAATTACTTTTCACAGAGAGCTGCCGGTTGGTGAGAGGCGCGTTAAGCTTGGTAGGAAATACGTCCCGGAGCAGCAAACCGAAATGTATCTGCAGGTGCAGAGTAGGCTTTGACGGTGGGCACCGATATCTGCCAGAGGTATTAATGACACAGGAGTCCTATAGGGCGACAGTGGCATATGATACCCGACGAGCCGCAGGGTGTGAATCCTGCGGGAACATTAGGTGGTACAGCGAGCATGACTCGCCCTTTTGAATTCCAACCGGAATCAGAAGGGTGGTCATGCTTTTTTGCGCGAAGTGTAAAAGTGCGAGCAATAAGGACAAGAAAAGGAGAAAAGAAAGATGCAGATTTTTGAAGAATTAAAGGCGAGAGGGCTTTTGGCACAGCTTACGGATGAGGAGGAAATACGGGAGCTTGTAAACACCGGGAAGGCAACCTTTTATATTGGCTTTGACCCGACCGCGGACAGTCTCCATGTGGGGCATTTTATGGCGCTTTGTCTGATGAAGCGTTTGCAGATGGCGGGCAACAGACCTATCGCGTTGATCGGAGGCGGTACGGGCATGATTGGAGACCCTTCCGGCAGGACGGATATGCGCACCATGATGACCACGGAAATGATCGACCACAATTGCGAGTGCTTCAAGAAGCAGATGAGCCGCTTCATCGAGTTTGGCGAGGACAAGGCGCTGATGGTGAACAATGCGGACTGGCTGCGCGATCTGAATTATATTGAGTTCTTGCGGGAGGTGGGAGCGCATTTTTCCGTGAACCGCATGTTGACTGCCGAGTGTTATAAGCAGCGTATGGAGAAGGGCTTGAGCTTCTTGGAATTTAATTACATGATCATGCAGTCCTATGATTTCTTGGAGCTGTTTAAACGGTACGGGTGTAATATGCAGTTTGGCGGTGATGACCAGTGGAGCAATATGTTGGGCGGCACGGAGCTGATACGCCGCAAACTGGGCAAGGACGCTTACGCCATGACAATCACGCTTTTGTTGAATTCCGAGGGCAAGAAGATGGGCAAGACCCAGAAGGGAGCCGTGTGGCTTGACCCCAACAAGACGTCGCCCTTCGAGTTCTATCAATACTGGCGCAACGTCGGGGACGCAGACGTGCTGAACTGTATACGTATGCTGACGTTCCTGCCCTTGGAGCAGATCGATGAAATGGACAAATGGGAGGGCAGCCAGCTCAATCAGGCAAAGGAGATTCTTGCGTTTGAGCTTACCAAGCTGGTGCATGGCGAGGAGGAGGCTGCCAAGTCTCAGGAGAGCGCAAGAGCGTTGTTTGCGGGTGGAGCTGCCGCCGAGATGCCGACCTGTGAGCTGACGGAGGCGGATTTTGTAGATGGCAAAATCGATATTCTGGGCGTGCTTGCCACATCGGGTCTCACCGCGTCCCGTTCTGAGGCGCGCCGCGCGGTAGAGCAGGGCGGCGTCACCGTGGACGGCGAGAAAATTTCGGATATTAAGACCGTATATGAGCCGGAGCAGCTTGCGGGGGAAGGCATCGTGGTAAAGCGGGGCAAAAAGAATTTCAAGCGTGTTGTGATGAAGAAGTAATTCATAGAAATAGTAACAGTTCAGCCCGCTCATGAAAAGATTTAGTTACTATTCACGGTGCAACCGCGAGAGATTTTGATGCGTATTCTGCATCAAAATCCGAGACAGAAGATTTATAATCAGTGCTTTGTGTGCAAGCACCCATGCACAGCTTACAAATTTTTTCATGGTTGAACTGTTACAAGAAATATTTATCACCTTGGTTGCATATAAATATAGCAGTATCGGCAGGAGGTTTTGGATATGGATTATGCAACCAATCATACATACGACTTGTATTCTGACATACAGAGGCGTACCGGCGGCGAGATCTACATAGGCGTCTTAGGTCCCGTGCGCACGGGCAAATCCACTTTTATCAAGCGTTTTATGGACGAAATGGTGCTGCCCAATATGGAGGACGAACATGCACTGGCGAGGGCTATGGACGAATTGCCCCAGAGCGCGGGCGGTAAGACCATCACCACCACAGAGCCCAAGTTCATACCGAACGAGGCGGCTCAGATCAAGCTGAATGATGATGTGGAGCTTAAGGTTCGGCTGATCGACTGTGTGGGTTATATGGTGGACGGCGCGGCGGGGCATTTGGAGGAGGATCAGGAGCGAATGGTGAAGACCCCTTGGTTTGAGGAGGAGATTCCCTTCACGCAGGCGGCGGAGATCGGCACGGATAAGGTGATGAACGATCATTCCACGATTGGGTTGGTAGTGACCACGGACGGCAGCTTCTCGGAGATTCCAAGGAGCAGTTATATTGACGCGGAGGAGAAGACCATCAATGCCCTGCAGCACATACATAAACCTTTTCTGGTGCTGTTGAACAGCCAGAAGCCCTA
This sequence comes from Muribaculum sp., assembly GCA_023663505.1. Classification (GTDB taxonomy): domain Bacteria; phylum Bacillota; class Clostridia; order Lachnospirales; family Lachnospiraceae; genus Acetatifactor. The sequence goes on from JAMPHH010000011.1 coordinate 51,447, forward strand.
TTCCGAGGAAACCAAGCGTCTTGCGGGGGAATTGGAGAGTAAATACAATGTATCCGTGCTTCCGGTCAACTGTGAGCAGTTGAAAAAGGAGGATATCAACAGCATCTTGGAGCATGTGCTGTATGAATTCCCCGTTTCGGCAATCGAGTTCTACATGCCCAAGTGGGTGGAGATGCTGCCCGGGGACAATCGAATGAAGCAGGAGATCATGGAGCGCGTTCGGGAGCTTATGAAGGACTATGAGCGCATCAGAGATGTGCAGGAGCGTCCGATACAGATGGAGAGTGAGTATGTAAAGCGCTGCAAGATGGACGGGATCCACTTGGACGACGGCGTGATCCGCATACAGATGGACGTGGACGAAGCCTATTATTATGAGATGCTTTCAGAGATGATCGGGGAGCAGATTCATGATGAATATCAGCTTATGGGTAAGCTTAAGGAATTTGCCTCCATGCAGAGGGAATATGCGAAGGTGTTAAACGCCGTGAGCATGGTGCGCGGGAAGGGCTATGGCGTGGTGACTCCTGAGAAGGAGGAGATCAAGCTAGAGAAGCCCGAGCTGATCCGCCACGGCAACAAATTCGGCGTGAAGATCAAGGCGGTCAGCCCCTCTATTCATATGATCCGCGCGAATATAGAGACCGAGATCGCTCCCATTGTGGGCAATGAGCAGCAGGCGGAGGATTTGATACGGTTCATCAATCAGGCGGACGGAGAAGATGGCATCTGGGGAACGAATATCTTCGGCAAAACGGTGGAGCAGCTTGTAAACGACGGAATCACCGCGAAGGTGGCAGTAATTGGGGAGGAAAGCCAGATCAAGCTGCAGGATACCATGCAGAAGATCGTCAACGACAGCAACGGCGGCATGGTATGTATCATCATTTGAGTAACACGGTTTTGTGTGGTACAGTGTAACAGTTCAGCCCTCACATTCATAAAAGCGTCTGCTACGCATCTGTCGCCGCTACGCAGCTCATCTTTTATTTCATGGCTGAACTGTTAGTTGCGTATAGTATGGGAATGCATAGCCATACACCGTTGTGAGCAGGGCTATGACAATCAAAAATGTCACGCATACAAAAATGCCTGTGAGCAGATAATCTGTAATCTTGCTGCTTGCGGGCTTTTTGCCTGTATTCAGACGGGAGAGGAGCTGTCCTAGTATCCTGATTCCCTTTTCCATGCCGCGGACACAATAGTAGCTTAGGGGGATCAGGACGGGCATGATATAGCGTCCCTGAGGCTGGCAATCCATATTGTAGGAGTAGATTACGCTCAGGACACAGGGCATCAAAATACAGAAAACCATATTTCCATGAAAGAATCTGCCGATGACGGGACGGTCGGCAAAGAGCGCCGTATCCCCGCAGTCGGGAAGCCAATCGTTCCGCACACGCTTGGAGGCGCAGGGAATCAGGCATAGGGGAAGAGATATCGCGAACAGGTATTTATAAAAGCGGTAAATCCACATGGCGGTGGTTACTATCATGGGACCGTACATACTGATAAAGCTGTTGATGGTCAAGACACAGAAGTCTGAGCTCCAAAGCATCTGCGGAACCGTATAGCCCATTGTCCGGTATGTGGTTCTGGCGCCGGGCTTTAGATTCTCATCGCCAAAGATCGTGCCACAAATGTCGCGGGTGCGCAGCCCCAGGAAATCTCCGTCATACAGCAGGTAGCTTCGGATAAACCACCAACCGATTCCCAACAGGACGATGGCGCTTATCAGGCACCCTTTTTGCAGGAAAGGCTTCCAGTCAAGGCGCAGCCTGTTCTCCCGAAGCGAGAGATAATTGGCGGCAAAAAGCAGAATACAGCTCAATATAAAGCCGTATGCATTATAATAGGACAAGGCGCAGAAAATAATGCCTATGGACATGATGATGCACGAGGAATAGGCAAATCGGTCCTGCAGGCAGCAGGTCAAGCCGTAGAGCATGATGGCGATGGACATCATACAGCAGGAATCCGTGTTCACATAGGTGTGAATAAATATACTCTGGGGCAGGAACATGGTCAAGAAACAGAGCAAATACTGCAGGCGTTTATCTGAAAACCATTTTCGGCTGAGCTTAAGCACAAAGACAGCCATGACCAGTCCGAACGCAAAGTCCACTAATCGGGCGGAATAGAGCAGGATATCCGCATCGGAGGTAAAAAGCTTTACCACATACATGAAATATCCCTGTATCATGTAAGGCAGGATTGGCTGAAAGGCATAAGAAAATCCATAGCCGGGAATGCGGATTGATTCCTCATAGCCGTTGGGAAGGGTGCCGTGCTCCGCGATATATTGGGGAATGAGATAGCGGTTAAACTCGTCCGGCGGGTCCCCAAAGGGCTGCTTGAAAAGGAGAGATAACCCTATTAAGCAATAAAGGGCGAAATAGAGAAGCATGATCCAATATTCCCATTTCTCCGGTTTTGGTCTTGTCATATCGCAGGGCTTCCTTTCCTGAGTGAGTCATGTTACGGTTGTTGCGCCTATTCAAGTATTATATCACAATTAAATTGCTTTTTATATGGTTTTTTTGTATAATACAATATATTCACAGAAGGGAGATTGCTATGGGTGGACAACATGCTTATGAGAAATTAACCGATTGCTTGAGGACGGTGCGTGAAAGGATTGATTTTACACCCAAGGTCGCCATTGTCCTTGGCTCCGGTCTGGGTGACTACGCGGAGCAGCTTCGCGTGGAGGCGGAGCTTCCCTATCACGAGATTGCGGGTTTTCCTGTCTCGACGGTGCCGGGACATGCGGGGAAATTTATTTTCGGGTACATCGACGATATTCCGGTTGTCTGTATGAAGGGACGTGTGCATTATTATGAGGGCTATGATATCTCGGACGTGGTGCTGCCCGTGAGACTGATGCGGTTGCTCGGCGCGGAGATATTATTTCTCGCCAATGCGGCGGGCGGCGTGAATACCTCCTTCCATGCGGGGGATTTGATGCTGATCAAGGATCATATTGCCATGTTTGCGCCTAATCCTTTGATTGGACCCAATATTGAGGAGCTGGGGACAAGGTTCCCCGACATGAGCGCTGTCTATGACAGAGAGTTACAGCAGGTGATCAAGGATAAAGCGGCGGAAAACGGGATTTATCTGCAGGAGGGGGTTTATGCGCAGCTTACGGGACCTTCTTATGAGTCTCCGGCAGATGTGCGTGTATTGCGTGCGTTGGGCTGTGACGCGGTGGGTATGAGCACCGTGGTGGAGGCGATTGCCGCCAGACATTGCGGGCTGCGCGTGTGCGGAATCTCCTGTATAAGCAATCCGGCTGCGGGAATGTCTGACGCGCCCTTGAACCACAAGGAGGTGCAGGAGGCGGCGGATATGGCGGCGCCCCGTTTCAAGAAGCTGGTGACGGAATCCGTGAAGGGATTTCAGATATAAGTGCGAGAAGAAATTCTAACCCTGCAAAGTACGCAGGATAAGAATTTCTACGGTTCGCAAGGCGAACCTTTCTCGCACGGAAGAATGCCAAGAACGGGCATTCTTCCCGCAAATTGATTGTGCAGGGCAAAGCTTGGCATGACGGGAGGTGTAGGATAAGCATGACAGAGCAGCAGATAAATGATTTAATAACGGCGGCGCTCGCGGCTCGCGGAAATGCATATGCGCCATACTCTCACTACGCGGTGGGGGCGGCTCTGCTTTTGGAGAACGGTGATGTCTATTGCGGGTGCAATATAGAGAACGCTTCCTATGGGGCGTCGAACTGTGCGGAGCGGACGGCGTTTTTCAAGGCGGTGAGCGAGGGGCGGCGGGACTTTAGAGCCATTGCCATCGCCGGAGGTATGGAGGGACAGGAGCCTGCGGACTATGCTTACCCGTGCGGAATCTGCCGACAGGTGATGCAGGAGTTCTGCGGGCAGGACTTTCGGATTTATGTGGTCAAAAATAAAGAAGATTACAGGGAATATACGCTTGCGGAGCTTTTGCCCTGTGGATTTGGAGGAGCCTCGATTCAATGAATATTCGTTTGTATAATGCAAGAATCCTTACCATGGAGAAGAATAAGCCGATCTTTGAGGGTGAGATCTGGATAAAAAATGAGAAAATCGCTTATGTGGCGACCGAGGAGGAGTTGAGGACGGAGTGGAACTCGGCGGACGTCCCCCGAATCGTCTGGGACGTCCAGTTGGATTGTCAGGGGAATCTCTTGATGCCCGGCTTTAAGGACGCCCACACGCACTCGGCAATGACATTCCTTCGTTCCTACGCAGATGATCTGCCCTTGAACCAATGGCTGAACGAGAAGGTGTTCCCCATGGAGGAGAAGCTTACGCCGGAGGATATCTATGAGCTGACCAAGCTGGCGGTCTTGGAGTATCTGACAAGTGGGATCACCTCGATCTTTGACATGTATGTGAATCCTGAGGCGGTGGCGGAGGCGTGTATGGATATGGGTATGCGCTGTGTACTGGTTCCCGGATTGAACAATTTTGTCTCGTCGCCGGATCAGGTGGAGGAGGAATATTTGAAGTGGAATAAGCGGGGAGCCCTGATTAGCTATCAGTTGGGATTCCATGCGGAATACACCTGTTCCAAGGAGCTGTTATACAGGGTGTCGGAGCTGGCTCACAGACATCGTGCTCCGGTCTACGCGCATCTGGCGGAGACGGCGGAGGAGGTGGAGGGCTGCAAGGAGCGTTACGGCATGACCCCCACGGTGCTGTTGGATTCCATGGGAATATTTGAGTTTGGCGGAGGCGGCTTTCACTGTGTACACATGACGCAGCAGGATATGGATATTCTGCGCATGAGACGCGTTCACGTGATCACCAATCCCGCCTCCAACCTTAAGCTTGCCAGTGGGATCGCTCCCATAGCGGAGTATGAGAAACGCAGGATTCCGGTGGCGATTGGCACGGACGGTCCCGCCAGTAACAATTGTCTGGATATGTTCAGGGAGATGTTCTTGGTTGCGGGCTTGAGCAAGGTGAGGGAGCACAACGCTGCGAGTCTGAATGCCGAGCGGGTTCTGCGTATGGCGACGGTACACGGGGCAAAGGCAATGCGGCTGAACAGGGCGGATACCTTGTCCAAGGGAAAATGTGCGGATCTGATACTGATCGATCTGCATCAGCCGAACATGCAGCCCATGAATCATGACAATATCGTGGGCAATCTGGTTTACAGCGCAAGCAAGGCAAATGTACTGATGACAATGATAAATGGCAGGATTCTCTATCAGAATGGCGGCTTTAACGTGGGGGAGAGTCCGGAGCGCATTTACGGGAAATGCAATGCCATTTTAGAGCGTATGCTATCGAGGTAGGGCTATGGAATATCTTGTGTTGACGGCGGCATTGATCCTGTTTGTGGCTGTGATATTTGCCAGAGAAGCCGTGCAGTCGGGAAAGCGCAGAAGGAGCTTTATACAATCGCTGTATGACAACTACGGGGCGCTTCCCGACCATAAATACACCTTGGAGAACAGCGCGCATATCCCGGGCTATTACAGGCGGCATGGGGATTGTGAGCAGTTGGACGATATCACTTGGAATGATCTGAACATGGAGGAGATCTTCAAGCGGATCAATTACACGCATTCCGCGACTGGGGAGGAATATCTGTATTATTTGCTCAGGAGCGTGGGACGGGACAAGCAGTCCTTGGCGCGCTTCGAGGAGCTGACGGCGTGGCTGATGGAGCACCCTGACGAGCGTGTGCGGGTACAGCTCTATATGAGCGAGCTGGGCTACACGGGCAAATATTCCCTGTATGATTATATTGAGAATCTGGATATTTTGGGAGAGCGGAGCAATCTGCGGCACCACTTGGTCAACCTCCTCTATATCCCTTTGCTTTTGCTTGCACCGTTTCAGTTGTCCATGGCGATTCTTGGGATCGCGGTGCTCGGCGTGTACCAGATTGTGAGTTATTTTAAATATAAGCGTGAGATTGAGCCTTACATCACGAGCTTTGCCTATGTGATGCGGCTGATCGTCACCTGTGAGAATATATGTAAGCTTGATATTCCTGTTTATAGCGGCGAGCTTGCGAGAATGCGCGTCTGCATTCAGGAAATGCATGGAATCCGCAGAGGGTCTTTTCTGGTATTCGCTGCCAGCGACAGCAGAACCTCGGGCAATCCCTTGGAGCTGATCATGGATTATCTGCGCATGATCTTCCATGTGGATCTGATCATATTCAACAAGATGCTCAGGCAGCTTCGGCTGCATATCAGACAGGCGGACGAGCTGATCGCCATGGCGGGCTATTTGGAGTCGGCGGTATCCGTGGGGGCTTTCCGCGCTTCGCTGCAAAATGGTTGGTGTGTGCCGGAGCTGACAGAGGCGGAATCGGGGCAGAAGCCGTTTATTGTGATAGAGGGCGGATATCACCCGCTGCTTGAACAGCCTGTGAAAAACAGTGTCAATGCGCGGAGAGGGGTGCTGCTCACGGGGTCAAATGCCTCCGGCAAATCCACCTTTCTCAAAATGATGGCAGTCAACGCGATTCTGGCGCAGACGATTCACACCTGTATGGCGGATTCCTATCGGGCGCCTCTTTTTGATATCTATTCCTCCATGGCGCTTCGGGACGATATCGGGAGCGGAGAGAGCTATTACATCGTGGAGATCAAGGCGTTGAAGCGCATTCTGGACGCGGTCGCGGGAGGGCGCAGGGTGCTGTGCTTTGTGGACGAGGTCCTTCGGGGCACTAACACGGTGGAGCGCATTGCGGCGTCCACACAGATACTGCGGAGCCTCACCGACAAGCAGGCGCTTTGCTTTGCCGCCACGCATGATATCGAATTGACAGAGCTTCTGCGGGAGTATTATGACAATTATCATTTTGAGGAGGAGATAAAGGACGGGGATATCTCCTTTGAATATCGTCTGATGGAGGGGAAGGCGTCCACCAGAAATGCCATACGTCTTCTGGAGATCATGGGCTACGAACCACAGGTTACGGAGAGTGCCCTTGAGAGCGCGCAAAGATTTTTGGAGACTGGGGCATGGCAGGCTTGACGGTTTTGCCGAAAAGTTTTATACTGATAAGAGGTCAGGGTGTCGCAGGACACCGGAAAGGAGCAAATGATGGCATTTTTGAATAGTTTTGTATCATATTTATTGTTGTTGATCATTTTTGTGGTTGTGGGCGGAGCGGCAGTTTTTATCGGGATCACCTTGCGCAAGAGCGCAAATGCAAAGGCTGAAAAGGCGGAGAGCGAGACGGCTGCGGAGCAGTCCTGATCCGGAGGCTTGTGCATTCAACGGGCTTTCGCTTTGTGGAGCGGGAGCCTGTTTTAATTCCCGCGAGCAATGAAGTTGACTTTGTGCCAGTGCTTGTAGCGGGGTTGTTGACTCCCATGAGGGTTGTTGATTTTATAAGATGAGGAGACCGAGATGAGCCGTTTTAGTACCGTGCTGTGGGACGTTGATGGCACCTTATTGGACTTTGTTTATTCGCAAAGGATTGCTCTCACCAAATGCTTTCAGAGCGTCGGGCGGGAGGTCGCGGAGGAGATGCTGCGGCGATATAAGGAGATCAACGATGGCTATTGGAAGCGATTGGAGCTTGGAGAGGTCACGCAGCAGCAGCTTTTCACGGGGCGCTTCATCAGCCTGTTTGAAGAATATGGCATTGAAGGGGTGGACGCGGAGGCATTTGCGCAGGAGTATCAGCGGCGTCTGGGCGATGTCTATCGATATCAGGAGAATTCCCTTGAAATATGCCAAACGCTTCAAGGCAGGGTTAGGCAGTATGTGATCACCAACGGCGTCGTCTCCACACAGGAGAGCAAGCTGAGGCTTGCGGGGCTGTATGAGCTGATGGACGGTGTGTTTATCTCGGAGCAGGTGGGGACGCCAAAGCCCCATAAGGGATTCTTCGAGTATTGTCTGAAGGCGATTGCGGAGACTGGCGGTGAGACGGATAAAGCCCGTATTTTGGTCGTGGGCGATTCTCTCAGCAGTGATATCAAGGGAGGCGTGCTGAGCGGGATTCCCACATGTTGGTATCGTCCGGAGGATATTTGGGAAAAGGATAGCGCGGTGGCGGCGCTCTATGAGCAGTTTCGTCCAAATTACGAGATCAGCCGCTTAGAGCAGATTTTTGATGTGTTGGAGATTGAAGGGTAATTATGGCTAAGGCAGAGGGGCAGAAGCTTAAGATATTGTATATATTGCAGATGCTTGAGGAGTACACGGACGAAGCGCACCCTATGACTACTGCGGAGATTATCAGCCGCTTGGAGGCGGAAGGAATCGCCTGTGAGCGCAAGACGGTTTACAGCGATATTGCCAGATTGGTAGATTTTGGCTATGATATCATCACGGTTTCCAACCGCAGGGGCGGGGGATACTATCTGGCGAGCAGGGACTTTGAGCTGGCGGAGCTAAAGCTGTTGGTTGATGTGGTGCAGTCCGCGCGTTTTATCACCTCGAGGAAATCGAGGGAGCTGATCAAGAAATTTGAGAAAATGGCGGGAAAGCATGACGCGGGCAAGCTGCAGCGTCAGGTCTATGTGGTGGGACGCATCAAGACGGAGAATGAGAGTATTTATTATAATGTAGACAATATACACAGGGCGATTCAGGAGGACAGGCAGCTTACCTTCACATATCTGGAATGGAATCTGGAGAAAAGACTGGTTCCCCGTGGCGGGAGACGAACTGTCAGCCCTTGGGCTTTGATCTGGCGGGAGGAGAATTATTATCTGGCGGCAATAGACGCGCGGGACGGCGTGTTAAAGCATTACCGCGTGGACAAGATGGGAAGCGTGGAGGTGTCAAAGGAGAAGCGTGAGGGCTTGGACAAGCTCGACAGGCTTGGGCTGACTGACTATACCAACCAGACCTTCGGAATGTTCAGCGGCGAGGAGGAGACGGTGACATTATGCTTTCCCAACAGACTGGTGGGCGTGGTGCTCGACCGCTTTGGCAGGGAGGCGGACATACGCCCCATGGGTGACGAAAGCTTTCGGGTTCGGGTCAAGGTGGCGGTCAGCGGACAATTCTTCGGGTGGCTTGCGGGAATCGGGTCGGAGGCGGAGGTCGTTTCGCCCGAGCGGGTCAGGGAGCAATACAGGGAGTGGCTCGCGGGGATTTTAGAGAGATATTGAACAGATTTAAATAGCTGTAAAGGAGTGTAGGAAAGATGCAGATAAGAGTGTCAAAGCGCATGGAGGGTTTTGAGGAGGGAATCTTTCAGGTGTTAAATGAGAAAAAGCAGGAGGTGGAGGAAGGCGGCGGAAAGGTATACAATTTCTCCGTGGGAACGCCGGATTTTCAGCCTGCAAAGCATATCATGGACGCTGTCGCGGGCGCGGCGTCAAAGCCTGAGAATTATAAATATGCGCTGCGGGATCTGCCTGAGTTGATCGACGCGGCGATTGCGAGATATCGGACCCGTTACGGGGTGGAGCTGAAATCTTCAGAGATCATGAGTGTCTACGGTTCTCAGGAGGGTATCGCGCATCTGGGCTTAAGTCTGGTGGACGAGGGGGACATTGTACTGGTGCCTGACCCCGGCTATCCGATCTTTGCCATAGGACCTGCTCTTGCGGGGGCGAAGCTGGTCAATTATGAGCTGCTTGGGGAGAATGATTATCTGCCCGATTTGGACAGGATCGCGTCCATGTATGGGAAGAACGCGGGCGAGGGGCAGAGGGCGAAGCTGATGATCGTATCCTACCCCTTGAATCCTATCTGCAAAGCCGCGCCGGATTCCTTTTATGAAAGGCTGATTCCATGGGCAGTCGAGAACGAGATACTGATCGTTCATGACAATGCCTATTCGGATATCATATATGACGGCAGGGTGGGACGTTCCATTCTGTCATTTCAGGGGGCAAAGGAGGCTGCGGTGGAGTTCTATTCCTTGTCCAAATCCTTTAATTACACGGGGGCGAGAATGGGCTTCTTGGCGGGCAACGAGACCGTGATACAGAACTTTAAGAAGCTGCGTTCCCAGATTGATTACGGAACCTTCCTTCCGGTGCAGTACGGCGCGATCGCGGCGCTCACGGGACCTGACGATATGGTGAGAGCCCAGTGTGCGGAATACGAGAAGCGACGCAATGCGCTGTGTGACGGCTTTACGGAGCTTGGGTGGGAATTTGAGCGCAGTCAGGGCACGATGTTTGCATGGGCAAGGATTCCCGAGCGTTTTGGCGGGGACGATGTGAAATTCGTGATGGAGCTGTTGGAGAAGACGGGCGTGCTCTGTACCCCCGGCAGCAGCTTTGGAGAGCTTGGAAAGGGGCATGTGCGTTTTGCTCTGGTGCTTCCCGTGGAGACGATCAGGCAGGCACTCGACAAGGTGTGTCAGAGCGGCATACTTGCATAGTCAAGAGCAAAATTATGAAAAGGTGTCTAAAATTAGGACGCCTTTTTTGTTACTTTTTTATGCTCGCGGATTGTTGACAATCCGATGATTCTTTCTTATACTGATACATAAGCGACTCAATATATTGTTTTCGGAGAATAAATAACACTATATATTGTATCTTTGCCGAGAGAAGCCTGTTCGAGTAAAGCATTTGGACTACAAGCGGGTTTGCCTGCCTTTTGGCTTCGACGGGAGAGACTATCAGTAGGGAAGGGAAGGAATATGAGCAGTAATTTTGACCAGACAACCACGGCAGATGTCAATTTTGGAGCGGAGTACAAGCCTGAGCGTACCGTCTATATGATCAAGAAGGACGGCAGCAAGGAGGCGTTCAATGTACAGAAGGTGATCAATGCCGTGGGCAAGAGCGCGTATAGGGCGCTGACCAAGTTCACCGAGGAGGAGGAGCGCAGCATATGCCAATTTGTGGTGGACAAGGTCAATGAGTTAGATGTGGACGAGATTCCCATTCCCATCATGCACAATATCGTGGAGAGCGCGTTGGAGCAGGTGAAGCCCGTGGTGGCGAAAAGCTATCGCGATTACCGCAATTACAAGCAGGATTTCGTGCGTATGCTCGACGATGTGTACAAGAAAAGCCAGTCGATCATGTATATCGGGGACAAGGAGAATGCTAACACGGATTCCGCGTTGGTCTCCACCAAGAGAAGCCTGATCTTTAACCAGCTTAACAAGGAGCTGTACCAGAAATTCTTCCTGACGACGGAGGAGATTCAGGCGTGCAGGGACGGCTATATTTATGTTCATGATATGTCCGCCAGACGAGACACCATGAACTGCTGTCTGTTCGACGTGCAGAACGTTCTCACGGGCGGCTTTGAGATGGGGAATATCTGGTATAATGAGCCCAAGTCCTTAGATGTGGCATTTGACGTTATCGGGGATATCGTTTTGAGTGCGGCGAGCCAACAGTACGGCGGTTTTACCGTGCCAAGCGTGGATTTGATATTAGAGCCCTACGCGGAGAAGTCCTACAAGCGCAATATTGAGAAATACACTAAGTTAGGCGTGGACGAGGACACTGCGCAGGCAGAGGCGTATGCGGACGTGGTGCGGGAGTTCGAGCAGGGCTTCCAAGGGTGGGAGTACAAGTTCAACACGGTTGCTTCCAGTCGCGGGGACTATCCCTTTATCACCGTCACGGCGGGCACGGGCACGGGGAGATTTGCCAAGCTTGCGACCATCACGATGCTGAATGTCCGCAGAAAGGGACAGGGCAAGAAGGATCACAAGAAGCCCGTTTTGTTTCCAAAGATCGTATTTTTGTATGATGAGAATCTTCACGGTCCCGGCAAGGAATTGGAGGACGTGTTCGAGGCGGGCGTGGAGTGCTCCGCCAAGACCATGTATCCCGACTGGCTCAGTCTCACGGGCAAGGGCTATGTGGCGAGCATGTATAAGCAATACGGCAAGATCGTCTCTCCCATGGGCTGTCGTGCTTTTCTGTCTCCTTGGTATGAGAGGGGCGGCATGCACCCGGCAGATGAGAATGATTCCCCGATTTTTGTAGGGCGTTTCAATATAGGCGCGGTCTCTCTGCACCTGCCCATGATATTGGCGAAGGCGCGCAAGGAGAGCAGGGATTTTTACGAGGTTTTGGATTATTACCTGAATCTGATCCGTCAGCTTCATATTCGAACCTATGCGTATCTGGGGGAGATGCGGGCGTCCACCAACCCGCTTGCCTACTGTGAGGGCGGGTTCTTGGGAGGGAATCTGAAGCTTAGCGACAAGATCAAGCCCTTGCTCAAGGCAGCCACTGCAAGCTTTGGCATCACGGCGTTAAACGAGCTGCAGGAGCTCTACAATGGCAAATCCTTGGTGGAGGACGGCGCATTTGCCCTCGAGGTGATGGAGCATATCAACCAGAAGATTTCGGAATATAAGGAGGCAGATGGCAATCTTTACGCGATCTACGGCACTCCCGCGGAGAATCTCTGCGGGCTGCAGGTGAAACAATTCCGCAAGAAATACGGTATCGTGGAAGGGGTGTCTGACAGAGAATATGTGTCCAACAGCTTCCACTGTCATGTGACAGAGGACATTACGCCCATCGAGAAACAGGATTTGGAGGAGCGTTTCTGGGATCTCTCCAACGGCGGCAAGATTCAATATGTGAAGTATCCGATTGATTATAATATCGAGGCAGTGAAAACCCTGATTCGCAGGGCTATGGACATGGGATTCTATGAAGGGGTCAATCTTTCCCTCGCCTACTGTGACGATTGTGGGCATCAGGAGTTGGAGATGGATGTGTGTCCCAAGTGCGGCAGCCGCAATCTGACCAAGATCGACAGGATGAACGGCTATCTGTCCTACTCCCGCGTACATGGCGACACGCGCCTGAATGACGCTAAGATGGCTGAGATTGCCGAAAGGAAGAGTATGTAGGGATGAGATATCATAACATAACAAAAGATGATATGCTAAACGGCGACGGATTGCGCGTGGTGCTTTGGGTTGCCGGCTGCAATCACTGCTGTAAGGACTGCCACAATCCCGTCACATGGGATCCTGACGGCGGGCTGCTCTTTGACGAGGCGGCAAAGCAGGAGATTTATGAACAATTAGACCATTCGTATATCTCAGGCATCACCTTTTCGGGCGGAGACCCGCTGCACCCGTCCAATCGGTTAGATGTGCGCAATTTCATGTCCGAGATCAAAGCCAAATACCCTGATAAGACGATTTGGTTATACACGGGAGATGTCTGGGAGAATATACTTTATTATCCCATGATGCAGTATATAGATGTGGTGGTGGACGGTGAGTTCCATGCGGAGGAGAAGGACGCGAAGCTTCTTTGGAAGGGGAGCAGGAATCAGCGGGTGATTGACGTGAAGCGCACCATGAAGCAGTCAGACCCGCTCATTCCGATATTGCACAGCAGGGATTACGCTGACGAGAAGGAGCGGTTTGTCCCGCACCCCACCGCCAGTGCGCAGGTCACGTCATGCGTGCTCTAGTGCGCAGAGCTACATATGGAACTTAGCTGCTTTACAGCATGCGGATCGCACGGCGAGTAGAGGGAAGCTTCCTTACTCGATGCTTGTACCACATATTGATATGGAGGAGAGATATGCGCAGGATTGCTCAATTTTTTAAGGTGAGTCCCGAGAACTTCATGAATGCCATGAGGGAGGATTTTCCCCAATATACGGAGGCTGATATCTGCGATATGTACGAGAGTCTTGAACTGCCAAGACGCGCCACCAAGGGGAGCGCGGGCTATGACTTCCATGCGCCCTTTGCCTTCTCGCTGCCGCCCGGGGCAACCATCAAGATTCCCACGGGTATCCGCGTGAAAATGGAGGAGGACTGGGTGTTGAAGCTCTATCCCCGCAGCGGTCTTGGCTTCAAATTCCGCCTGCAGATGAATAACACGGTGGGGATCATAGACAGCGATTATTTTAACTCTGACAATGAGGGGCATATTTTCGTGAAGCTCACGAATGACTCCAATGAGGGCAGAACCGTGGACGTGACGGCGGGCATGGGAATCGTGCAGGGGATTTTCCTCGAATATGGCATCACCGTTGATGACGAGGCGGACGGCGTGAGAAACGGCGGCTTTGGGAGTACCACGAGGGAGTAGTCCGCGGCAAGTATCATAAGTATAATTTTAAACCTTCCGGGTGACACTAGACGTAGTATATAGTGCCGCGACGGGAGGTTTTTTATGAGGAAAATATCCGAGAATTTGCAGGAAAACATGGATTATATGGACAGACTGCTGGGGGTGGAGCACAATTTTGACGTGGTGCACAGAACCATGAGCATCGGAGACAAGAATGCGTGTATGTACCTTATTGACGGCTTCTGTAAGGACGACCTGATACAGAAAATCCTACAATACTTTATGGATATGAAGCCAGAGGACGTGCCGAAGGACGCGGAGACCTTGGTGAAGCAGTATATTCCACATATCGAGGTTGAGGTGGAGGAGGATTTGGAGAAGCTGATGCTCTCGCTCCTCTCGGGTATGTTTCTTTTGTTTGTGGAGGGGTACGAGAAGGCGATCCTGATCGATTCCCGCACTTATCCTGCCCGCAGTGTGGAGGAGCCTGACAAGGATAAGGTGCTGAGGGGCTCCAGAGACGGCTTCGTGGAGACGGTGGTGTTCAACACCGCATTGATAAGACGCCGTATCCGCAGCGATCAGCTTCGCATGGAAATGCTGAACGCGGGAGAGTGTTCACACACGGATATCGTGCTCTGTTATATGGAGGATCGGGTGGATCAGGATTTTCTGGAGGAGCTTCGCGGGAAGATCAATGGGATTCATGTGGAATCGCTGACCATGAATCAGGAGAGCTTGGCGGAGTGTATATACCGAAGGAAATGGTTTAATCCATTCCCGAAGTTTAAATATACCGAGAGACCGGATACCGCGGCGGCGCAGATACTTGAGGGAAATATTATTGTACTGGTGGACAACTCGCCCTCCGCCATGATCATTCCCACCACTATCTTTGACGTGATTGATGAGGCGGACGATTATTATTTCCCGCCCATCACGGGAACCTATCTGCGGCTCACGCGCTTTTTGATCGCGATTTTGACCTATATTCTCACGCCGACCTTTTTGCTGTTGATGAACCACCCGCAGTATGTACCTGAGAGCTTCTCGTTTATCATGCTGCAGGAGGAGCCCAATATTCCCCTGCTGTGGCAATTCCTGATTCTGGAGCTTGCGATTGACGGGCTAAAGCTCGCGGCTGTGAACACCCCGAATATGCTGAGCACGCCCTTAAGTGTCATGGCGGCGTTGGTACTGGGGGAATTCTCTGTCAACAGCGGGTGGTTCTCGGCGGAGGTGATGCTGTATATGGCTTTTGTGGCGATCGCCAACTACACCCAAGCCAACTATGAGCTGGGGTACGCGTTGAAATTCATGCGTATCCTGAATCTGATCCTGACGGCGATCTTCGGGCTGTGGGGATATGTGGCGGGGATCGTGCTCGCCGTGCTCGCGGTATTCTGTAACCGAACGGTGTCGCGCAGAAGCTATGCCTATCCGCTTTTTCCGCTGAATGTCGGGAAGCTGTTTGATCGGCTGATCCGCAGGCGGATGCCGGGGGCGAGGAAGCAGGTGAAGTAAGGGATAAGCTGTGAGGAGTATTTGACGCCCATAAGGGTGTTGTCTGAAACTCACCAAATTTTAACTGCATCATACAATACTATTAACATCATTTAAAAAGTATGAGAGGATGTATCATGCAGGAATTTAGATTAGATGAGCATTCCGAGCAGTTTCCGATCGCGATGGCATATGTACCTTGGCAGCGCTTTGAGGGTATCTATGAAGATTTGGAGAAGGCATATTGCATCGGCACCGTCTTTCCGGAATTGAATAAGCCTTTTACGGGAGGGAGATGTGTGTGATGAATAATAAGGATCAGATGCTCAGAGACATTGGCATTGTCGGCTTCACGGTGACAGAGCTTGCGCTTTATCTGGATACTCACCCCCATGACCGCAATGCCATAGAATATTTTAACCATTACAACCGCATTAAGACACAGATGGAGAAGGAGTTCTCCAAGAATTATTTCCCGCTCAGGGTGGATCTGGCTGAAAGCAATCAGGAGTGGAGATGGGGCGCGGCTCCCCTGCCATGGGAAGGAGTGTGTGGATAATGTGGAGTTATGAGAAAAGATTGGAATTTCCCGTGAATATCAAGGAGCCCAATGCGAAGCTTGCACAGGCGATCATCTCCCAGTTTGGAGGACCTGACGGAGAGCTTGCGGCGAGCATGCGTTACCTGTCCCAGAAGTTTGCTACCCCCTACAAGGAGGTGGCGGGGCTTTTGAATGATATCGGAACCGAGGAGCTGGCGCATCTGGAGATGGTGGGGGCGATCGTGTATCAGCTGACCAGAAACCTATCCATGGATGAGATTGAGAAAAGTGGTTTTGACAAATATTATGTGGATCACACCTTGGGCTTGTGGCCTCAGGCGGCAGGCGGTATCCCGTTCAACGCCTGTGAGTTCCAGAGCAAGGGGGATATCATCACGGATTTGTTCGAGGATATGGCAGCAGAGCAGAAGGCGAGAAGCACCTATGACAATATCCTGCGACTGGTGAAGGATTGTCCCGATGTGGCGGCGCCTATCAAATTCCTTCGTGAGAGGGAAGTGGTGCATTTCCAGAGATTCGGCGAGGCTCTGCGCATCACGCAGGATAAGCTGGATTCCAAGAACTTCTATGCGTTCAATCCCGGGTTTGACAGGTGCGAGGACTGCGGGTGTAAGAATTAAGAGATTAGATGGATTGAGAGGGGCAGCTTTTTGCCCCTCTTTTGCTATGTCTCAATCGGGGCAGAGTGTCCGGAATTCCTCCCATGTGCGGTGATAGCCGTTCGGAAACATGGAGTTGAACTCGGCTCTCGTCACCTCCTCGGTGACGGCATTCCCGTTACCGTCAGGATAACTCCATGAGAAGCTCTCGCAGCCCCGCATTCTGGCAATGAACATAAGCCCCATGCAGCGTATTTTCTCGTCAGCCTGAGCGTCAAGCGTTGTCTCGAATGTCAGATGGAGCTTATCTCCCGACACAGTATATTGAAAGCGTCCAAAATGCTCCTCTATTGACATGCGGCTTAGGAAGGAATCGACCGTGCTCGCACTTTGCATATCCATGTCACAGCCATCAGGATAATAGTATTCGTAATAGCTCCCGAATACATAGAATAGGTTGTGCGTCTTGGTAATGACGGGAGTGAGCGTACTCCCGCTCAAATCCTGCAGCGTGATTGCGGAGATATTGTTCTGCGGTGTCTCTATGAGAGCCAGATAATAGGTCGTTTCCTCCGTATAGGGCGCGCCAAGCTGCAAATCTATTCTTTTGCCCTTGTGAAAGAGTGTTGAATCCTCGTTAAAATAAAACTGCAAATCGGAAAAGCCGTTCGGAGCGTAGAGCAGTATTTTCCCAACGTGTCCCTCGCTAATCTCGGCAGGGGAATACTCGGAAAACAAAATATAGTATTCTGCCCCTTGCCTGTCGCAGGTCTGAAGCCATTCCTTGGTATCGTTGTCCGTGACCTCGGAGATATCACGCAACAGGGATTGTGTCCCGATATAGCTGTACTGCGCCGTGTTCTTATGCAGAAACAGTTGATAAGCGGCAATGCAGGCAAACGCCAGAAGGACAGCGAAAAGTATCTTCCCAAGCCGCTTCCTGCGGCGGTTATTCAGAGACATCTCCTCCGCGATTCGCGCCAACTGCTTTGCGATCGCGTCCTCCTTAGCTACATTTGGAATTGTAGTGTCCAAGAGTGCGCTGACGTCCACGTCAAAAATCTCTGCTATTTTCAGCACGATGTCCGCGTCAGGGACGGAATAGCCCTTCTCCCATTTTGAGATTGTCTGCCGCGTCACATGAAGCTTTGATGCGAGCATATCCTGTGTCAAGCCGTTCTTCTTGCGAAGGCTGCTCAAATTATCCTGAAGCATAGCTTTCTCCTTTTCTGATGTTCATGAGATTAATCTAACAAAATCAGCGCGTGATTGCAAGCAATCAGTGCCTGATTGCTCGCAACGCATATTAACATTTGTAAACCATGTTACAGCTTGTTGCTATTCAAGGTGCAATCGCGGGAGATTTTGATGCGTATTCTGCACCAAAATCCGAGACAGTTTAGCCATATGGACGGCAAAACCGTAAAATATCTGTAACGGATAACCGAAGTAAATAAGGAATGCCAAGTCAGGACAAAATTTTGTAACGTTTTTGAAGCTGATGTGTCATATGTATGAAGGGCACGGGAAAGGGGTGGCGTGATGAGTGCTTTTGAGGAATTATATAAGCGGTATTACAGTCAGGTCTACTTCTATGTGCTGGGATTGTGCAGGAATGAGCATATCGCGGAGGAGATCACACAGGACACGTTTTTCAAGGTGTTGGAAAAGATGGATACCTTTCATGGGGAATGTAAGGTCAATGTGTGGATCATACAGATTGCCAAAAATACATTTTATAATTACTGCAGGAAGAAAAAAATCGACCCCGAGAGTTCCTTTGAGGATATTGCGGCGGAGGGGAGTATCGAGGAAAAAATAATTGACAGGGAATCCGCGGAGCAGATTCACGTGATTCTGCACAAGATGCAGGAGCCGTACAAGGAGGTGTTCTGGATGAGAACCTTCGGCGAGTTGAGCTTTAAGGAGATTGGCAGTATTCATGGGAAAACGGAGAGCTGGGCGAGAGTGACCTATCACCGGGCCAAATTGATGATCAGGGAGGAAATGAGATGAAATATTCATGTGATTTGATTCGAGATTTATTGCCTTTATATTGCGATCAGGTATGCAGCAGGGACAGTGCGCAGGCGGTGGAGGAGCATATCAGCGCCTGTGAGGAATGCCAAAATATCTATATGGGAATGCGGCAAAGTGTTTCGATAGACAGCGCAGGCTATGAAGAACAGCAGCTATCCTCCATGCGGAAGGTAAAGAAAAAAATCAAAGAGCGAAACACGGTTTTTGCCACGATTGGAATCATATTCGGCATTATCCTTGTAATCGTTGTGCTAAGAGTTCTGCTGATGGTAGGGCTGTTCAGCCTTGCGGTGGCGGAGGGAGAGCAGGATTATATTACGACCACGGATATAGACGATTATGGGGTGTTTGAGGGCTTTAACGGATACAGCGGACTGGATATTTTTCCGAGGCAGCTTGACAGCCGTGCGGAGGTATTCCAATATTCGTATTATTATGCGGACACCCTTTTTGACCCGACAGCTCAGATTTATCTGGAGTGCGGTTATGAGGAGGACGATTATACCAAGGAAATCGAGCGATTGAAGGGGATACGGGAGGAGTATAAGGGCAGAGTGCAGTCGATCGTGTATGACACGGAATCCTTTGCGTATCCCGCCTATGTGACGATAGACGCCGATAACCACTGCTACGAATATGCTTTGCTGCTAGGGGAAGGGAGGATCGCGTATGTTTTCCTGCAATTTATCGAGGAGGAAGATATCGTCTTTCCCGCGGAATACCTGCCAAAGGAATACGGGCAGAGGGACAACGGCTTCTCCATTTATATATTCAGGTTCCCCAATGGAGATGGATATGGCGTTTTTTAAAAGAGTATGCTAAAATGCATAGGGAGGGGTTGCTATGAAGGTTACGATAGAGGAATTGGAAGCGTATCTGTTTGACCATTATCACAATGGCGGGGTTGACCAGAGCCTGTTTATGAAGCTTGTTGAAGAAGTCGGAGAGGTAGCCGAGGTATTAAATAAAAAAGCCGGCAGAAAATCATCTGAAGATGAGGATTTGCAGGCTCAATTGGGCAATGAATTGGCAGATGTAATACATTATGCTGTAGCTATCGCTGCATTGAATGGCCTTGATTTGAATGACATTATCATTCAAAAGGACAAAGCAGCCTCCGTAAAATATAATCACACAACAAATTTAAAACAGTTCATCTTGAATAGGAGAAATGCCGAGACTGGTTTGAGGGGGGAATAACTTGTGAAAATTCATATAATTGGCTGCAGTGGTTCCGGAAAAACCTATTTGGCGAAGGCTCTTTCAAAGAAATACAATATTCCTCATTTTGACTTAGATGATATCCAATGGGATAATAACGCTCAGGAATACGGAGTAAAAATGCCTCCTGAAAAGAGGAAGGCGTTATTGCAAGAGATATTATGCAATCGTGAGTGGATAATAGAGGGCGTATATTATAAATGGGTTCAACAGAGCTTTGACGAAGCCGATATAATCTATGTTTTAGATATGCCAAGATATTTATATGTCAATAGGATTATCATACGCTCTATAAAAAGGAAATTAGGAATACAAAAGGGCAAGAAGGAAACCTTGAAATCTGTCTATGATCTATTGAAATGGACAGAAACCTTTCAGCACGAGAACCTACAGGAAATAAAGAAGATTTTGGATAAATATGGTGATAAGGTTGTATGGCTATCAAGTAAAAGGGACGTACAAGAGATAATAAGAGCATAAACGAGCTTATCGGGAGCTTATCCGATTGCATTTTCATAATCCTGTAACTCATGGTACATACCTTCGACTATCACATTTTCCTGCTTAACCCGATATACCAGTAAATATCTATGTTTCTGAAAATGAATTTTATGGAACCCTAATTTTCTTAGACGTTCGCTATTGCAATATCCTAAATTATCTGCCTGCCCCTCAAGAATCTTTATTGTATCGTCAAAATCCTGCATTAGACTGGCTGCTGCTTGTGGATTCATAAGCACATTGTAAATATAATTCAGGAATCTGTCATATTGCTGATTAGCCAAATCAGAAATTTCTACATTATATTGCATATTTCTCCTTCATTCGCTGCGATACAATATTAGCCGGTGTTGTTGCTCCCATATCGCTCTTTTTCATGGAGTCGGTAAGTTGTTGGACAATTATATCTTCACCAAGAAATTCCATAGGCATATCGTCCATATCCCTAAAAATAAGATATTGAATATATCTTTGAACTTCTTTTAATTTATCTTCTGGCATTGTTTCAAGCATGGAAACGGTATATTCTAACGTACTCATAAATACCCCCTGATATACTCTTTTTCGTTTTGTATATTATAATATACATTCTTTTTTAATTCAATCATTTTTGAAGCGTATATTGACTTTATATTTATGGCATGATAATCTTATTGCAGTAGAAATGAGAAAGAAAATCATGATGGCACAAACATTAGTAAATATTCATATGGATGAAGAACTAAAAAAGAATATGGAGCAGACTTGCCAAGAACTTGGTATGAATATGACTACTGCAATTACTATATTTGCGAAAAAAATGACTAGGGAAAAAAGGATTCCCTTTGAGGTGTCAGATGTCTATATATCTAACGAGTGATTTACATGGTGATTTGAAAAGATTCAAGAAATTATTAAATACAATTCGCTTTGACTATACTTCGGACGTGATGTATATTTTGGGCGATGTCTTGGACAGGGGGACGGAGGGCATTGCGCTGCTTGATTTTGTGCGTCCGTACTGCGAATCGGAGACGAAGCCCATGCGGTTGCTCAAAGGAAATCATGAGCTGTTTGCACAGATGTACCTTGAGGGCACGTTAAGCATAAGGCAGTGGTCGGCTTGGGGCGGAGCGCAGACGGCGGAGCAGCTTCAGAAATTATCGGAAGGGGAAAGGGAAGACCGTTATCATTTCATCAAAAATTTAAAGCATTATGAGGCGCTTACGAATAGCGACGGTAAGGAAATCGTCCTGACGCATTCCGGCATACATGCGGATTATATAGTAGAGGCTGCGGAGGGCATTGATGTTTCGGCGTCCATTGAAAAGGCAGTGGAGGCAAATGAATTTGAGTATCTGATATCCAATGATTTATTCTATGTGCCAAGAACCGTCACCAAGAGATTTAAGCAGTTTCTGATCGTGGGTCATACTCCGGTCATGTATACCAGAGAGGACGGCTCTTATGAGATCATAATTGAAGATACATATATGTGTATAGATTCCGGCGCGGGACACCGCAAGCAGGGCGGGAAAATGTCAGTGTACCGCATGGACGACGGGAAAATTTTTTATCTATGATTGACTATTAACTTGAATATAAAACCTTGCTTCAAACCTCATGTTTTTCTGAGGCCTGAAGCAAGGTTTTTGCTGCAAGGTTTTGCTGCAGGGTTTTTCTGCTTATCCGTCTGACTCTAACCGCTCAACCAGACTGATAAAACGCGAATCGTTTCGGACAGGTTCAAAGCATTCATCGGAGGACAGCGCCTGCAGAATAATCGGCTTTAGCGCAGGCGATGCGTTCATAATGCCCTTTTCAAGGTGCTCTAATGCCTTCTCATGCTCATCGGCGCGAATGTAGCTCTCCGCATATATAAATTCACACGACGGAGTCTCAACAGGAAACATTTCCTCAAGCGTCTGCATCTGTTCGCAGAGCGTCAGGATTTGCTCCTTACTCGGCTCCATATCCGCCCGAAGCATTCCTGTCATGGCGCTTAGAAGCTGCCTTGTGGAGAGCTTCTGTTGGCGCAGCAGGATTTGCATTGCCTGCTCCTTTTCGCCCTTCTTTAAATGCAGGCTGACCTCGAGCATTGTAAAATCCATATAATCCACAAAGGATTTCTCGACCTCCTGCAAAAGACATTTCGCTCTGTCAAAATCCTCCTCCTCAATGGCGATAGAGGCGAGCATGCTGATGGCGACCTTGCGATAGGTGGGGTCTTGACTGTCATAAATCCACTGAGCCAGTTCCTTCTTCTGCTCACTCCACCTTTGTTTATCCTCATCTGTCGCGTCGGCGATGGCGGGCAATAATATACTGTAAAGGGAAATGGCAGAGATTTTTAACACAATATCGGAGGGATATTTTCTCAATAGTGTGACAAGGTCTTTCTCTGCTTCATAGCCATTGCCCGCATAAATCATGTTGGTAAGCCTTGCACCGACCTCCTTAAGCTCCGTGTCGGGCATTGTCTCCTCAAAGCAGAATAGGGTGTTTAAATCAGTGTCAAGCGCTCTTGCCAAAGGGCAGAGCAGTGTGACGTCAGGAAGGGAGCTGTCGTTTTCCCATTTGCTGACAGCGGGTGCGGACACGCCCAGCTCCTTGGCTAGGGCCTCCTGTGTCATGTTCTTTGCCTTGCGAAGCTTTATGATTCTGTTTCCTAATTTATTTTCCATAGCTTTTTGTTCCTCCATTAATTGTTACCATTTGGCAGCTGCTAAATTCAGTATAAGGTCTTGGAAGCACATTGGCAATAGAGGTAAAATTAACTTATGGACAGGATTATTTAACTGCGAGTTAAGTGGCAATCCTTGACTCCCGCGAGCAATGAGCCAAGTCAACGAAGTTGACTTCAGAACGATTTGTCAAGGACAAAAAATGCCCGAAAATCCAGTTAGCAGATAAACTGGAATTATGAAACTTAAACTCACTTCTCAAAAAGATAAGGGATTTCACATTTTCTTCCATGTCAAGCAAATTCCAGCGATTGTTCCAAGCAAGGCGAGCGGTGCTATTCTTACGAACAACCACTCAAATGCGTGAAACACCGTTCCAACAATTGCGGTTTCGGGATCACTATAATCCC
>JAMPHH010000012.1 GCA_023663505.1 Muribaculum sp.
AATGCGGCACCGTGGGTAGTCCACGATTTGTTTGATTTCTAATTGATAATCCATATGTGTCTCCTTCATTGTTTTAGAACGGAGTAATAATGGTCTGAAAGCATGGCATATACCCCAAAAAGTGTTGATTTTAGGGATATGCCATGCTATAATCAGACTAGCTTATAAGACTGACCGCTTCCACGTAATAAGGTGGGCTTAAGGTGGTCATGAGGAGCGACAGGAGTGGGAAACGGGTGTAGATGCGGTGTTGTGTGCGCAAGGGCATACGTCTGCAACACCTTTATCACCAGTTCAAATCTGGTTGGCGCCTCTTAGGAAACATGAAAAACCTCGTGAGAACGAGGTTTTTCATATTACCGTCCTTATTCCTCCAGAATGCGTACTGCCTCTACGAGATAGCCATAAGCTTCCAGTTTGTGCTTTTTTATATAGGACAGTTTATTATATCTGCTCCCCGACATGTTTTCGGATATATATTTCTTTGGATTATCTAACTTTTTGAATGGCTTTCTTTCTAATATACAGGCTGCAAGGTACATCACTTGACAGGCATTTATGGCTGCCATTTCCCTGTTATATTTTCCCTGCAGGATATGGCTGTCAAGGGCAGCAGCTCCCTCTACATACAATGGGTATTCCTCTGGGTCTGTATAGCCCCTTCCGATAATGCAGGCTGTTGCACGGATTGTATCCCGCAATACACTGTCCCTGTCCTCTGCAATATTCCGAAAAGCAATTTCTTCCATTACCACCCTGTCATATGTCTCCCATAGTTCTTGCTGGTTCATGAAAATCTCTGAAAGGGTGGCTACATCATACATCTGTTTCATGATCTCAAGCTCTTTTCCTATCCCAATTGGGATACCTGTTGTGTGGGGTGCAAATGCTGTCATCTTGTCGCCTAAGATACAGTCCGCGCTTGGCATTACTATTTTTGATGGCTCCCCGACAGTGAGCAGGACGTCATTTTGTATTTTTCGTTCTATCAGTGTAGCATAAGGATTTTCCATAAATACTATGTCCAACAGAATATAGAAATCTTTTTTTAGGATTGGAGAATCATATATAAATTTGTAATGTTCCTTCTTTATTTTGTTTTTTCCTTTTCGAATCTGTTTTTCATGGCACTTAAACGGGAAAATTTTTGATGCCTCCAACACAAATTTCTCTACATCAGTTTCAGGTTCTACTATAATGTCAATATCCGTGGATAACCTCAACGGATGCTCGGTCAGCAGGAGAAGACTGGTTCCTCCCTTAAAAATAAACTTCATGCCCACCTGTGCCAGTGCCTCCAACAGTCCAAAGGCATACATGACTCTTTCCAGCAATCCCGGATCTTTCTTATAGCGTTCCTGTAATTCTCTAATGTACTCCAGTGTGAATATCTCCTTTGAAAGCAATTCCACCCTCCTGACTGTATTTTAATCAAAGATAGGGTTTAATTCCCCGCAGCTTGCTGCGCAACAAACTTTGCCCTTGAACTTGGGGTCTTGATACCCCGCAGCTTGCTGCGGGGTAGTTCATTACCACATTTGTTTTTTCTTTCAAGAAAGTCTTTATCTCTGTCTCCAGATGTCTCCGTCTTGCATAGCGGAACATTTTTATCTCATCAATGTTATACCTTGAAAAGGCTTCCTCATAAATTCCTTGATATTCACTTTGGCTGATCAGTCTGCCAGTCAGCTTTTTTGAAAACAGATCTACAAGCAGCTTTTCTAAAAGTACAGAATGCCCCATAACAGGTTTGGGCGCTTCTGAAATTAATTTCTGAACCACTATTGTATCATCGTTCCCCCGCTGTCTGTAATACATGTCTTTATTCGGGCAGAACAGCACATTCGGAAAGCTTTCATGCAGCATTTCAAATACCGGAGCCTCACACATATTTTCTACTTCCACAAATATAGTGTTTTTTCCAAATAAATGGTTTACAAATTCATTTAACTGGTACATCTCCCACATCTGGAATCCGACAAGGGGAAATTCCCGGCTGATGGTCTGCTCAATTTTGAGGTATTTTTCAAGATGGTCATAATAGTATTCCTTTTTAGGGCTTTCCTCTGTAATGCGGATATAGACACCTCGTCCAATACTGGCGATTTTATGTTCTTTTTTCAGCTCTGATAATAGCCACGAAATAGAGCTTTCCGAATAATTGGCATTTGTTTCTCTTACCAAGCTGCTGAACTGGTGTTTTGTAAAACTTTTATCCACAGGCAGGTATTCAATGACATTCTTCATATTCATAAATATCACCTTTATTATAATTTTGGCAAATTTCTGTTTTTTTGCCGAACTTATAATGTGAGTATATGCAATATATGAAAATAAGTCAATAGTTTGATTGGACAAATGGTTAGGGGATTTGTGCAAAAACCTCCCCGATGGGCTCCTGAATCAATAGATCCGCGTATTTATCCCTAGGGGTGGGAGCCTTGTTGATTACGACAAGCTTGTCACCCTTGAAATAGTCGATCAATCCCGCCGCGGGGTAAACTGCCAGAGAGGTTCCGCCGATGATCAGCACTTGGGCTTCGCTGATGTATCTAACGGCTTCGCTGATGGTCCGGTCGTTCAGACCCTCCTCGTACAGCACCACGTCGGGCTTGATGGAGCCGCCGCATTTGGAGCAGACGGGGACGTCCTCGCTGTCTATGATGTATTGCACGTCATAGGGGGCATGGCATTTTTCGCAGTAGTTGCGCAGCACCGAGCCGTGGAGCTCCAAAACGACCTTGCTTCCCGCCGCCTGATGCAGCCCGTCAATGTTCTGGGTGATCACCGCGCGCAGCTTCCCTTTAGCCTCCAGCTCGGCAAGCTTTAGGTGGGCGGCATTGGGCTTGGCGTCCAAGAAAAGCATCTTGTTGCGGTAGAATCGGTAGAATTCCTTGGGCTTCGCCCGATAGAAGCTGTGGCTTAGGATTGTCTCGGGGGGATAGTCATATTGCTGATGGTATAAGCCGTCCACGCTGCGGAAATCAGGGATTCCGCTTTCCGTGGAGACGCCCGCTCCCCCAAAAAAGACAATGTTGTCATATTTCTCAATAATTTGTTTTAACTCGTTTACTGCTTCGCTCATGGTGCAACCTCCTTGATTTTTATAAGAGTTTTTATAAGATTTTCTCCATTCCGAACTTCTGCGGCAGCAGCCCGCATTTTTCATAGAATGCCTTGGCGCTTTCATTACATGCCCACACGTTTAGGGTGACGTTGTAGCAGCCCTGCTCCTTGGCGAAGGCAAGCACATATTCATAGAGCTGTCTTCCGATATGTTGTCCCCGCAGATGCTCGTCCACGCAGAGGTCGTCAATGTAAAGTGTCTTGATGGCTGTCAGGATATTGTCGTCCAAATGCTGCTGAAACACGCAGAACGCATAGCCCATTACATGTTCCTGTTCGTCTGTCGCCACAAAGATCGGGCGTTTGTCATCGGCGAGAATCGTGAGCAGCTCCTTATCCGAGTATTTCTTGGTGTTGTCCTTGAAAAGATCAGGTCTGCCTTGGTGGTGGATTTTGAGCACCTGCTCAAGCAATCTGTCCAGTCCCTGAATATCTTCCATTCCGGCGCGTCGTATTTTCATGTTTCCTCTCATTCTGCCGTATCGACGGCTTTGTGATTTTCTCTTTTCTAAATATTATTGTAATCCATTCTCAAAAAGCTTACAAGAGATAAATAAGAAAATCTTAAGAAAGGTGCTATTGAGGCGGTATAAGGTTTTGTGTTATAGTTATTTCATGAGAAGAAGGAATCAAAGCACCAAAGATAATTTAATACCTTTTGAGAAAAGCAGGAAGATCATCAAGCTGGATAAACGGGGGCGGGAGAGCAGGCTTAAGGCGAGGACAGTGTTGGCGGCTGTGGCGGCGGGACTTTTGGCGGTTCTGTGTCTGGGGTATTGTCTGGCGATTTATTTCTTTATGGGATATGGGTCGCGGTTCTTCCTGATCTGGGGCGTGATGGCGTTGGGCTTCGGAATCCTGTCGGTCTTGTTTGCCCGTCCCGCATGGAGGGAGCATATTCCGAGGTTCATCAGGCGTGCGTTTTGGACATGCGCCGTGGTGGGCATCGTACTGCTGTGCATCGTGGAGGGCTTAATATTCAGCAGGTTTGGCGAGAAAGCGCAGTCAGGTGCGGATTATATGATCGTGCTTGGGGCGCAATGGAAAAGCCACGGTCCCAGCTATGTGCTGCAGAAGCGTCTGGACGCGGCGGTGGAGTACCTGCGGGAGAATCCTGACACGGTTGTCATAGTGTCCGGCGGGCAGGGGAGCAACGAGCCGATGACGGAGGCGGCAGGCATGGCGGGGTATCTGGAGAATGCGGGCATTGCGCCGGAGCGTATCATGCAGGAGGGCATGTCTACCAATACCAGTGAGAATCTGGAATTCAGCGCGGTATTTTTGGACAAGGCACAGGACAGCGTGGTGATCGTCACCAATAATTTTCATGTGTACAGGGCGTTGGGAATTGCGCGTAAGAAGGGCTATGCGAAGGCGGAGGGTCTGTCAGCGGGGTCTTATCCCGCCATGCTGCCGAATAACCTGCTGCGGGAATTTTTTGGCGTGGTGAAGGATGTATGCGTGGGGAATATGAAGCTGTGACGCGGGAAGCAGAAAGGATGAGATATTAATGGATATCCATGTGGGAGATGTCTTGAAATTAAAAAAGCAGCACCCCTGTGGGAGCGGCGAGTGGGAGGTTTTGCGCGTGGGTGCGGACTTCCGGCTAAAATGCAAGGGCTGTGGGCACCAGATTATGATAGCCCGCAGGCTTTTGGAGAAGAATGTTAAGCAGATATTGCCTGGGGAGGAAGCGTAATCGTTTGAAGGAGTGCGTATACATGCAAGGAGATAATATAGAGGGGACGGCGACTCGACAGGGGCAGTAACAGGAAATATTTTGGGAGCGGAGAGATTTGTCTGAATTTGTATTTTCATCAGAATTTGACGCCATGAACCGTGTACTGTTGGACGGAAAGATGTAATTCAAAAAAGTCCCCTATCAATCTGATGATTGTAAGGGGACTTTTTCACTTTTTCCATTCTATTTTAGTTTGATGGCTCATGAAATGCCTGCATAAAACGTTTTTACTGTTTAGTTACTCGATTTTCCTTTGCAGTGTGTGCATATTTTTGATCCTTTACAGGTGGGACAATCACCCTGCCCCTTGCAATAAGTGCATTTTAATTCTCTTTCGCCTTTACATTTTGAGCATGTACCTTTTCCGCTACAAGAGGAGCATTTTTTGGTCTTAACGTCGCCCATGGCATAGCTCTTTTTTTCACCTGATCCTCCGCAGCTTAAACATGTTCCTGTGCCGGAGCATTTACTGCATACCAAAGTGCCGTCCCTTAAACACTTGGGACACCACCCCATTCCGTCACAGGTGGAGCAGTCGCCATAATCTTCACAATAGGAGCAATTATAGTTAGCCGTTTTATTTTGAGAAGTACCGTTGCTGTCCTGTTTGCTTTTGGATCCGCTTTTGGCAGTGCCTGCACTAGAGCCGGCAGACGTGGTTCCTGTTCCGTCAGCTTGGGCAACCACCTTCTTTTTTACCTGACCGCTGCCGTTGCAGGTTTTACATTTCCCTGTACCGTTACAGGTTGAGCAATTAATGGAAGATGTTCTGCCCGTGCTATAAGTGACGGATTTCTTCCCTGTTCCCCCGCATACGCTGCATTTGCCGCCGCCGGAGCATTTAGAACAGGTTTCTGTTGTTGAACTGCTGCCACTACTGGTGCTGTTGCTCGAAGAATTCCCCTTAGAGCTGTCATCGGTTTGTGAGACAGTTTTCTTTGCCACCTGCCCCGTTCCGCTGCAAGTCAAACATTTTCCTTTTCCATTACAGGTTGAGCAGCGAATGGAAGATGTTCTGCCCGTGCTGTAAGTGACGGATTTCTTCCCTGTTCCCCCACATACGCTGCATTTGCCGCCGCCGGAGCATTTAGAACAGGTTTCTGTTGTTGAACTGCTGCCACTACTGGTGCTGTTGCTCGAAGAATTCCCCTTAGAGCTGTCATCGGTTTGTGAGACAGTTTTCTTTGCCACCTGCCCCGTTCCGCTGCAAGTCAAACATTTTCCTTTTCCATTACAGGTTGAGCAGCGAATGGAAGATGTTCTGCCCGTGCTGTAAGTGACGGATTTCTTCCCTGTTCCCCCACATACGCTGCATTTGCCGCCGCCGGAGCATTTAGAACAGGTTTCTGTTGTTGAACTGCTGCCACTACTGGTGCTGTTGCTCGAAGAATTCCCCTTAGAGCTGTCATCGGTTTGTGAGACAGTTTTCTTTGCCACCTGCCCCGTTCCGCTGCAAGTCAAACATTTTCCTTTTCCATTACAGGTTGAGCAGCGAATGGAAGATGTTCTGCCCGTGCTGTAAGTGACGGATTTCTTCCCGGTTCCTCCACATACGCTGCATTTGCCGCTAGCAGAACATTTTGTACAGTTTTCAGTTGTTGTGTTGCCAGCCTCTGCCATAAACTCTGTGGGCATCATAAATAATACACAAGACACAGCTAACATAGTAATCAGAAATAATTGAATCCTCTTTTTCATTCTGCATCTCCTTCCTTTTTCCATAATAAAGAATCAAACAATAAAATGGATTATTTTTATTAGTATAACATATGAATGTTGAGGTAGTAAGGTTAAACATAAAGTATCTGCCGTTTGTTGGTAACAGTTCAGCCATAGAATGATTTGTTAGATGAACATATTTGCTTTGTATGGGTATCAAGGCGGGAGATGACTGGGAGTGTTTTGCGGACTTCGGCGGAGGTTGGAGCGTTTTCTTATAGTGCGTTCAGAAAACAGGGTGAAATGCGCATGGATGCGCATTTCAGGCTCTAGGTGCATGGATGCACCTTAGAGCCGACCCGCAAATTGCAATATCCACCCCCGCACTATTAGAAAACACCCAACCGCAGCCAGTCCGCAAAACACTCCCAGTCATCTCCCGCCGTCCCTCCGCACTATGATTTGAAGGCTGAACTGTTGCGCATTTATCACGGGATAACCTTCTGCTACTTGACATTTTGGCGGATTCATGAATAATTGAAATATCACAAACAATTTATGGTAAAAAGATTGGGGATCACTATGAGTATTTTGAATGTAGAGCATCTTACACATGGTTTTGGAGATAGGGCAATTTTTAATGATGTCTCCTTCCGCCTGCTGCCCGGCGAACACATCGGGTTGGTCGGCGCCAACGGCGAGGGCAAATCAACCTTTATGAATATAATCACCGGAAAGCTTAGCCCCGACGAGGGCAAGGTCGAATGGGCAAAGCATGTCCGCGTGGGCTATCTGGATCAACACACGGCGTTAAACGCGGGGCAGACCATTCGTCAGGTGCTCGCCTCCGCTTTTGACTTTCTGTATGAAATGGAGACGCAAATGAATGAAATCTGTGACAAGATGGGGGAAGCCGCTCCTGAGGAGCTGGAAACCTACATGGAGGAGCTAGGCACCATTCAGGATCTCCTGACCATGCATGACTTTTATATGATTGACGCCAAGGTAGAGGAGGTTGCCAAGGCGCTCGGACTGCAGGAGATCGGCTTGGAACGAGATGTGACAGAACTGTCAGGTGGACAGAGAACCAAGGTCCTTCTGGGAAAGCTCCTCTTGGAGAAGCCGGATATCCTTCTTTTGGACGAGCCCACCAACTATCTGGACGCGGAGCATATTGAATGGCTGAAACGATACCTGAACGAATACGAGAACGCTTTTATCCTGATCAGCCACGATATACCATTTTTGAACAGTGTCATCAACCTGATCTACCATATGGACAATCAGGAATTAAACCGCTATGTCGGGGATTATGACAAATTCCAAGAGGTCTATGCCATGAAAAAATCCCAACTGGAAGCCGCCTACAACAGACAGCAGAAGGAGATTGCAGATCTGAAGGACTTCGTGGCGCGGAATAAAGCCCGCGTCTCCACCCGCAATATGGCGATGTCCCGACAGAAGAAGCTTGACAAAATGGAGGTGATCGAGCTGGCGTCCGAGAAGCCCAAGCCGGAATTCTATTTTAAAGAAGCCCGCACCTCGGGACGGATTATCTTCCAGACCATGGATTTGATAATCGGCTATGAGGAACCCCTCTCCAAGCCCATGAGCCTGACGATGGAACGTGGTCAGAAAATCGCCCTGATCGGCGCGAACGGCATCGGCAAAACCACACTTTTAAAAAGCCTGCTTGGTCTGATTCCACCGCTTCGAGGCGGCGTGGAGCAGGGCGATTATCTGGAGCTGGGGTATTTCGAGCAGGAGACGTCGGAGGGCGGCGACAATAGCTGTATCGAGGCAATCTGGGAGGAATTCCCCGGATTCTCCCAATATGAGGTGCGCTCCGCTCTCGCTAAATGCGGACTGACCACCAAGCATATCGAAAGTAAGGTGAAGGTGCTAAGCGGCGGCGAGCAGGCAAAGGTACGCTTATGTAAGCTGATCAACCGCCCCAGTAATGTGTTAGTCTTGGACGAGCCCACCAACCATCTGGACGTGGACGCCAAGGAAGAATTACGGCGGGCGCTAAAGGAATACAAAGGCAGTATCCTTATGGTCTGCCATGAGCCGGAATTTTACGAGGGACTGGCGACGGACGTGTGGGACTTGACCAAATGGACTACCAAAATAATATAAAACATGAGGTGCCTATGATGGGAGCAATTGTATTTGATATGGACGGCGTACTCTTTGACACGGAGAGACTTTGCATGGAAAGCTGGCTTGCGGTCGCTGACAAGCATGGCTTTTCCGATATGGAGACCTTTTATCCGTCATGTATCGGTCGCAACAATGCGGATACCAAGGCTCTGGTCTTAGAGTTCTATGGGACTGACTTTGATTATGACACCTTCTGCAAGGAGGCTTCCTCTTACTTTCATGCATCTGTTGCACGAAACGGACTGCCCGTAAAAGAAGGCGTTCGGGAGCTTCTTGACTTTTTGAGGGAGCAAAAATGGCAGGTCGCGCTTGCCTCCTCGTCCAATTACAAATCCGTGACTGCTCATTTGGAGCAGGCGGGACTTATGGAGTATTTCTCCGCGATTGTCACGGGGGATATGGTGGAGCATTCGAAGCCCGAACCCGATATCTATCTGATCGCATGTGCCAAAATAGGAGTGCCGCCCGAAGATGCATATGCCATCGAGGATTCCCCCAACGGTATCCGCGCCGCACACCGCGCCGGAATGAGACCTGTCATGGTGCCTGATCTGGTGGCGGCAGACGATGAAATGAAACAGCTCTGCCATAGGATTTTTGCAAGCCTGACAGATGTGAAGACCTATCTGGAAGCCTGTAAATGAGCTATCCCGCTATTTATCTGTGATTTTCCGAGACAGCGCGGTGATAAATTCCTCCGGATCCGGAAGTCTGTCCGCCCCAAACAGCTCGTTCCATTTCTGATTTAGCTCCTGATCCGTTTTCCGCTGAAAATATGCATATTTAATTGCCTTTTCCATCTCTGCTC
Source organism: Muribaculum sp. (assembly GCA_023663505.1). Lineage (GTDB taxonomy): Bacteria > Bacillota > Clostridia > Lachnospirales > Lachnospiraceae > Acetatifactor. The sequence goes on from JAMPHH010000012.1 coordinate 9,498, forward strand.
TCACTATCTCCTCCGATATTCCCTCCTTTTTTGCGATATCACCGATAACCCCTTGACTCATGCTTTTTCTCCTTCTTATGTATTTTAGATAGTTCTCTACGGATAACTAATTAATATTAACAAACTAATCTTAATTAATTACTACTTGTTATGTCAACCTGTTTTTATCTACACTTTATTACAATAAACGACAATTAACGACAGGAAGGAGGTATAAAGGAATGGACTTATTAAGGAAGCGGGGTTCTCTGGAAATACATTTGGAGGAACTCTTGAAAAAATCGGGATTGAGCAAAACCAAATTTTGTCAGATGGCGGAGCTGCAGCACCTTCAATTGAACGGATATCTAAAGGGTACTGTCAGCCGCTTAGATGTGGTGGTGCTCGTGAGAATCTGCGACACACTCAACTGCACCATCGGCGAGCTCTTGGAATACATACCGCCCGAACAAAATTAGACCTGCGGCTGTCGCATGAAGCGAAAATATCCAAGGCTTCATGTGACAGCCCCGCAACCGCGAGAGATTTAGATGCGTATTCCGCATCAAAATCTGAGACAGAAGGCGCCAAAACGGGGTGTACTCTCCCCGTTTTGGCGCCTTCTTCGTTGCAATTCACGCACATCAAACAGGAGATTACTGAATCGGTTAGGGCGTGAATTGTAAACTTTCCATGGGTTGGACTATGTGAAAAATATGTTGAATAATAGCATGTGTGAAAGTATAATGATAATATATTTTGTGGACAAGCTGACCCTTGTGAAAATAAAAACAATACAAACCATGAGGAAAATAAATGAATTATAAATTTTATGAATTACAACCGCTGCGGCTTCAAGCGGGCTGGAAAATAGAATATAACAATTTCTCAGAATATGATATGGAGATACACGGGGAAAGCGATTCGTTTGAGTTGAATGAGGATTTATTGCAGCTATGTCATGAAAAAAGAGGCTTGGTGATTGATTTGGGGTGGTATCCGGCTCATGACCCAAACGGGAATTATATTTTAATGCTCGTCAAGGATTATAAGTGGGATTGTCCGTTAGAATATGTTTCTTCTAAATCTAAAGCGGAAATAGTTGCTTGCATCGAAAAATGGGTATGTCACGGTTTCTTTGCAAAATATTGCGGCAATTGTTAGCGTCAGGAGTGAGGGGGAAAGCGTGATATGTCTGTCTATAAGTCTTCGGATTATGAAAAAGTAATAAAGCGCATTCAGAAAAAAATCAAGGCGCTTCATATCGAGATGGGAGAATGTCTTTCGGAGGAAACGATTGCGGAATTTGAGAATTGCCACAAGCTTCAACTGCCACAGGCATATCGCATGTTTTTAAAAGAGGTTGGAGACGGCTGTGAGAATATGCTTGAGGGCTGCCGTCTAAACAGCCTAAAGAACAGTCCATGCGAAAATTTATCCGAGCCCTTTATGCTTGAGAGCTTCTGGCTTTGGGAGGACGATGACAGGGCTTCGGATATCATTGCGGCTGAGCAGAAGAATAAGGTTTATCGGGGAAATATCGAATTGATAAATTTGGGCTGCGGCATGAGCTATCGTCTGATTATAACAGGAAAGTGTCGGGGTGAGGTTTATAGCTTTACAGATGTAGGCGTTCAGCCATGCTGTGAGCGACAGGATTTTCTGGGGTGGTTTGAATTGTGGATCGACAACTTGGACAAAACCGATTACTTTAAGGATTTTGTATATAATGAAGCTGATTATAAATGATAAGTAAAAATATGTATTTTCTTTTTAGTGCCGTATGTTGAGACGGTCATACTGGATTTGGCTCTCACCAGTAGAGAGATGGATTCTTTCTTTGTAAAGCATCGTCCATGCAGCTTGTCCTCTTGTGTAGTCTTTCTGTTCCCTTGGGAAAAAGGAGCGACAAAAGTAAAAACCGTTGTCCTTTTCTTTCGCCAGAAAAATATAAATGTCATTCCCCTCATGTGGGGTAGAAAGCACGTAGTCCGCTTCAATAAGGGAGAATCGATTTAATTTTATGTTGTAGCGGAAAATAAGACGGTTATCATCAAGAAGATCTTTTATGTGCATGAAAGGGACGAAACGATTTTCAATCTGATTTATGTAACGACTGACGGAAATGTTTTCGTAGGTAATTTTTCCTTCTAAGATATCATCAAATACTAACCGTCGGTTCTTTCGGGCAAGTCGCAGATCCTTCAATTTGCCAAGCCCGACCAAATGGTGAAAATCCCATTTGGAAAATCTGATGCAGAGTTCTTCAGTTTTACCTTTCCGTCCAATCACAATCCGATATTGTACATCTAACAGCTTTTCATAAGCCTTAGCGCATTCTAAAAGTTTATCCATAAGTTATTCTCCGTGTCCTTTATAGCCCATGTTGAGCGAAAAGATAAAAGCCGCCCTGCAGGTACAGAGCGGCTTTGAACATTTTATTTCGGCAGATGCCTACTCCGGTTTGAGGTTATTGTCCAACCCCTACTGAAAGCTCCGCATGACAAGGCATTCCGGTACGCTGTTATGCTTCAACGCTTAGACAGACACACGCCGTTGCCTGTCTTGTACTATTATTATACGTATATAACAAAAATATGTCAATTATTTTAGCTAATTTCCTGCTTAACCCTTTAACACGCCCATAATCTGACAAACATCTTTAATCACATTACTTTTTTGTCCCTTTTCCCATGCAAAATATCCGTCAAGACCTCTGTGGATAATCACATATTGTGTATTGTTCGGATCTTGACTTTGCAGGTCGCTAATCATAGTATCCAAAAATTGCTGAGCCTGTTCATTGGAATATTTAAAAACATCGACCAGATTATTTTTAATTATTTCAGCAACCTCCATCGGCGTATTTTTTAATTTCAGATGCTGCATAAGCCCATTGGACATACCAAAAAAATATACTGCCAAGACCTGTCTTTCAAGCTCCGTTGTATTCTCAAACGGCATATGAATTTCCTTGCTGTATAACTCGATCAGCTCGTCCCCCATCGCCTTGCCCAGTGATTGAAAATCATTATTTTCCGTTTTAGCTTTTTTACCAAAGTTGAAAATTCCCATGATGTTCTCCTTTCAAGTATCTGATATGTAACTGGCTTTATTATATATCTTTTGATGCAAAAAGGGAATCATTTTTTCAACTGTGCAATATTAATTAAAGTCAAATACCATAACGACGTTAGAACATATAGAAGCGGGAATCTATATGCTTTATTTTTGCCATTAAAAGTCAATAACCCCGCTGCAAGCAGCGGGGTATTGACCCTCGCGGCATTCGCCAAATGTCCATGCAAGCATGGCCGTTTGGCTCATTGCCCGCGGGAATAAACTTGAGAAAGGTGGAACAATATGACATGATACCGGTCGGGCATATCACTGTGGCAACAGCGTAGGTACACCGGGCCATGCCAATTCAGGCATGGAATCCAATCTGTTTAAATAAACAAATATCGTCTGTTGGTCGCCCCAAATTCCCGAATCAGGTTTTCTTGTACATAATGTGATATGGTAATATCCCGAATCTATGGGAACAATTTGCTCCGAAGGACACTCCGTACTCCATTCCATTAACCAAAATAAGTCAATAACACATAGCTTTTCGTCTTGAATATCAATACCTAAGCGAATCGCAACCGGATATTCCGCTAATAGCTTTTCGTCCGGATATCCCTCTCGAAACTTAAGCGTGAACCTTCCGCTGCTTCCCGTACAGAAACCTACTACATCACCCTTTTTGACGTGATTTGCCACGTCCTCCGGTTTTGAATATTCTTCTTCAAAGAAATTGCAGCCCTCGGGAATATTTTTATTCGTCTCAGGTGAATAAAACACAATACCCATTCCGTCTATCGACAAGTGAATATCTTTTTCTTGAAACTTCATATTCCGATTACTCCTTTTCTGCTTCGATTTGTATCACTCCCGCCGCTCTCGCAAAATCGCGGCATTCTCCTCCACCACGCGCTTGGTCAGGGGATAGAATCGCTGCATGATAAAAAACACAATCAGATAGCAGACGCCCGGCACCAGAGTCGCGACGGCATATACACGGTCAGCCACCTCCGCCGTCTGTGCGGGAGCGTCGGAGACATATCCGATCGCAGTGAGGGCAAAGCCGCCCACGCCGCCCGCCAATGCCTGCCCCAATTTGCGGGCAAAGGAATAGATCGCATACACCGTACCGTCCTCACGCTTGCCTGTGGCAACCTCCTGATGATCGATAATATCCGTGATAAACGCCCAGATGATCATGTTAAAAATCCCCACACCCAAGGTTGCAAGGAAGAACAGCACCATAAACAGCACAATGCTTTTCACATGCAGGAAATATGTCAAAAGATACACCGCCCCCGCTATCAGCATTCCCACTGCGCCTGCTTCCTTCTTGCCGAATTTCCCCACAAGCTTAGACACAAAGGGCGCCAGACAAAGAATCCCTCCCACACTGACAAAGTTCAAAATAGAGATTGCCTTGGCATTGCGAAAATAATCCAAAAACAGATAATTGTTCATAGTCTGCCCGATCAGCGTGGCAAGAAGCAGCACCAACGCCGCCAACACCAACGCTATCAAAGGCTTATTGCACAAAAGGCTTTTGACCAGCTCCCCCGCAGACCCCTTTTGCTCCTTTTTCTTAGGCTCAAACGATACCCGCTCCCTACAAAGCGAATAACACAGCAGATAACAGATCACCGCACAGACGCCAAATATCACCGCGATCACCGTGAGCCGCACGGGATAAACAATCTGATTGCCCGCCTCGTCCTCACCATAGACAAAAAGCGGCACCAACGTACCAATGATAAGGCTTGCCAGACTCGCGCCCACGCTGCGGAAGGTGGAAAGCGAAGCCCGCTCCCCCGCGTCCGCGCTGATGACAGACGCCATCGAGCCATAGGGAATGTTGATCGCCGTGTAGCAAAAGCTTCCCCACAGCAGATAAGTAATCACCACATAGGTCATTTTCACCCCGTAAGACCAGTCCTGCGCAAAGTACAGATACATGATGGTGCTCGCCACCGCCACAGGCACACACATCAAACGTATCCATGGGCGGAAGCGTCCATTCTTGGACGGACGCATATTGTCCACGATGCGCCCCATAGTCACGTCAGTGAAAGCGTCTACCACCCGCGCCGCCAAGAACAATGTTCCCACCGCCGCACCGCTGATGCCCAATACCTTTGTATAAAAGACCATCAGATACGTACTGGCAAAGATAAAGCTAAAATCATTGCCGAAATCTCCAAACATATATCCAATCTTGTCATGAATGCCAAAGGGACGCTCCTCCCCCTGTTTTACGGTATTCTCCTGCATAATTTCCCCATTTCCGTGCAGCCTGCACTTCAAGAATCGTTACATTTCAGTCCTTCGCTGAAATTTCGCTAAGAATCTTCTCTAGGTTGTCCTGAAAAATGGGAAATTATACGCTATCTCCCCAAGCTGCCAAGCCTTGGAAATAGTTTAGAAAGTATCATATAAACCAGACCTCCGAGCATTGCGCCCGTAAAATTCAATATAACGTCATCAATATCCACAGATCTGCCGATGAAAAGCTGAACAAATTCAATACAAACAGGAAGCATCAGAGACATCAACGCAAGCTGCATAAAGGATCGATATTTCTTCCAAAAAAGGGGCAGTCCCAGACCCCAAGGTAGGAACATCACGATATTACCCACGATATTGATCATGACTCCTCCCCAACCGGAGGAATATTTGATAAATGCCCGAATGGTGTGAAACGGGATAAAATTAATCCCCAGACCGCTCTGCAGCCGTTCCTTTGCCCGACGGATAAGGTTCCCATGCTGTCCGATATCCATTCCGTTTTCAAACGTCAATGTCAGGAGTCCGAGCATGAACAGCACAAATAGGGCAAGGAGGAGTTCTCTTGCCCTATCCATACGCTTTTCTGAAATTTTCTCCAATTTATCTGTCTCTGTCGGTTCAGGATTGCTTCTCCGGTCAAGCCATAACACCCTCCCAACACTGTAAAGGGGCAGGAGACACAGCATGATCCACACTAATTTCCCGACTCCGCCTGACACTGATGTTGTCATGTCGATTCTTCCCCCAATGTAACGTAGTCTGTTAGAACTGTTCAACCATGCGACACCCGCAAAGGATTTGCAGTCGCCATCTGTATTACAGTTCAGCCTTTAGTCGAGCTGTAATGTAATTTTCCCTCGCGCTGCATACCGTCAAATCCATTCTGTCTGAGCGCCTCATAGAGCACAATCGCCACCGCGTTAGACAGATTCAGGGAACGAATCTCGGGCAGCATGGGGATACGAATGCAATCCTCCTCATGCTCCGCCAGAAGCTCCTCGGGAATCCCCGCGCTCTCCTTGCCGAACATGATAAAATCGTCCGCGCCAAACCTCACCTCGGAATAAACATGCTTCGCCTTGGTGCTCGCAAGCCACAGCCGCGCTCCTGCATGATTCTTAAATTTTTCCTGAAATTCCGCAAAATTAACATAGCGGGACACATCAAGCTTCTCCCAATAGTCCATGCCCGCCCGCTTGATCTCCCTCTCGTTCAGCCGAAACCCCAAGGGCTCAATGAGATGAAGGGACGTGCCTGTCGCCACACAGGTGCGGCCTATGTTCCCTGTATTTGCCGGAATCTCCGGCTGATGCAGCACAATATGCATAGTAATGACCATGCCTTTCTCTCAACCTGCGAACTGGTGCAAATTTGGAAGAATCCGCTTGTGGATTCTTCTCGGAATGATTTAGATTTTCCATGCACTTTAGTGCTATGGTCAGGTTCTTTCTGACATTAGAAAATCTTCATTCCGTCCGGAGCTTCTTCACAAACCGCTCCAATCTTCCAATGGCAACCTTCAGATTCTCCAAAGAATATGCATAAGAAATCCTTAAATATCCCTCACCGCAGTCACCGAAGGCTGTACCCGGCACCACCGCCACCTTCTCCTCCTCCAAGAACCTTGTGGCAAATTCCTCACTGGTCATGCCAAACTCCTTGATACAGGGGAATACATAGAACGCGCCATAAGGCTCAAAGCATTCCAATCCCATCTCCCTGAACGCATTCATCAGATATCTTCTGCGCTGATTGTAGGCAAGACGCATCTCCTCGATGTCCGCGTCACCGTTTTTTAACGCCTCCACAGCCGCATATTGACTGGTGGTGGGGGCGCACATGATCGCAAATTGATGTATCTTGGTCATTTGCGCAAGAATCTCGGCAGGTCCGCAGGCATAGCCCAATCTCCACCCTGTCATGGCGTAAGCCTTGGAAAATCCGTTGATGACAATCGTTCTCTCCTGCATATTGGGGAGACTTGCGATGGACACATGCTTTTCCTTATAGGACAGCTCCGCATAAATCTCATCGGATATGACAAATATGTCATGTTTTATGATCACCTCGGCTATCGCCTCCAAATCCTTCCGCTCCATGATCGCTCCGGTAGGGTTGTTGGGAAAAGGCAGAATCAATATCTTCGTCTTATCCGTGATAGCTTCCTCAAGCTCGGCGGCGGTAAGGCGAAAATCATTCTCCTCCTTCAGATCGATGATCACGGGCTTTGCCCCTGCAAGGATTGCACATGGCTCATAGGAGACATAGCTGGGCTGGGGAATCAGCACCTCCTCCCCGGGATTGATCATCGCGCGAAGTCCGATGTCAATCGCCTCGGAGCCTCCCACGGTGATCAGCACCTCCTTTGCCCAATCATACCCGATATCATATTTACGCTTCATATAATTGCAAATCTCCTGACGCAGCTCCTTCAAGCCCGCGTTGGAGGTATAGAAGGTACGCCCTCTCTCCAAGGAATAGATTCCCTCGTCCCTGATATGCCAAGGGGTGTCAAAATCCGGCTCACCCACGCCCAGAGAGATCGCGTCTTTCATCTCACTCACAATATCAAAAAACTTCCTGATGCCCGAAGGCTTAATCTCAACTACTTGGTCTGCTAATGGATTTCTCATGGCGTAATCATCTCTCTTTCATCTTCCGGCTTCTGCAAGAATATCGTGCCGTGGTCTTTATATTTTTTCAAGATAAAATGTGTGGCGGTGGAAAGCACGGGCTCCAACGGCGCAAGCTTGTCGGAGACAAAGGAGGAAACCTCCCTCAGAGTCTTTCCCTCCAAGATCACCATCAGGTCAAATCCGCCGGAGATCAGATATACGCTTCGCACCTCGGGATATTTATAAATGCGCTCCGCCACATTGTCAAAGCCCTGTCCCCGCTGTGGAGTCACGCGAACCTCGATCAATGCGGTCACTTTATCCAGTGAGGTTTTCTCCCAGTTGATCAATGTGTGATAGCCACAGATAACCCCCTCGTCCTGCAGAGCCTGCAGCTCGTTCACCACGTCGATCTCCTGCACTCCCAAGATCACTGCCAATTCCTTCAGATCAATACGGCTGTTTTTCTCAATAATCGCTAATAATTCCTCTCTCATTTTAATCCCCTTTTCTGCGCTGCCTTTTTCGTAGCAGCGACTTTGTGATTCATTAAGCCGACTTGTAGATGCTGTCCTCGCGGGGGCGATCCAGATACCGCACCTCCCCGTCATTGAGGATTAATCGCTCCTTGCTGTCCGTAAGCTTACCCACAACCACCGCGGGAATCCCCGCCTGCTCCAGTGCACCCGCCAAGCTGTCACCGTCCTTGGACGTCATCAATAGACACCCTCCGGACAAAAGCTCATACGGGTTGACATCACAGTGATTACATATCTCCACTGTCTCCTGTCGTATGGGCAGCTTTTTTAAATCTATGGTCAGTCCAACGCCTGCTCCCTCTGCAAGCTCCCAGAGGGCGGCGAAGATTCCTCCCTCGGAAACATTATGCATTGCGCACACGTTGGACTTCAAGGCGACTGCAGCCTCCGGTATCGTGGATAGGTATTGGTCAAAGCCTGCTGCCGTCTCAATCAGCCATGCGGGATAACGTGCCAGAAGGCTCTCCTTGTGGCGGCCTGCAAGAATCGCCGTACCCTCAAGCCCTATCCATTTGCTTATGACAATCTCCTGCTCCGGCGCCGCAGCAGTTACCGTATGGTACGAGACGCTCTCCGCCGCCCTGCCGTATGCCGTCACTGTCACCAAGGCTTCCTTTACTGCCGCAGTTACCCTGCCCTGAGCCTGAGCAATCTGTATCCGCCGCTCCCCGCAGAAAATCTCTGCCTCCGCCATGGCTTTCTTTAAGACGTCCTCCTCCGCGTCCGAAGGCAGCAGAAAGCTCAAGGCGGCAGCCACGGTCTCGGCGTCCCTTGCCGCCATGATATTCACACATCTCTGCAAAATAGGCGTCACGGGCAAGCTTCCCTCCTGCACGCAGGAAATAACGACATGCTTGTCAGTGACATTTGTGTCATTTATATCCTCTTTCTCCCCACGAATACCCTGCCCAAACAATGGGGGACATGCTTCATAATTAATCCCTGTATGAAATGAAAAAATGGCGCAGTCTCCCCCCAGACCTGCGCCACTGACAACTTCCTCCCGTTTTGTTTTTATCTGTTGTAATATCGAACGCTTATACACATTCTCCGATATTTTACCATTTTTCATGAATATTCCCACCTTCATGAACATTCCCACCTTCATGAATATTCCTACCTTCATAGCCAACAACCCCGCTGCATTCGCCAAACCAATCTCGTTGGATTTATGCTCATGCAAGCATTGGCAAGGCTCATTGCTCGCTTATTTCTAGTCCTCCTCGGGTGCGGGGGCAGGAGCGGGCGTGGTGAGCATGGCGATCACATTTCTCACATGATCGATGCTTCCGGTTCCAATGGCAGCCATAATCTCGTTATAGGCATTAGGGTCTGAGGTGGCTGTTCCTACGGTTGCGCTTCTGGGCGTCATTTTGTAGCTGCTGCTGTTGATCTGCTCACGGCTTACCTCCACGCCGTCCTCCGTGACAACCTTCCACAGCCGAGCCTTGTAGCCCGTGTGGGCGCTCTCCGTGACAATACTTCCAAGAGGTCTTGAAGCGTCAGGATAAATCGCGTCTGTCTGCGGATTGATCACCTCCAATACCTCGCTCTCATACTTTACCTCGCGATTCGCGTTGCGGGTTTCCTTGCCATAGATATTAAACGTAATCCTCTTATCCTTCACAAAGCCCTCTATGTATACGGGATAATCCAGATTGTTCACAAATCTAAAATCCTTGCCCGAGCTCTCGGCAATGGCAGCGTCCGCGGAAGGGTCTACATAGGACACGATCATAGAGTGATTATGACGCTCCGTCACCTCCAGCTCCGAATTGAGCACCGCGTTATATAATGTGGTGGATACCTGACAGATTCCGCCGCCCAGACTGTCCACAACCCTGCCGTTAATATAGGAGCCTGCCATATAATAGCCGTTCGCCTCGCTAAAGGGTGATACCATCTCATAGGTGGAGAATTCCTCGCCGGGATACAGGGTAGTGCCATTGATCAGATTGCACCCGTTTTCCACATTGGCGCTTCTGGAAGCGCCGGACGTGCGATAGGAGGTAGTAAAGCTCCCCAACAGGTCTGTCACATTCGCCAGCTCCTCAGCGCTTCCCAACGGCTTATCTACAATAATCTCCAAGGCGATGCGACAAGGCTCATGATCCCAATCACCTGTCAGATAATCATAAATCTTGTCAATGGAAGCCTCCACGTCAATCATAGCGCCTTCCACGCCCTCTACTACCTTAAACTGTCCCTCCTCGTTCCTGTTCAGGGAGACGTTGACTGCCTTTTTGTCATATTTTACACATTTTTCCGCCAACACCGTGTCAATGGCTTCCATGTCAAAATCAAGCTCTATGGGAAAATAATAGTTTTCATGCGCCAGATTCTCCAAAATCTTATAGCGCTCAATAATATTTCCCTTTCTGCCATGCTGTACCGCTTCCTCGGGCATTGTGGTGTTCACCCAAGTCATGCCCAGATCTCCTGCCGTAATCAGCACCTCCCGACCTCCTGCAGCCTCCAAGGTAATCTCTGTGGTCTGCAGATTCTCCACATAGGACTCCACCGCTGCTCTGGCTTCCGTCGCGGTCTTGCCCGACAGCTCAATGTCCCCTGCATATATGCCCTGCTTGATCGTATCCGCTCCCGCCGCCTGTACCTCTGCACTGAAGGTAAACACCAACGCTATCCCAAGCAATACTGTTTTTCCCATTTTCCAAAATTTCTTCATAGCTGACTCCTCCATCTGTCATAGTGCCTGCAAAACATAACAGTTCAACCCACTCATGAAATAATTCACAATCCGTGCTTAGTGTGCAAGCACCCACGAACAGCTTGCAAATCGTTTCATGGCTAAACTGTTACTGCAAAACAGAATAATCTATAAATAAATTGAATTACTACAAAAAGTATGCTAAAGTGGGAATTACCATGGCGATCACAAGCAGGATCACTATCACTGCGGCTATCCGTTGCTTTGTTTTTTTGTTATGCATATTAAACATAATGACTCCTCATTTCTCATGTGCATAAATTTTTTATCTGAAAGGATATTATATATGAATTTCTATGTTTTGACAAGTTTATTTATATTTAATAGGAAACTTTATATTTTAGCAAGTTTAATTATATTTATTATGGTTATCGGACACAATCTGCGCAAGAGCCGAAATATCAAGGAAAAGCAGGAAATGAGCTTCTGGGAGCGGGAGCGGCTATCCAATCAGGTGCGCCGCAAGCCGCTTGATGATTTGGATTACATCAAAATCCCACTGGAAAGCCTGCCCATGCAGCTCCTTTGCGAGGACGAAAAGGTTGCCGACATTCAACGCATAATGAATGAGTTGTCCCTAGAGCCCATTGTAAACCTTACCGGCTTATCAAACACGGATTTAAAATTTGAATACGGGACTGCCAATATCACCTATCTGATGAAATATGACCAGAACTATACCGTTCTGGCAAGCACCCTGCAGCAGTGGGCGGATATTTTGTACCAAAAGGGCTATCTCGAGGAAACGCGACAAGTTCTTGAATTTGCCGTGAGCACCCATACGGACGTGAGCCACAGCTACACCATGCTCGCCGATATCTACGAGAAGCAAAACCACACCGAGCTGATTCCGCAGCTGATAGAGACCGCCAAAACCCTTAACTCTCTGAATAAAGAGGTCATTCTGCGTCATTTGTCAGAGCGCGATGGTTCAGCCTCCCGCTGAGCCGTCAGACAAAACGCCGCTCTTAATCTTGTCTATCCATCGGCTCGCCTCGCTTCTGGTCAGTCTTTCTATATCTACATTCATAACTATTGTATGCTGCTCAAGCAGACGATATAACTGTTCTTTTTGTGCTTTTGTGGCGGGGGTGTCCCGTTTGATTTGAAAATGCAGGGGTGATGGCTGAAACAAATGACCGCCCTCCTGCGCTTCCTTTTCATAAAAAAGCTCCGCAAGCTTATGATACAGAAAATGTGTGGCTCTCGCATCTTCCAATGCCCTGTGTGCGTGATGCTCTATTTTGTAGTATTGGCAGAGATAATCTAAGCTGCGATGCTCGAGCTCTGTCAGATATTTACGGGCAAGCTTCAGGGTGTCTATGGCGTTTTTCTCAAAGGAAAGCTTCCTGTCAACTGCGGCTTTCTTCAAAAAGGAATAATCAAACAAAATGCTATGTCCCAAAAGTGGTAAATCCCCGAGAAAATCTATCACAGTGGGCAGAACGTCCTCAATGTATGGCGCGTCGCGAAGCTGCTCGTCCCGAATGCCTGTCAACTGCACAATGTGCTCGTCTAATGCTCTGGCGGGATTGACGAGGATTGAAAGGGTCTCCGTAATCTGCCCGTCGATTACCTTGAGCGCACCGATCTCGATGATTTTATCCTGCTTGGGGTGCAGGCCGGTGGTCTCCAAATCTATGCTGATGTATGTGTCTATGATAGGGGGTGTTGACATTTTTGTGATTTCCTTTCTGGTATATATTTCGTGAGCTTGCAGCGGAATGGTTGTAATGGTTTAGCCTTTAAATCATAGTGCGGTGGGGCGGCGGGAGATGACAGGGAGTGTTTCGCGGACTGGCTGCGGTTGGGGGTTTTCTAATAGTGCGGGGAAGGGGGTTGCAATTTGCGGGTCGGCTTTAAGGTGCATCCATGCACCATAAAGCCTGAAATGCGCGTCCGTGCGCATTTCACCCTAGGTTTTGGACGCACTATAAGAAAACGCTCCAACCTTCGCCGAAGTCCGCGAAACACTCCCTGTCATCTCCCGCCTTGGTACTCGCATATTGTAAATATGCTCAGCTTTCAAATCATTTTATGGCTGAGCTGTCATTGTGGCGATTTAGGGGCGGATAAGCGTGGTAAATGCCGCATAGGTTAAGGGGTCTCGGGCATTGTAATCAAAAAGGACGTAATTGGGCAGCTTGTCCGCCATAGCCTTTGCCTGTGATTCCTCAGGGGCGGAGTGGCGGTAAGCCCGCATCTCCTCCCTGTCCCACACGGGGTAGAAGAAGGGCTCTAAATGTGTCATTTTACTCATTTGCTTCCAATCATAAGCCTCGTATGACGGCAGGTAGACCCGATTTTGCTCCTCTGTCTGGTAGAACTCCCGAATCCTTTGTCTGACAGATGCGTCTATATCCATGGCGAATTCGGGGCGGCTCTTTGGCTTTTCCCGCAAAAGCATATCATAGGTCAAAAGCTCCCGATAGAACGTCTCGTAAGTACCGTCATATCGCCGCGCAAACGAAAGCAATACATGATAGCGATACACTCTGGCGGGGCTTTGGTTAAAAAACCCCTGCTCTCTGTAAAAGTCCGCAAGAGTCTCATACATGGCAAAGGGGCTCTCGAATGCCTGTTCCAAGAAGGACAGCGTGTGGACAAACTGACCACTGTTGTAATATTGCTCCACCATCTCCTCAATTCCTTTTAGGCGCAGCACATCTTTGTAAGAAAGCCACTTGGTATAGAGCACCTCATAGGGCGGCTTAGAAAGATAGCAGATGCCAAATTCGTCCGCCCTCTCCGCCAAGGGAGAGCCCTTTAAAACCTTTAGAAATCCAAGTTGAAGCTGCTCGGGCTTCATCGCATACACTCGGTTAAAGGAATTCCCAAAGCTCTCATAATCCTCATAGGGAAGTCCGGCAATCAAATCAAGATGCAGGTGAACATTATGTCCCCTGTGAATGGCGGCAACCGCTGCCTCCAATCGCTCCATATCGGAATGACGGTTGACTGCCTCAAGCGTCTTAGGATTGACAGACTGTACCCCAATCTCTAGCTGCGTCAAGCCCGAGCACATCTGACCGAGCAGCGCAAGCTCCTCCTCCTGCAGAATATCGGCGGAAATCTCAAAATGAAAATTAGTGACACCGTTGTCATGTTCATGAATATATCGCCAGATTGCTTTCGTGTGCTCATGGTCACAGTTAAAGGTTCTGTCCACGAATTTGACCTGTTTTACCCGATTGTCCAAGAAGAATTGCAGCTCCCCCTTCACGGTCTCCATATCCCGCAGGCGCACCTGTCTTTGGGCGGCGGACAGACAATAGCTGCAGCGGTAGGGACAGCCCCTGCTCGTCTCATAATAAATGATTCGATTGGCAAAATCCTCCGTGTGGTCATAGAGAAAGGGCAGCTCCGTTAAGGGTATCGGCTCTCTGGCAAGCGTGTAGCCACTCGGAAGGCACAGCCCTGAAATATCGGACAGATTGCGTGCGATTCCCTTCGTCTGTCCCACATACCATTGCAGCAGCTCCTTGAAGGTAGCCTCCCCCTCTCCCACCATAATACCCTTCACATGGGGAAACTGTTTCAAAATATCCGATCCGTTGTATGTCACCTCCGGTCCGCCTAACCAAAGCTCTGTGCGGGGCAATAGCTTGGGGCATTCCCGAAGCAGCTCTTGAACCATATTCCAATTCCAGATATAACAGGAAAACCCGACAACGTCGGGTTCTCTCCTATAAATATCCGCCAAAATATCCTGCATCTGTTGATTAATGGTGTACTCCGCCAGTTCAATATAGGGCGCCAGCTCGTCCCCTGCGTATGCCCGCAGGCTGTATATCGCCGGATTGGAGTGAATGTATTTTGCGTTGATTGCCACAAGTAAGAATTTCATAATAATCCCCTTGTATATCGAAGACTGTCTGCGATATTGCCCAAGTCAAAGGTTATCCCCATTATTTCTCTCCAAGACCTGTCTGATTCGTCTCTTTAAATCCGCTCCGTCGAAGGGCTTGACAATATAATCCATGATGCCGAGCTGACTGCCCTGCTGTGCCACGTGTTCGTCATCAG
Organism: Muribaculum sp.; assembly: GCA_023663505.1. GTDB lineage: Bacteria > Bacillota > Clostridia > Lachnospirales > Lachnospiraceae > Acetatifactor. The sequence goes on from JAMPHH010000012.1 coordinate 24,734, forward strand.
CGGCGGTCAGGAAAATCACGGGCAATGTCCTGCCATTGTCCAGCTTGCGAATCTCCTCTAATGTCTGTATGCCGTCCATCTCGGGCATCTGAATGTCCAGAAGCATCAAGTCCGCCTGCGCGCGGCTCAGATATTTGACTGCCCTTGCGCCCGCGATCATCGGTATCACCTCATATTCATCTTCTAGCGTCTGCTCAATCGTCGCCAGATTCACCGCATTGTCATCGACTGCCAAAATAATCGCTTTCTCCATAAATCCTCACGTCCCTCCGTCATTCAGCCCAAATCCTGTATCAAGGTCTCCAAAAGCTCCTCCGCTTCGTTATGCTCGTACATTTTGATCAATGTCTGCACCTGCTCCAACCTCGCCCGAACCTCCTCGGGAACGGCATGGTCTAGCAGCTCCTCCACACTCTTTGCGGCGTCCTTTGCCTTGAAGGAGGAGAGCTTTTGATATATCTCCTGAATCCTTGTAAGCATCTCTGCGGTCTCGATAGGAGCAAGCTCCTTGACCTCTTTCTCCGCAAACTGTCCGAATTGCTGCTGCTTTAGCACGCGCTCAATCTCCGAGAGGCAATCGTGGTAGCAGGTAAACAGAGTCTCCGCATTTTCCTTGATATATGTAATGTCCGAAGCCTTGCCTGCCGTCTCGTGCTGTTTGGCGAGCGCGGAGAGCTTTTTCGCGCCGATATTGGCGGCAGCTCCCTTCAAGCCATGTACCTCAATGACATATCGCTGTATGTCCTGCTTGTCGAGCAATTCCTCTAAGAGTCCTGCCCTTTTCATGCCATCGGTGTAAAAAAGGTCTATCAATTCAAGATAAATTTCTATACCGCCCTGCTGCATTACCGCAGATACTACGTCTATGTCGGTCATGAATAATTTGATCAATTCTGCTTCCACTGTCATCACCCCTTTTTGGATAATGCAATCATAACATATTTTAGGGGAATTTGCCAATAGAATCGTTGGGGGTGGTGTAAATTTGTAGAATCGGTTAGGGCGTGAATTGTAACTAGAATTGCGCGGAGGGGCGGCGGGAGAAGACTGGGAGGGTTTGGCGGACGGGCTGCGGTTGGGTGTTTTCTAATAGTGCGGGGGAGGGGAATTGCGGTTTACGGGTCGGCTTTAAGGTGCATCCATGCACCTAAAGCCTGAAATGCGCATCCGTGCGCATTTCACCCTACGTTCCTAACGCACTATAAGAAAACGCTCCAACCTTCGCCGAAGTCCGCCAAACCCTCCCAGTCTTCTCCCGCCTTGGTTTCGGTGCGAATTTAATTCACCAGTATTTTATGCTTGAATCATACACACTAAGGCTTTCGGAATCAGCCTCATCAAAATCATAATAATTTTCACCACATACAGGGCAAACATAATTCCCATCCCCTGTATATTCCATTTCTCCATGTTTTTTCTTGCCACACTTAAAGTAGTTCCAAACTTCTATGGATAACAACCATCTTGGTTTTTGAATGCCGTATTATCTGAGTGTACATACTATTATCAAAAATTTTCATTATCCATGTTTCTGTATTCATCTGAGGAACAATCAAGGCACAAATTTCCAAACATATCTATTTCAACCCCACTGTCACCAGTCTGTCGCTGAAATTCAAGTCCATCTGCAAATGGGTCAAACTGACAACCACAGTTCTCACACACTTCATAATAAATTCCGTTGTCCATATCATTTATTGCTTTAATTGCACATTCACCACATAAGCACTTTGTAAGATAGTCATAATTTTTTAATGTTTCCATCTCAAAATCTTCACGTGCTTCTTCTACGTCAAACTCTTTTCCACAATATTCACATACTTTAGTCATAACATGAACCCCCACTGTATTTTCTATGACATTTAGTATTGATGCCTGTTTATTATAAACCTATAATACTCGGACTGTATATGCTATATGTGTCATATATTTCAACACATAAACTTATTTTTAATCACTGATTTCTGTTAAAACTGCAATAATATTAGCTTCCATCTCTTTCTGTTGTGATGCAGTTAGATTATCGGAAGTTCGGACTAATACAGTACCCACAACTATGTGAGAACCTGATGCAAATATTCCTCCATCAAAAGATGCGAGATAATCGTTTCTGGAAGTTGCATCTTCAACAGTAGAATAAACTTCGATGCTTCCTCCGCAATCAGTACCTTTTTCAATAACGGTACTTCCTGTTATATCATCTTGATTTATTAAGTCACTTGAAAAATAAACTTGTGCAGTATATCCACCTGCCTTGTTTAAATGTCCATTAGGATCATTATCTTCTGTAACTGCTGAAATATCAATAACATTCGGTACTTTTTTTAAACACTCAATTATGTAGGCTTCCGTAGGCGCATTAACTAACGCATATTGTTTTATACTTCGCTCAAGGGCAGACTGTTTTTCCGAAAGATTTGATAAAACATCATTATAATCTATTTCGTTAAGTGCATCGTTTATGGAAATGATTTCATTTTCTGTTTCAGGCATTTCTGGAATGGATTGTTTTGCTGCCTTTGCTTCAGAAACAGCAGTTTCTAAAACAGGTATTAGCGTTTCGTCCAAAGCAGACTCGTTTTCCAATATAAGAGTCTCCGCAACAGAAATAGCATTATCCAATTCTACATTTTTCTCTTCAGCGGCAGTTCTTGCCACATTATATTTTTCAATCACATCAATCATATTATTGCAATATTCAAGATGTTCTTTTGAATCTTTATATTCCCCCAGTTCCTCGTAAATAGTAGCTGCTGAAGAATAATCTTTTGCCTCTTCTAATTTTATTGCATCATTATAGTCCGTACTTTTACATCCAGTCAGTCCAAAACACATTAATAAAGCTAAACAAATCAATATAATTTCTTTCTTCATAATAAAAGTATACCTCCATTTGATTTTTTATCTTGTTACTTATTAATTATTTTAGTCATCAAACATTGTACAACTACTAGTACAATCTGGAAATGCAGGGTTTCCACATGCGGCGCAACCTTCTGGCATATCATCATCCGTCCACTCATCTTCCATACCACTGATAGCTTCACCCACTTTTCCCATGTCACTATTACTCAAAGAATTGTACTTTTCTTCAAATTCATCTTGATCCATAGTCCATCTACCTTCTATCAGTTCCTCAACCAACTCTGGATTGTTCTTTCTTCTTCCCATTACAGCATTCCTCCTCTGTTTATTTTCAATTTTAATGTTTTAGTCTTTTTTATGAAATATGAGCCTAAATGGTAAAGTTATCAGCCAAATAATGGCTATAAATGACCATTTCACAATAAATACCGTTCCCCAGAATATAAGTTGCAAAGGCCATACAATAAACAAAAATAAAAAAACTTTATAATGCTGTTAAGAAGGTATTCCTCTGGTGTATAATGAATAATATAACGTCTACCATTTCCCATATCACGTGATTCTCTAATATATGAGCGCATCTAGTATCCCTCCCAATAGTTTATTCACTTCTAAATTGTGACAAAATCTGCATATTTCCAGATACGATAACACTTCTATGTCTATTTTATCATATTCCCAAAGATATGGGAATACCTAATTTTATAAATTCTACGTAAACTTTATTTGAGGTGATGCATGTGATAACTTTCAGCCCGTTGTGGCAAACTCTGAAAGATAGGGGAATTACTCAATATGACCTTTTGAATAAACATGGAATGAGCCGAGGAATGCTCGATAATCTCAAACACAATAGAAGTATAACACTTAATACTCTGAATGACCTTTGTAACATGCTAAATTGTGATATTGCTGACATCATTGAATACAAAAAAGATTAGGGCTGATTATTTGAAGTGCATTATAATCAGTCCTAATCTTTTGGTGTCGATTCGTAAATGGATTGGTATGCAAATTGTCCATTTGCGAACCGCATATTTACTGGGTTCCAAAAGTGGAAATTACCACCAACACTCTTGCGAACTAACACCGTATTTATTCATCGAAAATATATATTTATAGACTTGGATTTAGTAGGTACACAATTTGGAAAAGGGCGCATAATTTTCTCTAATGTATGTTATGTCATCGACATTTCTTACAATACCTTTCCAAAAGTATATCTTTTCTTCTGGCAGAAAACGAAACATCTTCCTAATGACTTTCATAATCTCTAGTTTTTCTGTTTCCCATTTCTGACCAGTATAGCGGACAATATTTTTCTTAAAAATTCCATACAATAGTTTTGACCTTAATATTGGTCAATGGAAGGACGATGCAAATGGAACAGAAATTGCGGAGAGATAGGAATATAGGTCACAATCTAAAAATCCTCCGAGAAAAACACAATATTTCACAAGAAAAACTCTGTGTTTTATTACAACGTCGCGGCTGTGATATTGGTCGTTCTACTTATGCCAAATATGAAAATGGTGAATTGAATATCAGGATTAGTGTCCTCTTAGAATTACGAAAAATATATAACTGCACCTTTGATGATTTCTTTGAAGGATTAGACATTCAAGAATAGCCTGCCCATATGATACTGTTATAGCACTCTGTGAAGGTTAAAACTTCTATATCAATGATGTCGGTAATATCACAATTTAGCATGTTATAAAGGTCATTTAGAGTATTAAGTGTTATACTTCTATTGTGTTTGAAATTATCAAGCATTCCTCTGCTCATTTCATATTTATTCAAAAGATCATATTAAGTAATTCCTCAGCTTTCAAAGTTTGCCACAATGGGCTGAAGGTTATTACATGCACCACCTCAACTAGAGTTTATAAGGAATTAATAAAATTATATATTCCCATATCTTTGGGAATATGCTACAATTACGCTAGAAATCAGCATAAAACTAAGGAGAGCCTATGAGAACATTTAACTGCCCTAATTGTAATGCTAATCTTACAATTGATGATGAAAATAGAGATTTTGCTTTTTGTCAATATTGTGGTGCTAAAATCATGCTTGACGATTACCGTAGTACACATAGAGTAGTTGATGAGGCTAAAATAAAGCAAGCCGAGGTTGAACGTGAAATTCGACTAAGGGAATTAAAGATTAAAGAAGCACAGATGAACCAAAATAATCAGCTTAGGAAAGTTTTGACATACATTTGGATTGGTTCAATTTTTGCAGTTGCTTTGTTATGTTTATTTGTTTGGTCAACAGGCGGTGAATTGGGAGGGTTATCTGCATTTAATTGTCTGTTTTATGTGGGAGGTCCTATAGTCGGCGGTGGAGCCTATCTAATTTTTAAAGTAATACCTGAAAAAGAGAGTGAAAAGGAATTAGTTCAAAACGGAGGCATCAGATTTCCAAAGAATTTGGGTGATTTATCAGAACAAAATTATCTTGTCATACAAGAAAAACTTCTAAGTGCTGGCTTTTACAATATTACATGCATCAACATGCATGATGTAACATTCGGTTTGCTACAGAAACCTGGAATGGTAGAATCAATTATTGTCAATGGAGAAAAGGTTGTTTCTGGTGGAAAGGTTTATATGGCAGATGTACCAATTGTTATTACATATCACGGTAAATAGTATTCCTAACTGGCTTGACATAAGAGAGCAGAGAAAAGGTAATAACTCCTATTTTAAAAAAGACTATATTAAATAAAATACAAATTATGCAGTAGGCAATGGTCCAAAACCATCTTGGTTTTGGTGCGAAAACAAATAGGCAAGCATTTTACATCCATACCATTCGCAATGCAGTTTGTAGCAAAGGTATGTCTCAAGGAATGAAAATTCCTGTCCGCAATAGATGTCTCTTTTAGATACTGCTTAAATTTATATTGATAGGTTCTGGGTTCCATCAGCTGATTGCCATTAATGAGATATTTGCCCGACAAATGCTCTGTCTGCAAAAGCTCCGCCATAAAATTGCATATCGGGATTTCCCGAATAGAGCTTACGCTCTTGGGCGGTGAGCAGAATAAAAATGTCTTCCCGCTGACATCATCCTTTATCCTCTGTACAGTTTGGGAGATTTTCATGGTTTTATTTTCAAGGTCAACGTTTTCCATTGGCAGGGCGCAAATCTCCCCCAGTCGTAATCCTGAGTACAGACACAGCAATATTCCCAATTTGTAGACATCCATATTTTTCCTCAAAAAAGTAACCAGTCTTTCCTGCTCCATCTGTGAAAAGACAGATATTTGCCTTTGCTCAAATTTTCCCTTTGACATGATTAATTCCGGCATGGAAAAATTTAATTCAGCATATTGGAATACCTCCCTGCAAAATTGACTTGTTATTGACTGCGTGTTATAATTTCTTTGATTTGATATCTATGGCATATTATACTATTTTCATTTCACAGAAGTTGCCATTCTGCGAAATTTTTTAATTTTTACTAAATTTGCAACTTATATATTGCAATCGTATCCGATATACAAGATAAAATCAAGGCATATTTGTTATAAATACATTGCAAAGGAGTATATCTTGAGCCAGAAAATAAAGATTGATAAGCATTTTGGAGATAATATAAGAACATTGCGCAAAGAAAGCAACTTAACCCAAGAACAGGTAGTTGCCAAGCTTCAATTAATGGGGTTTGAGACATCACGCAGCGCATATTCCCAAATGGAGTGCGGCACATACAATATCAGGGCGTCCGAATTGACTGCATTGAAGGAGATCTTCAATACAACATTTGAAAGGTTTTTTGAATGAATTCTTAGGCACGATAATGTTAAAAATATAATCAGTAAAGATTAAGAGGTGATAATGTGGCGATACCAACCAATATTAAAACCCTATTATCCGGCGAAGTAGTTGAGTGGGCAAGAATTGAATATAAAGAAACATGGGACGCCGCTGCATCCCTAAAAACAATATGCGCATTTGCCAATGACCTTGATAATTGGGGCGGTGGGTATATTGTTATTGGAGTTAAAGAAGATAATGGCAGACCGATATATCCGTTGAAGGGGGTTCCAACAGAAAAAATAGATGCTTATCAAAAAAGTATATTTGCGAAGTGCAAACTGATCCGACCAGCATATACACCAATAATTGGAGTCGAAACATATCTGGACAAGCAATTTATTGTTATATGGTGTCCGGGTGGAGATAACAGACCTTATTCTTCACCAAAGACAATGGAAAAGAATAATAAAGAACGTATCCACTATATTCGTAAAGCGTCAAATACCGTGGAACCATCTGGTGATGAAGATAAGGATTTATTTAATCTTGCTAATAGAGTTCCATTTGATGACAGAGTTAATCACGAGGCGGAAATATCCGACTTGAATATAACTTTGATTCAAAATTATTTGAGAGAAATAAACAGCTCGCTTTACGAAAAGTCACAAACAGGTGACTTTGTAGAGGTATGTAATGATATGAATATAATCAGCAAGCTTCCGGAATATGTAAAGCCGAAGAATGTTGGTTTAATGTTCTTTTGCATGGAGCCTGATAAATTTTTTCCATATACACAAATTGATGTAGTGCAATTTCCGGAAGGTCTGGGTGGTGATGATATTATTGAAAATACATTTAAGGGACCGATTCATCAGCAATTGAGAGATGCATTGCAGTTTATCAAGAACACAATTATTACAAGGAAAGTGGTTAAATATCCGGATAGGGCAGAGACTGACTGGATTTATAATTATCCATATGCAGCAATAGAAGAAGCTTTGTCTAATGCTGTTTATCATCGTGCATATGATGTCAGAGAGCCGATTGAGGTTAGAATTGAAAAAGAAATGATTGAAATTGTAAGCTTCCCGGGACCGGACCGATCTGTTACACAAGAAGGTTTGAAAAGATATAAGGTATCTAACCGTCGTTATAGGAATCGCCGCATTGGGGATATTCTTAAAGAATTACATTTGACAGAGGGCAGAAATACCGGATTTGGTAAAATTCTTAGGGCTCTTACAGAAAATGGTTCTCCTAATCCGGAATTTGAAACAGATGATGATCACAGTTATTTTATATCAAGATTGTTTGTCCATGAAGCGTTTTTGGAGGAAAAGGAACTGGAAAAGGAGCCGAAAAGGAGCCGAAAAGGAGCCGAAAAGGAGCCGAAAAGAAGCCAAAAAGGAGCCGAAAAGGAGCCGAAAAGGAGCCGAAAAGGAGCCGAAAAGGAGCCGAAAAAGGAGCCGAAAAGGAGCCGAAATGATGCTGCAAAGGTGCTAAAAAATGGAGTCGAAAGAAAGCAGTTAATATTGGATATGTTGAATGTAAATCCTGCAATGACTCAAACTGAACTCATGAAGAAATTAGAGCTGTCAAGAAAGCAAGTTCAAAATGATATAAAAGAATTACAGAAAGATGGATTGATTTCAAGAGAAGGGTCTAATAGAAGTGGAAGATGGATTGTTAGAAAGGAACGGTGCTAATTGGGTGAAATTTCTTTCACCCAATCAGCACCGTTTTTCCCTGAAAAGCAAACCCATAGTGCCTGATGCCCTCTTTCGAGAAGCCCTTCGCCACAAGCCCTGCGTCATAATTTTTTTCCTGAATCTGTGTCAAGGCTGCCTGCAACGTGTCATCTAAGCCCTTTTCTTTTTTACCATTGTATACCTTAAATTCAATAATGATTGGAGCAAGCTCATTCTGATAGGCAGGCAGCGGCTCCATCATCACGTCATACCGCCCGAATCCACTTTCACGATTTGATGTGATATCATACCTGTCCCTCAATTCGACAATCAGCCCCAAAACAAAGCCATGATAAAAACGTTCAGGCTCTGCATACTCTGATGACCTCACCCCTGTGTCAAAGCTGCTGAATGATTCCAAGGCGATTTTGTTCATATAGGCATTCATTTCCTCCACATCTCCTGCAAGCAATGCCCGAATGAAATCATTATAGCCGATGCCTGCATCCTTAAACCACCCCTCTATCATTCTTCTAAACATCGTCCTCACCTCAAAATTGGTCAGGGACAAGGTGTAATCACAATCCCCTTCTTCCGGATTAAGCACATATTGCTCCACCTTTAAATAACCACTCGCCACAAACAAACTCCAAACAGCTTCTTTATTCCCCTGTAACTGATGAAACACGATTTGTTCATCAATATGGGCAGTGATCGTCCCTCCTTTTAGGAGCGTTTCCATATCCTTCTTAATTTCCGGCGCGCCCTCCTGAATCAGCTTTCCAACCAAAGAATTAGAACTGGTATTAGCCCAATATGCTTTGAGCTTCTTTTCCGCAACAAAATTTAAAATAGACCAAGGGTTATAAATATCCCTTGTTGTTCCGAAGATAAATCCATCATACCAACGTTTCACCAGCTCCTTTTCACTGCCAAGACCATAATCATCCAACACGGCAAATACTTCCTTTTCCGTGAAGCCAAAGGAAGTCATATACTGCTCTGAAGTTGTCGTCACTATTTTCAGGTTGTTCAGATCTGAAAAGACAGACTCTTTGCTTACACGTGTAATTCCTGTCATAATCGCCCGCCCCATACTGGGGTTTGTCTTAAACGTGGAATTGAACATGTTCTGAATCAAGTCCGTCATTTCATCCCAATAGCCATACACATATGCCTCCTGCATGGGAGTATCATATTCATCAAGGAAAATTAACGGCTTCACCCCATAATATTTCTCTAAATAGCAGGAAAGACGTTGAATTGCCGTCACTGCTTGGGACGCATTCAGTCTTCCATTCGCACTGGCAATCTCGTAAAAAGCAACTCTTTCCGCTTCATTTAATTTTCCGCTGTCCTGCAAAAAGCTATATCTGATATACAGCTCCGACAGCATACGAAATATCATTTCCCGAACAACGTTAAAATCAGACCCCTTTACATTTGCAAAGGATAGTGCGATCACCGGAAATTTTCCCTGCAGCTTTCTATATTTTTCCTCTTTCCAGATAGACAATCCCTCGAACAAATCCTCCCGACCCGCATATTTCACAGAGAAAAAACACTCCAATGTGCTCATGTTCAGCGTTTTTCCAAAGCGCCTCGGTCTTGTGATAAGAGTGACATCATCCCCGCTTTCCCACCATTCCCTGATAAAAGCAGTTTTATCAATATAAAAAATATTTCCTTTTCTTACCTTCTCAAAATCCTGCACCCCGATAGCCGGTATCTGTCTCTCTCCCACCTGTCTGCCTCCCATCTGCTACAAATCGATATCCTGCTTTTTTAAATACCCGTTCAACCCAACCGCAGCCAGCCCGCAAAACACTCCCTGTCTTCTCCCGCCGCCCCCTCGCCCGATTCTATGCTTTGAAGACTGAACCGCTACCTTTAATTATCCACTATTCCCATCTGAATTGCAAGAAAGAAAAAACAATGTTATAATAACAGAAATTTTCACTGAAATTTTCAAAAGAAACTTTCATGCACCAAGCCATAAACCGAAAGGAAAACTATAAATATGGGAAAACCGAACAATATCTCAAAATCAATACTCTGCCTGACTCTGGCATTCGTTTTGTCCCTGACAGGCTGTGCGGACTATCATACCACATCTGCACCCACGATTGCGTCCCTTGAACCGGAATCACCCGAATTCATCAGTGAAGAAATTCCTTCAACCGAAGCAGCCGCCATGCAGAACACAATCTCCGATATGGAAAGTGACACACCTGTCATAGAACCTGAGGAGATAACCATCACCATCACTGCTGCCGGAGACGTGTCCTTGGGCAATTATGTGGGGCAGGATTATTCATGGTCATTTCGCGAGATGTATGAGACCACAGAGGATAAGGGGTACTTTTTTGAGAACGTGTATGACATCTTCTCTCAGGACGATATGACCATCGTTAATCTGGAGGGAGTATTCACCTTCTCGGAGGATCTGAATCCCGACAGGACATACAATATCAAGGGTGACCCCGAATATGCCAACCTTCTGACCTATGGCAGTGTGGAAGCGGTGAGCATGGCAAATAACCACAGGCTTGATTTTGGAGAAAACGGCACCAAGGATACCTTGGCGGCACTGGAGCCCACGGGAATCGTGTACGCCTATGACAACAACGTGGGAATATATGAGACGAAGGGGATTCGCATCGGATTCGTATCGGTGAATGAGATTGGCTGGGGCAGAGGGATAGAACAACTGATGAAGGACGGAATCGCCAAGCTGCGGGAAGCGGAGGTTGACCTAATCCTCGCCTGCTGCCATTGGGGAATTGAACGTGAATTCTATCCCACGGACTTCCAACAGGAATTTGGGCGGGAATGTATCGACTGGGGCGCAGATCTCGTAATCGGACATCACCCCCATGTACTGCAGGGCGTGGAGGAATATAATGGGAAATATATCATTTATAGCTTGGCGAATTTCTGCTTTGGCGCAAACAGGAATCCCACGGACAAGGATACCATGATCGCGCAGCAGACCTTCACCTTCGTGGACGGCGAGAAGCAGGAGGAGACCGAATTTCGCGTGATTCCCTGCTCCGTCTCCTCCACCTCCACCAGAAATGATTACAGACCAACCCCCGCTGAGGGAGACGAAGCCTCCCGCATCATCAGCCGCCTAAACGAATACAGCGAAGGGTTTGGTCTGCAGTTTGACGAGAGCGGTTATGTATGTCACTGATGCTTGGCTCCTACTCCGCGAATGTCTGGTGTATCGCATCGAGAGCCTTTTGGTACTCAGCAATAAATGCCCCGTGCTTTGCCTCTATCAGCTCCCAATCCTCCTGTCGCGCCGCTTCCTCCAACACACGGGCTTGCTCTGACAGGTCAGAGAATCCGATACTGAGGGAGGAGCTCTTGATACCATGCACCAGAATCTGATAATTTCGGGCGTCCCTCTGTTCGTAACAGTGATTGATATCGTCCTTTTTATTGTTGTCGCCAAAGGTTCGCAGAATGGACAGGTATGCGTCCGTATCCTGACTGCAATAAGACAAGCCCGAGGAAATATCCGCGCGCGGATACCCCTGAAACAGCCTCTGCAAGGTCATGACATTCTTAAGACCCTTCGCATCGGAGGTCTTACCGTCCACAGCCGCCGTATCCGTGAGATCCTTCTCTTTCCCCGTCTCTGAATCCTCCATTTGAATCTTGTCCTTCGGCATATATTTTAAAATCATTTGCTCCAGCTTGACGCCCTGCACGGGCTTGGAAAGATAGTCCGCAAAGCCCGCCTGCAGATATTGCTCCCTGACGCCCGTAATGGCGTTGGCGGTCAGCATGATCACAGGCGTATCCTTGTTAAGGGATTCCTTGGATTCCTTCATGCGGGCATAGGTCTCCACGCCGTCCATCTCCGGCATCATATGATCCATGAAGATGATGTCATAGGCATTTTGCGCCGCCATGAGAAGACATTGCTTGCCGCTTATGGCGGTATCCACCTGCACCTCCGTCTCCTTCAAGAGATTCACGATCACCTTCAGATTGACCTCCACATCGTCCACCACCAGAATCCTTGCATCACGCGCCTTAAAGCTCTGCCGATATACGGCATTCGTCCGATTGATCTCCTGATATCGCTTGTGGTAATCGCCCATGGGCGAAGCGTCAATGATCCCTTGTGGCACTATGACCGTGAAGGAGGAACCCACACCATAGGTGCTCTGTACCTGAATCTCCCCCTGCATCAAATCAACCAACTGCCTGCTGATTGCAAGCCCCAGACCCGTGCCCTCGATGTTGCGGTTCTGCTCCAGATCAAAACGCGTAAACTGGGAGAAAAGCTGCTGCATATTCTCCTCCTTGATGCCTATACCTGTATCCTTGACCGTGATCACAAGAGAAAATGTATCCTGCCCCCGCCGACTGTCAACGGACAAAATCACACTGCCCTGCTTGGTGTATTTCACGGCATTAGAGAGAAAATTAGTGACCACCTGACGAAGCCGCACCTCATCTCCCCTAAGCTGGGAAGGAAGCTCGGGATTGCACTCGATTCTCAGCTCCAATCCTTTCTTCTCCGCCCTCTCCGCAATCATATTATAGCAATCGTGGATAAGGGAGGAGGTGTCATAATTCGTCTCCATGATCTCCAATTTACCTGACTCGATCTTGGAGATATCCAGTACATCATTGACCAGATACAGAAGGGAATTGCCCGCGGAATAGATACTTTTGGCATATTCCTCGATCTGCGGGCTTTTATTCTCACGCAGTATCATTTCATTCATACCCAAAATCGCATTGATCGGCGTTCGGATCTCATGCGACATATTGGCAAGAAAAGAGCTTTTGGCAATGTTGGCAGCCTCCGCCTGATGCTGTGCCTCCTTGCTTGTCTTGGCAAAATCTATCAGCTTGTTCTTCTGCCCCTCCGTCATGTCAAGAAGCTTACTCACCACCAATCCTACAATCATCAGGATACAAATGGCAATCAGCCCCTCCGGAACTATCCAAACCTGATCCGTCGCGTTATTGGTCGTCAGAAAATGCTTTGCACTCGCAAACGTCGTGCCCGCAACGCTAATAGCCGTAACCCGCCTGCTCAGCCCTTTATCACCAAACACCGTGGTCATGCAAATCGGTATACAATAGATACTCAACGCGGCAAAAAAGGCGCAATGTGTCACGCTGATCACGATACTGATAAGCAGCATGGCATACACAGGTATAAGGTTCTGCCGCATCTCCGTGTTGTCCTTCAGCAGACGATTCCTGATGATGCCTGCTGCCGCTATGATCAGCACATTCAGCGTCGTGGGCAATATCAAATACAAGAATAAATAGACTCCTACGGACTCCTCAATCAGATTCGCATGATTTAATATGACAAAGAAAATACATTCCATCAAAAACGCGACTCCCACAAAAACGCAGTCCATACGGAAAAACATCTTTCTCCATTTGACAAAATCCGGCATAATATCCATCATTTCCTCATTCTTCATGCTCAAAGCTCAAAACTCCTTTTACTCTGTTTCCTCATTGGATTCCTTTGATTCCTTAGGCTCAAACAGCTTTTCCCTAAGATATTCCCTGTTCGCCTCAAAATCTACCTCCAGTACCGCCATTCCCCGTATATCTGCGTTCCTATACGTCCCCTCTGCGGGAATACTGCCCTGCTCCATATCATAAATAAAAAGCTTAGGCGACATTAGGCTCAGGCGGTAACACTCCCACTGGGTCAGATTCGTAGTCAGGTTTGGCATCAGCCCGTCAAATAATTCCTTGGGATTCGTGACCACAGCCAAGGGCAGCTTGTGAATCACCTCCCCCAGAACCTTTCTCTGGCGCTCCGTCCTGCCAAAGTCCGTGCCGATATAACGGTTGCGGGTATAAGCCAACGCTTGAGGACCGTTTAGATGCACCATGCCCTCCTCTGCGGTATCCATATAATCCGTGCCAAATTCCTTGCCCGTCAATTCATTATATTCATTCAAATACCCGTTCACCAGCTCAAGCTCCGCCGAGGTCAGCTCCAAATCCACACCTCCCACCGCGTCCACCAGATTGGCAAAGGCTTCAAAATTGACCGACACGTACCGATTCACCTTGATGTCCAGATTCTCCTCCACCGTCTCCATGAGAAGCTCTGCGCCGCCGTAGGAATAAGCCGCGTTCAGCCTGTTGCCGTCATGCCCCGGGATATCCACATACATATCCCGCAGCAGGGAGGTCATGTGAATCTGTTTGGTCTTATCGCTAATTGACAATAAAATCATGGCGTCCGAACGTCCGTCCTCGCCGTTTTTTCTGGAATCATTCCCGATCAAAAGAATATTGATGACCCCGTCCTCCTTCATGGATTCAGAGGCAACGCTCTCTATCTCCCGATAATTCAGCTTGCTGTATACCGCTCCCACCAAATAATACAGACCTAAAGCCAACAATGCGACAATAAGGACTGCTTTAATTAGAAAAACCTTGATACGGGATTTTTTCCTGCCACGCTTTTTATTCCTTCCCTTTTCTGATTTTACATGTTCCGATTGTTTTACCTGTTCATACTGTCTTGCTTGTTTTGTCTGCTTTACCTGTTCATGCTGTCTTGCTTGTTTTGTCTGCTTTATCTGTTCTGATTGTCTCGTTTGTCTTGTCTGCCGTGCCTGTCTTGGCTTTCCCTTCGCAGACCTTGACTGTTTTGACTGCTGTGTCTGTCCTGTCTGACGTTTCCTGCTGTCCCAGTCCTCCTCGTAGACCTCATATGTCTCACGGCGTGTTCCCTGATTGGAACCGCCCCTCCTAGTGCTTCCTATAATATCAATCTCCCTTTCCTGCTCCTGCTGCCGTCTCTGCTCCCCGCTCCGTTCTCGGTTCAGGGGAATCATTTGAAGCTCTTTTTGTGTATTCTTCGGCTGCTCCGTCATTTCCTGCTGTAAAAATTCCTGCAGCCCCTGTTGAATGCGTTCCATATCATTCATAGTCCGCCATATCCCCACATAATCGTCCGCAGCGCCTTAATCGCCGCAGTCCAACACGTCAAACGCCTGTCCGGTTGCCCAAGGGCTTCCCACGTCGCAGCGTCCATGATGATATTTGCGGGAAATGACATTCCCGTCACCTTCCACAACCTGAAGCTTCATTCGGCTTCCGCCCGACTCGGCGTAATTGTCCAACAATCGGATAATATCGTCCACGGAGGAAGCGTCCGCCTCCATAAATTTCTTGTTTGATTCTTCTATCAGATTCATAGCCTCACACCCTCCTATAATTCCAGCTCCGCAAAAAAGTCCCCCGCCTGTTCCTGCTCCATCTGCACCTTCATCAGATACGCCCGTATCTCAGGCTCCTCCTTGGGAAGCCTTTTTAACAGCTTCCCCGCCATCTTGCGGGTAAGTCCCCCCGCCTGATGCCATATTTTGTAATAACGGATATCCCTGCCATAATGCTCCTCGTCCTCGATGAAAAGCTCCTGCACCAGATAAGTATGGCGCGTCAGAATCCCCTGCATAAGCTCCCTAAGCTCGTCCTTCAAGCCCGTGTCATACAAAAGCCTTTGAAAGACAAGCCTTATCTTGTTCTTCCGATGCTGCAATATATAGTCCGCCCTCTGGTCATCTACATCCTCCACGTCAAACCAACCGATAAAGGCGGGCTCGAAGCCCGTGTCATCAGGTCTTTTGAGAAAGCTCTCCAAAGCGTCATCATAGGCAGCAAGCCATCGCAGCTGCCCCCTTTTGTCCCCTGTCAGGGCGATATCCTCCAATCTCTCCTGCGGGAAAAATCGAAACATGGACGCTATAAACTCGGCAATCCCGGGCACCGTCTCCTGCTCCTCCGCGCCAATCGCCCTAAGCTGCACCCGCTCCAGATGATCGCACCCCAGAAATATCTGCTTGCCAAACCTGATATCCTTTGCGGGCAGCACGATCTCCCGCAGATTCTTCATATAGGCAAACCCCCAGTCCTCCACCGCCTCCAGAGAATTAGGCAGCACCAGTCTCTCGATAGATTTGCAGCTCAAAAAGGCCTTGCTCGCAACCACTGCAAGCGGCCTTCCCCGAGACCCTGCAGACAAAATCACCTCTTTATCCTGCCCGTCGTATTTTTCATATCTTTCGTAATCCACGGGCAGCACCTC
Source organism: Muribaculum sp. (assembly GCA_023663505.1). Lineage (GTDB taxonomy): Bacteria > Bacillota > Clostridia > Lachnospirales > Lachnospiraceae > Acetatifactor. The sequence goes on from JAMPHH010000012.1 coordinate 41,155, forward strand.
CCGTCCGCATAGCTCTGCCCCCGTGGACATTATAGCACAAAAGCCTTGCGCGGGGCAATACTTCGAGCTTATTCAAAAAAGGCAATTCGGGCTAGAAAAATGTAGCGTAAAATAAAATCTCATGTTATAATATGTGTATATGTTTTTGCTTGTGATATTAAAACAAAACGGGAGGTAACGAAATAGTATGAAAGGTTACAAGATGATGTCAGTAGCGCTCGCCGTCCTGTTGGTAGCAGGCTCTCTATGCGGCTGCGGGGCTTCGTCAAAGAGAAGAACAATAGGTGTCATGGAGGATAATTCCAATCAGACAAGCAGGGTCTCCGAGCCTGAGCTGAAGCTGATTATCGCTTCCAACCAGACTTCTCCCGACAATCCCTATCATTTTGGACTGCAGACCTTTAAAGAGGTTGCGGAGGAGCTCTCAGGCGGCACTATCGAGGTAGTGTGCAGCGATGGAGACACGACAGAAGATGAGGACGAGCTGGTTCGTCTCTTGGACGAGGGAGAGCTTCAAATGATCGTTTGCTCCCCGGGCTTTATGGCGGCAGCAGGCGTGTCAGAGATCAATATGTTATCCCTGCTTTATCTGTTTGACGGCTTTAGCCATTGGGAATCCGCCGTGGACGGGGAATTCGGCTCTACAATGTCGAATTTGATCTTGCAGAAGACGAATAATCAATACCGTATCATGGGATATTGGTCTGCGGGCGTGCGGGATTATTATGGCAAACAGCCCATCACCACGGCTGCTGATGTCGAGGGATTGACTATCCGTACTCAAATATCCGGCGTGGTATATGATTATTGGACGGGAATCGGCGCACAGCCTGTCAACGTGGGTTGGGGCAACCTGTATGACGCCCTGAACAACAACGAAGTGGATTCCGCCGAAAACGATTACACCAATTTCATGCTAAAGGGACACCACACGACACCGAACGGAAAATATATCTGTGAGACACACCACGATTACACCACGCGCCTTTTCATTATGAACGGCGATTTCTATGACAGCCTGACAGCCGAGCAGAAAAGCTGGATTAACACAGCGGCTTTGGCTGCCACCCTGCAGGAGCGCTCCGTGACCTATGACATGATGGACGGCTCTAAGGCACAATGTATCGCTGACGGCGCAATCGTCACTGATTATGAAGATATAGATATCGAGAGCTTCAAGGCACCCGCCATTGAGATTCAGGACAGCTATGCCGCTGAGAACGGTCTTACGGCTTATCTTGAAATGGTTCGCCGCGCACAATAATTTATCATACGGGGAGGTGTGATTGTGGATACATTAGATACAAACATAAAAGAAAATGAAAAATCTGCCATGGGAATTAAATTTAAATTGATCATCGGCTTTGCGATTCCGCTGATCTGTGCCATTGGAATCGGTACGGTGGCGTACTCCTTGGCAGCAGCAGGCATGACTTCCAATTATGAGGATTCCATGACAAAGGCGATGACCATGGCAGTGGGATATTTGGATTTTGGTTTTAAGTCTGCCGTCTCAGAGTCGGAACAGCTCTATTATAATATAGATTTGATGAAATGGGCAACAGGTGCGGTCTATAACGAATGGACAAAACAGGAGATCATGGAAGATGTCGCTCTGGATCTGAAAATAAAGCTCGAGGGAAATGAATTTGTCAATAATATGCATATTATTCCCAGTGACAATCTGATGATTGTGTCAACCTATGATGACACGATAGATACCTTCGGTTATTATGAGGATCTGGCAGAGCACGAGGAGGCTTACTGTCTCGACACATTGAGCGGCAATTGGATTGGCACTCACAGCTACATTGACAGCCAATTAAAGGAAATACATAATGATTACGACCCCGACAGCTATGCCTGCTCCTATATCCGCCCTCTCGCCACAAAGCATGCATGTATCGTTGTGGATTACAGCAGTGAAGCCATAGCAGATATTTTGCGGGAACTCTCAGTCGGCGAGGACGGTCTGGCAGCCTTTGTGACTGCGGACGGGAGAGAGCTGCTGCTTCAGGACAATGAGATCATAAAGGACAGCGAATTTTCCTTTGTGAACCAAACCTATTTTACGGAAGCTATGGCAGAGCCTGCAGCGACCATTATCGACTATGTGCAATACAATCGTCAACAGTATTTGTTTATGCTGACCAAGAGCCATGAGAACGGTTCCGCTATCTGTGCCATGGTACCTGTGAGCATGGTGAATGCGGGAGCGGTCACCATTCGGAACATCACGATCATCATCGTGATCATTTCCTGTGTGATCGCGGTGCTTGCGGCAATATTCATCATCAGCGGTATTATTTCTACTATCCGTCAGATCAGCAAGAAGCTTCAAGTGGTATCAAGCGGTGACCTGACTGTGAATATTAACACCAACCGCAGGGACGAGTTCAAGGTTCTGGCAAAAAATATTGCCACTATGGTACATAATTCCAGAAATCTGGTAATGCAGGTGTTAAAGACAACGGAAAATGTCTCCTCATCCACAGCTATGCTTTCAGACGCGTCCGAGGTGCTGACCGACGTGAGCAACCAAATCACGACCGCCGTGGACGAAATGAACATAGGGCTGAACCAACAGGCACATGCTTCACAGGATTGTCTCAACCAGATGGACGAACTGTCACAGAGAATCACGGTTGCTGTCAACAGCGTGAAAAAGATGGACGGCATTACCAGTGACACGAAGAATGTTATTTCAGACGGTATATCCACCATGGACGAACTGACAGGCAAAATGGCTGACACCACCAATATCACAAGAAATGTTACCTCCAATATCAAGGATTTGGAGGGCAGCCTGATTCAGGTAGAAAGATTTGTTGACACGATCAACGAGATTGCCGAGGAAACCAGTCTGTTGGCGCTCAACGCGTCCATCGAAGCGGCAAGGGCAGGGGAAGCAGGCAAGGGCTTTGCAGTGGTTGCACAGTCGGTAAGCTCCCTGTCAGACGGCACGATCGAGGCGGCAAAACAGATTCAAGAGGTAATGTTCCAGATTAAGGAATACGCTGAAAAGACCGTAAACGTGGCTCTTGACGCTGAGGAGATCGTATCCAAGCAGTCCGAGACAGTGAACAATACAATCCATGTATTCTCTGATATGAACAAATATTTGGAGAACCTTGTATCAGAGATCACCTCTCTGGAAAAGACTGTGGAGGGCATGGAGCAGCACAGGAATAACACGATGGCGGCAATCGAAAGCATCACGACCTCCTCTGAGGAGACAGCCGCTTCCGTTTCCACAGTGAATGATTCCTTGAAGAACCAGATGACCATGATCAGCAACCTGCACAGCTCCGCCGAGGAATTGGAGGACAGGGCAAGAGAGCTGACAGAAGCGGTGAATGCATTCAAGATTAAGTAAAGACTCGCGAAGTTGATTCCTGCGAACAACGAGCCAAGTCAACGAAGTTGATTTTGTTAATGCAATTGACTTTGAACCGATGCTTGTATGAGCATAAAGCTAGGGGAACCCCTCCAAGGGTTCCCCTATTTTACCACAAGAGGACAGATTGCTTATGCGCAGTTTCAACGTAGTTGAAACTTAAGTAGCGCAGAAATGAGGATAGTATGCCGGATCAACAAGCTTTTCAAGCGGCGAAGGATAAAATTATAGGCATAGACAGGCAGCGTTTGGGGATTGGCACACTCTCCGAGAAGTCTGTCCACGCCATTCTAAAGAATTACCTTCAGCCTGACGAGGATCATCAGGAGATCCCTATAGAGAATTATGTGGCTGATATCTACACGGACGGCGAGATCATAGAGATTCAGACCAGACAGTTTAATAAGCTGCGAGATAAGCTGACTGCCTTCCTTCCTCTCTATCCCGTCACCATTGTCTATCCCATTCCAAGGGAGAAGTGGGTGATCTGGATTGACGAGGAGAGCGGGGAGCTGAGCAAGCCCCGCAAATCCCCCAAAAAGGGAAGCTCCTATACCGTTTTTCCCGAGCTGTACAAGATCAAGCCCTTCCTGAAAAACAAAAATCTCCGCTTGAAATTGGTACTGATGGATATGGAGGAATATAAGCTTTTAAACGGCTGGAGCAAGGATAAGAAAAAGGGAGCGAGCCGCTATGACCGAATCCCCACAGATCTGATTGACGAGGTAGAAATCAATTGCCCCGAAGACTATATGCAATTTGTGCCTTATGAACTGGACGGAGAATTTACCGTCAAGGAATTTGCCAAAGCCGCTCATATTCCCTCAGAACTGGCGGGAACGGTAGTCAACATTCTTTATTATATGGATATGATTGAACGCACTGGCAAAAGGGGCAGAGCGTATCTGTATCGGGTAAAGGAAATATAGATGTATTAGATATGATTTATGCCTATACAAAGGATAAACGTTATTTAAGTATCAGAAATGAGGTTATCAAAAAAGAAGCGAAAGGAGAGGTCATAGTTATTTATAAAACTCAAAGGCAAAAAGCAATGCCAAAATAGAAACCCCATCTTTGGTTTCATTATTTTTTAACATTTCCAAGACACAATCCCTTGAAACCCACTTTTTCATTTTTACTTCATTTTCATCAAAATTCATAGATTCTGTATCGACTCTTGCGGCAAAAACATGGCATATACAATCAGACATTCCATTAGACGGATTTTGAGTACATAAAAATTTCAGGTCTTTAACTGTACACCCTGTTTCTTCCATGCATTCTCGGCGTGCCGCCTCTTCCTTTGATTCTCCATCTTCAATACGCCCCGCAGGAATTTCCCATTCCAAACGCATTACTGTATATCTCTTAGATTGAATCAGCAAAACTTCATCATTCTCATTGAACACAACAATGCTTACTGCTTCATGCGGATAATGAATCTGATGATACTTTTCTATCTAATCGCTGCGGCAACTCCATATATCTTCCTCCATAATTTACTTTATGCTTTTGACTATTGGTAGTTTGGCAGTTTACACAGATCCGCCCATTCCGCCCCGGGGCAGGAACGCTCCAATTCCTCAATAGTCAATCTCACACAGCTGCTTGCGCTGCCTGCTGCCGGAAGCGCCATCTCGAAACGCTTCATGGACTCGTCCAGATACACCTTAGTCTTCCCCTCGGGATTGGCATAGGGACAGACCCCTCCAATGGCATGACCCGTGTATTCCATGACCTCCTCGGGTGTCAGCATCTTTGCCTTCATGCCAAATTTATCCTTGAATTTGCGGTTATCCACCTTGGTATCACCACTGGTCACGATCAACACTGCCTTGTCCCCCACCTTGAAGGACAAGGTCTTCGCTATCATAGCGGGAATCACGCCCGCCGCATGAGCGGCAAGCTCCACCGTGGCACTGGATTCCGCAAATTCCTCCACCTTCCCGTCCAAATCAAATTGCTTCAAATACTCCCTGACTGCTGCTACCGACATGTTTATTCCTCCAAATCCGCAGAAGACTCCCCTTCCGAAGACTTTTCTTCAGGAATTTCTTCATCTGAAAATTCCTCATCTAAATTGTCTTCCGAGATATTCTCAATAGCGTCCTCTACATCGTCAAACTCCTGATCACCGTTGGAAATCTTCTCCCGAACCTTGGCAATCTGCGCCACCTTGACGCCCTCGTCAAGATTCATCATCTTCACACCGGAGGTGATCCTTCCCAACGTGGAGATATCCTGCATACGAAGCTGAATGATCACTCCCTCTGTGGTGATCATCATCAGCTCGTTTTCGTCCGTGACAGCCTTGACTCCCACCACGTCACCTGTCTTTTCGGTAATTTTATAGCATTTGACGCCCTTACCGCCTCGCTTTTGCACGGTAAATTCATCAAGATATGTACGTTTTCCAAGACCATTCTCTGACACGATCAGCAGGGAATCACCCTGAACCTGCAGCTGCATACCGATAATCTCGTCCCCGGGCGACAGATTCATACCGATCACACCCATGGAAGCCCTTCCTGTGGGACGCACATCAGTCTCCTTAAATCGAATACACATACCCTGCTTTGTCACAAGGAAAATCTCACTGTCCACATCTGTTGTCTTTACCTCGATAAGTTCATCGTCATCACGCAAATTAATGGCAGTAAGACCGTTTTTGCGCACATTCGCAAATTCCGCAAGCGGCGTCTTCTTCACAATACCCTTCTTTGTCACCATAAAGAGATATCTGTCCGCATCATATTCCTTAATCGGGATCATGGCGGTGATCTTCTCCCCGGGCTGCAATTGAAGGAGATTGATCACGGCGGTTCCTCTGGCGGTTCTGCTTGCTTCCGGAATCTCATAAGCCTTCAAGCGATAAACGCGCCCCATATTGGTAAAGAAATTCATATAATGGTGGGTGGTGCTCATCAGCAGATCCTCGATATAATCGTCCTCTATGGTCTGCATTCCCTTGATTCCCTTGCCGCCGCGGTTCTGCGCCTTGAAATTATCCACTGTCATACGCTTGATATAGCCCAGTCTGGTCATGGCAATGACAGTATTGTCATAAGGAATCAAATCCTCCATGGAGATATCAAACTCGTCAAAGCCGATAGAGCTTCTTCTGTCATCGCCATATTTTTGGGCGATGATCATAATCTCCTCTTTAATCACACCAAGCAATAATTTCTCGTCAGCCAATATAGCCTTCAGCTCCCCGATACGTATCTCCAACTCCTTGTGCTCATTTTCAAGCTTCTCTCTCTCCAAGCCTGTGAGCGCTCTCAGACGCATGTCCACAATCGCCTGCGCCTGTGCGTCAGAAAGCTCAAATCTCTCAATCAGCCTGTCCTTCGCAATCTGAGCGTTCTGGCTGCTTCTGATAATGGAGATCACTTCGTCTATAAAGTCCAAAGCCTTGAGCAGACCCTGTAAAATATGATCTCTCTCCTCAGCCTTATTCAGATCGTATTTTGTCCTGCGCGTGACAACATCTTCCTGATGCTGCAGATAATAGGTCAGCATCTCCAACAGATTCATCACCTTGGGCTCGTTATTGATAAGGGCTAACATAATCACGCCGAAGGTGTCTTGAAGCTGGGTATGCTTATACAGCTGATTTAAAATCACGTTGGCATTGGCGTCCTTGCGAAGCTCGATAACCACGCGCACACCCTCTCTGTTGGACTCGTCGCGGATATCCGTGATGCCGTCAATTTTCTTCAGCTTGACAAGCTCTGCAATCTTGACGATCAAATTCGCCTTATTGACCATATAGGGAAGCTCTGTGGCAATGATCTGGCTTTTACCGTTAGGCAGGGTCTCAATATTGGTGACTGCGCGCACACGAATCTTGCCCCTTCCCGTGCGGTAAGCCTCCTCACACCCTCTCGTACCCATGATCAAGCCGCCGGTGGGAAAATCAGGCGCTTTCACGATAGGAAGGATCTCCTCTATGGTGGTCTCACGATTTTCCTGAATCTTATTATCAATGATTTTGACCACGGCATTTACCACCTCACGAAGATTGTGGGGCGGGATATTTGTCGCCATACCAACGGCAATACCGGTAGTGCCGTTCACCAAGAGATTGGGATAACGACTGGGCAGCACCACAGGCTCCTTCTCGGTATCGTCAAAGTTAGGTACAAAATCAACCGTATCCTTGTTGATATCCGCCAATAATTCCATGGAAATCTTGGACAGCCTTGCCTCTGTGTAACGCATCGCAGCGGCGCCGTCGCCGTCCATAGAGCCAAAGTTGCCGTGTCCGTCCACCAAGGGATATCTGGTAGACCATTCCTGAGCCATATTTACCAACGCACCATAGATAGAGCTGTCGCCATGAGGGTGATATTTACCCATGGTATCACCGACAATACGCGCACTCTTACGATGCGGCTTGTCAGGACCATTATTCAACTCGATCATGGAATAAAGCACACGACGCTGAACAGGCTTCAGACCGTCCCGCACATCGGGAAGCGCGCGGGAAGCGATGACACTCATGGCATAATCTATGTAGAATGTCTCCATTCGCTCCTTTAAGTCAACCTCGTGTATTTTATCAAAAATATCGTCGTTCATTATTCCTCTTTCTGCCCGTGAGGGCGATTACGCTAATTGTAGCCTTCGCAGTACAATTTTTGTTACTATTAGGAACCGTTCAGAAATAACTTTGCAAAAGTTATTTCTGGTTCCGGTAAATTGCGAAGCAATTTTCAGGAATTGTTAAAAATTATTTTTTAACAATTCCTTATATATCCAGATTCTTCACAAACCTTGCGTTCTCCTCGATAAATTCACGCCTAGGCTCCACCTTGTCGCCCATCAGAGTCGTAAAGGTCAGGTCAAGCTCGGATTCCGTCTCCTCGTCATAATTCACACGAAGCAATATACGGCGCTCAGGATCCATAGTGGTCTCCCAAAGCTGCTCCGCGTCCATCTCACCCAATCCCTTATAACGCTGAATCTTATTGTTCTGGTCGCGTCCTACTTCCTTTAATATTTCATCAAGCTCCTCGTCACTGTATGCGTACCAGACCTTTTTATTCTTCTCCAATTTATAGAGAGGAGGCTTCGCAAGGAACACATGACCCTGCTTGATCAGCTCAGGCATAAAACGATACAGGAAGGTGAGCAGCAGGGTGCTGATATGCGCGCCGTCCACGTCCGCATCCGTCATCAGAATGATCTTATTATACCGAAGCTTCGTGATATCAAAATCCTCATGTATCCCTGTGCCAAAAGCAGTGATCATCGCCTTGATCTCGGCATTGGCATAGATTTTATCAAGCCTTGCCTTCTCCACATTCAAAATTTTGCCGCGCAAGGGCAGAATCGCCTGTGTAGCACGGGAACGGGCGGTCTTGGCGCTTCCTCCCGCAGAATCTCCCTCAACGATATAAATCTCACAATTTGCAGGGTCTTTATCAGAACAATCCGCAAGCTTGCCGGGCAGAGACATACCTTCAAGAGCAGTTTTTCTTCTGGTCAAATCTCTGGCTTTTCTCGCCGCTTCCCTTGCTCTCTGTGCGAGAATGGATTTCTCACAGATCGTCTTGGCAATCGAGGGATTTTGCTCAAGATAATAGGTCAATTGTTCACTGACAATACTGTCAACTGCACCTCGTGCCTCGCTGTTTCCAAGCTTTTGTTTTGTCTGTCCCTCAAACTGGGGATCCTCAATCTTCACGCTGATAATCGCAGTAAGACCCTCCCTGATATCCTCGCCTGTCAGGTTCGGCTCACTATCCTTGAGAAGCTTCGCATTTCTGGCATAATCATTAAATGTCTTGGTCATGGCATTCCTAAAGCCTACCAAATGCGTACCGCCCTCAGGTGTGTTGATATTATTTACAAAGCTGAATACACTCTCGTTATAGGAATCATTATGCTGAAAGGATACCTCCACATACACATGATTCTTTTCACCCTCGAAGTATAGAATATCATCATACAGTGGCTCCTTGCTCTTGTTCAAATAGACCACAAATTCCTTGATGCCGCCCTTATAATAAAATTCTATCACCTTCTGCTGATTACCGTTTTCAAGGGTTATGTAATGAGTCTTTCCGATTTTGCCGCCCGTTAATACGGGAACTTGGGAATCCGCCGATGCGTCTGCCCCTGCTCTGGCTAAAAGCTCGTCTATCTGCTTTTTCTCAAGCTCCTTTTCCGTCATATTGACGGTTTGAGCTTCTATCTCGCCGTTTGAAGCGGATTTCTCTGATACAGTCTGACCATCTGCGGAATCGTGTGTTTCCTTGGATTCCTCGCTATTGACCTCTTGATTTGCGGAGCTTGATTCCTTGGCAGAGTCTCCACCCTGCAGTACGGTCTCCTCCTCACGGCGGTTATCCCTGAGAATAATGCGCAAACCCTTTGTCAAAAAAGCCATCTCGCGCAAACGTCTTTTTAAAATATCAAATTCATAAACAGTTGTCTCGGTAAAAATCGTTTTATCCGGCAGAAAAGTGATCGTGGTTCCCGTCTTGTCCTCGGAACAGGTGCCAACCTCTTTGAGAGGATAACACACATGACCCTTCTCATAACGCTGCTTATAGACCTTTCCCTCCTGATAAATCTCCACCTCAAGCCATTCGGAAAGAGCATTTACAACAGAAGCTCCCACACCGTGAAGCCCTCCTGACACCTTGTATCCCCCGCCGCCGAATTTACCGCCGGCATGAAGAATGGTAAACACAACCTCCACGGCGGGAATCCCCGCCTTGTGATTAATGCCCACAGGAATCCCACGCCCGTTGTCAACCACAGTGACAGAATTATCCTCATTGATAGTCACGTCTATCAAATCACAATAACCTGCAAGCGCTTCATCTACCGCATTGTCTACAATCTCATAGACAAGATGATGAAGTCCCCTGCTGGAGGTGGTACCTATATACATGCCGGGTCTTTTCCTGACAGCCTCCAAGCCCTCAAGAATCTGGATCTGGTCTGCTCCATACTCATTTTCCACAATTGTATTGCTTATGTTTTCTTCGCTCATTTTTCCTCGCATTCTGCTTGATATTAGCTTTCTATGTTCTCCGCCTTGAATATGGATTTATTATACCACGATTGCTCCACAATCATGGTACTGATGGCCATTCGGCCGTTCCATGCCTTGAATATGGATTTATTATACCATACTTTCGCAAAAAATGCAGTACCTTAACGGCTATAAATTGGATTTATTTTAGCTATTCATCAATGTGACACTTCCGTCATCAACCTTAAACACACGGTTTACTTCAAAACGATTATTCACGAATTCCTCCAAGCCCGTGCAGGTGATAATCGTCTGGATATTCCCGATGCTGTTCAAGAGATAATTCTGCCTGCTGCTGTCAAGCTCTGACAATACATCATCTAAGAGCAATACAGGGCTATCCTTTGCAATCTTTTTCACAAGCTCAATCTCTGAAAGCTTAAGAGACAGGGCAGCCGTCCGCTGCTGACCTTGAGAACCGAATTTCCTGATATCTATCTCCCCGTTCATGATAGAAAAATCATCTCTGTGAGGACCCACGGTGGTCATTTTCGCCTTGATATCCCTATCTTGGGCAAGCCTCATGCTCCTCTCAAAATTCTCCGTTTCAACATTCGGTTCATAGACGATATGTAGATTCTCCTTATCTCCGGAAAGCTTCTTGTGGATATCGTGTATCATTTCGTTCAACTGCTGCACGAAAACCTTTCGTCTCTCTATGATCTTCGTGCCGTAAGAGACAAGCTGCATATCCCATATATTCAAGGTTTCCTTCAAATCGGGATTGTTATACATATCCTTGAGTAATTTATTTCTTTGATTGACTATTTTGTTGTAATTATTGAGATTATAAAGATAAATATTGTCAAGCTGGCAAAGCTCCATATCAATAAATCTCCTTCTCTCGGAAGGACCATTCTTGATAATCCCCAAATCCTCCGGAGAAAAGAAAACCACATTACATATACCGAGCAAATCCGCCGCCTTCTTTAGCTTCTGTCCGTCAACGGCAATCCCTTTTGACTTAGACTTACGCAAATGCATATCAATTCTGGTCTCTGTGTTGTCCTTTTCAATATAAGCCCTGATATGAGCTTCGTCCTTTGTAAAATTGACAATCTCCTTGTCCTTGCTCCCCTTGTGGGATTTGGTTGTGGCAGCCACATAGATTGCTTCAAGGATATTCGTCTTGCCTTGGGCATTATCCCCAAATAAAATATTAGTCCCTTTGTCAAATTCTAACCTAAGAGATTCATAATTCCTGTAATCTGCCAGTTCCAATGACTTTATTACCATATTTATACCTCTGCATATCGCAGGCTTATGCCTGCGATACTACAGTCTGATAGACTGCACCTATAAATAATTTGAAAATTTATTTTATATGAATTGTCTCCGACTCAAACTCTACAACATCGCCTGACACAAGCTTTTTTCCGCGCTGTGTCTCAACCTGTCCGTTTACCTTCACAAGTCCGTCTTGAATGACAAGCTTCGCGTCCACTCCGGAGCCCACCACGCCCGCAGCCTTTAAAGCCTGCCCAAGCTTAATAAAATTGTCCCTTAAAGTAATTTCATGCATATCTCTCGTCCCTTTATAATTTTAGCATACTTTAGCTCACTGTCGAAAAGTTTACAGGCAGTATAAGATAAATATAGCTCTCCTCCTGATTCTTTATCAGACAAGGAGCCTTGGGGTTCACCATGTAGATATCAATCTCCTCGTCGTCAATCACACGGAGGGCGTCAATCAAGAACTTGGGATTAAAACCAATCATCAAATCCTTGCCGCTTTTCTCAATATCAATATCCTCATTCATACTTCCAAGAATGGAATTGATCTTAAGCTCCATATTTTCATCAGTGATATTCATGATGATTGGCTTCTTATCACCCTCCTTCACCAAGAGGGTAGCGCGGTCGATACACTCCAAAAATTCTTTTTTATTGATCCTTAGCTTTGTCTCATAATCGCTCGAAAGCATCTGGTCAATCCTGAAATATTCCCCCTCGATCAGTCGGGAAACCACCGTGGTATTGTCAAATTCAAAGACAATATGCTTTGAGGTAAAGGAAATCGTCACATCGTCCTCGGCGCCGCCCGACAAAATCTTACTGACCTCGTTCAACGTCTTGCCCGGAACCACCACCTTTCTCGGCTCATAATGATTCCTAAGCTGAATCTTGCGGATAGAGATACGATGTCCGTCAAGGGAGACCACCTTCAGCTCGTCCTCATTGATATCAAACAATTCACCTGTCATCAGCCTGTTATTGTCATTGTCCGCAATAGAGAAAATCGTCTGTCTGACAACCTCCTTCATGGTAAACTGGCTGACAATGATACTGTTTTCCTTCTCAATCACGGGAAGATAAGAGAAATCCTCCCCCGATTTGCCCATGATGTTGAATTTTGACTTTCCACAGGTTATCGACGCCTTATAGGAGCTGTCCGTCTCTATCACGATATCACTCTCGGGAAGCTTTCTCACAATCTCAAGGAAAATCTTTGCGTCCAAGGCAATGATGCCCTTCTCTACAATCTCACCTTCAACAATCGTCCTGATTCCGAGCTCCATATCGTTGGCGGTCAATTCGATGACTCCCTTTGTGGCGTCTATCAGAATACATTCCAAGATAGACATTGTTGTCTTACTGGGAACTGCCTTAGATACCGTCTGTACTCCGTTCAGAAGATTTGACCTTGAACAAACTATTTTCATGTGTATAACTCCTTCCGTTATTGAGAGCTTTTGTGAATGGCTCTTTTATAATAAATAATAAAAGAATTTAATCTTATTCTTAGTAATAGATGTAGATAAGTGCAAAACTACTTCTATTATACTATTTATTAAGGAAAAATGGAATGGTTTTCCTGTGAATATTTGCCTGACAGCTTCATAATAAATATCAAGTTATCAACAATCCCTCTCTAGAGAAGGAATTTTAAGTGGCGGAAGGATTAATTTTTTTCACAATGATATCCACCTTATTTTTCAAATCATCATTGCTGCTCATTTCGTCTTCTATCTTCTTGATTCCGTGCATAACCGTGGTATGATCCCCTTTATTAAGGATAGCGGCGATATTTTTGAGGGATATATTTGTGAGATTCCTGCACAAATACATCACCACCTGCCTTGGCAGCACGAACTCCGAGTTCCTTCTCTTTGATGTGATATCCTCAGGCTTTACATTAAACTGATCAGCCACGATACTGATGATCAGGTCGGGGGTGATCTCCCTTGGCTTGTCCGGATAAATAACGTCCTTCAACGCCTCCTCAGCCAAGGGAAGCGTCAGCTCGACCTTATCCAGCTTGGCAGCCGCGATAATCTTGTTGAAGGCTCCCTCAAGCTCTCTGACATTTGACTTGATGTTGGTGGCAATATATTTGATGATATCCTCATCAACATGCATGTCGCAGTTTTCTGAGTTTTTGCGCAGGATTGCTATTCTCGTCTCGTAATCGGGCGTCTGGATATCCGCGATCAGTCCCCATTCAAAACGGGAACGGAAACGTTCCTCCAAGGTTTCTATCTCCTTTGGAGGTTTGTCCGAGGATAAAATAATTTGTTTATTGATAGAATGGAGCGCGTTAAAGGTATGGAAAAACTCCTCCTGTGTACTCTCCTTTCCTATTATAAACTGAATATCGTCTACCATGAGCACGTCCACGTTTCTATATTTCTCACGGAGCTTCGTCATGGACGCGGCGTTACCGCTTCGAATGGATTCAATCACTTCATTGGTAAATTCCTCACTGGTGACATATAGAACCTTCATTTCAGGATTATTTCCCAGTATAAAATGCCCGATGGAATGCATCAGGTGCGTCTTTCCAAGTCCCGGACCCCCGTACAGATATAAGGGATTGTAGACCTGTCCCGGGTTCTCCGCCACCGCAAGGCTTGCCGAATGAGCAAATTTATTGTTGCTCCCTACCACGAAGGTATCAAATCTGTATTTTGGATTGAGATGCGCGTTTTCATAATTAATATTATAGACAGGGCTTGCATTCGCACTTTTATTTTCCGGATTGCTTGTATTGATATCCTTCTCCAAAATAAAACTGACTTCATATTCAAAATCAAACATCTCAGAAATCGTCACCTGAAAAAATTTGCCGTACTTGGTTGAGATATAATTGATGAGCATATTCTGGTCTGAGGGTATGATGATAAATACCACGTTATCAACTGTATCGTGGTATTGCAAAGGGTCTATCCATGTAGTATAGGCAATGGAGGAGATATCATATTCTCTCCGCACTGTCTCCTTTATCATATCCCAGTTCTCTCTAATCATATCCATTTCGTGTTCCTCTTTCAATTCCGTATAGGTCTCTGTTATAATGAGCCAAGCACACGATATCAACGAGGCTGGTTTTGAACAGTTACTCTAATTTTAATATAAATAAATAAATATTTCAAATATTAGTTATGAACATAAAAAAGTATAAAGTTATCCACAGTCTGTTGATAACTTTGTTGATAACTCTTTTTCTAAAATATTTATGTGGATATTTTTGTGAATTTGTGGATAATTTTAAAAACGAGAAAAATACCTTCAAAATTGATTTTTATTGTGTTTTCAACATATATTACACAAAATATTCCTCAAAAAAGAGAAGTTATACACAAATAATCAACATAATGTGGATAAATGATTATTTGCCAAAATATGTGGATATCTATGTGTATAAATGATTAAAAAAATTTTTATATACAAAAAACCTTTATTTTTCGGTATTTTTGCTTGACATTATCCCTTTTTTCTTATAAAATCAATTATGCTATTTTCCTGAAAAAGAAGGAGGTGCATTTTTATGAAAATGACATTTCAGCCTAAAAAGCGTTCTCGTGCCAGAGTACATGGTTTTAGAGCAAGAATGAGTACACCCGGCGGAAGAAAGGTTTTAGCTGCAAGACGAGCAAAAGGAAGAAAAAGATTATCTGCATAGGTCACAGAAATGTGACCTTTTTGCAATTTTTGTCCTTTTATCTCAAAAAGAGGAATTCTCATGCGTTTTTCAGAATCGTTGAAGAAGAATCACCAATTCCAATTTGTCTATAAGAATGGCAGATCTCATGCAAACAAATATTTAGTTATGTATATTAAGGAAAATGGCTTGGAGATCAACAGAATTGGAATCAGCGTGAGCAAAAAAGTAGGAAACAGTGTTGTGAGACATCGCGTCACAAGACTAATTAGGGAAAGTTACAGATTACACGAAAATATATTCAATAGTGGTTTGGATATAGTAATCATTGCGAGACCGGGTGCGGCCACCGTAGGCTATGAAGAGGTGGAGAGCGCACTGCTGCATTTAGGTAAGCTTCACCGAATCATCAAGGTGTATATGTACTTTGATTGATTGGGACAGCCTGAATCTGAAACTATGAAAAAAATTATGATTGCCGTTATAAAATTTTATCAAAGATATTTATCTCCGCTAAAGAGGACAAGATGCCCCTATATTCCGACATGCTCCCAATATGGCTTGGAGGCAATCGAGAAATACGGCGCTCTAAAGGGGGGTCTTTTGGCTTTTTGGAGAATTCTAAGATGCAATCCCTTGTCAAAGGGAGGATATGACCCTGTTCCATAACACGGCAAAATCAGGAGGTTGAATGGACGGTATTATTTTAACTCAAATCTCCACACCGATTTTCGGGCAGATCGTGTGGATTCTGGGTAAGATTATGGAAGGAATATTTATGGCGATCAATGCGATAGGTATTCCTAATATCGGTCTTGCCATTATCTTATTTACCATTGTAGTAAATTTGTTGATGATGCCCTTGACTATCAAGCAACAGAAATTTGCGAAGCTTAATAACAAAATGAGCCCTGAGCTTCAAGCGATTCGGGACAAGTACAAGAATAAGACGGATCAGAACTCGCAGATGGCTATGAATACGGAGCAACAGGCTGTATTTGCAAAATACGGGGTATCTCCCACAGGAAGCTGCGGATATCTGCTGATTCAAATGCCGATTCTGTTGGCGCTGTATCGAGTAATCTATGCGATGCCTGCATATGTAAAGAGAATCGGAGATACCTTCCGCGTGCTTGCAGCTAAGATCATCGAGGTGGACGAGGGACAATGGCTCATGAATCCCACCTACACGGAATTTGCCAATGCGGAGCAGGTCGAGTCCGCAAGTAAGATTGCCAACACGGTGATGACTTATGGAAAGAGCATGACGAGCGGCAATCTGGAGAATGGCGTCGTGGACGTGCTCAACAGGCTTTCCTCCTCGGACATGTCATTGGTTGCGCAGCATTATGACCTGACGAATCTGACCTTTAATGGGAATCTGATTCTAAGCAATGATACCACGCGAGGATTGATAGACATTTATAATAACTTTCTTGGCTTGAACATAGGGGATTCTCCTCAAAGTCTGGCTGTGGAAGCCTTTCATAACGGCGCATGGCTCTTGATGCTCGGTGCGGTTGCGATTCCTGTTCTTTCCGCCGTGACACAGTGGATCAGCGTGAAGCTTATGCCGCAGCAGAATGATTCCAAGAATATGGACGAGCAGACGGCGCAGATGCAGAGTACGATGAAGACCATGAATATGTTTATGCCGCTGATGTCGGCTTGGCTTTGCTTTACGCTTCCCGCAGGTATGGGAATCTACTGGGTAGCCGGAAGCGTGGTGAGGGGTATTCAGCAGGTTTTGATCAATAAGCATATTGATAAGATGGATATCAATGCCATTATCGAGCAAAATGCGGACAAGAGCGCCAAGAAGATGGAGAAGATAAAGCAGAATCAGGAGAAGCTTAACACCTATGCCAACATGAGTACTAAGAATATCAAAAGTATTCAGGAGCGGGCAAGCGTGAATTCCGATACCACGAATAGTACATCTTCTGGAACGTCAAAGGCAAAGCAAGGAAGCATCATGGCGAAGGCAAATATGGTTAGCGAATATAACAAGAGAAATAACAAGTAAAATTATGGAGGTAGAGAGATGGAATTTATTGAGGTATCTGCTAAAAATTTGAGTGATGCAATCACGGAAGCCTGTCAGAAGCTGACCGTTACCAGTGACAGACTTTATTATGAAGTAATCGAGGAGGGCTCTAACGGGTTCTTGGGGATTGGTTCTAAGCCTGCGGTGATCAAGGCGGCTGTGAAGGAAGAAGTAGAGAAGGAAAAGGAGCTTGAGAGAGTAAAGCTTGAAAAGGAGAATACTGAGCAGGTTGAGCGGAAGGGTGTTGAAAAGGAAGCAAAGAGCTCCTCTGCACCCAAGTCGTCAAATGTATCTGCTGCTTCTGTTGCTTCTGACGGCAAGGTTGAGAAGCTTGCGGAGGATTTCTTGAACGATGTATTTAGGGCAATGAATATGCAGGTTGCCGTGACGATTAAGTATAATGCCAAGGACAGGGCGATGGATATTGATTTGAGCGGCGACGAGATGGGTATTTTGATTGGCAAGAGGGGGCAGACTCTTGATTCCCTTCAGTATCTTGTCTCTTTGGTGGTTAACAAGGATTCTGAGGATTATGTCAGGGTAAAGGTTGATACCGAGAATTACAGGGAGAGAAGAAGGGAGACTCTTGAGAATCTGGCAAGGAATATCGCTTATAAGGTTAAGAGGACTAAGAGACCTGTATCCTTGGAGCCTATGAATCCTTACGAGAGACGGATCATTCATTCTGCGCTGCAAAATGACAGATATGTCACAACATACAGCGAGGGGGACGAGCCGTTTAGGAGAGTGGTGGTTACGTTAAAGAGATAAGTTTGTGTCGCCGTTGGCGGCATGTCTGGAAGCTTGAGATATCGGGGGTATAGAGACGAATATTATAATCAGGGAAAATATAAAGTGTGATTATGAAAATATAAAGCGGCATATGCCCCCTCAATATGTATCCTTAATTTCCTTGGCAGATAAATTTGATGGGGAATATGTGACCTTGATTATATTTCCGACAAATAAATCTTCAATTACGAGCAGTAATGTGTTGAAGGCTCAAAGGAAGATAGGGAATACGGATATACCTGTGTTGTGTTTTGCCAATGGTTTTACTATGGAGGCGATTCAGGTACTTAAAGAGAATGGGTGGGTTGTGTTCTCTAAGGGATATGGGCTTTTGTGGACTGATGAAGGATATAATTCTATGAGAAATTCTATTTATAGGTAGTTGGGAGTATTTTATTAGAATCGGGTATGTGATATAATTCATATATCCGATTTTATTTTAATCCTTTTTCGGAATTGTGTACCCGCTAAAAATGAATCTATAAAGAAAACTCGAAATTGGTGGAGGCAAACATTATGTCAAAGAAAGATGAGAGATTTGAGATTTTGGAAAAGGAAGGAAATCAGTTGAAGGACGCTGGTTTGATCCAAATCATTGTTGATAAGCAGACAGGTGTAAATTATCTATGGGTAAAATCAGGTTATGCGGGTGGTCTTTCTCCACTATTAGATGCTGAAGGAAAGCCAATCATTACAAAATAACAGTTGCGAATGGGGTTTAAATATGGAGATGGATACGATTGCGGCGATTGCCACGGGGCTTACGGATTCGGGTATCGGAATTATCAGAATCAGTGGGGAGCGGGCTGTCGAGGTTGGGAATAGAATATTTCGCACTCCCAAGGGGAAGCAGATTCTTATAAACGCCGAGAGTCACAGGATTTATTATGGCTATATTGTGGGGGATTCTGATGGTCAGGGTGTGTTGGACGAGGTGATGGTCTCCGTGATGAGGGCGCCGAGGAGCTTTACTGCCGAGGACACTGTTGAGATTAATTGTCACGGCGGTGTGCTTGTGATGCGTAAGATTCTTGAGCTTGTGTGCAGGAGCGGAGCAAGGTTGGCGGAGGCGGGAGAATTTACCAAGAGAGCCTTTTTGAATGGAAGGATTGATCTCTCAAAGGCGGAGGCTGTGATGGACGTGATTCATTCTCAGAATGAGCTTGCCCTGAAATCCTCTGTGAGTCAGCTTCGTGGAAGTCTGTTCGACAGGATTTGCGAGCTGAGAAAGGGTTTGATTTATGAGATTGCCTTTATAGAATCCGCCTTAGATGACCCCGAGCATATCAGCTTGGAGGGCTATCCTGAGAGCTTACATGAGAAAATAGAGGGCATGAATCAACAGATTTTTTCTTTGATTGCCACGTCGGAGAATGGAAAATTGATAAAGGAGGGTATTTCCACGGTAATCATCGGGAAGCCAAATGTGGGAAAATCTTCTCTTTTGAATCGTATGCTTGGGGAGGAGCGCGCGATTGTCACGGATATCGCCGGAACTACCAGAGATGTGTTGCAGGAATCCATTAATTTGCATGGTATTTCCCTGAATCTCATTGATACGGCGGGTATTCGTTATACCGAAGATATTATAGAGAAAATTGGAGTGGAAAAGGCAAAAAAGTACGCTGAAGACGCAGATTTGATCCTTTGTGTGATAGATTCCTCCGTGGATTTGGAGGAGAGCGACAGGGAGATTCTTTCAGAGATTTTTGCCTTGATTCAGAATAAGAAAACAATCATTCTTTTGAATAAAACGGATTTGCAGCAGGCTGTGGACGAGAAAATGATAGAGGAGCTGCTCATTAAGGCGGCGAAGCGTCAAAAAGCTGTTTATAATAATATAACTGATTTTGATGCGGGTCAAATATACAAAAACGTCATATTTGTGAGAACCTCCACCAAGGACGGCAGCGGTATGGACGAGCTTGAGGAGGCTGTGAAGAAGCTTTTTTTCAGCGGAATGATTCAGAGCAACAGTGAATTGGTGATTACAAATATCAGGCATAAAAAGGCTTTGGAAAATGCATATGAAAGCTTGAATCTGGTATTGCGAAGCATTGAGGACAGTATGCCGGAGGATTTTTATTCGATTGATTTGATGAATGCTTACGCTTCCCTTGGCTTGATTATAGGGGAGGAGGTCAATGATGATTTGATGGACGAAATATTCAGTAAGTTCTGCATGGGAAAATGATGATAACCTCCTAAGTGTGCATGTGGGATATCTTATGAAATAGACGACCTCTTTCGTTCTATGGGATAAAAGCAAATTGGTTATCAATAATGCATGTAAATTTTGGACAAACATTGATATATAACAAGAGGATAATTATGGGTCAGAAGGTGAATGGGATTCGGGAACAGGTTGATGTATGTGTAGTGGGAGCAGGTCATGCGGGGTGTGAGGCAGCCTTGGCATGTGCAAGGCTTGGCTTGGAGACCGTGATTTTTACGGTGAGTGTGGACAGCATTGCCCTGATGCCCTGCAATCCCAATATTGGAGGGTCTTCCAAGGGTCATTTGGTGAGGGAGCTTGATGCTCTTGGCGGTGAGATGGGCAAAAATATTGACAAAACCTTCATTCAGTCTAAGATGCTGAACGTCTCCAAGGGACCGGCGGTACATTCTCTGAGAGCGCAGGCGGATAAGGCGGATTATACACGCGCTATGCGGAAGGTCTTGGAGAATCAGGAGCATTTAACGGTAAAGCAGGCGGAGGTCTGTGAGATTTTGTGGGAAGCTGCAGACAATCATGTGAATCAAAATCTTATGACTGATTTATCTGATACTTGTATTGCTGAAAAATCTGTGGCGTCTGAGTCCTTGCATCATGATTCTCAAAAGCGTGTGACTGGGGTGAAGACCTACACGGGAGCTGTCTATGAATGTAAGGCAGTAGTGCTTTGTACAGGTACTTATCTGAATGCCAGATGTCTGTGTGGTGAAGCGATTACATACACCGGACCTAACGGACTGCAGGCGGCGACACATTTGTCAGATTCCTTGCGTGAGATGGGGATACAGCTGCGTCGCTTTAAAACAGGCACACCTGCCAGAATGGATAAGAGAAGCATCGACTTTTCCAAAATGGAGGAGCAATTTGGGGACGAGAGGATTGTGCCTTTTTCCTTTTCCACTTATGCGGAGGAGATACAGAAGGAACAGGTTTCCTGTTGGCTGACCTATACGAACGAACAAACCCATGAGATTATCCGCGCTAATCTTGATCGTTCTCCTATTTATGCAGGGATTATCGAGGGAACGGGACCCAGATATTGTCCCTCGATAGAGGATAAGGTGGTAAAATTTGCCGATAAGGAGAGACATCAGGTTTTTATTGAGCCGGAGGGAATCCATACCAATGAGATGTATGTGGGTGGAATGTCCTCCTCCCTGCCTGAAGATGTGCAGCTTGCCATGTATCGCACGGTTCCGGGATTAGAACATTGTAAGATTGTGCGCAATGCTTATGCGATTGAATACGACTGCATCAGTGCGAAGCAGCTTTATCCTACCTTGGAATTTAAAGCGGTGAAGGGACTTTTCAGCGGAGGACAGTTTAACGGGAGCAGCGGATATGAGGAGGCAGCTTGTCAGGGACTTGTGGCGGGTGTGAATGCCGCCATGGAGATTCTTGAGAGAGACCCTCTGATCTTGGACAGGGGGGAGAGTTATATTGGGGTTCTGATTGATGATCTGGTGACAAAGGATAACAGAGAGCCATATCGAATGATGACCTCGCGGGCGGAGTATCGGCTTTTGCTCCGTCAGGATAATGCGGATTTGCGCCTTCGGGAGAAAGGCTTTCAGGTCGGGTTGATTTCAAAGGAGCAATATGACGCGACGCTCAGAAAGAAAATGATGATTGAGAAAGAGATTGAGCGTTTGAAGAATACCACGGTGGGGGCTAACAAGGAGATTCAAAGCTTCCTAGAGCGGCATGGAAGTACTGCTTTAAAGACTGCCGTGAGTCTGTCGGAATTAATCTGCCGTCCGGAGCTGTCTTATCAGGAGATTGCCGAGATTGACAAGGAGAGGGAAGCCTTTGCGAAGGAGCTCTGTAACGCCTGCGGGCAGGATAGCGCTTTTCTTCCCGCAGATGTGATAGAGCAGGTGGAGATTGAGATTAAGTATGAGGGATATATTATCCGACAGAAGCGTCAGGTTGAGCAATACAAAAAGATGGAACAGAGAAAGCTTCCTAAGGATTTGGATTATGATGACGTGCCCTCCCTGCGCTTGGAGGCGAGACAGAAGCTAAAGGAATTCAGACCGATTTCCGTGAGTCAGGCGTCAAGGATATCAGGGGTATCTCCGGCAGATGTATCAGTGCTTTTGGTGTACTTGGAACGTTTTAAATAGTGAAAAATCGAATTTGCTTGCGGAAGGGTACGGTTATTATTATGAATAATCACAATATAATACAATTTAAAGAAGATTTATCTGCTTTGGGCATTGTCCTCAGTGATTGCCGGATAGAGCAATTTATGACCTACTATGAGATGCTTATAGATTGGAATCAGAGGATTAATTTGACTGCGATCACGGAGTATGACGAGGTCTTGAAAAAGCATTTCATAGATAGCATGTCTCTGATTAATGCGTATGATGTGACGAAGACCTCAAGCGTGATCGATGTGGGAACGGGTGCAGGTTTTCCGGGACTGGCTTTAAAGATTGCTTATCCGAATTTGCAGGTGACCCTTTTGGATTCCTTGAACAAAAGGATTCATTTTCTTGACGCTGTGATTGAGTCATTGGGCTTGGAGGGTGTGGAGACGATACACGGCAGGGCGGAGGATTTGGCAAAGTCTGATATGCTGCGGGAGCAATTTGATTTGTGTGTTTCGCGTGCAGTTGCAAATCTTTCTACCTTGTCGGAATACTGCCTTCCCTTTGTGAAGCGGGGCGGTCAATTTATTTCTTATAAGTCCGAGAAGCTTTCCGATGAGCTGGAGACAGCGGGGCGCGCTATCAGCGTCTTGGGGGGAAATGTCTCCCGACAGGTGGAGTTCTATTTGCCAAATTCAAATATCTACCGTAATTTATTTGTAATTGAAAAGGTGCGGGAGACGCCTCTTAAATATCCGAGGAAGGCGGGGCTGCCTGCGAAGGAGCCTATTATATAGAAGGATTTGTGAGGATAAACAGTTGGAAAGAAAATTAAAAAGGAATCCAATTATCATATGCTCCATATTGTGACAGACAACGGTGTTGATGAAATGCAGATTGTGCGGATCATTCTTGCACAGATTATTTCCTTTTTATTTGTTGTTAGGTTTAAAAATCAAAGATATGTTAGTAAAAAATGCTAAAATAATACATATGTATTGACTTAGCATTATTTATTTGTTATTTTATAAGTATATATAAAATGCGTAGGAGGTAGCACATATATGTCAAGTACAATTCAAGTAAGAGTAGATGATGATTTAAAGGCGAAATCAGATGCTTTGTTTAAAGATTTAGGAACGGATACTACAACTGCAATTCGTATTTTTTTAACACAGGCACTTGCAGTAAATGGTTTTCCCTTTGAAATAAAAAGGGTAAATACAAATCTATATGAAGCATTAACAGAACATGAAATATTAGATAAACTAGAAAAATCACGTGAACAAGCGGCAAAGGGGTTATATAAAGATGCGGCAGAGGTTTCTTATGATATGAGGGCAAAGTATGGATTATAAGGTAGTAGTTACAAGAGAAGCGTCAAAGGATTTAGAATGTGTTATTCAATATCTTATTACTGAGAAGGAGAGTATACAAGCGGCGGATAATCTACTGAATGATTATGATACAACAATTGAAAATTTAAAACATGTAGCAGGAAGTTTAAAGCTGTGTGATAATCCACGATTGCATCAGTTGGGATATCATCGAATTAATTTTCTAAATCACAAATACTTTATGTTATATCGTATTGTGGATAATGTGGTGTTTGTGGATAGTATTTTTCATGAGTTGCAGGATTATGAAAATAAGATGTATTAGCTTGTGGTGTAGGGAATATTTTTTAACAAAAATGGATATGTGGAAAAAGAGTTCAGTTGTAGTCTGAATTATTGCTAAGTTATTAAGTTGAAAAATAAATTTTTCAACCAGCAATTTGTGTCTTCGCGCTGCAAAGTCAAAAATGACTTGACACAAAGTTGCTTATGCGCAAAAGTAGCGCAGAAATGGGGATTAGATTGGTTAGAAAGGAATCGTCATATGAAATCTTCTACATATTACAAATTGAGTGCTGTTTTAAAAGAGCTGCAAAGTGAGAGAAATCAGTTGCAGGGTCAAATCGACGAAAATAATCTGCAGATTTATGAGACACAGTCCTTTGCACTGGAATTGTTGGGAAAGGAGGAGGACGATTTTAAATTTTTCTCTCCCAGAAAAATGAAGGATATTCACAGAGATGAATTGAAACAGTTTGATGAAAAAAAGAGTGAGTATGTGAACAGAAATAAAGAGCTGATTATCCAGAGGGATAAACTGGACTCTATCATTGATGTGTTGGTGGAGGTATCTGAGGAATATAGGGAAGAACAGGAAAAGGATAATGATTTGGAGAAAGAGACAGAGAGTAATGCATCTGATGATTCAGACAATGGAGTTGAGAGCGAGAAGGACGGAGAAGACGTCCATTCGGACAGTGAGACATACATAGACTTGAATGATTTGGAGATTGATGAAGAAACCAACGAGTCAAGCGAATATTCGGATTTGAGTGAACTGGAGATTACATCTTCTGACTTGCAAAAAAACGTACTGGATAATTTGTTTGACGTGAAACATAGGATAGAGCTAGGCGATAAATTTATCAGACAAGATCCAATGAGAACCAAACAGGAGATTGCAGCAGCTTGTAAAAAATTGAATGATGTAATTGATTATATGCAAGGCTGCAATCCGACTGAGAATTGTAGCTCGGAGAGTGAGGAGTGATGGTATGGAGTTTCCTTTTTATGATAAACCTAATGTAGCTACAATTATCTGTTGCCATGTAATAGAGGACGCTGCTCATATTCTCTATGCTTCACATGACGAGGACGATGGAATGTGGCAATTTCTATGTGGGAAAGAAGGGCATGAAACAGAAGAAGGAAGAATTGTATCTCTAAAATATGTTTTTGATTTAGATAATTCTATTGCTGCTCTGAGAGATATGCCCTGCGGCTACTATGCCGAAAGAAATACACAAAATGATGATTGGATTGTCAGGAAAAAGGAATGTTTCACGTGAAACATCTGATTTTTTGTAGAATTTAAACACAAGATAATGTTTCACGTGAAACATTGTGACCCAAGATATTGTGAATAAAAGCGTGAAACATTCTATATTTAAGGCGTGAAACATTTCAAAACTCAGCCCTGAAGCCCTCTAGCCTGACGATCCATGTCTTCAATCACAATATCATATATCTCCCCAAGTGTGGAACAATACTCAAGTACCTTCCAAGGCTCATTTGTGTGAAAGTGTATTTTGATCAACTCCTCATCACCCACCGCCAGAAGGCAGTCTCCCTTAAAATTTTCTGTAATATACTCACTAATCACATCTTCGTCCAGATTTTCTCCCTCCAAAAGCAACTGAGTATCATATCTAAATTCAAGCATTCTTCTTTCTCCTTTCTTTCAGTCATCAACTCATTTAATGCACACAAAACCAACAAGACTATTGTCCCATACAACATTCAACAAAACCATTATAAACCAACAAATAAAAAATTTCAAAAAATTTATATATATTCATGACAACCAATCATTCAAAATAAAACAGTTCATATCATATAAAAACAAAAACAACTACACAAAAAAACAATCTATAATCCATACATATTTCATTTTGCACCAGTACCAAGGCGGGAGAGGAGAGGGAGGATTTTGCGGACTTCGGCGAAGGTTGGAGCGTTTTCTTATAGTGCGTTCGTAAAGGAGGGTGAAATGCGCACGGATGCGCATTTCAGGCTCTACGGCGCATGGATGCGCCTTAGAGCCGACCCGCAAATTGCGACACCCTACCTCGCACTATTAGAAAACCCCCAACCGCAGCCCGTCCGCAAAATCCTCTCTCTCCTCTCCCGCCGCCCCCGCACGATTCTATGCTAAATGCCAAACTATCACAAATAAAGGTAAAGACAAAGATAGAAAATCCCCAGTTGATATTTACACCAAACTATTTCTATTGCTGAATAAAAACCGACATGCTATAATATAAAAGCGTCACAACACACGAATTTTGTGCATCAATAAATAAGAAAATACCGCTTACGCAGCAGAATGAGAGGAAATATGACAAAGCTGTTTGAAGATATAAAATGGTTTCTCCGACAAAAAACATATATAATCCTTCTTTCCCTGACCGCCGCCTGCAGCTATGGCTACGCAATTGTTCAACCCATTATCGGAATCGACGACACGGCAGTCAATCTTTATTTGGAGGACGGTCTGGAGGTTGTAATGGGCAGATGGACTATTTTTCTGCTCAACAAGATGTTTCACGTGTCAGATTTTGCACCCTTTATGCCCGAGCTTGTGGGTGTGATCTTTCTGATGGTTGCCGCTACACTTTTTAATATACTCCTCCGACGCTTGACAAACAATAAGGCGGGAGTTCTGGTCTCCACGATTTTTGCATGTGTGTTTATCTCCAATCCGATTATCAGCGAGGTTTTTATTTACTATTACCATGACGGCGTAGGGTTTGGATATATCATGACAGCCCTCTCCCTGCTTGCTTTCTACGACGGAATCAATAAAAAAGGCAGACAAAAAAAGATATTGTCCTTTCTGACAAGTCTTCTATGTATATGGGTTGCAGTTGGCTGCTATGAATCTTTCCTGATTCTATATATTCTTGGAATCCTTGTTGTGATTTTTTTATGGGGAATGACAGAAGACTCGGGGGGGTATCGCCTTCGGGCTGTGCTTGGATATCTGATGACAGGGGCAGTGATTACGGTTCTCTGTGTTTTGCTTCGCAGCGTTATGATCTCTTTGATGACACAGATTTTTGGATTACATGGAGTATTGGAGAAGGTAAGGCAGGAACGTCGCAGCCTCTCGGAAGTTTTGCTCTTGTTCAAAGATGGCGGTATGGATTATCTGATCATGCTGGTCAAACGCTTTTGGATCGTATATCATGTCAACGCTTTGGTCTATTTACCTGTGACGATTTACGAATTTGCAGTTTTTTGTTTTGGACTGGGAAGCGTGATTCTGGCAGTGAAGAAACGCAGTCCTTGGTATCCCGTACTTTTTGTCGGAATGCTTGTCACTCCCTTTTTGCTGACTCTGGCAGAGATGCATGTGACATATTATCGCTCCTGCCAGTATCTTCCTTTTTTTGCAGCGGCGGGTGTCTGGCTGCTCTGCTACGGATTGACTCAGTGGAAGCATTATGGTAGATGGATCACAGGCATCATGCTTTTGCTGTCCATAATAATCGTATGGAATCAGGCGGAGCATATGAATCGCAATTTCTATATGGATTATAAAAAATATGAGACTACAAAGGAAATGCTGTGTGAGATTGCCTATGAGATAGAGAGGGATTACGGTACGGATACACCCGTGATTTTTACCGGTCATTACAATACGCCCTATGCATTGACAGAGGATTATTATGTGTCCTATGGTTCGTGGCAGTATCGTTGGATTGTCCTTCTCACGGATTGGCTCGACCCGCATCTGAAGGAAAAATATTATTCACAATGGGGCTACAGCTTTATCGGTGAAGCGAATTACTCAATGATTCAATGGGCGTTTGACGCTTTTGACGGAACGAACAGACAAATGATGAATTTTTTGAAAATGCATGGACACTCTTTTCCCATGGTCACTGACTTAGAGATAATTGAGAAAGCAAATAAGGTCGGCGACAACCTTCCGAGCTGGCCGGCGGAGGGGTCTGTCATACAATGGGACGGATATATTTTAGTGCATATTTAGTTATGCTATATGTAATTGTTTTGAGGCAGCTATACAGTGTTTATCGAATTGATTCGTTTATGGCGTGAATTGTAACATTTATTCTGAATAGTTACTGTTATTTTTAATTCTGTGGTAGATATCTGAAATGATTCATGCTATAATGATACACGTGAAAACTGACTGAATGAAAATCCCAATGATGAAAGGTGAAGACAAAGGTATGGGAAGAACAATAGCAATAGCAAATCAAAAGGGTGGTGTAGGCAAGACCACTACATCTATTAATTTATCGGCAGCTCTGGCTATGAAGGGAAAGAAGGTTCTTGTGATCGACACTGACCCTCAGGGCAATACTACCAGTGGATTCGGAATTGACAAGAATGATCTGGAGGATACTATCTACGAGTTGATTCTTGGAGAATGCTCCATTAGCGATTGTATTATCAAGGACGTCATTCATAATGTGTCGGTGGTTCCTTCTAATGTAAATCTTGCGGCGGCGGAGATTGAATTAATTGGCGTGGAGCGCAAGGAGTACATATTAAAAAATGAAGTAGACTATGTAAAGGACAGTTATGATTACATTATCATTGATTGTCCTCCCTCATTGAATATGTTGACCATCAATGCCATGACGACGGCCGACAGTGTGATCGTGCCGATTCAATGTGAGTATTATGCGTTGGAGGGCTTGAGCCAATTGATTCATACAGTGAATCTGGTGAAGGAGCGTTTGAATCCGGCTTTGGATATGGACGGCGTGGTTTTCACCATGTACGATTCCCGCACCAACCTCTCCATGCAGGTGGTAGACAATGTGAAAGCAAATTTGAAGTCGCATATTTTTGACACGATGATCCCGAGAAATATCCGATTGGCGGAAGCGCCCAGTCACGGAATGCCTATTACAAGATATGACGCCAAGTCCGCAGGCGCAGAAGCATATTTGAATCTGGCGGAGGAAGTAATTAATTACAAGGCTTCAGGAAAATAACAGCAATATTGTTGTCGCAAAAGCATGGTCGAGTATCAAATACACCCTACTGTTTATCACAGAATGGGAGAAGATAAGGAGAAAAGTGTATGGCGCCAAAGGGACAGAGAGGATTGGGAAAAGGGCTTGATTCCCTGATTCCCGATACAATAGGAGAGGAAAAGAGCAAGAAGAAGGAAGCGTCCTCGGCAGACAATCAATCGTCAGTGGAGAAGGGAACGATGGTCAAGATTACCATGGTAGAGCCCAACAGAGAGCAGCCCCGCAAGAATTTTGACGAGGATTCTCTGCAGGAGCTTGCGGATTCTATCAAGCAGTTTGGTCTGTTGCAGCCAATCTTGGTTCAGGATCGAAAGGATCATTATGAGATAATTGCAGGCGAGCGCAGATGGCGAGCGTCCCGTATGGCGGGTCTGCAGGAGGTTCCTGTGATTATCCGCAATTATACGGAGCAGGAGATCGTGGAGATTTCCCTGATCGAGAATATTCAGCGTGAGGATTTGAATCCGATTGAGGAAGCGCAGGCATACAAGCGTCTGCTCACGGAATTTAATCTCAAGCAGGACGAGGTGGCGGAGCGCGTGTCCAAGAGTCGGGCGGCAGTCACCAATTCAATCAGATTGTTAAAGCTCTCGGACGAGGTTCAGCAGATGGTGATTGATGACATGATCTCCACAGGTCATGCGAGAGCCCTGCTTGCGATTGACGATCCCGAGGAGCAATACAGTCTGGCACAGAGGATATTCGATGAAAAGCTCAGCGTCCGCGACGTGGAGAAGCTGATGAAGAATCTCCACAAGACCACGAAGGCGAAAAAGCCTGATGACGAGACCATGCAGGCGATTTATCAGGATATCGAGGAGAAACTAAAAAAACGTCTCGGCACAAAGGTCACCGTAACTCCCAAGGGCGAGGGGGCAGGTAAAATTGAGATTGAATTTTACAATAATGATGACTTGGACAGGCTGATTGATTTAATGGGAGAAAAATAAAATGAATACAAGCTTATTAGAGCAGATGGGTCTCGCCGGACTTGATCTGGGCGTCTTGGTCATCGGTCTGGGCGTGTCGGTTGTACTGTTGCTTATTGTGCTGATTCTTTTGATCGTACAGGTGAGAAAGACAAGCAAGCTGGCGAAACGACTGGACAAATTTACTACGGGAAAAGACGGCAAAAGTCTGGAGGAGGATATTGCATCACTTTTTGAGGATAATCAATATTTAAAAAATACCGTAGACACAAACCGCAAGGATATCCGTACACTTTTTAAGAAGGCGGAGCTTGCCTACCAGAAGATGGGGCTTGTGAAATATGACGCCTTCAGTCAGATGGGAGGGCAGCTTAGTTTTTGTCTGGCAATGTTAGATGAAAACAATAACGGATTTATTTTAAATTCCGTTCACAGTACGGAAGGGTGCTATTCCTATACGAAGGAGATTCAAAATGGAGAGTGCTCCCTGTCGCTTGGCAAGGAGGAGGAAGAAGCGTTAGCCATGGCTATCGGAGATTAGGCAGCGCAGCAATGTAGATTAATATACCGCAGTCCGCGGTAGGAGGAGGAGAACATGATAGACATTAAATTTCTGAGAGAGAATCCCGACTTGGTGAAGGAGAATATTAAGAAAAAGTTTCAGGACGAAAAGCTTGCCTTGGTGGACGAGGTGATTGCCTTGGACGTGGAGAGCAGAAAGGCAAAGCAGGAGGCGGACGATCTGCGCGCCAACCGCAATAAGATTTCCAAGGAGATAGGCGCTCTCATGGGACAAGGCAAAAAGGAGGAAGCCGAGGAGAAGAAGGCTTTGGTGGCTGAAGGCGCCAAGCGTCTGGCGGAGCTTGAGGTTTTGGAGAAGGAGCTTCAGGAAAAGGTCACCGCTATCATGATGAAGATTCCCAACATTATAGATGCTTCTGTGCCTATCGGAAAGGACGATAGCGAGAATGTGGAGATTCAGAAATATGGCGAGCCGGTGACGCCTGATTTTCCGATACCGTATCATGCGGATATCTTGGAGAGCATCTGCGGCTTGGATAAGGACGCCGCGGGACGCACCAGTGGAGAGGGATTTTATTATCTTATGGGTGACGCGGCAAGAATCCATTCGGCTATGATCAGCTATGCAAGAGATTTTATGATTGACAAGGGATTTGTATATTGCATTCCGCCCTTTATGATTCGCAGCAGCGTGGTGAACGGCGTGATGAGCTTTGCCGAGATGGAAGCCATGATGTATAAGATTGAGGGTGAGGACTTATACTTAATCGGTACCTCCGAGCATTCTATGATTGGTAAATTCAAGGGTCAGATTGTGGAGGAAAAGAGCCTTCCTATTACTATGACCTCATATTCCCCGTGCTTCCGCAAGGAGGTCGGCGCTCATGGCATGGAGGAGCGCGGAGTCTATCGCGTACACCAGTTCGAGAAGCAGGAGATGGTGGTGCTCTGTAAGCCTGAGGATTCTATGGAATGGTATGACAAAATGTGGTCTTATACGGTAGAATTTTTCCGCAGTCTGGATATACCTGTCCGCACGTTGGAGTGCTGCAGCGGTGATTTGGCTGATTTGAAGGTGAAGTCCTGTGACGTGGAGGCGTGGAGCCCCAGACAGCAGAAATACTTTGAGGTCGGTTCCTGCTCTACCTTGGGTGACGCTCAGGCGAGACGCTTGGGTATCCGCACCAAGGGTGAAAACGGCACATACTATGTGCACACCCTGAACAATACGGTGCTCGCAACTCCGAGGGGATTGATTGCTTTTCTGGAAAATAACGTGAATGAGGACGGAAGCATCAATATTCCGAAGGCGCTTCGTCCTTATATGGGCGGTAAGGAGAAAATCATGCCCGCAGGGAAGAATGTATAAAGTAAAAGGTTATTGATGGATAAGAGAGAAAAAATCGTGGATAACACATAATATTTTTTCAGTAAAAAGAAGGGTAGAATCAGATGCTAAGTATGTTAAAAGAAAATAAGGTATTGTTGGTAGGGATTGTGATGTTTATTTTGGCATTTGCTTGGTTTGGTTCCAGTTTCAATTATGTAAAAAGAGCAGAATTGATTCTCGGAGAGGTAGCGAGAATCGATAAGAGTCCTAGGCCTGTAATGAAAGCTGATACTAGTAATAGTACCGCATATGTCTCCTATAAATACAACGGAGAACGGTATGACCATGTAAATATTCACACATACTCTCACAAATGGATAGTTGGACAATCTATTTATTTGTACTGTGATCCGGATAATCCGTTAGATGTTAGGGTGGCTTCTTCGATTTACAAAGGTCCTATTATTCTTTTTGGTTTGGCATTATTTATTTCGGCATTTGGGCTGCTACGTCGAATGTTAGGTTATGCATAAGTAATGACCATAAATTTTGAATGAAAGAAGGTGAGATTTTTGCATAGATTTATGAGAGCTGTCGGTTTCAGCAATTTAAAGGATTATAAGAATCTTAAAGAGATTTTGACGGAGATCGTGGTCAATCCGGATTCCAGCGCTTTCACTGTCAACGAGGAAAATACCATGTTGGGAGAATTTCGCAAAAATTTTGCCAATGATATAGGAATTGCCGTGTGCGGGCAGATGGACTCGGAGGATAAATTTATATTTGATTATTATTTTCCATACTTGGCGGGAAGCGGCATCACCTCCTATGAGGACGTGTCCGTGGAACGCCATGCCGCTACGGATTCCTATGCGGGAGTCATCGACGATATCAAGGTGGGTATCTCTCTGATTTTTTACCTGAGAAATATGATTCCTTATGTGAAGGCGCAGTCGTCGGGGAGGCTTCCCGTCAGGGGGACTTCCCTGACCTTGTCAGCTCTCTCCGTGAAGGGCGTTGTCATGATGCCTATCATGAAGGACGAGCTGCAGAAGGAGAAGGTCAAGAGGGATTCCGTCAACCGCACCAATCTGTTGGCGGCTGCCAGAAAGGGTGACGAGGATGCCATTGAAACCCTGACCTTGGAGGATATGGATATGTATACCACCATTTCCCGCAGAATCCAAAAGGAAGATATCTTCAGCTTGGTGGATACTTATTTCATGCCCTATGGGGTGGAGTGCGATCATTATTCCGTGCTCGGCGAGATCGTGGGAATGCGCCTTGTCACGAATCAGCTTACGGGAGAAAAAATTTATATTTTAACAATTTGCTGTAATGAATTGACATTTGACGTAAGTATTAATATAATAGACTTGTTCGGGGAACCACAGGTGGGACGTCGGTTCAAGGGCGTTATCTGGCTGCAGGGATACATTAATTTTCCTGAGGAACCCTGATTACATTATCTTATGGCATTTCTAAATATGTTCCCTTAGTTAAATGGATATAACAGACCCCTCCTAAGTGGACTTAAACCATTCTAATTTTATGAGGGAACTTTCATAACTCAA
>JAMPHH010000013.1 GCA_023663505.1 Muribaculum sp.
AGCTTGTCGGTATTGTAGTGACAGTCGTCAGCATCATCGTCACGATAATCAGTATCCGACAAACCAGAAGCAATGACATGCATCAAAAAAGCAACCGCTCCAGCCAAAGTTAGGTTGCTTTTTTGATTTGCAATCAACAAGGCGAACCGTTGCTTCACGGTAACACCTTTTCTACCGTTATCCTAGCACTTATCAATACCCCTGTCAACAAGTTTTTTGAGGGTTATATAGCAATGGGGTTACCTCGCGATACCAAGTGTACGTCCCTCCTGATATAAGCGCAGGATTTCCGCACTGTCGCGCTCCAATATGTAAACCTTGCCGTCACAGACAATTTCCTGACCGCAGAGGACATTCGGATTGCGGCGGCATAATTCCTGCATAATCTCTTTGCAAAGCTTCACTTTTCCTTGGGTCTCTGTAAAAAGCCCAAGCACTGCGGCTTTTTGATCCTGTTTTGATAAGCATACCATGTGCCAGAAGTCTGTGCTGTCAGAGAAAGCAACCGCTATGATATCCTCCAAACGTCGAACATAAGGCTCCATGCCATTCATCACCATATAATGCTCCGTAAAAAAGCAGGCGACATAACTGTCCTTTGCGGCATTGGGAGCCTTGCAGGTCACGATTGTTGTAGACGGGTCTGTCAGCTCACGGTCGATCTGCAGCAGCTCGCTCTCCGAATAACCCGTCTGCTCTTGATAATAAGCGAGCCATGAAGCCGCTCTTTTATTTTTCATAAGAATCCCAAATGCGATCAACAATATTCCGGGTGCAGAGATAAGAATGGAGACTACAACCCCCGCATTCCCTAACAAACACAGAATTGTAACCGGAAGCGTAAAAATCAAAAGCACGATTCCTCCGGCAATCATGCCTTTTCCTGCGCCCACACCGCTTCGCAGGGATTGCAGGATACTGTTTTTTCCTTTCTTTAACATGTTCTGATAAAGCTTGTGTTCTGTAGATGCAATCATTTTTTTGCCCCTTTCTACTACAATGTATTTATGGTTAATACCCCTTACAGCCGGTAAGGAATTACCCATCTTATTTGTAAAAATAGTAAAAATATCTATACTTCCTTACGGGTACGGTTCCTGATAAACAAAAATCCACCCCACAATAAGCTGATCACAGCAGCGACAAGGGTTCCAAACGGAATCCCGGGGTGCGAAAGCATCTCCACCATATAATTGCCATATTGATCACACAGACATTCCGCATTCATACCTAACATATTCTCTCCCTCGGAATCCGCATACGACTTGCCATATACGGAATAGAAAGAATCCGCCTCGAAGGGAAGGAGCTTCAAATCCTGCATCTGAAAATATCCGCTCACCGTCAGGTCAGGTTCATCTTTGAAACGGATTGATGCTTCAAGCTGCTCCGCCAAGCGTCCATTGCTGCCGGGAGTAAGTGAAATAAGCCACTCCCTCAGGTCATGGTCCTCAAATTTCGCAATACAGTATATCTCATCATCGTCAGTGGATTTTCGGGCGCGCAAGATCTGTAAATTCTCTATGTAATATACCCTCTGGGGATCATATTGGCTTGTTGCCGCCTGTACTTCATCTCCCCGTATCTCACTCACATTGTCTGCGTGAAACGGCAGAATCCACAGGAGATATAATATAAAAGCTACACCAAGAACAAGAAGTACCCTTCCGTCGTGAAGATCATTTTTCTTCTTTTGGTCGCGATATAAATTTCTTTTATATTCCTCATAACTGCTTTCATTCATGGAAAATATCACTCCCTGTCATACAGATCCTTTTGCAGCGCCTCAAGATACGGCACCAGAATGCCATGCTTCTTGGGCAGGATATACTCGGGATTCAGCTCGTCAAAGCGAAAGCTCTTGCGCCCGCCGCTCTGCGCCCTTTCCCAGAAAAAGTCAAGCATCGCAAGGGGAAGATAATAGAGCAAGTCCTTATGTGTATAATAAATCAAAAGAAAAGAGATACCGCCCTGCGCCTCAAACCTGCGCATGAATTCCATTTGATGCACATGGATATTCGCCAGCCGAAAGCTTTCCTTAGTACATTCCTTGGCGTCAAAGCACACGGGAATCCCCTGCACCACCCCTATATAATCCACCGTGCTCTGCTGTTCAAAATACGCCAAGGTAATCTGTCTGGTTTCCTTGTCGAGCTTCACGGGTGTGATCGGGGTGGGAATCTTTTGAATCAGTGCAAGCCCCGCCTCCATGTACTTTTCATTTGTCCGATTGACCATATCCTCCAAGGTAGAGCCACGGAGTCCTCGTGTGTTCCACGTCGCCATTTTTCATTATCCTCAATTCGCTTGGCTCCAAGCAATTATAAATTCGGAAATAATATCTTCAAAGCATCTTCAAATAACGCGGGATAAGGAGCCGTCAGCTCCCTCTTGTCAGGCATAACGATTCTGTAAGCGTGCAAAAGCTGATGCTTTAAACCGCACAGCTCCTTAAGCCTTTCATTTACATGAGGGTCGCCATATTTATAATCCCCTATGATCGGGTGTCCGATGCTCGCAAGATGCGCCCGAATCTGGTGCGTCTTGCCCGTGATCAGCTCCACCTCCAACAGAGTATACCCGTCATGAACGGCAACGGGGTGATAAGCGGTCTGTATCATGTCCGCATCGGGAATCTCACTGTCCTTGCGAATCTCCACCCTGTTGCTGCGCGCGTCCTTGCGAAGATAACCTGTCAGCCGCGCGTCCTCCCGCAGCTCCCCCACGCAGATTGTCCGATAAAATTTGGCAAGCTCCCTCGTGCGGAGGAGTTCGCTTAAGCTTTGCAAGCCCGATAAGGACTTGCCACACAGGACAAGACCGCTCGTGTTGCGGTCTAAGCGATTGCACACTGCGGGCTTAAAGGTGCGCAGCTCGCAAACGGCAATGCCGCCGTTCTCCAACAGATAACCGATCAGCCATTCGTTCAGGCTCAAATCGGTGTCCTTCGCCTTCTGGGTCAGGATTCCCGCGGGCTTGTTCAAGACCACAATATATTTATCCTCGTAAATGACAGAGATACCCTTAAGCGTCCGATATGCCCTGATATAATTATCCTCTCTCCCATGGTCGGATTCCTGCCCCGACGCGTCAGAACCCGCTTCCATATCATGAGTATCCATAGGCTCTCCGACGTCTCCGGCAAATTTGCGGTAGGTCTCCTCCGCAAAAAACATCTGCACCACGTCCCCCTGCCGTAAGAGCTCTCTCCCCTCCGCTTTCCTTCCGTTTAAAACAATATTTTTCTTGCGCAGCATCTTGTACAGGAAGCTGCTTCCTGCTTCAGGCAGACACTTGCGCAGCAATTTGTCAAGCCGCTGCCCCGCCTGATTGGGACCGATGATAATCTCCTGCATGGAATGACCCCCTATAAGGATACACTGTTTAATGTGCTCAGGATACCCTCCGTATTGCGCTCCTCGGTCTCCAAGGTCTTCATTTGCTCCAAGCGGGCGGTGTACTTGTGAATGTCATTAAAAATTTTGACAGACACGTCCTTAAAGCCGTCCTTTTGCAAAATACGGGTGATATGCTCATAAAAACGTTGCTCCTCAAAGCCTGCGTCCTGCGTGTAGCCACACAGCGTATTGCCCTTCACGGTGATATGCGCCACCTGAAAATTAATGTCATAGGAGGTGAAAATGCGGTCATAAAGCCCGCGAAGCCCCTCCATATGCGCATCTATCTCGTCTGCATGCTCCGCGCTGCAGCCCTTGTAGCGCAGGAACATAAAGGCGTCAATGGCGCTCTTGCAGGCGGGCAGACACCCCAGCACCGCCACGATGGTCAACAGATTCATTCTGTCCCCCGTGGCGATGATTCCCGCCGCGAACAGAATGATTGAGATCATAAAGTACAAAATGGTGCGCGCCAGCTCATAACGCCCCTGTATCCGCAGATAATCCCTCGTTCCCTTATAATCGTCATTAAAAAACATTCGGGAAAGCTTCATCTTCTGCAAATCTCCATTTTTTTCATAAAGAAGGTGGCAAAATCATGGGGAATCACCTTGGAGAGCAGCTCGAGTCCCAAGACAGGCAGGCTGTACACTGATTTTGTCCTCTTGTGAAGGGAATCCCGCAATGCCTGCGCAACCACCTGATTTGCCTTCACCATGATGAATTTCTTGATGGCAAGCATCTTGCCGTGCTGCTCCGCCCTATCGAAAAAGGGCGTGTCCACTGGTCCGGGACACACAGCGGTCACATAGATGCCCCTCTCCCGAAGCTCCGTCCCCAACGCCTGAGCGAAACGCAGGACATATGCCTTGCTTGCCGCATAGACCGCAAAATCCGGCTGCGGGAAAAAGGCGGCGCAGGACGCAAGCTGTATGATGCGGCTTCCGCGCTTCATATAAGGAATCATGCGGTGGGTAATATTGGTCAATGCCTCACAGTTTAAGCGCACCATGCCCGTTTGTTCCTCACGACTTTGCTTGTCAAAGGTGCCTATGATGCCATAGCCCGCACAGTTCACCAGCATACGCACCTTGACATGCTGTTCCTTCACCGCATTCTCCAATTGTTCTAATTTCTCATCATCAGTGACGTCCATGACGAACACCCTGCTTTTGTGGAGCAGCGTGGAGGCGAACGTCCTCAGCCTGTCCTGATTTCTCGCCACCAGCCAGAATTCGTCAATCCTGTCAAAAGCGGGATGAAGATCCATCTGTCTTGCAAACTCCTTGCCAAGCCCCGAGGACGCACCCGTGATAATCGCAATATTCATATTTTTCTCCATTTCTGCGCAGCCTTTACTGCGCATATATTTTTAGATGTATAGCATTTACTTATCTTACATTTTCCTGACCATAATTGCAAGTCTTTTACCCTTTTTTCTTATGGATGTTGCGGATGGTCTTTTTCTTCTTAGGTACATGGGGCTCCTTGGAGGCTTGGGAGCCGCGTGAGGTCTTTGGCTCGTGATTTCCTGCAAAGCTGCCGCGCGGTCGAATCAGGCATTTCTTGTCAAAACCAATCAAATCCTCCCTGTGTTCCCGTATCAGAGCCTCGTGCACCAGTTCGTAATTCTTGGGATTCCGATACTGGATCAGCGCGCGCTGCATAGCCTTCTCATGCGGATTCCTGCACACATACACGGGTTTCATGTCTCTGGGGTCTAACCCCGTGTAATACATGACCGTGGACAGTGTGGAGGGCGTCGGATAAAAATCCTGCACCTGCTCCGGCATATACCCCAAATCCCTCAGATATTCCGCAAGCTCTATGGCTTCCTTCAGGGTGGAGCCGGGATGGGAGGACATCAGATACGGCACAAGGAACTGCTTCTTGCCAATGCGCTCATTCAGTTTATTGTATTTTGCCACAAAACGTTCATACACCGCATTCTCCGGCTTCCCCATGCGGCGCAGAACCGCATCGGAAATATGCTCCGGAGCAACCTTAAGCTGCCCGCTCACATGATGCTCCACAAGCTCCCGAAAGAAGGTGTCATCCGCGTCTGCCAGCAGATAGTCAAATCGTATGCCGGAGCGCACAAAAACCTTTTTCACGTTGGGAAGCGCTCTGAGCTTCCTAAGGAGCGTCACATAGTCCGAATGATCCGCCCGCAGGTTGGGACAGGGCTTGGGGAAAAGGCATTGTCTGTGCTTGCAGACGCCCTGAGTAAGCTGTTTCTCGCAGGAGGGGTGGCGGAAATTTGCCGTGGGACCACCCACGTCATGGATATAGCCCTTGAAGTCAGGCTCCCTCGTGAGAAGCTCCGCCTCCCGCAATATGGACTCATGACTTCTGACCTGAACCGTCCTCCCCTGATGGAAGGTCAGGGCGCAAAAGCTGCATCCGCCAAAGCACCCTCTGTTGCTGATTAGGGAAAATTTAATCTCTGATATGGCGGGCACTCCGCCCATTGCTTCGTAGGACGGATGGAAACCGCGCATATAGGGCAGATTATAGATCTCGTCCATTTCCTGTGTGCTAAGCGGTGGCTGAGGCGGGTTCTGCACGACGAACACCCCGTTGGGATAAGCCTCTATCAAGGGCTTCCCCGTGCAGGCATCCGTATTTTCATATTGTGTCATAAAGCTTCGTGCGTATTGTGTCTTATCTGCCTTCATTTCCTCATAGGAAGGCAGGAGGATTCCCTGATAAATACCGGAAATATCCTTCGTCTTGTACACTGTCCCGCGGATAAAGCACAAATCCTTCGCCATAATTCCTGATGCCAGCGCGTCTGCGAGCTCCACGATGGATTTCTCACCCATGCCGTAGGATATGATATCCGCCTGACTGTCTAATAGTATGGAACGCTTAAAGCTGTCAGACCAATAATCATAATGTGCCATGCGTCTAAGACTCGCCTCAATGCCGCCTAAAATGATCGGCACATCACGATAGCTCTTGCGGATCAGATTGCCATAGACTACCGCGGCATGGTCGGGACGCTTTCCCATTTCGCCCCCGGGGGTATAGGCATCCGTGGAGCGTCTTTTCTTGGAGACGGAATAATGATTCACCATGCTGTCCATATTGCCTGCCGTGACGAGAAAAGCCAATCGGGGACACCCCAAGATCGTGACGCTTCTCTCGTCCCTCCAGTCGGGCTGCGCGATAATGCCCACACTGTACCCGTGGGCTTCCAGTACGCGGCTGATGATGGCATGACCAAAGGAAGGGTGATCCACATAGGCATCTCCCGTCACATATACAAAATCAAGCTGCTCTATGCCCCTTTCCGCCATATCCCCGGCGCAAACAGGCAAAAATCCTTGGTTGTTCAAGTCGGTTACTCCCTCTTTATATCACTTCCTGTAAACCCGTGTAGTCCACAATATAGTAATCCGCAAGCTCCTGCTTCTGTGCCAGCACGTCCGCGGAATATGCGTCCTCCACGGCGCAGACCTTCATTCCGGCGCTTTTGCCCGCCATGATTCCGGGGATAATATCCTCAAACACCAGACAGTGTGCAGGGTCAGTCCCCAGTCCTTCGGCAGCCGCCAGATAAATGTCAGGGGCGGGTTTGCCCTTTAGGATATCACAGCCTGTCATGATACAGCCAAAATAATCGTGCAGCCCATGAACATCGGCGATATTCTGCGCCAACGCCCTAGAATTACTGGTGGCAATGCCAAGCTTGATGCCCCGCTGTCTGCAGGTCTCCAGAAAAGCCTTTACCCCCGGCTTCAGAGGAACCTCCCGCTCGTATTTATCCCAAGCCATGGCGTTCCATGTATCCTTGATCTCCTCCAACGATTCAGGAATGTTAAAACGCTCCTTGAAATAGACTGCCGTCTCGTGAAAGCTTTTGCCCTCAATGCTCTCCTGAAGCTTATCGGGCAGTTCAATCCCGTATCTGCCAAGATACTCGATATCGATCTGATGCCACATCCACATGGAATCCACCAAGGTGCCGTCCAAATCAAAGATCACAGCCTCGATTCCCTCCAAGTCAGGCATCACGGGAGCTTGGGCTGATATATCCGTTTCCTTTGCCGTCAAACCCTTTAAGCCCTGCAGCTCTGCTTCCGTAAGCGGTCTGCACTCCCCGGGAGCTAAGCTCTCGTCCAGTTTAAGCGTCCCGAAGCTTACGCGCTTTAATGCCGTGACCTCGTTGCCCACCGCATGCAGCATACGCTTCACCTGATGGAATTTCCCCTCGTGAATGGTGAGCTGAAGACATCTGTCGGAAAGCGCGATTGCCTTGGCGGGCAGGGTTTGGCGGGCTTCACCGATATCCACCCCTTCCTCTAGCCGATGCAGCATATCCTCGGAAAGCGGCTCCGCAGTCTTTGCCAGATAGGTCTTGTCCACATGCTTTTTGGGGGAGAGCAGCTCGTGAATCAGCCTCCCGTCGTCCGTGAGCAGCAAAAGCCCCTCGGTATCCTTATCCAAACGTCCCGCCGGCACAAGCTCCCGCTTGCAATCCTGCTCTGAAAGATAAGGGCGCAGGAGCTCCAGAACCGTCTGCTCTGACGGGTCAGTGGTGGCGGATACCACACCTTGGGGCTTATTCATCATATAATAGGCGTATTGTTGATAATGAAGCGTCCGTCCCTGACAGACCACCTTGTCCGTTTGCTCGTCAATCTGCTGCTCCGGCGACGCGGCGGGGATACCGTTTACCGTCACCTGTCCCTTGCGGAGCAGATGCTTGACCTCGCTCCTGCTTCCCATATTCAGTTGGGACAAAAACTTATCAAGACGCATGTTTTATTCCACCTGTCTCATATACTTTATCAAATCGTGTCATTCCAAGAGAATCCGACCTATGCGTAAAACCTTTTCAAAGCTGATCGATATCGTCTATATTGCTTTATTTTTGCTGCTGACCATATGCATTCTCACCAATTCCCGCCTGAGTCTCCGATATGCCTTCACGGG
Organism: Muribaculum sp.; assembly: GCA_023663505.1. Classification (GTDB taxonomy): domain Bacteria; phylum Bacillota; class Clostridia; order Lachnospirales; family Lachnospiraceae; genus Acetatifactor. Next base: position 8,340 of record JAMPHH010000013.1, read on the forward strand.
ACTGGAGCTTTGGTTTCAAAGCATGATTCCCACGCTTCTGCCCTTCATGATATTGTCGGGCACATTGATCCGCATGGGACTGACAGAAGGCTTTACCACCTTGCTGTATCCTCTGGTCAAGCCGTTATTTCGGGTGAGCCGCAATGTGTGCTATGTGATGATCATGGGGTTTATGTGCGGCTTCCCCATGGGGGCGAACTGCGTGAATGATATGTATGCCCACCACAAGCTAAACCACAGGGAGGCGGAATACCTTCTTGCCTTCTGCAATAATATCGGACCAATCTATTTTGTAAGCTTTGCCCTGCCCCTGATAGGCTGCATGGAGCTTTTGCCCTGTGTGCTTGGCATGTATGGGCTTCCCCTTTTGTATGGCTTGCTGCTGCGATATACCCTCTTTCGGGATTTGCGGGCTGAGAGACTGCCCGAGGTCGGGCAAGCCTGCCTGTCGGAGCGCCCGAGTCTGTTCAAGGCTCTCCACGAGTCTATATATGTCTCCATGCAAAGTATTCTCATGCTTGGAGGTTATATGGTGCTCTTTAACCTTCTGATGCTGGTGCCGCATCTGCTCACGGGACAGCCGCCGCGTTTGCTTGCGCCAATCTTGGAGATAACGGGCGGTTTGAAGCTTTTGGGCAGCTCATCTCCCCTTTATTCGCTGATCATACTTCCCTTTGGGGGGTGCTGCTGTATCGCCCAGACTTATACATGTATTCAGGACAGCGAGCTCTCTATCCGCGATTATGTTCTGCACAAGCTCCTGCTCACGGCGCTCACCGCAGTCTATTATCTTCTATGCCTTCGGTTCCTTCGCTTCCGGTAATTGATCGTCTGGGTGGTCAGGACAATGATAAACAGCACGATCACCAAGGCGAGGCAGAATTTCAAGAAGGTCATGACCCCGATGGACTCCTCCGCAGCTTCCGTCTCGTTCGCGACGGGCATGAAGGTGGTTGTTCCTATTGATTCCCGCTTGTGCTCCAAGGGCTCGGTGGCAGCCTCCGCCTCCTTCTGCTCATAATCCCCTGACTCGGCGGGCTGCCCCTCCGCACCACCTGATTCGGCGGCTTCTGTTGGGGATTCCTCTGTATGTCTGGCAATGGACTGGTCAAATCTCAACACATTGCTCTGCTTGCACAGATCCGCGATATTATAGGCGCGTACCGCGATATTGGGTCTTGTTCCCGCGGGGAGCGTGAGCTGTAACTGGAAGGTATCCGTGTACGCTCCGGTCAGGGTGTTGCTTCCCGGCCACGTCTCCAATCTGGACCATGTAAGCCCGTTGTCAATACTGTAATCATAATAAATCAAGGGGCTGTCATAATCCGCGGCGCGGACGGTGATATTGGCCTCGCCCGTCTCATAATCGCATTCCCTGAGCTCTATCTCGCAGACGTCAGGATAGGTATTGTCGGGCAGGGTCTGCTGTACCAGACTGTCCGCTGACGCAGGCTGCAGGTTGAGGGCTTCCCCGCTGTAATCTACGCCCAGAGCAGTGCTTTTCAGCCCAAAATATTTGGCGACAGACAGGGCGTCCGCCCTGCCAAATTCCGCAAAGCCCTCCTCGTTCGTGATATATTCCGCATCTCGCTCCTCGTCCACATAGCAATGCTCGATGATCACGGCAGGTATAGAGAGCGCCGCCGATTCGCGGATAATGCCGTAATAATCCTTTGACGGTCCGTCTTGGCGGTTCTTGACGCCGCGTATAAAAAGCCCCTTCTCCGCCATGGATTCCAGATGCAGATAGCCGAATTGATAGCCGTAGGCATTGTAGGGCTTCTGGCAGGAAACCCATACCTCCGAGCCGTACATGCTATGATTCTCCGACGCGTTATAGTGGATACTGAATAGGAAATCCGCCCCCACGCTCTCGGCAAACTGAGCGCGCTGCGCAAGGGACAGATCCACGTCCTCCGTGTGCGTCATGTACACCTGCACATTGTCATACTGAATCAATTCCTGATACATCGCCTTGGCTGTCACCATGGTCATCTCTTTTTCGATTGTGTGCCCCGACTGCGTCCCCTGATTGGTTCCGCCATGCCCCGGGTCGATCACGATGACGACGGTATCTCCCACGGGCTGCACCCGCTCCGCCGCGCTCACGGACAAGGTAGGACAACACAGAACAAGAGCCATGACTGTCGCGCACCAAAGCGACAAGATTTTGTTTATGATTTTATTTCTGATTTTGTTATTTCTATTTTTATGACAAAGCATATAAAGCACTCTCCTATATAAGCGCAAAAACCAGCTTTCATGGGTAGAAAACCGGTTTTCATGAATTTGACAGCTCAATGAGTATGAACCCTATGAGCTCAAGAATTCTATGAATTCATGATATCACATCTATTCCTCCGTTGGTGTCCTCTAATATCACTTCCTCCAAGTCCTCCACGGGGTGAAGCTCCTGTCGATTGGACAGGATAATATCCCGATACTGACCGAGCGACCCGATAAGATTCTCATAATTGTTGGTCGAGGACTGAAGGGCTGAGGTGATGACGTTCTCGAGATGCGCCAATATATCGTCCATATACTGTGTAGCGGCGCTGCGCACCGCGTTCGCCTCCATGGTGGCATTGTCCAGAATCTCCTGCGCCTGAACGGTCGCCATGGTCACAACCTCGTTGGCTTGCGCGTATGCCTGCTGCATGATCTCATGCTCGTTGATCAACTGATTGGTATGTACGGTAGCTTCATTGATCAATGCCTCCGCCTTATCCTTCGCGTCCTTAAGGATTGCCTCCTTATTGCTGATAATCTTCTGATAACGCTTGATCTCATCGGGAGTCTTCATGCGAAGCTCCCGCAGAAGCTCGTCGATCTCCTCTTTATTGACAATGATTTCCGTATTGGACATAAAGCGGGGCTTACAGTTCTCGATGTATTCTTCTATCTCGTCAATAAGCTGTTCAATTCTGCTATTCATCAAATTCTCCTTTTATAAGTTGAGGTTATATTTCTCATACAGCATCTTTGCCACGAATTCAGGAACACATTCGCTGATATCTCCGCCAAAGCTTGCGATCTCCTTGACACTCGAGGAGCTCAAATAGGCGTATTCCAGACGGGCAGTGAGAAAGATGGTATCCAATTTCCCCTTGGAAAGCTTGCTGTTAGTCTGCGCTATCTGCAGCTCATATTCAAAATCCGTGATAGCCCGCAAGCCCCTCACGGAAATGTGAAAATCATTCTCCGCCGCATAGTTGATCAAAAGACCGCTAAAGCTGTCTATCTTGACATTCGGGATATCCTTTGTCGCCTCCCTTAATATCTTAACACGTTCTTCCACAGAAAACAACGGATTCTTTACTTTATTATTTAACACGCTGACCGTCAGCTCATCAAAGGTTTCCGCCGCCCGCTTGATGATATCCAGATGTCCGTAAGTCATGGGGTCAAAGCTTCCCGGATAAACCGCTCTCTTCATACTTATACCTCCGCAGGAACAGATGTTTATTGGTCTTATATCGCTTTTCTTTGATTAAAAGATATCCTTCGTCCTCCAAATAGTCAAAGGCTGTGTGTAAATCCGCCTCCACTATGATCAGGGTCTGCTCCGTCACATAGGAAAGTCCCCGCAGCAGCGCGAGCACGCGCCTCTCAAGCTCCTGATTATAGGGCGGGTCCATGAAGATAATATCCGCCTGCTCCTCACGAATAGAGGTAAGCGCCGCGAAAGCGTCCTGTTTTATCACTATACCACGATCCGTAAATTTCGTAAATGTAAGATTCTGCTGAATACATGAGACTGCCTTGGGCGCCATGTCTATAAAATAAGCCTTTCTTGCGCCTCTGCTCAAGGCCTCTATCCCAATCCCGCCGCTGCCGCTGAACAGATCGATAAATACGCTGTTCGGAACATCGTTTTGCAGCATATTAAAAAGAGTCTCCTTGATGCGGTCCGTGGTGGGACGCGTGTCCATGCCCTCCGGAGCCTTCAACGGAAGGCTTCTCGCCGTTCCTGCAATCACTCTCATATTTATCCCCCTATAGACGCAGCTTCACGCCCTTGCCGTCCCTTTTGGCAAGCTTGATGCTGTTTAACACCAGATTCTTGGACTTGTACTCAATGGCGGTATCTTCCGTGCCCACGGTGAAGTGCACTGCCTCCAGAGAATCCTTCGCCCCGAGCTTCATTCCCCGCACACCGACGGCGCCCTTTTTCTTCTCGGGAATCTCCTCCACGGAGAACCGCAGGAAATACCCCTCCTTGGATTGCAGCACCACGTCCTTCTGGTCATAGAGCGTAGTAACGCTTATAACCGAGTCGCCGTCGTTTAGCTTGGTTGCTGCCACCATGCGCTTGGACACGTCAAACTCGCCCCCGTCCACAATCTTCATCATGGACTGTGCCGTAACGAATAGCACCTGCTTTAGATTCAGCTCGCTCTGACTGGTGACATAGACGATTTGCTCCTTCTCCGTGCTGTAATTGCTCACATTGTCGATCGGAACGCCCTTGTCGCGGAATTTCCCGAAGGGAAGATCCAATACCTTAATGGTATGCATTTGACCGATATCTGTAAAGAGACAAATTTTACCTGTATTCTTGCAGGAGAAAACAAACTTATTCTCCGCGTCCGCCGCTTCTTTGTTGCGCTCATAGGTCGCCATATCGATGGTCTTGGCATAGCCGAAGCGGTCCATGAGGAACATGACGTCCATTTCCTCCAATTCCTTCTCCTTGAAGACCGCCTCCTGCCCATTCTCGATAGCCGTCCGACGGGGGCGGTTGTATTCCTTCTTAAAGCCGTCCAGCTCGTTCATGAGCACCTGCGCCATGGAATCCCGACGCTCCAAGATATCCTCATAGCGATAGATGTTCGCCATGGTCTCCTCATGCTCGTTGATCAAGGCTTCTATCTCCAAGCCAATCAATTTATAGAGACGCATCTCCAAGATGGCGTTCGCCTGCTTCTCCGTGAACATAAGCTGCTGTGCCATAATTTTGGATTCCTTGGATTTGAACTTGATGCCGTCCACTTTTCCTTCCACCAGACACGCCTTCGCCATATTGCGATCCTTGGAGCCGCGCAGTATCTCGATGATCAGGTCAATGACATTGCACGCCTTGATAAGACCCTCCTGAATCTCCTTGCGCTCCGTCTCCTTGGCGAGCAGATTGGTATATTTTCTGGTGGCGACCTCATACTGGAAATCCACGTTCGCCTTGATGATCTGTCTAAGGCTCATGGTCTCCGGCCTGCCGTCCGCGATGGCGAGCATATTTACACCGAAAGTATCCTCCAGACGGGTCTTTTTGTAAAGCATGTTCACGAAATTCTCCGCGTCGGCGTCCTTGCGAAGCTCAATGACGATGCGAATCCCCTCCTTGGAGGACTGGTTGGAGATGTCCACGATATCCTGTGTCTTCTTGGTCTCGGCGAGGGCTGCCACGTCCGAGAGAAATTTGGCAATCCCCATGCCGATCATGGGATAGGGAATCTCCGTGATGACCACATTCGTCCTGCCACCCTTGACGTGCTCGAACTCCACCTTGCCGCGCACCTTGATCTTGCCTGTGCCCGTCTCATAAATCTCAAGCAGCTCGTCCTTGTTGATGACGATCCCTCCCGTGGGGAAGTCGGGTCCCTTGATATAGCGCATAAGCTCCCTGTCCGTGATTGACTCGTTCATCATATAAGCCTTGGTAGCCTCGATCACCTCGCCCAGATTATGGGGCGGGATACTGGTCGCCATACCCACGGCGATACCCTCCGAGCCGTTGACCAAGAGATTCGGTATCTTCACGGGGAGCACCGAGGGCTCCTTCTCCGTCTCGTCAAAGTTAGGGACAAAGTCCACCACGTCCTTGTCCAGATCCGCAAGAAAAGCCTCCTGCGTAATCTTGTGCAGTCTCGCCTCGGTGTATCGCATGGCGGCGGCGCTGTCGCCCTCGATATTGCCAAAGTTCCCGTGACCGTCCACAAGGGGCATACCCTTCTTAAAATCCTGCGTCATGACTACCAGTGCTTCATAAATCGAGCTGTCGCCGTGGGGGTGATATTTACCCATGGTGTCTCCCACGATACGCGCGCTCTTTCTGTAAGGGCGGTCATATCGGATACCCAGCTCATGCATATCATATAAGGTTCTGCGCTGCACGGGCTTCAAGCCGTCCCGCACGTCGGGAAGCGCCCTCGCCACGATGACGCTCATGGCATAGTCGATGAAGGACTTCTGCATCTCCTCAGAATATTCGGTTCGTATGATTCTATCGTTGTCGTTCATGCTATTCCTCTCGTATTTACAAACATCTATTCTATTATAACAAATTACTGGACAAGATGCGAATTATTTTTTGTTAAGAAGTTATAAAATATGACAGTTCAGTCCTCAAATTACGGCTTAACTGTTATGAGGAAGCTGTCTTTTCGACATACTTAAAACCAAGCCAATCATAAATCGAAACAAAAAATCTATACGCTAAAATACATTTTGTAAAATCATCCTGCGCATTTTCATAGAGTGGCAGATAGGAGTGGTAATACAGCCGATGTACCTGCGCACTCTTTGGGTCATTGTTCGGCAGCCAATCCATGTACCCTGCAAGATAAGCAATACCCGACATGAAAGCCATCACCGAATAGGTCACCCCGTTTAAATCCCCATAGTAATCGCGAATCAGGCGGAGCGGTCCTTGGTTTTTATAATCAGCGGTTTCATAAAGAAAACTATCTATAATTGCCAAATACAAACCAATCTCTGTCCCAAACCTTTGATATTCGTCTATATAAGATGCCACAAACCGTCCCTGAGATGCTTTGAGATTAATAAATTGTTTCGCATCATTATAAGACAAGCCGCGCAAATCAATCATCAACATTGTTATAAAATTGTTTATCGTTGTATATCCCCCGTCAAAAACACGCTTCGCGCGCATTATCTCCTCGTCTGATAACTCTCGGAACACAATCTTGTATTTCTTACTTTCAAGAAAGCTTGCAGCAAGCCCATAGTCATCAGTAATGTCCATTTGTGCAAAAAGAGTCCTCGCCGAATAAAGCATGTTCAACAGTGCTTTAAATTCGCTCTTTTTCTCATTGTCAAACTGTTCACCCTCAAGCGGAAAGAACACCTTGCAAAAACCTTTGCAAACCTTTTTTTCATCAAATTTAAGCACAAACGTCTCACTTCCGCCCTCATCATGAAAATCAATGCGGAAGCTCTCCCCGACCTCACATTCCCATTTTTTTGTTACACCCTTTGGTTTTACATATTTTTGCAGCTTCTCAAAAAGCAGCTTTGGACTTTGGGTGCGTTTCAGCTTCAATGTGTAAAAAATCGTATCAGACATAGTCTATCACCCGCTCCTTTTCCCTCTCTGACCCCTTATCCAAGATCAGGTGCAGTCTCCCGTCACGCCATTCCTTGAATTCAACATCGTCGCATATCTCATAATCTGATTCTGGGTCGATCAGCTTGTGCATGCTTTGCAGCCTCGGGTCGAACTCCATGGGGTTCGAGAAATCGCCCACCATGACATCGCCGGGGCCCGCCCAATAGCAGCCGTCGTAAGCAATCCGATTGGTCTCTGTATCATAGTGAATCCTCGTGATGATAAAGGATTCCCCGCATATATGTTCATAGCTGTGCTGATAGCCCTCGGGTATATAGTGGAATACCTCGTCAGCCTCCATGTCATATACGCTCAGCCCGTATAAATCCGTCTTGAACAAAAAATATTGCCGTCCGTTTTGATGCTTTATCACCGCCGCCACCAAGCACGGCATGCGATAGACAGACTCATACTCGAACAGAACCTTACCCTCTTGCAGCAGACGGCATTTTTGCCAAAAGTCAGCCGCCTCTGTCGGGGAACCCTCCCTGACATAATCGTCCGCCTCCACCAGATACCCCTCTCCCAAGTCCGCTCGCTCCGTCTCCTTCCAATATTCCCTGCGACCGATTTGTCTTAATCGGAGTAAAATTTGCTGATACTTCTCATGGTTATAGATATTTTCATAGGACATTCCCTTGTATTTCATGAGGGTACAGCCTATGCTGCCGCACTCTAAGGCTATCACGGCGGTATCGCCAAGGTCAATCGAGAGCGTAAGCGTCACATGATAACCTGAATCGAGTGGCGTCACCTGAATATCTGTCAGCTCGCTTCCCGCATAATCCCGCTCCTCAAACGTCCCCATGGATACCTTGGAAAAATAAAAGAAATAATATCGGCAGCCGCTATTGTCCGTGCGCTCCCACTCGCCAAGCTCACCATTTACCCAGAGGGTGGAGCCCTTACCGTGCCATTCGATATCCTCTATCACGGAATCATGAAAATCATGCTGCTGCAAAATGTTAATGTCAAACATATTTGTTCTCCATAAGCTTCATTACAGTTCAGCCATATGCTAAACCACAACGCTGATGTCACCTCAATTTGATGTCTGCAAGTCCTGTGCGGGTGTCATATGCTAATCTTATTGCAGAACCGCGCTCCCACGAATCCGCACATAATCGGCATACCAGACACCGTCCCGCAGCAAATCCTCGCGCAGTAAATCAACCGCCTGCTTGATGATGTCCTCCTTGTCCGCGTAATCCACTCCCTTAAAGGGGTTCTGGACGAACATGTGAATCCAGTCCGCAAGCCCATTCTCGCCATTCAACCTCGTCAATCGGTCAAAAAGCGTCATATAAGTCACCCGAAAGCCCGCCTGCTCCAGTAATGTCGCATATTCTCCAATCGACGGGAAGTAAAAGGGCATCTTATATTCCAGACCGCGCTCCGCGAACACACGCTCCAATGCGGCGTGAATCCGTTGATTATTGCCAAGCCCGCCGAACTCAAACACGAACTGACCGCTTGGCTTGAGGGCTTCCCTGACACATTGCAGCACCCTTGGCTGCTTCTCCCGCTTTATCCAATGCAGCACCGCGTTGGAGAACACGACGTCAAATTGCTCCTCCAAATGAAAATCAGCGGCGTCTGCCTGAATAAACTCCAATTGGGGGAAAGCCTTACGCGCCACCTGCAATAAATCGCGCGAATCGTCCAGACCGACCGCCCTTGCGCCCGTTTCGGCAATCTGTATCGTCAGCGCGCCGTTCCCGCAGCCCAAATCCAGAACACTCATTCCCTTCTCCAAATCGAGCAGCTCAAGGACATCGCTCCCGTATTTGTGTACAAAGGAAAAATTCTTGGTGTATTCTTCCGCATTCCATTTCATATTGTATCTCCATTTCCAGAAATATGTTCCCATTTGCCACCCTGCAAACAAGAAGCTGTTATATTCTCTTTAGTCGGTTTGTTCGTGTAATTATAACACATTTTTAATGGATACACAATTTCAAAAGGGAGTTTCTTTTATTTTTAAAAAACATTGTATGTTACTTTATATGCCTCCCATGGTGCCGGAATTTCCAGCTTCCGGATCATTTCCTCCAAAACAGGTTCCGGTATATAACGCGCTCTTTTCCTATTTCTGGCAAGCAGCTCCTGATAAGGCGCTTCCAGATACAGAATATGCACCCGGGTGCCATATCCGGCGAAAAGGCTCACCAGCTTCTGTCTGGTTTCCTGAACGATATTCGTGGCATTCCAGATAAAAGGTTCCTTTCTCCTCAAATAATTTCTTGCCTGTTCCACAGCGGTTTGAACCACCCTGCCGGAGCCTTTCGCAGGCGACACTCCCAATTGCTCGCGGATCTCGTCCAAGGATATTACCGGCATTTCTGTTCTGTTTTCCTCAATCCAACTGTCTTTCCCGGACAACGGCAGTCCTGACATTAAAATAACATCAAATGCCGTATCATCATACAATTCAGCCTTATGCCACAATCCCGCTCTATGAAAATACTGATATTTTGTATAGGGATTCGCAAATGCATAGGGCGCATCCCATACCTCCGATTCCCTTGCATAGTCCGCAAACAATTCTACATTTTCTTCCATGTGCCCGGGTACTTTTTCTATCCGCCCCTGTACATCTGCCTTTGAAAGCAGGTATAAGAGCCACAACGGAATACTTTCTGCCGCTTTCAATAAATCAAACTCCGGCTTTTGTTTCTTCCAGAACCATACAGGCAGCCCGTGATACCGGATCAGCTTAGCCACCATTTCTCTCTGATGAAAGTTTAAACCAAACTGTTCCGCTTCTCTGTAAGCCATTCTGCGGAACTCCTTTTCCCCGATTATAGTGTGCTTTGGCGATATCCACTTTCCATCTTCCTGCTTCGTGCAGACTGCCTTTCCAATATCATGGAATGCCGCTGCTAAAAACAATAGTTCCTGTTCTTCTTTATGTAATTCCTGCCACTGGGGAAGCTCTTTTAACTTCTCACATACCATTTCTGTATGGCAATATACGTCCCCTTCCCCATGATATTCCGGATTCTGGGGAATATTTTTTAATGCAGATAATTTAGGATACTGACCGGCAAGCCATTCAAATGAAAAATTGCTGTCGCGGATTCCCCTAAGTATATTCTGTCCCATCGGTATCTCCTCCTCGTCTCTACCCAAACAAATCAACTCCATCTGCCAGACAATTTGCCACGATCGGTCGGTTGACCCAATGGCTCTCCGAGTCCAGAATGGTATTGAGGAAGGAACCACGCACAAACTTCAGCCGGTCGATTACATAATCCCCATCTTCCACTTTGATATAAATCCCCTCCATTGTCCCTGTCAGATCAGTCTGACGGATAGCTAATTCCGGATCCACCCTGCTCTTTTGGCATTGCGCGCGAAGGCTATGTTCCGGCTCTTTGGAAATAAAAAGACTGGGTCCTATCCATTTTTTGATCTCGTCCAGTGTATCGTAATAACCTTCCGCCAACACACGGACGGATCGTATAAAAGGCGCTCCGCTCAAGAACTCCTTGCGTTTACAGGTAGAAAAGAAACGCTCCTCCTGCTTGTCAAAAATATCAAACTCCATAAAGTAATGTGGTAGTCTGTCATAAAACACGGTGTGTTTTGCATACAGCCATTCTCCATACATGACATATCTGTCTTCCAACAGTCGGCATAGACTGTCTTCAAAGCAGCCTGCCCAATGCTTAAAGAGATCAAACTGTTTTTCTCCATACCCGCCGTTCAAAAAATGTCCGCGGCTCTGGAGATACATTTTCCCATCTCCGCCGAAGCTGATACCGCAATTTGCGCCGTCTACTTTCTCTTCAAGAACTAAGTATTTCCCCCGTATTTCATCGAACTTTACACATTTCAAGTCTTCATCACCCAATTGTTCCCTGGATCCCTCCAGATGTCTTGTTCTTGGATATTTATAAATCTGTTCCATAATAATCCTCCATTCGCTTGTAGCAATTTGTTTCGTCTCGTATTTTTTAGCAACAAAAAAGCTGTGAAGGAATATCTTTCACAGCGTACACAAATAACAATACCACTCCGGCAGGCAGACACCTTCCGGTGAACGGTATATTATTATCCTGTTTTGTTTGGAGTAAACTCCATGCTGTTCTATTATTCCAACTCAACATCAGCCGCTGTCGAACTCACATATCCTACAGCGCCTGTATTTTATCTGTATTCATTTGTTGGAATATAGTATTACATGGGGAACCTCCTGTCCAAAACTTAAACCATTTGACGTTTTTTAATATAGCATTCACTAAAAGCTTTGTCAATATCAGTTTTGCGATTTTTCATCCTTCTCATATCTCTGAACCACTGAGTTAACTACCATTGGTTGAGTTGACATGATATTTGTATTGCTTGAGTATGTCCTAAATAAAGCATTCTTATCGTCTTCTCGCCCTGATCAAGCTCTTTTTATCCCAGAAATTATCTGTGCAATATTAGAAGTGATTTTCCCTTTACAATCCGAAATATTCTGATTAACCTTCCTCTCCTGCTCTATTGCCACATCTATTTTTAACGCTAAATTGCCAATGTCAGGATTGTGTTTTGCATTCATTCCTGTCTTTTCCAAAAGAATACTATAAATCGGAGTCTTCCCTTGTACCTTTTGATTCTCCAAAATCAGAGAATAATTAGGACTGATGATTTCCTCATAAGAATTTTCTATATGCAGCAACAAAAAAAGTTCAAATGCCGGATTTGTTATCGCATATATACTGCTCTGACTCTTATCCTGCAACAGCTCATGAAAATTGCTAACTTTCTTTTCAAAAATATCAGCATCAAAGACAATTACCATTTTATCATGCTTATCATCAAATTCAATTTCGCCACTTTTCTTAAGCTTTTCTGCAAATTTTATCAAATGGGCAGGATAAGATATATTCATGTCATCTTCCGTCTTTTCAAGAAATCGTATATCTATTGTATCTTTAAACCTAAGTCTTTTCCTTTCATCAATAAGCTTCTCAAAATAAAATTTTTCTGTATTTGCTCCCTCTGCAATAAAATAATATTTGCAATAGGGATCAACTTCCGGTTCTTGATCCGACTTTCTTAAATACCAGTTTCCATATGAACGCACAGGAGCCATTATTCTTCCCCCTTTTCAAACATGAAAGATTTGAATACGGGAATTGCGCCATATCTTCCTTCCAGATATGCTTTGCTTAACTTTTTGTCATACCTCTCCTTGAATTTGTCCAACGAATATAGATTTGAGCAGTTATCGGCATTTCTTTCCACAAACCATATCTCGTCACGCCGAAACAGCTCCTGATCCATGATTGTTGGCTCGTGCGTTGTAAATATCAACTGGACGTTTTTCTTTTCGTGGAATTGCTTAAACAACTCAATAAAGCGATATGTCAGCTTAGGGTGCAGGCTTCTCTCTAACTCATCAATGACATACACCATCTCGTCATCTGCCTTTAACAGCATATCCATCAAGTCAAATAATCTTCTTGTGCCATCAGATTCTTCACTAAAACCAAAATCCGCAACAGAGCTTCCGTGTTTCAGGGAAAGGGTTGTTATCTCCATATTCTGTTGAGCATCTACGGAAAAATTGTAAAAATCTTTGTTGTATCTCAATGATATCTTTACACCCTTGTGTTCACCCGCAGCCATCTTTTCCTTTATTTCTTCCGCTATATCCGTAAATATTTCTTTTGGTAATTTGGAAGTGATATCCTCTATAGATAATTTGTCGATTCTCACCTCGCTGATACCTGTATCAAACGATTCAATCAATCGATTTACCGTCTCCAATGAATCTGCATCATAATAATATTCAAAATTGGTGATTGGTGCATTAGGGCTATAAATCACCAAATCCCTCGAGAACCAGTCAAATATCCTCTTAAAAACGACTAATCTTGAGTGCTCCGAAATATTTTTATTTCTATTCATTTCCGATAGAAATAACGAAGTCCTGTTGTCTGCCATATCATCGGCATAAATCTGAAATTTCGTCCTGTCTGCCGCAGAAATATTGAGCTTGTCCCCTAACTGCGGCGGCTGCCCCGCTTCTCTTTCAAAAATCATCTGTGCATCACCACTTGGCAATAGCTCATATGCCCACTCTCCGGTAACTGTTCTTTGGCTTAGAATCATTGAAAAACCATATGCATAAAACTTATTATTCTTGACAATCTGAACTTCAAACGCGGACTCCTTGCCTGCATTTTCCTCTTTATTTCTACAATACATTTGCTTCGCCTCTAAAGGAATCCCCTTTAAAACGCAGTATTTCATAAAGCGCAAAATCTCCACCAAATTTGACTTGCCTGAAGCATTGGCACCGTACACCACTGCAGATTTTAAAAGATTTACTCGCTTAATCGTGACTTTGTGCTCGCTATTTTTTCTGATTTTTGTTGACGAGACCATTGTTAGTTCAGCCGTCTCCTCAAATGATTTAAAATTCTCGGCAGTTACTTTTACTAACATGTTGTTCTCCTCCACCATGAGTTTGTAACTATATGATATATATGCGCACCCTATTTGTCAATGCTTATTTGGAGTTTTTTTCTCTTTATATGTGCAAATATTTCATTTTTTTGAGACATTTTTGCATTATTAAGAGCCTTTTGTCGTTATGTGTAATTGACTCCCGCCCCCAATGCCAAACTAAGGCATTGGGAATCCCGCCACGGTTGACTTTACTTTTCTGCTTCAGAAATTAAATTCCCCATAAAATCAATCTCATAGAAATTGTCTTCAAAATCATACAGCTTAATGGAATTTTCACATAATTCAAACGGATTTTTACCTGATACGGAAGCAAAGATATCTCTGCCCGAAAATGACCATTTTCTGTCAAAATTAAAGTCCAACATGATTATTTCTATTTCGCCGTAAATGATATAGCCGTTTCCCACTCTGTAAATCGCATAGTTACAGCCCAGACAGTCGAATTGTTTGAATAGCTTCATGGAACCGTCAGTGACATCAAGCTGAACAATCGAGCGATTCTGCAATATGGTCAAGACCTCTCCTTCAAGCACGGCACAATCGGAATCATAGCTGTAATAATCCCCGATTAGGGCGATACGGGTTGTTTTGCGGGGCAAAGCAATCTGTATCGAGAACACGCTGTATCTATCGCTGTGTGTAAAATGCCGTGGGTTGAATAACAAATCATAAGGTCTGTTGTCCGTCGATTCGACGGTATATGTTTGGTCTATGGAAATAGTCACCTCGCATATATCGTTTCTTAACACCATATCGCATTCAAACCTCTCTGCAAAAAGTAATATTCTTCCACATTTCGTTCATATATCATGCTCTGTTAAAATATCAACGTGGCTAAAAGAGTCTTTTTTGAGTTATGTTATAGAATTGTTGCAGCATTTCCTGCATTATGTCAAGCTTTATCAAAACATGCCACAATATGTAGTTTAGAAACACTTGTTATTGAACTAATGGCATTAAATCCTTCATTTTTATGATTCTATAAGAACTCGGATTCCATGGGAACTCGCATTCATTTTATTCCATTTTTTCTAATTATCTAATTTTCTTGTTCCATTGCGGCTAACTCTAAGCCGTCTAAGTTTAACTCTATCCCCGACAGAATAAGCCGCGGGTCATCTCCGATCAGCTCACGGTTTTGATTGTAAATTGCGATGTATTGGCTTCCGTCGCCCAGATACCTTTCCGCAATCTTCCAGAGGGAATCCCCCGCCTGCACCACCACAGTGTCATCAAGGTCGCCTGTTGCGGGCGTAGCAGGCTTTTCCTCCGACTGTGCGGTCTGCTCCTTTAATATCACCTGTTCTTGATTCTCCTGCGCCGTCTGTTCCTTCGATATTGTCTGTTCCTGATTCTCCTGTGTTGGCTGCGCATGTGATGCCGCCTGTTTTGGTTCCTCCTGTGCTGCCTGCTCTTGTGATGCCGCCTGTTCCGGTTCCTCCTGCGCTGTCTGCGCATGTGATGCCGTCTGTTCTTGTGATGTTGCCTGTTCTGATTCTGCCTGCGTCGTCTGTCCCTGTTCCGCCTGCGTCATCTGAGGCGTCTCGCCTGCCACATATTCCCCCTGCCCTTCGTCGGCTTCTACATACCTTGTCCCGTCGCCAAGAGTAACAGCCGTAATGTCGCCGTCTTTCGTGCCAAAACCCGCAAGCATAATGCCGCCAATTGCAAAGAGCAGGCACAGCCCTGCAAGTATCTCATTTTTATTGGTCTCCCTGTTTCTCCACATCTTCCTCATGACTTATCATTCCCCACTTTCTCAGATGGTCTTTTTCAACACACTCCGCTTCTTCTATTTGGGAATAATGCTCTCTCACAAGCTGTGCAACAATATTCCTTTCCTCTTTGGCATCTTTCCAGAAGGCTTCGGGCAGTCCCAGCACGATATTCAACAAATCGCCTTCATAATAGTGTACTTCCTGTAAAATATCCTGTTCCAACGCCTCCACCGCCATGGGCAGGACATACGTAACACCGATTTTCTGCGAGAGAAGCAGCCTGATCTCCTCCAAACTCAGTTGGTTCAAAGGCTTCTTGACCGCTCTCTGACTGGTTTGAACCACATAGGAACCAAAATCGGAGTCCTCCCAGACAATATTTTCCAGTTCCACAATGGATTTATTCCTATCAGTCTTATCATGAATAGGTTTTATCATACTCTTTTCTTTTGAGTCCCTTCAGGTAAGCCTTCTGCTCTGCTGTAATCCTCAGGCTCTCCACCGCCTTCTGTATGGACTTGTTGTGCGTCCAGATATCCAGTCGGTTCTCCTCTATGTATGGCAGGATCGTCTCGTATTGCTTGGCGAGGGCTGTGGCAAAATACCACGCGCGCATCATGTTCACGTAATATTCCTCGGACTGCACTCCCGCCACCAGCTCGGGATAAGCCGTGTCAAACTCCTCGTCCAGATAAAAACGCATCAGCAGCCCTATGGCAAAACGCACCGTGTAGGGGTGACTGTCCGCAAGCCATACCTGTATCTGCTCCAACAGCCTGTCAGGGTGCTTTCCCAACACCTTGGGCGCCATCAAATCGCAGGTCGCCCAGTTGTCCACATATGGCAGAAAAGCGTCAAACGCAAGACGGCAATCCTCATAATTTTTTATCAATTCTATAAAGAATCCGTGAAGATTATTCTCCTCGTAATATTCATGGGGAAGCGTATGCATAAATTCCTGCAAAACATCGTCATCAAGCTCCCGCCACAGACCCTTTGCCAGCTTTCTAAGCGCGGGAGTCCGCACACCGATAATGGTATCGGGGTCTATCGTTGGCATCAGCTTTGCGTGAAACGCCTTGTATTCCGTATCCTGCAGCGCAAACAGCCTTTGTTGTATGTCAGTCATGATAATAGCCATGCCTTTCCGTAACCTGCAAACCTTCATACGTGTTTTTACGCGTCATGCAGGCACAATATCCGCAAAACGAATAAATTCGTTTGCCCCTCCGCACCTGAATATCGGCAGGCGACAGTCCTTTTCCCGCAGGCAATCATTGCTCAAGACATCAAGGCAATCCGAATATCAGGATTTAGATATCCAGCTCCGCGTCCTGCGCATGGTCATAGATAAACGCCTTTCTGGGCGGAACCTCCGTGCCCATGAGGAGCTCCGTCATCTCGCTTGCCATACGCGCGTCCTCGATCTCCACCTTCTTGAGCAGGCGGTGCTCAGGGTCAAGCGTCGTCTCCCACAATTGCTGCGCGTCCATCTCGCCCAAGCCCTTATAACGCTGCAGCGTGAAAGCCCCCTTGTGGGTCTTTCGATATTTTTCCAGAGCCTTGTCATCATAAAGGTACTGCTCCTCCCCCTTGGAGGGCATCGCCTTATACAGGGGCGGCATGGCGATATACACATGTCCCTCAAAAATCAGCTCGGGCATGAATCGGTAGAAAAGGGTCATGAGCAGGGTGGAGATATGGGAGCCGTCCACGTCCGCATCTGTCATGATGATAATCTTGTCATAGCGAAGCTTGGTGATGTCAAAGTCATTGCCGTACCCCTCCGAGAACCCGCAGCCGAAGGCGTTGATCATGGTCTTGATCTCGGCGTTGGCAAGCACCTTGTCAATACTCGCCTTCTCCACGTTCAAAATCTTGCCGCGAATAGGCAGAATCGCTTGGTAATTGCGGTCTCTGGCGGTCTTGGCGCTGCCTCCCGCGGAATCGCCCTCCACGATGAAAATCTCGCATTTGGAAGCGTCCTTAGAGATACAGTTCGCAAGCTTTCCGTTGGAGTCAAAGGAGAATTTTTGCTTGGTGAGCATATTCGTCCGCGCCTTCTCCTCCGTCTTGCGGATCTTCGCCGCCTTTTCTGCGCAGGAGATAATACTTTTCAGGGTCTCCAGATTGCGGTCAAAGAACCGCACGATCTCATCACCCGTCACCTTGCTGACCACCTTCGCAGCGTCCTGATTGTCAAGCTTCGTCTTGGTCTGTCCCTCGAATCTGGGGTCGGGGTGCTTGATCGACACCACGGCGGTCATGCCGTTTCGCACGTCCGCCCCCGTGAAATTCACGTCCTTTTCCTTCAAGACGTTCAGCTCTCTGGCGTAATTATTTATCACGTTGGTGAACATGGTCTTAAAGCCCGTCAGATGCGTCCCACCCTCGGAATTATAGATATTGTTGCAAAAGCCCAACACATTCTCATGAAACTCATTGATATACTGGAACGCCACCTCCACGGAGATGCCCTCGCTCTCGCCGCTGAAATAAATCACGTCATGAATCGTCTCGGCGGTCTTGTTCATATCCTTGATAAAGCCCACAATGCCCTCGGGCTCATGAAATGTAAGTACCTCGGGGGTCTCCCTGCGCTTGTCCGTGAATACAATGGTCAGGTTCGGGTTCAGGTAGGCGGTCTCATGGAGACGGCTTTTCACGTCGTCCTCCTTAAAGCGGGTCTTGTCAAAAATCGTATCATCAGGCAAAAAGTTGATACTGGTGCCGCTTTCTCTGGTCTTACCCACCACGGGAAGCAGCCCGTCCTTAAGCTCCACGGTTGGGATTCCCCGCTCGTAGCTGTCCTCGTAAATGCACCCGTCTGTTTTGACCCGAACGGTCAATCTCGTGGAAAGGGCGTTCACCACCGAGGAGCCCACGCCATGCAGACCGCCGCTGGTCTTATATGCGGTATTGTCAAACTTGCCGCCCGCATGAAGGGTGGTAAAAACCAACCGCTCCGCGCTGATTCCCTTTTCATGCATTCCCACGGGAATCCCGCGCCCGTTGTCCGTCACCGTGGCGGAGCCGTCCGCCTCCAAGGTCACTGTGATTTTATCGCAATATCCCGCCAAATGCTCGTCCACGGAATTGTCCACGATCTCGTATATTAAATGGTTCAGCCCCTTGGTGGAAACACTGCCGATATACATACCGGGACGCTTGCGCACCGCCTCCAACCCTTCGAGCACCATAATGTTAGAGGCGCCGTAATTACTTGCCTTTGCCATGAAAGCCTATCTCCTTTAACTGCAAATATATCCCCAAATCTTCAAATATCAATTGTATTTTTAAATTGTATTTCAAATTTTCTTACAGCACGCCAACGCCAACGCCCCCGGTCCGATATGGCAGGCAACGCTCAGGGAGAGCGGGTCCATGTGGATATCATAGCCGGGAAAAGCCGCCGCCACCTCGTCCTTCCACGCTATGGCAGCCTCCGTGTCATAGGTATAGGCAATCTGGAGCCAGACGCCCTTCTCCTCCGTCATACCGCCAAAACGATTTTTAATATCATTTTGGATCGCATTGATCATGATGGACTTGCCCTGATTCGTGGTGCGCGCCTTGGCGAAAGCGTCCAGCTTCTCCCCCTGAATCTGCAGCACGGGCTTCAAGCGCAAAAGTGTGCCGATCGCCGCCGCCGCGGGGGTGATTCTTCCGCCCTTTTTCAGATAATACAATGTGTCGAGCATAATATAGATGCTGCTGTTGAATTTATCCGCCTCCAGAAAGTCCTTGATCTGGGCGGCATTCATTCCCCTTTCCACGAGCAGCTTCGCATCTAACGCCGACTGTCTCTGGGTCACGGAGATGCGCTGATTGTTCACTACCTGCACCTTGCCTTCATAGTCCTGCGCCAACATCATCGCGCTCTGGCAGGAGCCGGAAAGCCCGCTTGACATAGGGATATGCACGATTTCATCATATTCCTTCAAGAGCTCGTTCCACAGGTTCATGACCGCCTCCGGCGACGGCTGACTGGTGGAGATATCCTCACCGCACTCAAGCATCTCATAAAACTGCTCCTGAGTCAAATCTATATCCTCAAAATAGGTTTTCTCTCCCATCATAAATGGCATGGGAAGCACATGAATCCCAAGCCTTGACGACTCTGATTGGGTAATACCGCTGTTACTGTCCGTAACAATTGCAATTTTAGCCATGTCGATTCTCCCTTATTAAATATAAAATATTTTTACATAGGTTTGGTTCTGAATAATTACTATAATGCTTTTAAGCATAAACTAATTTTACTGTCAGATAGAACGAAAGTCAACAGCATTTCCCCGCGCGGCGGAATGTGCGGTGAAATGCTGCTTTAACAGCGGATATGCGTCCAATCCCGAATCCTCCTGCAGCAATTCGTCCACCGCCGCGCAAGCCTCCTGCAGCACCGCCGCGTCCGAGTATACGTCTCCGATTCGGAAGGAGAAGTCCCCGCTCTGCCGAATCCCCATAAGCTCTCCCGGTCCCCGAAGCTTCAAGTCCTGCGCCGCAATCTGAAAACCGTCATTTGAGCGGTTGAGGATATCCAGTCGCTCCATGGTCTCCTTTTTCTCGTTCGTGCTCATAAAGATGCAATAGCTCTGATGCTCGCCTCGTCCCACCCTTCCGCGCAATTGATGAAGCTGCGCCAGTCCGAAACGCTCCGCGTTCTCCACCATCATCACTGTTGCGTTGGGCACGTTGATTCCGACCTCGATCACCGTGGTGGAGACCAGTACATCTATATTATGGGACGCAAACTCCCCCATAATTCTGTTTTTGTCAGAAGGCTGCATTTGCCCGTGCAGATACGCAATCTGTACCGTGTCAGGCAGGGCTGCCCGAAGCTTCGCCGCGTACTCCACCACATTCTCCACGTCTTCAAGCTCCCCCTCCTCGACTTGGGGACAGACCACATATGCCTGCCGTCCCGCCGCGACCTCCTTGGCGATAAATTCATATGCCTTCGGGCGATAGGAGGTATTGACCACGCAATTCTTGATAGGCAGCCGCTCTGCGGGAAGTTCGTCTATCACGGAAATATGCAGATCCCCGTAGAGGATAATGGCGAGCGTCCTAGGAATCGGGGTCGCGCTCATGACCAACACATGCGGGTGTGCCTGCGCGCCCTCCCCATTCGCACCGCCGTCATGCTCTCCCTTCGCCGCAAGCCGCTCCCGCTGACGAACGCCGAAGCGGTGCTGCTCGTCCGTAACCACCAATGCAAGCCTGTGATACTCCACCTTATCCTGAATCAGCGCATGTGTGCCGATAATCAGGTTCGCCTCGCCCGAGGCAATCCTCTCATAGGCGGCTTTTTTCTGCGAAGCGGACATGCTTCCCACCAAAAGCACGGGCTTAAATATCAAATGATACCGCTCCGTGTACTCGCTGATGCTCTCGAAATGCTGCATGGCAAGCACCTCCGTGGGCGCCATCAGCGCTCCCTGACAGCCGTTTGCCGCACACATAAGCAGCGCCAGTACCGCCACGATCGTCTTGCCGCTTCCCACATCGCCCTGAATCAGTCGGTTCATGCAATGCGTTCCCGCCAAATCCTCCCGAAGCTCTCCCCACACCCTCCTTTGGGCATTCGTCAGCGGGAAGGGGAGCTGTTCCAAGAAGCGAACCGTGTCCGCGGTCTCCAACATGGGATAGCTGTTGACAAGCTCGTCCGCCAGCTCCTTATTCTTGCGAAGCATCAGCAGGAATCCGAAAAACTCGTCAAAGACCAGTCGCTTTCTTGCTTCCTTAAGCGTCTCATAATCCATGGGAAAATGGACATTGGCAAGAGCCTCCCTGTCGGAGCAGAGACCGTATTTCTCCAAAAGCCACTGCGGGTAATATTCCTCCTCATATTCGTAAAAGGTCAACGCCTGCCTGACCGCCTTCTGCACCGCCAGATTAGTTAGCCCCTTGGTGAGGGAATATCTGGGCAGTAGCTGTCCGCACTGCCTGCGGTAATCGTCCAATTTATAGATCTTGGGCTGCTCCATAAGCTTGGCAGCCCCTCTGGTCTGCACCAAGCCCCGAAACACATAAAACCCGCCGGGCTTCAAGGTATTCTTGAGGAAAGCCATATTGAAAAAGGTCAATTGCATGGCGCCCGAATCGTCCCGCACATTGACGTTTAGAATGGTCAGGCTGCGAACCTTCTTCTGGTTCGGGATACCTGCCACGGCGACATAAATCGCACAAATCTCTCCCGGCACCGCCCTCTCGATGCTGACCGGAGGCGCAAAGGTCTCATAGTCTCTGGGATAATGGGCGAGAAGCTCCCCAACCGTGCTGATATCAAGCTTGGCGTATAGCTTCTGCGCCTTCTCCCCGACACCCTTTATTTCCAATATTGATGTACTATCCTTCATCAAAACACCTCACGGCATGCCCACATTTTATTCCACCGAGATGACATAATAGTAAATGGGCTGTCCGCCAAGCTGCAGCTCGACGTCACAGGAGGAATAAGCGCCTGCCAGCTTCTCCCGCAGCGCCTCCGCGTCCGTCTCGGTCACATCGGCTCCGTAGTAGACGCTGATTAGCTCGGAATCCGCCGTCACCATGGCGGCGACCATCTCCTCGGTCACGGCGTTGATATTCTGTCCCACGGAGAGAATGCCGTCATCGCCGATTCCCATATAATCGTCCTTCTTGATCTCCTTCTCGTCAATCACGGTGTCTCTCACGGCATAAGTCACCTGACCTGTCTTCACATGACCAATCTCCGCGAGCATGGTCTGCTCGTTCTCGTCCACGGAGAGCTCCGGCACAAAATTAACCACCGCGGTGATGCCCTGCGGTATCGTCTTCGTGGGAATCACCAGAAGGTTTTTGTCCGTCATCAGCTCCGCCGCCTGATTCGCGGCTAGAATGATGTTTTTATTGTTGGGCAGGATAAATATGGTGTCGGCATTCACATGCTCCACCGCGTTCAGGATATCGGCGGTACTGGGATTCATGGTCTGCCCGCCCTCGATAATGTAATCCACGCCCAAGCTCTTAAATATCTCATTTATTCCGTCCCCGATAGAGACCGCGATAAATCCGACCTCCTTGTGCGGAGTCTGTACTTCTTCCGCAGTCGCGGCAGGCTCCTTGGCGGCTCCGGCAATCTCCACGTCCTTCTCCTCCGCCTTGCCCTCGGACATCTTAAACAACTTCTCCTGATGCTCCAAACGCATATTGTCAATCTTCATATTGGACAGCGCGCCATATTTTAACGCCCTCTGAATGGCAAGTCCCGGGTCATTGGTGTGCACATGAACCTTCACCACGTCGTCGTC
Organism: Muribaculum sp.; assembly: GCA_023663505.1. Lineage (GTDB taxonomy): Bacteria > Bacillota > Clostridia > Lachnospirales > Lachnospiraceae > Acetatifactor. The sequence goes on from JAMPHH010000013.1 coordinate 31,151, forward strand.
TGCCACACAGACAATAGAGTCGCCGATAGATTCAAGGAATGCCTTGAAATCCATCTCCGCCTTGACATTAAAGGTTTTATTCAAAAGTATGATAAACTCGGTACAGTACCCAAACTTGATATCCACATTCGCCTGCGCCTCATAGGAGCCGGTCTTGGCGGGAGCCGCCGCCTGCGCCGGAGCGCTGTCAAGGTCCAAGTCAACCTCCTTGCCCATATAAGCGTCAAACGCGCCGTGAAGCACCTCCACAAGCCCCTGACCGCCGGAATCTACCACTCCCGCCTGTTTTAACACGGGAAGCATCTCGGGCGTCTGGTTGAGCACATACTCCGCATGCTCTATAATGGAGCGAAAGAAGGTCTCCATGTCTTCCTCGCCCTCCTCGACAAGCCCCTTGGCGTGCTCGGCAATCCCCTTGGCTACGGTCAGAATCGTCCCCTCCTTGGGCTTCATGACAGCCTTGTACGCCGTCTCCACAGCCTTGTCAAACGCCTCCGTAAACACAAGGATATTAAGCTCCTCCTGTGTCTTGATCACCTTGGTAAAGCCGCGGAACAATTGGGAGAGAATCACGCCGGAATTCCCCCTCGCCCCTCTAAGGGAGCCTGAGGAGATCGCCTTGCAGACGGACTCCATATCGGCATTCTCACCTAAGGCAACCACCTCCTTGGCGGCGGACATGATCGTCATTGTCATATTGGTTCCCGTGTCACCGTCCGGAACAGGGAAAACATTCAGCTCGTTGATCCATTCTTTTTTATTCTCAAGATTCTTTGCTCCGGCTAAGAACATCTTCGAAAGCATCTTAGCGTCGATTTGCTGCAAACTCACGATAAAGTTCCTCCTTAATCAATCACTCTTACACCTTCGACAAAGATGTTTATTTTTTCTATCTCAATACCGGTAAATTCCTCCACCTTATATTTCACGTTGCTCACAAGGTTGTCGGCAACGGCGATAATGCTCACGCCATATGCCACGATCACGTGAAAATCAAGTATGAGCTTGTTGTTGCTGATGGACACGTTGATGCCTCTGGTCAGGCTGTCCACCTTCAACAGACGCACCAGACCGTCCCTTACGCTCACGCCCGCCATACCTACGATTCCGAAGCATTCGACTGCCACGCTGCCCGCATACTGGGCAATCACTTCATTGTTCACGACAATATTCCCCATGTGGGTATTCATAGAAGAACCTTTCATGTTCTACCTCCTTTTGACATATACATCGATATCCATTCTACCAGTTTTTCCCAAAAAAAGAAACTGTTTCTATAAATATTTCTATAAAATTTCATCAATAAATTTTAGTTGAAAAATTGATTGAGATTCGATTTTTACTTAATTTCCGCCCAATCGGAAAAATTATTTAAAATTGTACTTGCTTTTATCTGGCATTTCTGTTAATATTAATAATGTTGTGAGTCTAGCATGTTTAGGAGGTGTAAAAATGGCTAAGTGTGATGTTTGTGGTAAAGGCGTTCATTTCGGTAATAATGTAAGCCATTCTCATAGAAGGAGCAACGCGATCTGGAGCCCTAACGTAAAGCGCGTAAAATGCAAGGTAAACGGCGGAGCAAAGAGATTGCATGTATGCACCAGCTGCTTGAGATCCGGCAAGGTTGAGCGCGCATAATCAAAACATAATTATGAACAGACAAAGGGGAAAGCTTAAGGCTTTCCTTTTTTGGTGCGCCAAGCCGCCAAAAGCATTCGCAGGCAACAGCTTCTCATACCCAAGGATTCCCGAGGGTCCTTTGCCTTGCCGTAATACTACGCTTCCTCTCTCCTGCGCTTTGCAAATTCCCTGTTGATGAGCTGCACAAGCTCCTCGTCCCCCGCTATATTATCAGGGTGGAATATCTTCATAAGATCCTTGTATCGCTTTCTGAGAGCCAAGGGATTCGTGGCGTTTCGGAATAAAATCTCCACGATAGAGCTGTCCCCGAAATAGTCAAGCGAGCTTCTCTGCGCCATGCGGTCGCGCTCAAGCTGTAAGCTCATGCGCTCACGCTCGATCTCCTTGCGGTCAGCCTCCAGCTTCCGAAAGCCGTCCTGCAGGATTTCCATCTTTTTGTCAAAAAAAAGGTTCTCCTCCTTCAGACGCTTGCGCTCCAGAACGCTCTTGCGGTTCAACTCGTTCATTTCGCTCTTGAAGCATTCCCGCTCCTTGAGGAACTTGTCCCGCGTCTCGTCCAAGGTTTGCTGCTCCCGCTCCAAGCGCATATTCTCTTGGAAAAGCCAAAGCTTGGCTTCCCGAAGCTCCTCCACACTCTCCGCCTTTATCAGTTCTTCCCAGTCAATCATTTCCAAAACCTCTTAATCGCCGCACATGCAGTTATAGCCCACAAAAAGCAGCAGCCCAATGATAATCAGCCCCACCAGCCGATTATTTGTTATCATCATTAACAGCATTCCCAAAGCAACCAGAAAAGAAACCAAACCAACGAGTTTTTTCATAAAATGGCACACATGCAGATTATCTCGTCTTATTATATGGCATTCTCCGCTTTTTGGTGACAGTCAGTGTCATATCTGCTCCTCGGGGAACGCGATATCCACAATCTCGGTATCGCTCATTTCCTCCGGCTCCTTCGGCGTCGTGAACTTGTCCACCAAATCGGGAATCATATCCAAAATCTTAGTCACGGTGTCCTGATTCTTGATATTGACAAGCTTGACGGAGCCGTTCTTGATCACCAACACGGCGCTCGGGGTCATCTTGCCGCCCAAGCCGCCCGCGCCCGACGAGGAGCCCTTTTGATTGTTGTTGCCCGCTCCGGCGCCCACGCCAAAGGTCACGTCCACCAACGGGAGAATAATGGTGTCTCCCACCGTGGTAGCCTCGCCCACCACGGTCTTGGTGGAAAGTACGGTATTCATGCCCTGCAGCAGGGCGTCTACCACCCCGCGAAATTCATTGTTATCGTTTGCCATCTTCTTTTACTCCTCTTTTAACTTAGAATACAATTTCCACAGCCGCTTGTCCAGAACAATCCGAGCAAAATGCCATAAAAGCTTAAAAATCGTGATATGTCCGGCGGCGTACAGCTCCCCTGTCAGCACTGCCCTCTCAAAATCCGGCGTGAGTATCACATTTTCCCCCAGATAAGAGCATAGTATCCCATAAATCCCGAAAACATATCCCGTGGTGTCAGGAGCTCCCGTTCCAAAGCAAATGTCCGCCTGAAGCTTTCGGGGGCGGATACTCTTGAGTATCCTGCCAAAACGCATAAACGCATGATTCAGCAGCCCCTTGGCGTCCTCTCTCAACAGGATATCCCTGTAATGCTCCACATTATTGCGAGCCTCTTGTATTTTACCATATCTTTCTTTTATTTTATCACATATTTTCTGAAATGTGTACTGTATTTTCTCCAAAGGAGTGCGTTTGTCGTTATTCGCCTGCCGAGCGTCGGCTTCCGAGCCCATGGATTCCTGATTGGCGGAGTCGGTTGTCTCGGACTTGCTTGCCTGAGCTTCGGCAGTTATGCTCTTGGCGGTAGAGTTTCCTGCGGGCTTAGCCTTACCTGTCTGTGCCGCTGTCGCCTTATCTCCGACTTGCTTAGCTTCGTCCGTTTGCGCCTCGGCAGCACTGGTTTTGTCCGTCTTGGTTTTTGTGGTCTTAGCCTCGGCGGTCTCGGTAGACGCACTCCTTGTCTGCGTTTCTATCCCCTTATCTTCGTCTGTTCTGACTGTGGAGCTTTTAGCATCTACGCTCTTAGCTTTCTTTGACTTTTTAGACTCGGCAGGTTCAGAATGGTCTGTCTGCCTTTCCACAGCTTCCGCTGCCTTTCCCGAATCGAAAATCTTAAAAAACAGCACTTTCACCGTGACAGTCCCCGGCTCGGGGTAAAAGAAACGCACACGCAGGAGACCGAGCAGCCAGTCAGCCTTTGCCGCCACCTGAAGCCGATATTCCTCGGGCGAAGCTTCCGTCCCGTCCTGTGTGGGCTGTCCTTCGGGCACCTCCCGCCTGTCAGCCCTGACGCTGTAAACCACGGGCACAAAGAGAACCAACAGCAGAATCACCAACACCACACCCAGAAGCACCAACAGCAGGATACCCAAAATGCCGAGAATCTTTAATATAATGGTCAACATATCAAGAACTCCTTCAGCTTACAATCTCCGCGGCTATCCAAGCATTCCTGCACAATCTGCTCTATCAGCTTCAAAGCGTCCTCATAGTCCCTTGCAAGCCCGACCACCTGCATGGGAACGTCCTCGTAAAACCTTTGCGCCAGTTGCCTCGCGTCAAAAAATTCCAACTGATCCAAGGGATTGCTCGCGAAGGTGATCACATAAACCTTGGCGCGAAGCGGCTTTTCCACAAGCTTTTTCTTTATTTTATCCAGTTTTTTCTCCTTAATGCCCTCGCCCAAGTACAGCTTGGGATAAAAGGTAAGCATTCTGCCCATATTGACGCCCTCAATCACTACATATGAAAGAGTATATCATACATTTAACGCAAAAACAATTTTTAAATTCTTTTAAGATTTTTAATTTTTCGGAAAATTTTCATTGACATATTGATGGAATATTTTATACTTAGAATAGACATAAATATTAAATTTGTATAAACTGTAACTGTTCAGAACTAAGCAAACTCGCAGTGTTTACGAGGTTGGTTCTAAATAGTTACCATAGATTTTGAAACCGAGCACATAGGAGGGTACGGCTTTGAAGGCAGTCGCTATAATGGCATTGACACCGGGAATGGTATTGGGGGAGGATGTAGAGGTTCAGGGAAAGGTGGTCTATCCCGTCGGCACGAAATTGAGCAAGGAGATCATTGAGAAATTAAATCGTTATTCTCTGATGTGTGTCACTGTCATGGAGGATATTGACCTTGCCTCCACCCATTATGAGAAGATTCGTTTCAACGAGAACTTCAAGCAGTTTGAGCAGACCTACAACACCACTCTCATGAAGTACAAATCATTGATGACATCATTCCTGCAGACCGGTGTGCAGGTTCCTGACGATACCCTGATACAGCTTTATGACGAGCTCTACACAACGATTCCCTCCGGCTCCATGCTCTTGGATTATCTCTATAATCTGATGCCCAATGAGGACGAGCTGACCTTCAGCCATTGCCTGAACTCCGCGCTTCTGGCGGGAACGATCGCTGACTCGCTCGCCATGAATGAGCTTGCCAAGCGCAACATGATTCTAAGCGGATTCTATTACGATATCGGCAAGCTTCAGCTCCCCTATGATTTGCTGTGGAAGCCCGGGAAGCTGACTCCCGAGGAATTTAAGATTATCCAGACCCACCCCGTGGTGGGCTATTCCCTTGTGCGCAATCTCGATATAAGCGACCATGTGAAGAACGCCGTTATCATGCACCATGAGCGCCTTGACGGAAGCGGCTATCCCTATCATATGCAGGGCGAGAAAATAGATGTCTACGCCCGCTATATCGCCATTGTGGACGCCTATATCGCCATGGCGTCGCCCAGATCCTACCGCACCGCGATGACGCCGCTGCAGATTGTGGCTAATTTTGAGGAAAATATGTCTCGATTTGACATCGAGCTTTTGATGAGAGTCATGAATAAGATCGCTGCCGCACAGATTGGCACCAGAGTCCAGTTGAACAACGACACGGTATGGGAGGTTTTGATCATTCACCGGGACAAGCTCTCCCGCCCGATCTTAAAAAATGACGATAGTGAGATTCTGGATCTGTTAAATCACCCTGAGCTGCAGATCGTCAAAATGATGTAAAGCTATCCCATTCATTGTTCTTGCGAAGCTCCTGATATTCATTATACGCCTGCTCGAGAATCTGCTTCTCATTGGCGAATTTCAGGAGATGCCACGCCTCATGGTATTTGTAATAGCCGGAGTCCACAAAGAACTCCTCCTTTTGAGGTTTACTGTAATAGCTGTCCGTTGACATCAGATACCAGTGAACCTCCTTCTCCACCGTATCCTCGGGGACTGTAAAGGAATATTCGCTCTTGCCGACGTATTTGACAATGGACGCCTCCACACCCGACTCCTCGCGAACCTCGCGGAGCGCGGTCTCGGTATACTCCTCCCCCTGCTCCACGGTTCCCTTTGGCAGCACCCAGCCCTCATATTTATTCCGATAATTCTTGTAGAGAAGCAATATCTTTCCCCTGAAAATAACAACTCCGCCACAGCTTACCGTCTCTATCATTGCGCAACCTCCTGCTCAGTCACGGGCTTTTGTTCAAAATACGCGTCGAACAAGCGTCTTGCGATGGGAACGGCGTAATCTCCGCCAGACCCGGCGCCCTCCACGATGATCGTGACGCACACCTCCGGATTCTCCGCCGGCGCAAAGCCGGTAAACCACGCGTGACTGTCCCCCTTGACATTATTATATTCCGCGGAACCGGTTTTACCCGCCACCGTGTAGGAAAGCCCTTTTAATTTGGTGGCTGTGCCGCTCTCCACCACGGATATCATCATATCCCTGAGAATCTGCGACTCGTCCTCCGTCATCAGATGTCCATAGGAAGCGGGTTTAAACGCTTTTACGGTGTTTCCCGCGTCATTCTCCACCCTGTCGATCACATAGGGCTTCATCAAAAGCCCGTTATTGGCAATGGCACAGGTGATCATATTCAGATGGATTGGCGTGATCTGCGTCCTGCCCTGCCCGATCGAGGTCTGAATCATTTCATCGTCCGTCATATCCGCGGAAACCGACACCCCGCTCTTGGCATAAGTGAGGGTCAGGGGCAGCTCCTTGTCAAACAGCAGACCGTCCAGTGTGGTCTGAAACTGTGTCCTGTCAAGCTTCATTCCCAGATTGGCAAAGGAGGAATTGCAGGACTTGGCAAAGGAGCTGTCAAAGCTCACCGCCCCGTGATTGGCGCCGTGATAACAGCTTATCCTGCTATCCCCATAGCGATAGGAGCCGTTACACTGATAGGTGTAGCCGTTCCATGTGCCGGGATTCTCCCTGATATATTCCAATGCCGTCACAATCTTAAAGGTAGAGCCCGGGGGATAAAGCCCCTGTGTCGCGCGGTTTAGGAGCACCGTACTGGACTCGTCCTCGAGCAGACTGTCCCATATCTGCGTGATTTCATTAGGGTCAAAGTCAGGGTGTGACACCATCGCCAGAATCCTGCCCGTTGCCACCTCCGTGACAATGATCGCGCCATTATAGACATTCAGCTGCTTGTCAGCCACCTCCTGAATCTGCACGTCCAAGGTGGTGTAGACATTGTCTCCCGGGTTCTTAAGCCCCGCCATATCGTTCGCCACCTTATTGTTGATGGAGGTGTTAGTGTTGATCAGGTAATAATTTGCCTGCGCCTCTACTCCCATGCGTCCCTGTGTGGAATATCCCACCACATGGGCAAAAAGATTTTCAAAGGGATATTTCCTCGTCTCGTTCTGCTCATCATCTAACACGGTCTGGGCTAAAACCTCTCCGTCTCTGGAATAGATTGTGCCGCGGTAATTTCTGGAAAGCAGAATCTCCTGTCGGGAATTATAGCTGTTGTTGATCATATCCTGCTCGTTCGTTGCCACGAAATGCACCAGATATACTGACATGCCAAGGAATAACGCGCTAAACACCACCATTGTCAGTATGATCTCGACAAAGTTGCCCACATGCCGTTTGGAGCCGCTTGGCTTTTCACGATTTTTCAACATGCTTTTCTCCCTCCTGCTGCTGTAAACGGATAAAGATCCCCTGAATGACAAAGAACATAAACATCGTTGCCATCACGGAGCTTCCCCCATAGCTGATAAAGGGAAGCGTCACGCCCGTGTGCGGGATAAACTTGATCCCGCCGCCCACGGCAAGGAAGATCTGAAAAATATACATAATGCCAATCCCATAGACGATAAGCTGATAAAAGCGGTCATAGATACACAGCGCCGTCTGCATGATCGAGATAAAGCAGCATACGCACACGATGAGCACGCAGATGCCTGTGATCACCCCCAGCTCCTCACAGATGGAGGAGAAGATAAAGTCCGCAGATACGATCGGAATCGCCGTGGGATTCCCCTTTAGAATTCCCATGCCAAACCAGCTCCCGCTCCCCACCGCAAAGAGGGACTGCGTAATCTGGAAGCCCTGATTGTCAATATAGCTCCAAGGATCCTGCCATGCCAGTACGCGAATGCGCACATGAGAGAAAAGCCGATACGCCGCAATCGCTGCTCCGCTTCCGCCTACCACCCCCGCCAACAGGTAGAGGTAATTCCTGGTGGCAACAAATACCACCAACACATACGCGATAAAGAAGATCAGAGCGCTCCCCAGATCGGTGGAAAGCACCAGTACGATCACATGGATTCCCGCCAACACCGCCGTGATAGCGACGCGCAGGAAGGAGGTCTCCTCCCAGAGCGCTCCCGCCAGGAAGAACAGGAACAATATTTTCACAAACTCCGAAGGCTGAAGGGTGATGTCCGCGATTTGCACGGAGATATTAGAGCCGCGGGTCTCGTCCCCGAGGAGCAATACCGCGCTCAAAAGCGCGATTCCCACCGCCGCATACAGCCATGTCATTTTCTTTAAGAACCGCACCTTGCTGAACAAGAACGGAATCAGGAGCGATATGATCAGCGATATCAAAACGATGATATACTGCTTGATCGCACTGGAAAAGGAGAGTCTCGATATCATCATCAAGCCGATTCCGAGCAGCATACACATATTATTCAATAGCAGCCTGTTGCATTGCTCATAGATGGCAGGCACCAAAAATACCACCGCCAACAGGAAAAATTCCACAAAAAGGAAGAAAAACAGATATTGCATATCCTGACTGACCGAGGCGGATTCGTCCGTCGGCGCGCCCTTGCTGCCCAAGATCAGGTCCACAAAGCAAATCGTCTGCAAAAGAAACATCAGGACGATCTGAACGACATAAACCGGCCGTCTCCCGCCATGTGCCCCATAGCGAAACGCATAGAAGCAGCTCAAGGTATAAAGCACCATCAAGCCACATATGAAATATTTAGATAATTCAAGCACGTACTCGCCCATTCTGCCTCTCATTCCGCCGCCATAGCAGCCCTACATTCCTTTGCTTTTATTCCACTCCCCGCTTCTCGTGTCCGGTAGTGTATTCTGTATATGGTAAATCCCCCTTCGCGCCGGAGAGGAAATACTGTAGTATACGGGTGGTCTCCCGAGCGTCCTCAATCGTAAAATCTATCCGAAAATCCGCCGTTTCACGCCATTTGGAAAGCCCTGCGTGAAGCGAAAGCGGCAGGCTGTTGTATATGATATTCATACATTGCCGACAGCTCCTAAGCACGGGAAAACGCTTCTGATAACGGTCAATCAGGAAGCTGACATCATTCTCATTTGGCTTATCCTTCTGACACCCCTCCATGGTATTGACAATACAATTGGCGGTGAGCATCAGCGGAATCCGCCCATAGACAAGCTTCTCGCATGGAAGCGCACACCCCGCCAGCAATTGGCGCTGCTCTCCCGCCCTCAATTCATAGGGGAGACAAAAGCCCTTCAAGAGAGAATGCTGACCATCACCGCCGTCATGATCACCCTGATCATCGCTGTCAACACGGCACAATTCCCACAGGCAGCGCAGGCTCTCATGATTCCAGACATAAAGCCCCGCGTCCGTGTATATGGCGGGCTGTACTCCATATTTACCCGTCATTTCCCTGAGATAGCCCAGCCCGTCCATTGAACGCACCAGAAAGCCGTGAAGCATGTCTTTATTTTGCAGATAAATTGTCCAAATTTCCTCCAAAAAGGAGCTGTCACTGCTTCTGATGATCGGGGGAAGGGCGACGATTATCTCAAACCCGCGGAATGCCTTCAGCCGCTCCCATATTAACAGCTCGTCCCCTTTCTGCATTCGGTAAAGCAGCTCCGCTTCCAGATAGACACGCCGCGGAAGAACAAGTTCAGCTTGGGGACGCTGCAGCAGCTCAAGCAGTGCGCCCAATTGCTGCGCCGTGCGGCAAAGCACATGAAACTGCCCGCGCATGGATTTGGTGGTAGCAGTTGCTTTTTCTGCCGCCCTATGCTTAGGAACGTCGCCGCCCTGTCTCGACACAGGCAGCCCGTTTCTTAGAATCAACTGATTTTCCAGTGCTTCTATCGCCTGCCTGCGCAATTCATTCAATGCCTTCAACGGATAAAAAGCATTCCCGTCAAGCGCAATCTCCATCTCGTCCACACAGAACACCGTGTCTCCCGTTTTCCCAAGCTGCCTGCGTATATTGTCCTCGTCAATCGGACGGTTTAGGGCGGCTGATACCTCGTCACCTGTCACGGTTATCGTGGAGGCGTCCTGCATATCGTCTGCGAGCGGAATCGGCATGTCGCTCCCTGTGATGATCGCAGTAAGGCGGGCGGGCTGACCGACGTGAAGCTCCGCCTGCAGCTTTAGTCTGATACGTGGTCTTTTGTCCAGATAACGCGCCCTGATCTGCGCAAGCAGGGTCTCGTCATTCTCGCCGTAGGACGGACTGGTGAGCGTCACCATATCCCTTCCGTTATGGCGGTAATAATAGCCGTCCTGAAGCTCGCTGCGAATATAGAGCGTCCTCAGCGCCGCCAAGTCCTCCGCGGTCACGGGAGACTCCTCACCCCGATAAGCCTTATCTATATATCTGCGATAAATCGCCGTGACGCCCGCTGCATATTCAGGCTTCTTCATACGTCCCTCAATCTTGAAGGAATCGATGCCCGCCGAGATCAGCTCCACTACATGCTCCACGGTACACATATCCTTAAGGCTCAAAGAATATGCCTCCCTGCTCACATGCCCCTCCCGCTCCACGCGGTAAGGGAGTCTGCAGGGCTGTGCGCAGCGCCCCCTGTTGCCGCTTCTGCCGCCCAAGATACTGCTGAAAAGGCACTGCCCCGAATAGCAATAACACATAGCCCCGTGAATAAAGGTTTCCACCTGCAGCCTCGAGACTTCCTTTAGCTCTCTTATCTGCGCAAGGTCAAGCTCCCTTGCCGGGACGATTCTCACCGCCCCCATCTGCCTCAACAGCTTGGCCCCATATCTCCCCGTCAGCGTCATCTGTGTGCTGACATGAAGCTCCATCTCGGGAAAATGCTCTCTGATCAGGGCAAAAGCGCCGATATCCTGCACGATCACACCGTCAAGCCCCGCCTCGTACAAGGGCTGCAAATATGGGATAAGCTCCGAGAGCTCCGCCTCCTTGACCAGAGTATTTACCGTCAAATAAACCCTCCGCCCCCAGATATGGGCATATCTGATACAGACGAGCAATTCCTCCGATGTGAAATTGTCGGCATATGCCCTCGCGCCAAAGCGTTCACCTCCCAAATAGACGGCATCGGCTCCGGCATGGATAGCACCGTAAAATCCGTCAGGATTCCCCGCCGGCGCCAGAAGCTCCACCCTTCGGTTCATTCCGTATCTCCTCGATCAACAACCCCGCAACATTCGCCAAACCAATTTCATTGGTAATCCAATCTCGTTGGATTTATGCTCATGCAATCATTGACACAAAGTCAACTGTGTTGACTTGGCTCGCTGTGCGCCTTGACTGCATATTTCATCTTCATAGGGCTGTGCATAAAGCAACAAGGCTGCCCTTTGTGGACAGCCGCGCAATCCTATTTCTTGCTATTCTTCAACTCTGTCTCTAAACGAACGATTTTCTTGGAGCTTTCATTCGCCTCCGTCTGAAGCCCCTTGATCTTCCCCTCGGAGGTTTCCAGCTTAATCTGCGCGGCGATCAATTCATGCTTAAGGCTGTACAGCTCCTTCTCCTTATTCTGCAGCTCCTCCTCCAAAACATCGATCTGCTTCTTCGCCTTGAAAAAATCATCTGCGATATTCAACTGAAGCAGGACATTCTGAATATCCATGGGCTGACGCTTAAAACTGTCCACTTTATTGTACTCGTTAATTTTATTGTTGATATAGGAGGCAACCTTTTGAAGATACTCCTCACTCTCATTCCCGCTTAGGGTGAGCACCTTTCCGCCGATGATCACCTCTGTATCTGTTTTGGCTGACATTTCACACCTCTTTTGCAATATCTATTGTGCCAAGCAACTACAACATCTATTCCTAGAAAATCATCACATAACAATATCTATTATATATCATATCGCAAATACAGGCAATAGTTTTATTCAAAGATTTGGCGTCATAAAAGATTTGCCGTCATTCCTTCATGGCTTGAATACCTAAGTGACGATAAGCGGAATCCGTCGCCACGCGCCCTCTGGGGGTACGGTTGATCAACCCTGACTTGATCAGATATGGCTCGTATACGTCCTCTATGGTTCCCGCGTCCTCCCCGATTGCCGCCGCCAGAGTGTCAAGCCCCACAGGTCCGCCCTGGAACTTCTGAATCATGACCGTCAGCATATTGCGGTCGATATGATCCAGTCCCAGCTTGTCCACGTCCATAAGATCAAGCGCTGTGCGCGCCACCTCGTCGGTGATAATGCCGTCATATTTCACCTGAGCAAAATCCCGCACGCGCTTTAGGATTCGATTCGCCAGTCTCGGTGTGCCGCGGCTTCTCCTAGCCATCTCCAGGGCGCCCCCGCGCTCAATCTCCACATCAAGTATTTTGGCGGAATGCATGATGATCTGCTGCAATTCCTCTATCTCGTAAAATTCCAAATGATGAATCATGCCAAAACGGTCTCTTAACGGCGCGGTCAAAAGCCCCGCCCTCGTGGTCGCGCCCACCAAGGTAAAATGCGGCAGGTCCAGCCGCACGGAGCGAGCGGTCGCCCCCTTTCCAATCAGGATATCAATACAAAAATCCTCCATCGCGGGGTAGAGAACCTCCTCCACCTGACGGTTCAGGCGATGAATCTCGTCCACAAAGAGAAGATCTCCCTCCTCCAAATTGTTCAAAATAGCAGCCATCTCCCCCGGCTTCTCGATCGCGGGACCGCTGGTCACCTTCATATGCACGCCCATCTCGTTGGCGATAATGCCCGCGAGCGTGGTCTTGCCCAACCCGGGCGGTCCATAGAAAAGCACATGGTCCAAGGAATCACCGCGCTGCTTGGCCGCGTCAATATAAATCTTTAGATTCTCTTTGATTTTGCTCTGACCTATGTAATCCTTCAAGGTCTGTGGTCTGAGCGACCCCTCAATCTTGACATCCTCCGAAGTCAGATTCGTCTCAATCGTCCTTTTCTGCATAGCGATTCCCAATTTCCTCTAAATAAGATTTTCCTTAAACCGTATTTTCTCTAAACAAGATTTTCTCTAAACAAGATTCTTTAATGCCGCCTTCAGCACCGCGCCGGAATCCATATCCTCGATTCCCGAGATAGCGTTCACCGCCCTGATGCTCTCCGTCTGCCCATATCCGAGCGCCACGAGAGCCTCCACAGCCTCCTGCTTCTGGGGGGTGATCCGATTCCCCTCCGCCGTCGCCTGAACCTCCCTACCAATCAACACGTCATCGACATGTATCTTGTCCTTTAAGTCCAGAATCAACCGTTCCGCAGTGCGCGCGCCAATCCCCGGCGCTTGGCTGATCGCCTTGACATTCTTTGTCATAATGGCAAAACGAAGCGAATCCGCGTCCATCACGGACAGGATTGCCAACGCCCCCTTGGGACCGATTCCGTTGACCGTGATACACAGCTTGAAAATATCCAAATCCTTTTTGGCAAGAAACCCATATAACAGGAAGGCGTCCTCCCGCACCAAGGTGTAGGTGTAGAGCCGCGCCTCCTCCCCGATATTCGGCAGCCGCGCCGCCGTGCTTGAGGAAATCTTTACATTTATGCCAATCCCGCCCACGTCGAGCACTACATTATCCTCAGCGATATCCTCTATCACGCCCTGCACAAACGCTATCATATCGTCTCTCCTTCTTGCTGCTCTCAGGCAGCCACATAACTCTTAAGCAATCTGCGATATACGATCACAAAGCATAACACATGCACGGCAAACGTCAGCGCCCAACTGATCGGATAGGACGCATACAGACAGGTTAGTGTCCGATAATTTTGGAAGACCGTGTAAATCCATACCACCCGAAACAGACATGCCCCTGTCAATGACACCAGCATCGGCATCACCGAATATCCCAAGCCTCTCAGCACACCCACCATCACGTCCATCATACCGCAGAAGCAATATGTGGTGCAGATAATGCTCATGCGCAGCGCCCCGTATCGAATCACCTCTGCATCCGGCGAATAGAGCCGCAGCAATACGCCCGAGCCCAGATATGCCAGATTGCCAAATACTAAGCCGACCGCCATCACAAGCCCCTGACAGATCAGCAATATTTTACCGATATTCTTGTATTTTCTCGCACCGTAATTCTGTCCGGCAAAGCTGATGATCGTCTGGGAAAAGGAATTCATCGCCGTGTACACGAAGCCCTCCAGATTAGAGCCCGCCGTGTTGCCCGCCATGGCGACCGAACCAAAGGAATTCACCGATGACTGGATCAGCACGTTGGAAATGGAGAAAAGCGAGTTCTGAAGTCCCGCAGGCAGACCGATCTGCAGCATTTTCCACAGCTTATCCGGCACAATGCGCAGCTTGGAAAGCTCAAGCTTGTAATCCGCGTCGGACAGCATCAGACACCTGATGACCAGCGCAGCGGAAACTCCCTGTGATATCACCGTGGCAAGGGCAACCCCCGCCACCCCCATGGAAAAGAGGATCACAAAGATTAGATTCAGGATCACATTGACCACGCCCGCCCCCAGCAGGTAATACAAGGGTCTCTTGGTGTCACCCACTGCCCGAAGCACTGCCGCCCCAAAATTATATGCCATCGTAAAGGGCATTCCGACAAAATAGATACACATATACAGAGTAGACTGCCCGATGACGTCCTCCGGCGTCCCCATCCAAGTGAGCGCAGGCTTCGCCACCGCAATGCCGATAAACACCAACAAAAAACCGCTGATAACAGCAGTCAGGATCGCCGTGTGCACCATCTCGGACAGCTCCCTGCGCTGCCCGCCGCCGTAAAATCTCGCCGCCAATACATTGGTTCCCACGGAAAGCCCGATAAAAAGATTCACCAACAGATTGGTCAGGGAGCTTGTGGAGCCCACCGCCGCCAATGCGTCGCTCCCCGCAAAGTGTCCCACCACCACAATATCCGCGGCGTTAAACAAAAGCTGCAAAATACCTGAGAGCATCAACGGGATATAAAAAATCAGGATTTTCCCCAGAAAAGGACCGCTGCACATGTCTATCTCATATTTCCCTGCAGCCTGCCCTGTGCGGACATTTGATTGCTCCGCCATTCTCCTTCGCCTCTTTTCGTATTCCGGCTGCCTTTTTAATTGCCGTTGTTGATGTAATTGACCAAGCCCTCCGCAGCGATGATCCTCTGCATGAACTCCGGAAACGCCTGTCCCTTGAAGCTTGTGCCCTTGGTCAGATTCGTTATGACACCAGTGTCAAAATTCACCTCGACCTCATCTCCCGCATCAATCCCCTTGGACGCCTCCGGACACTCGATTATAGGCAGTCCGATATTGATCGCATTGCGGTAGAAAATGCGGGCGAAGGTCTCCGCGATCACACAGCTTACCCCCGCTGCCTTGATAGCGATAGGGGCATGCTCACGAGATGACCCACAGCCGAAATTCTTGTCGGCGACAATGATGTCCCCCTTTTTGACATTCTTGATAAAATCCTTGTCAATGTCCTCCATACAATGTGTTGCAAGCTCCGCGGGGTCGGAGGAATTTAAGTACCTCGCGGGAATGATAACGTCCGTGTCCACATTGTCGCCATATTTGAAAACAGTACCTTTTGCGTTGTTCATAATTATATTCCTTTCTATAATTCGCGGAGATATATCTCCTTGTCTCCGTGTCACCTTGCCCGGATTCCCCGGAGTCAAAGATATCTCTTAGATATTTCGTTAGTTCAACGTGATGAATACCATGAAGCGGTTGACGCTCTCGTCAGAGATATCTCTGGGATTTTTCGTCAGCCCAACTCTCTGGGACAGGATATCTTACCTGTGATCGCGCTCGCCGCCGCCACAGCCGGACTTGCCAGATAGATTTCCGAGTTCACATGTCCCATGCGCCCCACGAAATTGCGGTTAGTGGTGGAGACACAGCGCTCCCCCTCCGCCAAGATTCCCATGTAACCGCCAAGACAGGGACCGCAGGTGGGTGTGCTGACAATGGCTCCCGCTTCGATGAAGCTCTTCAACAGCCCTTCCTCCATCGCCTGCATGTAGATCGCCTGTGTCGCGGGAATCACGATACAGCGCATTCCCTTTGCCACATGCCTTCCCTTCAAAACCTCCGCCGCCGTGCGCAGATCGTCCAAGCGTCCGTTGGTGCAGGAACCGATCACCACCTGATCGATCACTATATCGTCCATAGCGTTAATCTCGCTCATGGTATGCGTATTCTCCGGAAGATGCGGGAACGCCACCGTGGGCTCCAGCTTGCTTAAATCTATTGTATATTCCGCATCATACACCGCGTCCGCATCCGCCTCATAAATCTTATATGACTTGGCGCTATGCTCCTTCATATATGCGATCGCAAGCTCGTCCACGGGGAAAATCCCGTTCTTGCCCCCCGCCTCGATCGCCATGTTCGCAATCGTGAAGCGGTCGTCCATCGTGAGGTTCGCAATGCCGTCTCCCACAAACTCCATGGACTTGTACAGCGCGCCGTCCACGCCTATCATTCCGATAATATGCAGGATCACATCTTTGCCGCTGACCCATTTGGAGGGCTTGCCCGTCAGGATAAATTTGATCGCCGAGGGAACCTTGAACCACGCCTTGCCCGTCGCCATGCCCGCAGCCATATCCGTGCTGCCCACTCCGGTGGAGAAAGCCCCCAGTGCGCCGTATGTACAGGTGTGGGAATCCGCGCCAATGATCACATCGCCCGCCACGGTAAGTCCCTTCTCAGGCAAAAGCGCATGCTCGATGCCCATCTCACCCACCTCGAAATAATTCGTGATCTCGTTGCGCTTCGCAAACTCGCGCACACATTTACAGTGCTCCGCGGACTTGATATCTTTATTGGGCACAAAATGATCGGGCACCAGAGCGATCTTGTCCTTGTCAAAGACCCCCTTCACCTTCATTTTGTCCATCTCCTTGATCGCCACCGGACTGGTAATGTCATTGCCCAGCACTAGATCCAGCTTCGCCTCAATGAGCTGTCCGGCCTCCACCTGCTCCAAGCCCGCCGCGGCAGCCAGAATCTTCTGTGTCATCGTCATACCCATAGCTTCTTCCTCCATCAAAAAAATCTGTCTCAAAATGTCATTCATTATCATAACACAGATTAAGACATTTTGAAACAGATATTTTTATCCGGACTTATTCATGCGGAAGCTCAGCCCTCCACTGAACCTTTGCGAGGCAGGATTTCCATACCGTAATAATATAACAAAAATAAAAGCGACATGGTAATCTGTCCCGTTGTTGTAGCCTGCTCAAACATCCCGTAGGTCATAATGGCAGTCATAAACACGGCTCCTACGATTCCCTCCATATCTCTCCGCCTTATCATGCGCAGCAGACACCAAAAATTCCATACCAGATATAAAATACCCGGAATGATACCATACAAAACCGCAATATGCAGGAACATATTATGTGCGTTTCCGAACAAAACGTCCTCTCTGTAATAAAATATCAGGCTGTTATGTCCCTCAAAATTAAGATGTCGGAGGAAAAACGACCATATTGCAATCCTCGCAGGATCCAATTGCCCCTCGTTATCTCCTTTTCGGCTCTCCGCAATAAACGGATGCTCCCTAGAGCTCCCGGGTTCTATATATTCCGCCGCATCCGACTTGATGCTAAGCGGTGTACTGATATGAAGCTTGCCGTCCTTAATCCTTAGATTAATCTTCATCGTGCTCAGAATACGCCCAATATTCGTGTTGACGGCACGCTCAAACGATACATATCTTTCACTGTTCCATGGGTCAAACGAACGGACGCTCTTTTCGTCATTGTACTCACCGTCAAACCAGATAGGGTGATGCAGCACCGTTGGCAGATATCTCACGCATCCGTAAGCGGCGGGAAAAAGCAAAAGCGCACATATTCCCATCAAAGCCGCCTGCATCAGCCAATGCTTGAAGCTTTTTCTCATGATGACATCAAATGAGATGTATCCCATAAGAGTGCCTGCCATAGCGCCCAAAAGCGAGGATTTGCTCCCCGTAAGCAGCAGAAGGCTTACGCATCCTGCCGCCATGATAAAGCATAGGATTCTCAGACTCCTTCTCCAGCCCTTCTTCTGCCCGTACAGCCACAATCCCATGAACGCACAGTATGCAATCATATAAAATATACCGCTCTGCGTCTCGCCAAGATACATCCCCTTATAACGTGTATGGTCATACGGTCGGAATGCAAAGGCAAGACATTGCTGCCCGATAAACCAAGCCGCCATTCCGACCAATATTCCGAGCATAAAGTCTTCCCTGCGATTGCTGGGAATGCCTATGAGATAAAAGCATCCAAACAGCATCAGATAAAATCCCGGCCATATTGTATTATTTATCGATATCAGCATCAAAAACAGGCTCAGCATCACAGTACCGAAACACACTTTTGAGATACGCCATTCTCCAAAAATATTTTTTCTGTCCCATATAATATATATAATAAGTGTGGCAATACAGAGGCAGCTTAACGCCGCGGCGTTCCACTGTCCCCAATAGGGCTTACGCGACCGAAACAGCACAACCGCCACGATAAAAACCACCACACAGGCGCAGCCCCAGACCTTGGTCTGCTTTAGCGCGAAGAAGGCTTTATTCATAGACGGAATCAACATGAAAAATACGACCAAGCCAATCAGATTGGCAAACAACATCTGAATGTTCCCAACAGCGCTGTTGCGGCGTTGATCTATAATTCCAAGGCAAAGGGCGCATACTGCATACCAAAGAATATATTTATGCTTCTCCAAATTGTGAAACGCATTCTCTTTAAAACTGCCCATATTTTCTCAAATACTCCTTTAAGGCAAGCTGCTTATCTGTCAAATCCGCACACTCTTTTTCAACCATGTTGTTCTTCAATTATACAGTCTCTTTGGTTTGTCTGTCAATCATACATGCCTTTTATCTGCCGCGATAATGCGTTGACCGATTGCTTTTCCTGTAATGCGGCTGAACGATAGACTTTATCTACCGCTTAATATGCCACACCGTCGTCACCTTGAACAGATCTCCGTCCACCTCGATCGTAAGCTCGCCGCCCTGCAGCTGGGTAAAGCTTTTGGCGATGGCAAGCCCCAGACCGCTCCCTTCCGTGTTGCGGGACGCGTCCCCCCGCACAAATCGGTCTGTCAGCTCCTCCGGATCCACCGAGATCTCCTCCGCCGTGATATTTTTCAGAGTGATAATGACCTTATCCTCCACAAAGAATCCGTTCACATAGACTCTGGTGCCGGACAATGCGTATTTAGAGATATTGCTGAACAGATTCTCATAAATGCGGTAGGTGCGCTGAGAATCCAAGGGCAGCACCGCCTTCCCCTCAGGCAGGACGAAGCGCAGCTCCAGATTCCGCTCCTTCAGCTTATCCTCCATCTCGAAGGCGGCCTGCCGCACCAGATTCATGACGTCCACGTCCATAATGTTAAGCGCCATGCTCTGGGAATTCGCTTTACTCACCTCGAACAAATCCTCTATGAGCGCCTTGAGTCTGAGAGACTTGCGCTCCAAGGTATCCAGATATTCCCTTTGCTGCTCCTCGGTCAGATTCTCCTCCTTCAACAGATTGATATAGGTGATAATGGCTGTGAGGGGCGTCTTTAAATCATGGGACACATTCGTGATCAGCTCCGCCTTCATGCGCTGGCTCTTGACCTCCTCCTCCACCGCCTTCTTAAAGCCGTTTTGAATGCGGTAAACCTGTGGCTTAAAGGGCTCGAACACCCCCAAGTCCTCCTTAATCTGCACGTTCAGATTGCCCTCGGCGATCTCGTTGGTGGCGCCAAGCAGCAGATTATACTTTTTCTGCAAATCACTGATATACTTGCGCAGCACGATATACAGCAAAGCGGAATACACCACGGCAATCCCGAAGCCGCCAAACCACAGGCTGCTGATAAAGAACAGGATGATCCCGTTGATCAGCACCAGACGAATGATCAGCTTATTGGCATTCTTGGTCACGTCAAAATGCACCACCATCTCATACAGCCCTACCGCCTTGGACTTGATAAATGGGAAAAAGCGATAAATCAGGCTCCGCGCCTTAATATAGCCCCAGATTCCAAGCCTTCGGATATCCCGCAGGTTCATGCCGAAATACCACACCATGAAAAAGGTCGCCGTCAAGAGCAGCAGATTGGCGGCATAGACAAGCAGCTCGTTCACAAGCCCTATCCGCATAGTGAGCCGCTCCATCACCCTGTCCGCCTCCCCGTTCATCGTGGCAATCGCCAGATGAAAACACAGACTCAGCCCCAAGGAAAACACCGTCACGAACAGAATATACATAAGCTCCACCGGAAGCCGCAGCCATCTTGACTCAGGTCTGCCTGTCTTATCCCGCCCCGCAGACACAGGCATGAAGAATGCAAGCAGCGCCACGATGCCACAGAGGACGAGCATAAGATTCACGATCCCGTCCCGCATGTACCCGACAAAATTCATATCCCTAAGGTTTACCTGATACCCGTGAAGCATTAACGGATATTCTCCCGACCTGTATTTGGTCCAATTCTCCTCGGATATACTGTAAACAACACGACAATCCGCAGGACCTCCTATGGTAAAATAAACGTTTGGCTCCGTTCCAAACCTCCCCTCGTTATCAGTCATTATCTCAAAATTAGCGTGGAAGCCTCTCGTCGATTCGTTGACCAGCTTGCGCATCTGATTGGCGTCCGTCCCGCATACCACGTCCTCCACCCTGCAGTTCCCATTGCTGTCAAATAAAAGAGACAGGTAAAAATATTGCTCCCAGCTCACGATATTGCTCCCCGCGGGCAGATTCGACACGGTGGCGCCGGTATTCAAATCCTCGCAAATATAGTCAAAGGTATTGTTGATTTGCGTAAACTGCTCCTCCAGTGTGGCAAAATATTCCTCCCTCAGATATTGGAGG
The DNA here is from genome assembly GCA_023663505.1 of Muribaculum sp. Lineage (GTDB taxonomy): Bacteria > Bacillota > Clostridia > Lachnospirales > Lachnospiraceae > Acetatifactor. The sequence continues at coordinate 52,195 of JAMPHH010000013.1, forward strand.
TAGCTGTACACGCTGTCCACGACCTCATAATTGGGCGATTGTAGCGTTGTTCCTCCATCTCTGATAAATTGGGAATAGCTCTGCTCGTCGAGCACCCATTCGCAGCCCTCCTTGGGCTTAACGTATATTTCCGTGTAGCTTAGCTCCTCCGGACTCTGCGACTGCATCAGGTCATGATAGAGCACATAGGTCTGCCCCATCAGCCAATCCGTTGTCACCTGAGTCTCCAAGGGATTATCAATTGTCCCTTCCGCCACCGCGCGCTTCGCAAAGCTGCCGTAGCCGACTACATAGAGAACAGCCGCGGTTAGAGAGACCAGTAAACCCGTCACGATCCACCCAAACCGTATACCCACAGGCTTTTTTATTTTGCTGTCCGTTTTTGACGCCTCAACATTCATTTTCGGCGCCTCTCCATCTGTTCGCGCTGCTTCCTTATCCGTTTTTGACATATTTTCATTCATTTTCGATGCTTCTCCCTCTGTTTCTGCTGCTTCGATATCTGTTTTTGACGATTTTTCATTCATTTTCGATGCTTCTCCCTCTGTTTCTGCTGCTTCGATATCTGTTTTTGACGATTTTTCGTTCATTTTCGATGCTTCTCCACCTTTTTCCGCTGCTTCAATATCCGTTTTTGACGATTTTTCATTCATTTTCGATGCTTCTTCCTCTGATTCCGCTGCATTACCATCCGTTTTTGACGTTTCACGATTCATTTCTGCTATTCCTGACATTTCCCTATCCCGCTTCGTCTGCATCTGCTTTACCTCCACGCCCGCCTACTTGACTCTTTAAGCGTTTTACCGCTTCATCACTGCTTCTCGATCTTATATCCCACACCCCACACTACCTTCAAATATTTGGGGTTCTTCGGGTCGAGCTCTATCTTCTCCCGTATATTGCGCACATGCACCATAATGGTGTCCGTGTTCACCGCCTTCTCGTTCCAGACACGCTCATAAATCTCGTCAGCGGAGAATACGCGCCCCGCGTTCTTGATTAGAAGCTGCACAATCTTGAATTCCATAGGTGTCAGCTTCACAGGCTCATCGTCCACCGTGACCTCCACGGTATCCTCGTTCAGCTCAAGCCCGCCGATGCGGTAAATATGCTCGTTGTCCTCCCGCTTTACCGCGTTAAGATACTTGGCATAGCGTCGCAGCTGGGAATTGACCCGCGCCAAGAGCTCCAAGGGCGTAAAGGGCTTGGTGACATAATCGTCCGCCCCCATATTGAGCCCCATGATCTTATCCACCTCCTCGGACTTGGCGGAGAGCATGATCACCGGAAATTCATACCCCTCCGCCCGAAGCTGCATCAGCATGGTCACGCCGTCCATCACGGGCATCATGATATCCACAATCGCCAAGTGAATCTCGCCATGAGCTTCACCATTATGTTCACCTCGAATTTCACCATGGGCTTCAGCGCGAGTCCCCCTGCCCTGCGCGTTCGTCTGTCTGACAAGCGCAAGCCCCTCCTTGCCGTTTGCCGCCTGCAATACCTCGTAGCCCTGATTTTTCAAATAAATCTCCACGCCATTCCGAATCTCGTTATCGTCTTCCACCAATAAAATGCGATATTTATCCATAGCCCTCTCACGCTCTCCTTACCCTTCCGTCATAATAGCTCCGAAGTAATGATATTTTCGATACTGACAGACACAAGTATATCCTGAAACCGCTTTTCTCGCAACTGTCTTCTCCCGATATTGCAGAGCCGTCCGATAAGCCCCGTCCGCAAGCTCAAGAAGCCTGCCCGTTCCGCATACTGCCTCTATGATGCCGTCTGCAAATTCTTCCGCTTCCTCGGCAAACAAACGTCCGTTCACACCCTCCTTCACCAAATCCCTGACCCCGCTGGCATCTACCGCGTAGACCGGAGTCGCTCCTGCAAATGCCTCTAATAAAACAATCCCCTGCGTCTCGGTCTTCGACGCGAATAAAAACGCGTCCGCCGCGGCGTAATATGCTGCAAGCTCCTCATTGGGCACGCTCCCCGCAAAAATAACCTCCTCCGACACCTGCAGCCGCTCCCGCATGGCTTCATACTCCGCCCTGTCAGGACCATCTCCCACCAAAAGCACCCGAAAGGCACAAGGGCTTTTCTGACGCCGCATTTTCTCCTTTGCAAGCGCAACGCTCCTTAATAAAAACTCCACATTTTTCTCATGGGACATACGGGATACGGATAAAAGCAACGGACAGTCCGCAGCATTGTATTGTGCCCTAACGGATTCCTTTGCCCGCTCCGATACCTGAAAACGGGATTCCTCAATACCCGTGGGCAGTATATCCAATCGCTCATAGTCTATCCGACAATGCTCGTGAAGATATTCCAAAATCCCCCTCGTGGGCGCGAAAATCAAATCACAATGCCGCATAAAGCCATGCATATACCAAGGAAGGAGTCCCTCCTTTAACCCAAAAAGAATGTGCTTCGCCAATGGTCCAAAGAGATGCTTCTCCCTATCCGCCCACGCTTCCATGATGCGAATCCCCTTAAAATACGACAGATATTCCTCGTAACGGGTATGGTATGTGAAGGTGAGCGGAATCTTGTATTTTCGCGCCAACCGGACTGCCGTCTGACCAATCAGCACGGGGTGATGCACATGAATCACGTCAAAGGACTGCCGTCTAAACTCCTCCTCGATAGCTCTGTCAAACGGATTAGGCAGGACGATTCCTCCGATAAAATGCTTTATCAAAGTGGCATAGCGAAACACCCCCGCTTCCTCCTCTTGTCCCTCATAGGTGGGCGCAAAGACTGTAACACTGTGTCCCTCGGCGCGCAGGGCATTCGCCAAACGCTCCACCGAAATGGGGACGCCTCCCAGAAACGGTTTGTAGTTGTTGGTCATCAATGCAATATTCATAGTAATAACCATACCTTTCCGCAACCTGCGAACTTTCATGCGTGTTTTACGCATTGTGCAGGCACAATATTCGCAAAACGAATAAATTCGTTCGTGAAAAATCTATGATTTTTCACACTATCCTCCCAATATAGTAAAAAAGCTGTCTCCCAGCACATAGCCCGCCCCCACAAAAATGAAATTCCAGACAAAAATCCCAAGTGTAGAGCTTATGATATACTTGTCCAACGGCATCTGCAGCACTCCCGCCGGGATCGAGACAACGGTTCGGATCATGGGCATCAGCTTGGCGAGGAACACTCCCTTGCAGCCCTTTTCCCTCACCCACTCCATAGTCCTCTTAAGAACCGGCTCATGCTTCGGAAAACGTCTGATATAAGCCCCAAGAAACACCTTCCCGCCCTTTAAGCCCAGCCAATACAGCAGCAGGCTTCCCAAAAGCCCCGCCGCCACGGTGATCACCATCACCCAGCCAAAGCCGATATTGCCCTTTGACGCCATCACTCCCGCCAAGGGCATGATGATTCCCGCAGGAAACCCCGGCATGTTCAGGTATTCCAAGAACACGATCACAAAGATAGCGACCGCCCCGTATCTGGTAAAGTACATTGTCAAAATTGATAAATCCATGCGACACCTCGTTTCTGCATGTAACTATTCAAAACCATTCGCAAAACGCTGCTACGCAGCTTCCATTTTGTCCATGCTTGGCTCTCGCCAAATGAATTTATATGGTCGCTTGGTTCTGAACAGTTACATTCTACAAGGGAATTCCAAAAAACAAGGTCAGAACTTTCCAAAGAAATTCTAAAGATAGGTGTAAGAAATTCCAAAATGCTTATCCAATTAAAAAAGTGCGTAAGTTTTTAGCAGTAACTTACACACTTCCACACATGCCGCTTCAGCGGCACAATCAATCGATGAACCGCCGCAAGACCTCAGCTCTGTATCTTCTTAAGCTGATAAAAACGTCCCTTCTGCTCCATCAGTTCATCGTATGTCCCGCACTCCACGCACCGCCCCTCGTCAATCACGGCGATCCTGTCCGCATCTCTGATAGTGGACAGCCTGTGCGCCACGATGAAGGTGGTACGGTTTCTGGTCAGGTTATTCACCGCCTCCTGAATCAGCTTTTCCGAAATGCTGTCCAAGGCGGAGGTAGCTTCGTCCAGCACGATGACCTTGGGGTCGCGAATCAGAGCCCTCGCAATGGAGATACGCTGACGCTGACCGCCCGAAAGCTTGCCGCCATGCTCTCCCACTTTCGTCTCCAGACCATCAGGCAGCGAATCGACCAGCTCCTTCAGATTAGCAGCGCGAATCACCTCGTCCAAACGCTCCTGCGTCACATCCTCGCATCCGTAGGTGATATTTTCCCTGATGGTGCCCGAGAACAGAATGGAGGTCTGTGGCACTACCGCCAAGTATTTTCGATAGCTGCGCAGATCGAGCTCGCTCAGATTCTGCCCGTCCAAAAGCACCTCGCCCCGCTCTGTCAGGTAGAATCCGATCACCATATTGATGATTGTGGTCTTGCCCGCGCCGGACTCTCCCACAAGGGCGATGGTCTCCCCCTGCTTTACCTCCAGATTCAAGCCGTTCAGTGTATCCTTGCCGCCGTCATTATATTTAAAATACACATCTCTAAAGGAAAACACGCCGTCCACATGGTCAACCTCCCGTTTCCCCGCGTTGCTCTCCACATCATCGGACAACAGCACCTCGCCGATGGAGTTGACGGATTCGATTCCCTTGGCGATGACAGGCACCAGAGCGATAATGGCGGACACCTGATTGACGATCGTTGCAAAATAGCTCTGGTAAAGGGCGATATCCCCCGCCAGAATCCCGCCCTGATAGGCGAGATACCCCGTAAAGGCAAGACAGACCACCTGAAAGATCTGGAAGATCGCCCAACCCACGGAGCCGAATAATGCCTGCACCAGATCCAGCTTGTATCCCCTCTCCGCCACGGCGAAAAGCTGCCCACTCATCTTGCGGACCTCTTCCTCCTCCAAAGCGTGTGCCCTCGTGACAGGAATGAGCTCCACCATCTCCATGACGCGTGCGGAGGTCTCCTCCATTTCCCGTCTGAATTCCGCGTTGCGCTCCCGCATCACATTGCGAAAAGCCATCATAGTGATCGCCGCAATAGGCGTGGTGATCAGGAAAAAGAAAAAGACCATCACACTTTTGGATATCGTCACCACCAATGCCACGCCAATATTCAGCGCAATGTTCAGTATACTCAGAAACATCTGGGTCGAGAGCCCCTCCACCGCCTCCACGTCACGCATGATCTTGGACTGGAGCTTGCCGGAGCGGGTCTCTATGTGATAGGCAATGGAAAGCTGCTGAAGCTTTCGGATCAACGCCTTCCTAAGCCCCGTCTCCGCATATCTCGTCGCCTGACTCTTGTAATCCGTGTAAAGATAATTCATCGGCACATTCAGGACAATCAACGCAACCATCAATATGGTATAAAAAAGAGTGTTGCGCAGACAGTCGGGATTATTCGTGGTGATGTCGTTGATGATATTGGCGGTCACGATGGGCAGCACCCACACACAGGCATGCTTGATAAAGAAGAAAATCACCGCAAGCACGAACTTATAATAATTGCCCTTATAGATTGCCACCAGTATCTTCAAGGGGTGTCCCTGATGCCTGCGGTAGCAGTCCGTGAACCAGCTTTCCGGCTCAATGCCCTTGGGCGGATTCATTTTTTTCTCAAAAGATGTTTTCTGGGAAGTTTTACTCATATTGCCCCCTTTAGTCGAGTAGGAAAATACGAAAGGGGATGCCTTCGCATCCCCGTCCCGACTAGTTATTGATCAGCTTGTCATCCTCGTTGTTCCAGCTATAAAGCTTACGAACCTCCTCGCCTACCTTCTCGGCGGGATGCTCACCGGCAAGCTTCCTCATAGCCTTGAAATGAACCTGCTTGCCTGCGGGAGACATATCCAAGAGGAATTCCTTCGCGAAGGTTCCGTCCTGAATGTCGCTCAAAATCTTCTTCATCGTCTTCTTAGTCTCGTCGGTGATGATCTTCGGACCGGTTACATAATCACCATATTCAGCGGTGTTGGAGATGGAATATCTCATTCCCGCAAAGCCTGACTGATAGATCAGATCCACGATCAACTTCATCTCATGGATACATTCAAAATATGCGTTTCTGGGGTCATAGCCCGCCTCCACCAAGGTCTCGAAGCCCGCCTGCATCAATGCGCAGACACCGCCGCACAGCACAGCCTGCTCTCCGAACAGGTCTGTCTCTGTCTCGGTGCGGAAGGTCGTCTCCAGAACACCCGCTCTCGCGCCGCCAATCCCAAGCGCATACGCTAACGCCAGATCCTGTGCCTTGCCGGTAGCGTCCTGCTCAACAGCGATCAGACAAGGAACGCCCTTGCCCGCCTGATACTCGGAGCGAACGGTATGACCGGGACCCTTGGGAGCGATCATGGTAACGTCCACATTCTTGGGCGGCACGATACAGCCGAAATGAATGTTAAAGCCATGCGCGAACATCAGCATATTGCCCTCCTCAAGGTTGGGCTCAATGTCATTCTTATACAGATCAGCCTGCTTCTCGTCATTGATCAGGATCATGATAATATCCGCCTTCTTTGCAGCCTCCGCAGCGGTATAAACCTCGAAGCCCTGTGCCACGGCTCTGTCCCAAGACTTAGAGCCCTCATAGAGACCGATGATCACATGACAGCCGGAATCCTTCAGATTCAGCGCATGTGCGTGTCCTTGACTTCCATAGCCCACGATCGCGATGGTCTTACCCTCCAAGAGAGAGAGATTACAATCCTCCTGATAAAAAATCTTTGCCATTTTCTTTTCCTCCATATTAAGTATGAAATATATAACTGATAGGGGAAATCCCCTAGAGCTAACATCACAATGCCGTCCGCAGCCAAGCCGCGTTAAAGCTTCAGCCTTACGATTGCAGCTAAGCTACAATATCGTCACGTTCTCAGTGCCGCGCCCAAGCCCCGCGATTCCCGTGCGCGCAAGCTCCAGAATCTCATAGCCGTCCAACAACCCGATAAACGCGTCAATCTTAGACTGGTTGCCCGTAAGCTCGATCATCAGGCTCTCCGGCGACACGTCAATGATCTTGGCGCGGAATACATCTGCCACCGCGATGACACCCGGACGCTGCTCCGCAGCAGCCTTAACCTTGATCATCACAAGCTCCCTGTATACACTCTCCTCAGGCTTAAGCTCCTTGATATCCCTAATGTCCACCAATTTGGCGAGCTGCTTCTCAATCTGCTCCAAGATCTCGTCATCACCGCTTGTGACAATGGTGATGCGGGTAAATCTCGGGTCTGCCGTCACACCCGCGGTAATGCTCTCAATATTATAGCCCCGTCTGGAAAAAAGCCCTGATATACGGCTCAACACGCCGGAGGTATTGTCAACCAACAATTGAAAAACCTTTTTACGCATCTTCTCAAAACCTCTCATAAACCGTTAGTTATAAACAATTTATACTATAACAATTTAAAGTGTTGCTGTCAACAGGCAAACTCAAGAGTCATTCTCTATACACTTGGATAACGCCAGTGTCCCCGTGCGCGCCACCTCCACCACGCTGACGCTCTGCAAAAGCTGCAGCATCAGCCGAATCCGCTCGGGGGTGTCGCAGAGCTGAATCATCATAAAATGCTTGGACATATCCACGATGGACGCCTTCATGATATCGCACAGCTCCGTGATGTCACGGCGGTTGGTCTTATTGTACTTCACCTTCATCAGCATCAATTCTCTGGTGATGCACTGCTGCTCCTCAAAGGTCTTTACCTTGATGACATCAAGCTTCTTGTTAAGCTGCTTCTCAATCTGCTCAATAGTGCGCTCGTCACCGCCTGACACGATCGTCATACAGGAAACCTCGGGGTTGTCTGTCTCCCCCACCGCCAGAGAGTCAATATTAAAGCATCTTCTGGAGAAGAGCCCCGCCACCTTACACAATACACCGGAACGGTTTTCTACCGAAACCGAATAAATTCTTTTTATCATACTAATCCTCCATGCGCAGTCATTTTACCAAATCCATTGGGTCTATCAGGCATTCCATAAGAACAGATTCGTCCTTTGCCAAAAACAAGTCGATCGTCTCCTGCGCCCGCTCCATATTCTCCAAACGAAGGAACGGAAGCTCATAGGCGGACGCCAGCTTCTCCAAGTCAGGACTTCCCGACAGATCCACCACGGAATAATTGTCCTTGTAGGTATAATGCTGATATTCCCTCACCATGCCCAGATAATTGTTCTTCAGGACAATGATTTTGACGGGAACCTTGTGCTGTCTCATGGTGGCAAGCTCCATCATTGACATCTGGAAGGAACCGTCGCCGCAGACGGCGATTACCTGTTTGTCTGGCGCCGCTATCTTAGCTCCCATTGCCGCCGGAATGGAATAGCCCATGGTGCCCATGCCGCCGGAGGTGAGGAATTTTCCTTTTTTTACAATATGATAGCCGCAGGACCAGATCTGGTTCTGTCCCACGTCCGCCACATAGATAGCGTCCTCCTGCATCTTCTCAGAGAGCATAGTAATGAATGCCGCCGGGTCCACATAGTCCGGATTCGGTGTGCGCTTCGCCTCCATGGTCACGCGATATTCATTCAGCGTCGCAAGCCATTCCTCACAACTGCACTGTACTTCTTCCCTCTCAAAATCTTCAAATATATGCTTGGCGTCTCCCACCAGAGGAATCGTAGGTCCCGCGTTCTTTCCAATTTCAGCGGGGTCTACATCTATATGCACCAACACCTTCCCCCGTGTGATCAGATCCGGTTGGTTCACGGCGCGGTCAGCCACTCTCGCTCCCACCATGATCAACAGATCGGACTCGTTCATGGCACGGTTCGCGTAAGCCCTGCCATTATTGCCCACCATGCCAAAATATAAAGGGTGTTTGGTTGGCATGATCCCGATTCCCATCATCGTGGACACCACGGGAATCTGATGCTTCTCCGCAAAGCTTCTCAGCTCTCCCTGAGCGTCGGCGAGTAGCACCCCGCCCCCGGCGCAGATAATGGGCTTCCTTGCCCGCTCCAACTCCTTGATGACCTTTTTGATCTGCACCGCGTTTCCCTTGACCGTGGGCTTGTAAGTCCGCAGGGAGACCTCCTCGGGATATTTAAATTTATTGACGGGCGCGTTCTGGATATCAATGGGAATATCAATCAAAACAGGTCCCTTTCGTCCAGTGTTAGCAATGTAGAACGCCTCCTTGAACACCTGCGGGATATCATTCGCGTTCTTCACAAGATAGCTGTACTTGACAAAGGACTCCACCGCTCCCGTGATATCCGCCTCCTGAAAGACGTCGCTGCCCAAAAGCTCGCTGTTGACCTGTCCCGTGATGCAGACCAAGGGAATGCTGTCCGCGAAAGCCGTGGCAATACCCGTAATGACATTCGTGGCGCCCGGACCGCTGGTGACAGCACACACACCGGGACGTCCCGTGATACGCGCTACCCCGCTTGCCGCATGCGCAGCGTTCTGCTCCGTGCGAATCAAAATCGTCCGAATCCCGGACTCCAATATACTATTATAAAAAGGACAGATTGCAACGCCCGGATAACCAAATACCGTGGTAACCCCCTCAGCCTCCAGACATTTCACAATGGCATCTGCTCCAATCATTCCGTTTCCTCCTTATCACTGCATTGTGCAAAATACTTTCACATTATAGCATAACTACCCCTGTTCGTTCAAGCGTTTCGCCAATTTTACGGCGTCCGCCGCGTCCTTGGAGTAACCGTCCGCCCCAATCTCGTCAGCGTAGTCCTGTGTGATCACCGCGCCGCCAATCATGATCTTGGCGGAAAGCTTCTCCTCCCTTGCCGCCGCAATAACCTCCCTCATTCGCTGCATAGTGGTGGTCATCAATGCCGACAGTGCGATGATTTGCGCGTGATGCTCCCTTGCCGCATCGATAATGCGCTGCGCGGGCACGTCCTTCCCCAGATCGAGCACCTTAAAGCCATAATTTTTCAGCATCAGCGCCACCAAATTCTTGCCGATATCATGGATATCTCCCTCCACGGTGGCGATCACCACCACAGGCTGTTCTCCGCCCTCCGTCTCCTCCAAGAGCAAGGGCTCCAAGATTTCAATCGCGTTCTTCATGCTCTCGGCACTGGCGATCAACTGGGGGAGAAAATATTTCCCCTTGTCAAAATATTCGCCAACCTGATTGATAGCAGGCAGCAACACGTCATTTAACAGACTGTCCGGCGCTTCTCCCGCCCCGAGCGCGGTCTCTGTCAGCCTCCCGATTCCGTTGCGATTCCCCTTTAGGACGGCATTGTACATATCGGCGCAGCAGGCGGAGGTAAATTGCGGGCTTCCGTTTGCGGAGGAAGCATTATTTGCGCCATCTTGCGCCTGCCCGCCTTTCTCTTGCTTTCCCTGCGTCTGCCTGCTTTCCCCCTGCCTGCCTTGCGCCCGTTCGCTTCCCTCCTGCATACCTTGAAACTGCTTCTTAGCCTCGGATATCCTTCCCTCCTGCATGGCTGCAAGCCTCGCAGCCTCCTGCTCCTCCCTTCGGGTTTTTACCTCGTCCGCATATTCAATATAACGAATATCCGCGTCGGGCTTATTCAGAAGCAAATCCGTCGCCAAGGCACAGCACATCAGCATCTCCTGTGAGGGATTGGCAATCGCCATCGTCAGCCCCTCTCTGATCGCCAATGTCAAAAATGCCGTATTCACAAAGCTTCGCTCCGGCATACCGAAGGAGATATTGGAGAGTCCGCAGATTGTGGCAAAGCCCTGCTCCTTACAGAAACGAATGGTTTCCAGTGTCTCAAGCGCTGCTTCCTTGTTGGCTCCCACAGTTGTCACAAGTCCGTCCACCACAATATCCTCCTTGCGCATACCGAGAGCGTATGCCGCCTCACTGATCGTCCGGATAATCTGCTTTTTCTCGTCAAGATTCTCGGGAAGCCCCTTGTCCGACAGTGGCAGCAGGATAAACATAGCCCCGTATTTCGCCGCGATGGGCAAGAGCTTCTCAAATTTCTCCTTCTCATATGATATGGAATTGATCAATGCCCTGCCGGGGTAATGCCGAAGTGCCGTCTCCAGTACATCTACATGGCTCGAATCCAGAGAGAGGGGCAGATTGCTTGCCTCGCCCACCTCCTCCAACACCCGAAGCATCATAGCCTTCTCGTCGATTCCGCTCATTCCCATATTGATATCCAAAATCTGCGCCCCGCAGCTCTCCTGCTCCTCCGCAAATTTTAAAACCCTGTCTGTATTCCCCTCCCGAAGCTCCGCCTGAAGGGTTTTCTTGCCGGTGGGATTGATGCGCTCGCCCACCACCATAAAATTGCCATCAAGTCCAAACTCCACGGTCCTGCGCTCACCGGAAAGGAAACGCACACCCGCCTGACGACGCGCAATGTCCAATCGCCGCTTTCCCTGCAGGCTGTCATGCAAGAGCCTGATATGCTCCGGCGTAGTGCCGCAGCAGCCGCCCAAAACAGACGCCCCCTTTGCCGCCAGAAGCTTCATTTCGACGCTAAATATCTCCGCGTCCATGTCATAACGGGTATTTCCCTGCTCGTCCAACGAGGGAAGCCCTGCATTTGGTTTGGCGATGACGGGAATCGTGGTGACAGCAATGATATTCTCAATAATCTCCTGCATCTTCGCCGGTCCGGTGGAGCAATTCGCGCCGATTGCACACGCGCCAAGACTCTCCGCGACCACCGCCGCGGTGCGGGCATCTGTGCCATACAGCATACAGCCGCTTGGCTCAAAGGTAAAGCTTGCCATCACGGGCAGCTCACAGACCTCCTTGGCGGCGATCAATGCCGCTCTGGTCTCCGCCAGACTCATCATGGTCTCAACCACCAGCAAATCTACCCCCGCTTCCACAAGCAGCCGAATCTGTTCCTTGTAAATGTCTATCAGGGTCTCAAGCTCCATAGTGCCCATGGGTCTTAGCTGTTCTCCGGTCATGGTAATATCTCCTGCGATATAGACCCTGCGCCCCGAAGCCGTCTGCGCAGCCCTTCGTGAGATAGCCACCAGCTCATGAATCATGCTTTCCATCTGCCCCTCAAGCCCGTACTCCGCAAGCTTTATCCTGTTCGCCGTAAATGTAGGTGCATAGAGGATATCCGTGCCTGCCGCCACATACTGCTCCTGCAAATCCTGCATGATATCCGAGTGCTCCAAAATCCATTGCTCGGGACAAACTCCGGAGGGCATTCCCGCCTTGACCAGATTGGAGCCCGTAGCTCCGTCCAAAAAAATAATATTTTCCCGTGTCAGTTCCTCAAATTCTTCCTTTGTCATGATATGCCACTTCCCACTTGATATTTATGGCCATTCGGCCGTTTTTCGCCTTGAATATGGTCATATTGCGCCATGATTGCTGCACAATCACGGCATTTATGGCCATTCGGCCGTTTCTTGCCTTGAATATGGATTTATTGTACCATATCACCCCCCACACCGCAAATAACTTCTTAAGATTTCTTTTAATTGTTGCGAATATGTGAGAAATATGGTAAATTTTTATAGTAGATTTCAGGTGATTACGAGTATATTGGAGGAAATGATTTTGAGAAGAAAAGGCTTTCTTCTGCTTACAGGGCTGTTGGCTGCGGTTACGCTGAGCGCCTGTGGCGCTGACCCCGAGCTGCAGCAGTTTAAAAAGGATATGGATTCTTTCTGCGACTCTGTCGCTGAATTGCATGAATCCATCAACAACATTGACGCAGAAGCCGCAAACGCTTCCGCACTGGCTCTGGACTATCTGGATAATTTGGATATACAATTTCAAAAATTCGCCGAGCTTGATTTTCCCGAGGAATATGATTATCTGGAGGAGCTCGCAGACGAGGCAGGGGAATACATGAGCGAGGCGGTTCAAAGCTATCATGAGGCATTTGCCGACGGGGGCTATGACGAAAGCACCGGAGACTATGCCAGAGAAAACTCCGCAAGAGCCCTCAAACGCCTTCAGGTGATTCTGGATATTTTGCACGGGGAGAACCCGACGGAGGATACCCCACAAGCCAACTAAAAAACTGCCGCGGAGCTTTGCGGCAGCTTTTTTTATCTCATTTTTATCTGTTTTTTGTTTAGCATGCAGATATTTTTTACCGTTTGGTTTATTTCAACAACTGAATCTTGCCGATCAAAGGAAGCTCTTTCTCCTGATCATTGCATACATTCACAATGCCCATGATAGAGAACACTAGTAACACAATCGTCACAATCCCCGCAACACAACCGACAAAGGGAATAAGACTAAGCAGACCAAAAACTATATAACCGATTGCCAGTACGAGTCCTTGATTCAAATGGAACTTAGCACCTTCCCTGTCGCCTGCCGCATAACCAATTATCCAAAAGATAATGCCGAGATATGCAAAAATACCTGTTACTTTCTTATCCATAATTTTCTCCTTTTCCGCCCTCATAAGGACTGTAAAATATATGTTTAACATGTTGAGCGACATGTCAGCGCCATTTTGGGTATAACAACATTTGTATGACCAGCCAACTGTTCATGTGATATTTGTCATATGTCAAGCTTTCTTACAAGGTCATCATTTATCATCATCTACATGACAATGTGGAAACAAAGCTTTAAGACATTTTTGAGCACAAAATTTGCTGCGAGTACCACCAACGCGCCATACATGATCCACTCATGGAATTTCATTCCCTTAATCAAGGGAACATGCAGCTTTTCCAAGGTATGACTCAGCATGAAGCAGCCGTACATCAACGCTAAATATGCCACCAACGGGTGATACCATGCCGACATCAGGAAATCACCCTGCATAAACGCGGTCACGGCTCTCGTTCCGCCGCACCCGGGGCAATAGATTCCCCAAAACTTCCAAAAAACGCATTCCGTGGCAGGCATGGCAGGTATAATCCACTTGACCACAACATAAGCGCTGCCCAGCACGACGGGGAGCATAATCCAACCCCATATATAGAGCCATTCCTCTGTGGTCAATTCTCTTTTGGTATCTCCGCTCATTCTTTAACACACCGACTTTTTAGTAATATGAAGAAGCCTCTCACATGGCATTTCCCATAGAGCCAATTATTATTAACACCCAATATCCCAAGCTGAACACACAGCCTACAATGGAACAAATAAGTCCCGCCGTTCCGATACCTGACTTGCTCTGGTTGTTGGCAACAATAGCCATGATAATACCTGCGATTCCAAAGATAATACCTATACCGCAGCAACAACACAAAGGAATCGAGACGATTCCCATTACAAGAGCCGCAATTGCAAGTCCGGGGGTAGAACCGTCATTAGAGGCTGTCGGCTCCACATATGCAGACGTATATACATTCTGTGTATTATCCTGATAATTGTTGCCCTGATAGGTGCCACTCTGGTAAGTGTTGCTGCCCTGATAAGTGTTGCTCTGGTAATTATTGTTGTCCTGATAGGTGTTGGTGCTGTTTTGGTAATTGTTATTGCCCTGATATGTGTTGTTGCTGCTTTGGTAATTATTGCTGTCCTGATAAGTGTTGTTGCCATTTTGGTAATTATTGCTGTTCTGATAAGTGTTGCTGCTCTGGTAATTGTTATTGTCCTGATAGGTATTGGTGTTGCTCTGGTAACTGCTGTTATCCTGATAGGTGCTGCTCTGGTAATTATTGTTATCCTGATAGGTGCTGCTCTGGTAACTGTTCTCCTGATAGCTGCCGCTATAAGTGTTCTCTGTGGAACCTGATGACTGACCATTACCATTCTGGTTGTTCTGATCATTAAAGTTTTGTCCGTCCATTTCTCTCTCCTTTAATCTGTTTGATTGCTGCATCTTTTCTGTCTGTTTACACTCATGAAAAACATAATATCAAAAATAATATGGATTGTCAATTTAAACTACAAAAAAGTTTTGACTAAACTTATTTCAAAAGACTTGAACTTTCCCACATGAAATGCTATATTATAGACAAAAGGAGCAGCCGCCCACAAAGTGGTTAGCCTCCGTAATGTGTAAAGCCTACCTGTATCGGCTAAGTGACAAGGTAGGCTTTTTTATTTTCGCTTATTGACCCTATCTATGTAGGTAAGCAATGCGACTAAAAACGTACCGCCTAAAAACAGCAGGCTTAAAATTTCATATGTACCCATCGCACCACCTCCCCTCTTTTTCAAGTTTTGGGAGGCTACCACCTTGTAACACGACTGCTCCTTTTTTAGTATATCATAGGTACTTCTGCACGGCATGAAATTTTAATATCCGTAAATCACTTTCGTAATTTTTGAAATCTATATATTATAAAAAGAGGCTGTCATTTTAACAAGTTCACTTGATAACAGCCTCTTTTCAACATTTTCATAATTCAGTTTTTAGAATTTACGGCAATTTCCTTAGAACTTGCCTTCCTTAGCCGCTTCCTCGATCGACACAGCCACAGCCACGGTCATGCCAACCATGGGGTTGTTGCCCGCGCCGATCAGTCCCATCATTTCCACATGGGCGGGAACGGAGGAAGAACCTGCAAACTGCGCATCCGAATGCATACGTCCCAAGGTATCCGTCATACCGTAGGAAGCGGGACCAGCAGCCATATTGTCGGGGTGAAGGGTACGCCCTGTACCACCGCCGGACGCAACTGAGAAATACTTCTTGCCCTGTTCAATGCACTCCTTCTTGTAGGTGCCTGCAACGGGGTGCTGGAATCTGGTAGGGTTGGTGGAGTTACCGGTGATAGACACGTCCACACCCTCCTTGTGCATGATAGCCACGCCCTCGCACACATCGTTGGCGCCATAGCAATTAACCTTAGCGCGAAGCCCGTCGGAATAGGACTTGCGGTACACTTCCTTTACTGTGTTGGTATAAGGGTCATACTCTGTCTCTACAAAAGTAAATCCGTTGATACGGGAGATAATCTGTGCCGCATCCTTGCCCAGACCGTTCAGGATAACTCTCAGCGGCTTCTGACGAACCTTGTTCGCCTTCTCCGCAATACCGATTGCGCCCTCTGCCGCCGCAAAGGACTCATGACCTGCCAAGAAGCAGAAACACTCGGTCTCCTCCTCCAAAAGCATTTTGCCGAGATTACCGTGACCAAGACCTACCTTACGGGTATCCGCAACGGAGCCGGGGATACAGAATGCCTGAAGCCCCTCGCCGATCGCAGCAGCCGCCTCGGACGCTTTCCTGCAATTCTTCTTGATCGCGATCGCTGCGCCTACCGTGTACGCCCAGCATGCGTTCTCAAAACAGATAGGCTGAATGCCCTTCACCTGATTATATACATCAAGACCGGCATCCTTTGTGATCTTCTCAGCTTCCTCAATGGAAGAAATGCCGTAGCTGTTAAGTACAGAATTGATTTTGTCAATTCTTCTTTCATATGATTCAAATAAAGCCATCTCGCGTGTCCTCCTTCTCTTATTCCTGTCTGGGGTCGATAATCTTCACTGCATCAGCTACACGGCCATACTGACCCTTAGCCTTCTCCCATGCGGTTGTGGGATCATCGCCCTTCTTGATAAAGTCGGTCATCTTGCCAAGGCTTACAAACTGATATCCGATGATCTGATCCTCTGCATCTAAAGCGATACCCGTCACATAGCCTTCCGCCATCTCCAAGTAACGGGGACCCTTCTTCAAGGTGCCGTACATGGTGCCGACCTGACTTCTCAAGCCCTTGCCCAAGTCCTCCAGACCTGCGCCGATGGGAAGTCCGTCCTCGGAAAACGCGCTCTGGGAACGTCCATAGACAATCTGCAGGAACAGCTCTCTCATAGCGGTGTTGATCGCATCACATACAAGGTCTGTGTTCAACGCTTCCATAACGGTTCTTCCGGGAAGAATCTCTGCAGCCATGGCAGCGGAATGGGTCATACCGGAGCAGCCGATGGTCTCCACCAATGCCTCCTGAATGATACCATCCTTGACATTCAGCGTCAGCTTGCAGGCGCCCTGCTGAGGGGCACACCAGCCGATACCGTGTGTCAATCCGGAAATATCCTTCACTTCCTTCGCTTTTACCCATTTTGCTTCTTCAGGAATGGGAGCACAGCCGTGATTTACGCCCTGTGCAACGGGACACATTTCTTCAACTTCTTTTGAATAAATCATGTGAAATCTCCTTTCAAATCTAGTGCTTATGATATTTTGCCAAAAAATACCACAATCGGTATTACCATTTTCTCACATTTAGACGGAAAAATCTAGTAGTTTTGAGAAAATTTTGAAGAACTTTTGTAAAGCTTACGCTAAGATCATCCTATCGTTGGCGAACTCGCCGCCGCTGGCCTCCTCGAACTTCGCCAACAGATCCCGCACATGCAGCCCGCTTTTCTCCTCGCCGCTAACATCGTAGATCACTTTCCCCTCGTGCATCATGATCAGTCGGTTGCCGTGGGCAATGGCGTCCTTCATGTTGTGCGTCACCATCATGGCGGTCAGATGGTTCTCGGAGATGATCTGGTCGCTGATCTCAAGCACCTTCGCCGCGGTCTTTGGGTCGAGCGCCGCCGTGTGCTCATCTAACAGCAACAGCTCAGGCTTTTTCAGGGACGCCATGAGCAGTGTGATCGCCTGCCGCTGTCCGCCCGAGAGCAGCCCCACCTTACTGGTCATGCGATCCTCAAGCCCAAGCCCGAGCACCTTAAGCTTCTCGCGAAACATCTCACGCTCCGCCTTGGAGATGCCCCAGCGCAGCGTGCGGTGCTGTCCCCTGCGGTAAGCGATTGCCATATTTTCCTCAATATCCATCGTCGCGGCAGTGCCCGTCATGGGATCTTGGAACACTCTTCCGAGATAGGGGGCGCGCTTATGCTCCGGAAGATCTGTGATATCAGTGCCATTAATCACGATGCTTCCACCGTCAATAGGCCACACGCCCGCGATAGCGTTCAGGGTGGTAGACTTCCCTGCCCCGTTTCCGCCGATGATCGTGACAAAATCCCCTTCATTCAGGTTGAGGTTCACGCCGTCCAACGCCACCTTTTCATTGATAGTACCGCGGTTGAACACCTTATGGACATTTTTGATCTCCAATGCATAGCTCATGATCTTGCCACCCCCTTCTTCTGCGCCCTTTTCTCCTTCAGATAGGGAATTGACAGGAATACAGCGACAACAATGGCCGAGAGCATCTTCATGTACTCGGAGGGCATCTTCAGCCAGAGTACAAACTGATATACAATGTAATAAATCACTGCGCCGATGATCACGGAAGCCAAGGTAAACGCGAACGCGAATTTTCTCCTGCTCGCGAATTTCCCAAACATCACCTCACCGATGATCACCGCAGCCAAGCCGATCACGATAGCGCCGCGTCCCATATTGACGTCGGCAGCGCCTTGGAACTGCGCATAGAGCGCGCCGCTAAGCCCTACCAAGCCGTTGGAAAGCATCAGCGCCAACACGGTGATATACTTTGTGTTAATGCCCTGTGCCCTCGCCATATTGGGATTGCAGCCCGTGGCACGCACTGCCTGCCCGCTCTCCGTTCCGAAGTACCAATATAGCACCATCACAAGCACCAGTAAAAAAAGGATCACCTCGGCAAAAAACAGAAGCTTGGAAGCGGTTGTACCGCTGGTCACGTAGCGCAGCGACATCACAAGCGGATAGTTGTCCACGCTCACGGGCTGATTTGCTTTGCCGAGAATAATCAGGTTGACGGAATAGAGGGATATCTGGGTCAAAATACTCGCCAGAATCCCCGGAATCCCCAGAGCGGTATGCAGCAGTCCCGTGACCATTCCCGCCATCATTCCCGCCAAAAAAGCCAAGGGCAGAGAAAGAATCGGTGATACACCCCCGCGGATAAGCATGACTGATACCGCCGCGCCGGTGGCAATAGAGCCGTCCACTGTCAAATCCGCAAAATCCAACAGTCGGAAGGTGATATAAACGCCCAGCGCCATCACGCCCCAGACCATTCCCTGCGCGGCGGAGCCGGGCAGCGCCCGAAGCAGCGCCACAGGGTTCAATGACATAAAGTATTCCATAGCTTTTCTCTCCTTTGACTTAAAGACGGGGATACCGCATTTGGCGTCATCCCCGTCTGCATTTACCTCATCTTATCGGATTATGTGATATTTGCTGCTGTTCCTTACTCGATCACTACATAGTCATCGGGAATGGTGATTCCAAGCTCCTCGCAGATCTTTGCGTTGTATTTCTTGGTAACAGGCGCGTAGCGAACATCCATGGTGCTGATGTCAGCGCCCTCAACGAGGATCTCATATGCCATCTCGCCGGTGACATAGCCCAGATCGTAGTAGCTGATAGACAGGGTTGCAATACCACAACCGCTGCAAATGCCCTCCTCGCCTGCGATTACAGGAATCTTGGCGGGAACCACGATATTGTACACCGTCTCGGTAGCGGCAGCCAGTGTGTTATCGGTAGGGATATAAAGCGCATCACACTCGCTTGCGGCAGTCGTCACAACGGACTGGATCTCATTGGAGTCCGCAATCGCGTACTCTTTATATGCAATGCCGTCAGCTTCAAGCTCTGCCTTGAAAAGGTCGATCTGGAACACGGAGTTGGTCTCTGCGGAGCAGTACAGCAGTCCTACCTGCTTCACGTCGGGAATCAGCTCCAGAAGGATATTCTCCTGCTCGGAGATGGGTGCAAGATCAGAGGTTCCGGAGATGTTTCTGCCGCTTGCTCCGGACCAATTAGCCACGTCCAAAGCAGCGCCGTAATCAGTTACAGAGGTTCCCAAAATAGGGATCTCGGTGGTAGCCGCAGCCGCGCTCTGAAGGGGAGCGGTCGCGTTTGCCAGAATCAGGTCAACGCCATCGGACACAAAGCCGTTACAGATTGTAGCCGCAACAGGCTGTTCGCCCTGCGCAAGCTGCTCGTCAAAGGTAACTCTGTCGCCGAGCTTCTCCTTCAAGGCGTCCTGAAAGCCATCAGTAGCCGCGTCCAAAGCGACATGCTCCAGTAACTGGCAGATTCCGATCGTGTAGGTCTTGCCGTCATCGGCGGGCGCCGCTGCTCCGGACTCTGCCGTATTAGAAGACTCCACTGAATTAGAAGCCCCCCCTGTCGAGGACTCGTTGGAAGACGAGTCTTCCTGACCACCACACGCCGTCAGGCTCATAGCGGTCATTGCTGTTACAAGTAACAAAGCCAAAATTTTCTTTTTCATAATTCTCCTCCTAAATTTCCGTGTATTAGGGCTTTTGACGCTTTATCCGTTTAAAGCCTTAAACAAACTTCCTGTCAAATATACAACATAATCACGGGAAAGTCAATCATTTATGTGAATGAATATAAGCATGATTAAGGGGTTGATATCTTTATCTCTGTGTATTCGTATTTATCTATTCTTTTTGTGCTGTTATTCTCCCCATTATAGGTTGTCTTCTCCAATATATTTCCATGTTCATCATAAAGATAGGAATATGCCGTCTTCTCTTCATATGCCTCTGTATAGTTGTAATAATAACTATGGGACAGTTCATTTCCATATTCATCATAAGTACATTCCTCTCGACTCAAAACATTATCATTCGCGTCACACTCCGTTCTAACCAGTATATTTCCGTCTTTATCACGAAGATATATGTATTGTTTAGAAATTGTATCGCCATCTTCATAGCGTGTAACAGTCAGCAGATTTCCGGCAGCATCATAGGTATATTGATTTTTATTGAAAATAGTATTGTCACTGTGATAATAAGTCTCGCTCAACTTATTTCCGTCGGAATCATAAGTATATTGAATTTGATAGGGCTCGGTCTTGCCGCTTGCATAAGAATACGCCGCAGTCAACACATTCCCATCAGTATCATAAGTATATTGAGTCAATCTATCAGAGGTACCGTCTCCTTCATAATATGTATCGGTTAGCAGATTACCAACGGCATCATATGTATATTTAAGTTGATAGGAAATGGCACCATCACTATCATAATACGTTTCAGTCAGCAGATTTCCGGCAGCATCATAATCATATTCATTCTTATAAGAAAGGACATTGTCCCCGTTAAAAGCTGTTTCACTCACCAGATCCCCATTAATATATAGATATATACTCCTAGCTGAAGTTGTTCCGTCGTCTCCATAAAATGACCGACTCATCAGATTCCCGTCCTCATCATAGGTATTTACAACGGAAGATGTCTTATTTTTCTCAATATCATGTCCCGTGCTCTTTGCCAGCAGATAAACAACCGATTCCTCTGCCTCTGTCTCCTCGGCTGTATTGTTCCCACCCGCTCCCGACTCAGAGGTCTCACCCTCCGCTTCTGAAGCCTCCACATCTGCCTTGGTGGTCAATGCCATGGTTTCCCCCGTCTGCACGGAATCAGTGTTACTGGCAGACTTCTTGTTAAGAATACGCCCCCCTATTATCACAGTCACCATAACCATCAATGCCACAACTGCCACAGCCACGGGAATCAAAAGCTTTCTCTCACTCAGAACAGTTACAATTCCCTTAGTCCCTGCCCCTTCCGCCGAAACACTGCTTTTCACGGAAGAATCTGTCACACTGCTCTCCGCAGGGGCATTCGCTACCGTCTCGGGCTCTGATTCTTCCCCTTCTGCAGATACACTCTCCTCCCCCGCCATCATCGC
>JAMPHH010000014.1 GCA_023663505.1 Muribaculum sp.
GTAGCGGTTCGCCTTTTGCCAAAATGAGTACATTTTGAGAGCTTCCAGTACCAGAGGAGGGGATACATATGGAAAGTAAAGTGAAAGGTAGGCACTATTGGTGTTCGGAATGATTTTGGATCTTTCCGATATTGTAGTGACGGTTATCAGCATCATCGTCACGATGATCAGTATCCGGCAGACCAAGAGAAATAAAAAACATCAAAAAAGCAACCGCACCGCCCAAAGTTAGGTTGCTTTTTTGAGCTACTTATTAACTGAGGCGAACCGTTGCTTTACGGTAACACCTTTTCCTTTAAAATATCTTAACACTTATCATCACCTCCGTCAACATTTTTTTCGCCGCGTGCTTAAATCGCTATTGCATTTGTCTGCTATTCTCATTTCTTCCCATACAGGCATTTGCTGCTGACCCCGCGAACCATGCCAAGCTTCCCCGACAGTGCGCTGATGATCTCCTGCGGCGCGTCCAGAACAATACTTATGACGTTGATATTCTTCTCCCGATAGGGGATTCCCATGCGCCCGATAATGTGATCGCTGTACTCATGAAGTATGCCGTTAATCTGCGGCACCACCTCCATATCCTCTATCATAATGCCCACCAAGGCGACTCTGCTGCCCTCCATAGCCCAACCTCCTATATATGCGTGGCAATCAACACGATTCTTCCCCGCTGTCTTGACCTGATATATTCCTCCGCCTTCTCCTTCGTCCGCGCGTCCATTCCCGTGAAGGGTTCGTCCAACAGCACGCAGTCTGAATCCGCTTCCATAGCCCGCACCAGAGCGACTCTCCGCTTCATTCCGCCGGAAAGCTGACTGCAAGGCTTGTGCAGAGCCTCCTCCGACAGCAATATGCGCAGAGCCTCCTCCGCCGTGGCAGTGCCCGAACGCTTCTGAGCCCTCCCGCATCCCGCGCCGATCACCATCTCTACATTCCTGACCGCACTGTATGTCTCACAAAGCCTGTCCTCCTGACAGCAATAACTAAAACGGAGCTCCGGCTCCACACTGCCCCCGTCCGGCGTCTCCAAGCCACAGAGCAATCGCAAAAGCGTGGTCTTACCGCTCCCCGACGGACTGGTGAGATAATACATCTGCCCTGCCTCATAGACTGCATTAAAATCCTGAAGCACGGTCAATTCCCCGTACTTCTTCCTTATATCCATACAGATAAGCGGTCTGTCGGCTTCCCTGCTGCGGACGCCTCTCCTATCCCTGCGCCGCGGTGCGCTGCACTCCGGCTCCCAGTCGAAAAAAGCCCCTGCAAGCCACAGTATCACTCTCTCAAAGCCAAAGCTCAACAAAATCACCACCGCAGTCCATGCAAAAACCTCCGCGGTCTCCAAATAGATTTTGGACATATACAATCTCTCTCCGATAGAGAACGCGGGCGTCCCTATCACCTCCGCCGCCACCCCCGATTTCCAACACATTCCCAAGGCAAGCTTTAGGCTGCTTAGCAAAAATGGCTTCAACGCAGGACGATAGATATAGAAAAAACAATTTTTGAAGGGCATCTGAAAGACAGCCGCCATTTCCAACAGCCTTTTATCCGCGTTCTTCAGCCCCTCCAAGGTACTTATGTAAATATTGGGCAGCACGATCAGAAAGCACACCGCCACCGCCAAAAAGGACGAACCCCACCAAATCAACAGCAGTACCACGAAGGAAGCCACCGGAATCGCCTTTAGCAGATTGATGATGGGCTCCAAAAGCTCCTCCACCCACCGAAAGCGTCCCGCCAGTGCCGCCAGTGCCAGTGCAGCGAACAGCCCCATTAAAAATCCCGCGCCAATGCGAAGAAACGTCCCGCCAACCGCCTGCCAAAAGACGCTTTTCCCAAGCGACTCCACCAAAGCGATTGCAGCCTGAATCGGCGTCACCAGAAGGATTGGATTATCCACCCAAATAGCAAGAAGGTGCCATACCAACAGCCAAAACACAATGATTCCAAGCCTGCGCAGCTTTGTCTGTTTCATATGACACCTCCTATCCGTATATCATTCATCATAATTTGCAAAGACATAACCTCGCCGTCCACATCAGAGTTATGGCTCTCGCAGCATTCGTCAATCCAATTTCATTGGTAATCCAATCTCGTTGGATTTATGCTCATGCAAGCACTGACACAAAGTCAATTGCATTAACAAAGTCAACTTCGTTGACTTGGCTCATTGCTCGCGGAAATAGAACTTGTCTTCGGGGAGCGCGCCGCCGACGGATTCCGGTGACTGGCTGTATAGCACCTCCAAGTAGCCGCTCACTGCGTTTTTCATCTCCTCCCCTGTAACACAGGTGATATTGCATTCGGGGATTGCCTTCTGCGCAATGGGCTCCTTTGCCACGATTCCTGCCTCCACCGCATATTTTGCACCTGTCTCCGGATCGTCATTGATCGCCTTGGCACTGGCAGCATGTTCCCCGAGGAACGCCCGCACAGCCTCCTCGTTTTCCTGAAGGAAGGCATTGCGTACAACCGTTACTCCCGTCACCATTCCATGTCCCTGCACCTTGTTCCATTCCTCATTCATGTCAAACACAACCTGTAACGTCTCGTTCTGGGCGCAAGCCGCCGTCACGAAGGGCTGTGGCAATAGTCCGATTGCATCAGGCTGCTGCGCCAAGACAGCGGCCACCTCCGTCGCCTCGGACTTGTATTCTAATGTATAATCCCCCGCAGCCAATCCATTTTCCGCCAACACATATTGCAGCACATAATCCGGAGTGGTTCCCTTTCCTGTGAGATAAATGGTTTTGCCCGCCAAATCTGTAATATTCTGGTACGAGTCATCGCCTGATACCATGTACAGCACGCCCAAGGTATTGACGTCAATCACACTGACGCCGCCCTCCGTCTTCGCATAGAGAATGCTCGCCACATTCGCAGGCACCAGTGCGATATCCAAGTCACCCTTGACCATCAGGGGCAGCAGCTCGTCTGCGGCTGTCGCCATCTGAAATTCATAATTGATACCGCTTTGATTGACAGCTTCATCATTCATCAAAAATAACAGCCCCATAGATGTAGGTCCCTTCAAAGCACCAATGCGGATTGTAGTGTCCGAAAAGGGCGCCGCGTTTTCCGCAGCTCCACAACCTGAGAGCAGGGACAATCCCAGTGTCGCCGCAATCACCAGTGCGGCAATTTTACTTCTTTTTGACACCTTCCTTAACGTCCTCACCAATTGGCAAATCTGTCTTTTTAATTGATTTTCTCCTTGATTTTCTCTTTGATTACTTTCCTTCATAAAATATACTCTCCTTTCGCTTTCCATGATTTCAGGCAACAAAAAAGAGCCCTTATTACGCAGAACGAATCTTTGTAAGCAGTCATGGCATGTACGGTTGCGGTCAGCCGCGGCTTCTCGTTTCCGCTATATACTTGGACAAAGTATAGCATAAATTTGTGCAATTGACAAGAAAACAAGAAAAACTTACCAGCCCTTTTCCCTAATAAAAAAAATCCTCATGCTCATACTAACACCAAGATAAGTGATGAAACATCTTAGAACGGAAAAAACGTGCCATGTGTACTATTTTCGGGATAAGTGGTTCATCCACTTATCTTGAAGATAGAGAAGAATATAAAAAAACAAATGTATTGGGAGGTGAAAAAGAGATGGCAAGCAAGAGCAATAGAGTAGAAGTGCCTGAAGCAAAGGCAGCTATGGATCGTTTCAAGACTGAGGTTGCATCTGAGTTGGGTGTAAACCTGAAGGAGGGTTACAACGGTGACCTTACTTCCAAGGAGGCTGGTTCTATCGGCGGTGAGATGGTTCGTCGTATGATCAAGAAGCAGGAGGAGAGCATGAAATAAAGGCTCCCCGAAAGAGAATATGAATAGCAAAGCAGGCAGACTTGCATACGCAGGCCTGCCTGTTTTATGCACACGCCGATGCAGCGGAAAGCTGTCATCAAAGCCTTACTCTCCGAACACCGCCCTGTAATCCGCTTGGAACTTCGCAATACCTGCGTCGGTCAGCGGGTGCTTCACCATCTGCTCAATCACCCCGTAGGGAACCGTGGCGATGTCAGCTCCCGCCAACGCGCAGTCCGTCACATGGACAGGATTGCGCACACTGGCGGCAATGATCTGTGTCTCCAGATCCGTCACTGAGAAAATATCCGCAATCTCACGAATCAGATCAACACCTCTCTGGCTGATGTCATCCAACCGTCCCAAGAAGGGAGAGACATAAGTCGCTCCCGCACGGGCTGCCAAAAGAGCCTGATTGGCGGTGAAAATCAATGTGACATTGGTCTTGATACCCTCGGCGGTCAGCGCTTTACATGCCTTCAATCCCTCCACCGTCATGGGAATCTTTACCACCATGTTGGGGTGTATCCGCACAATCTCGCACCCCTCCCGAATCATGCCCTCCGCATCTGTGGTGGTTGCCTTTACCTCACCGCTGATAGGTCCGTCCACGATAGAAGCGATCTCCGCGATGACCTCCTCAAATACCCTGCCTTCCTTGGCGATCAGGGAAGGATTGGTAGTCACGCCGCAGATCACCCCCATATCGTTTGCCTTCTTAATGTCCTCAACCTTTGCAGTATCAATGAAAAAACGCATAGTCGCTCTCCCCTCGAATCTTTTTACAGATAATTGTGTGTCTCATAATAAAGCTCATTCACATGCTCGGAATGCAGCAATTCATGCGCTCTATGGCTCAGGGGCTTGCCAAGATATTCCTCATACGCCCTCTGTACCTCTTTGTTCTCATGGGAGAAACGCAGCGGACGCTCCTTGTCTAGCTGATACAGCTTACCGCCTCTCTCCTGCGCCATCTCGCAGCCGTCATGAATGGGCTGACCGCCGCCGCCGACACAGCCGCCGGGACACGCCATAACCTCCACGAAGTCATATGCCACTCTGCCCGCGACAATATCCTCCATCAGCTTCTCCGCATTGCCCAAGCCGCTGACAGTGCAGGTATGTAACACCTTGTCTCCCAACTGGAAGTCCGCTTCCCTGCGCCCCTGTTCGCCGCGCACCGCCTGAAACGCATCGGGGTCAGGATTCTTGCCTGCCACCACCGCGTAAGCTGTTCGCAGGGCCGCCTCCATAACGCCGCCTGTCACGCCGAAGATAACACCCGCACCGGTGGACTCGCCCAGAGGTGAGTCAAAATTCTCCTCCTTCAGGGAACGGGGATTGATATGCTCCGCGCGAATCATGCGCACAAACTCTCTCGTGGTCAATACTATATCCACATCTGCGCCCGCTCCTGCGCTTTTCATGTAGGGCAGCGCCGCTTCCCGCTTCTTGGAGACACAGGGCATAACGGAGATGGAACAGATATTGTTAGGGTCGATTCCCTTCTTTTGTGCAAAATAGCTCTTGGTCATAGCGCCAAACATCTGCTGGGGCGATTTGGCCGTTGACAGATTGCGCAGATACGCGGGGTATTTCTTGGATACAAAGCTCACCCAGCCGGGACAGCAGGAGGTGAACATAGGCCATGCATATTTGTCGGGAGTACCCAGTCTCTCCAACAGCTCATTGCCCTCCTCCATGATCGTCAGATCAGCCGAGTAATTGGTGTCAAAAACATAGTCGAAGCCAATGCGCTTTAACGCCGCCACCATCAAGCCTTCCGTCGCTTCCTGCGCGCCAAGCCCCAACGCCTCACCCCAAGCGGCGCGAACCGCCGGAGCAACCTGAACCACGGTGACCTTCTCAGGGTCAGCCAACGCCTCATACACCTTGGGCACGTCATCGCGCTCCCTCAATGCGCCGGTAGGACAATGGGTAATACACTGTCCGCAGAGCGTGCAGTCCGAACAATCAATGGGCTCGTTGCCCGCCACGTCCACCGTGGTGCGGGAACCTGTATTCTGCACGTCCCACACATGCATCGCCTGAACCTTGTCACAGATCTGCACACATCGCATACATTTAATACATTTCTTAGAATCGCGGATCAGAGGGAAATTCTCATCCCAAGGCACCGCGGGAATCTCCTCCTTGAAGGGCACCTCCAAGATCCCCAGATCATTGGATATTCGCTGCAGGCTGCAATTACCGCTTCTAACACAGGTTGCACAATGGCAGTCATGCTGTGACAGGATCAGCTCCACATTCGTGCGTCTGGTCTTACGTACCTTGGGAGAATTGGTGTAGATCACCATTCCCTCCTCCACGGGACTGTTGCAGGCGGTGATCAGCTTGCTCTTGCCCTGAAGCTCCACCACACAGACCTTACAGGCGCTGATTTCATTGATCCCCTCCAAAAAGCAGAGATGAGGAACCTCAATACCCACAGAGGACGCGGCCTTCATGACCGTAGTGCCCTCTGCCACTTCCAACTCAATACCGTCTATCGTAAGTTTTACCATATCTCAGCTCTGCCCCCTTTCAGGCTTCCATAGCCGTATCTGTCGCAGCGCAGGCATCTGCCTGCCTCCTGACACGCCTCCTGTTTCGTCATGCCACACTCAAAAGCATCAAAGCTCTTCTTTCTCTCTCCCGCTTCCTTCTCACTCAATTGAATCCTCCCGCAAGGTTCCTTGTCCTCATAGGAAACGGGCGGAATCTCCACGTCACAGGAGATCACATGATGATATCCCAAATATTCGTCAATATTCGCGGCTGCCACCTTACCTGCCGCGATTGCGCGGATCACGGTTGCCGGTCCGGTCACACAGTCACCTCCGGCAAACACGCCGGGAACATCCTTCACCTCGCTATCGCTCATGGCGGAGATCGTGCCGCGCTTCACGGACACGCCTGCCTCCTCAAAGCCCTGCGTCTCAATGCCCTGTCCGATCGCAACCACCACGATATCGCAGGGAATCCGCATAAGAGGTACATCTGCCTGAATCGGACGCGCCCGTCCCCAAGCGTCAATAGGACCGATGATCTGGGGCTCTACCCATAGAGCCGTCACATTGCCGTTCTCGTCCGCCTCTATCTTGTGGGGTGCCTTCAGGCTGTACAGCTCCGCGCCCTCGGCAATCGCGCCCTCCACCTCCTCGGGAAGCGCCGTCATATCCGCCTGACGTCTGCGATACGCGATACCCACCTTGGCAGCGCCCAGTCTGATGGCAGAACGGGTACAGTCCATAGCCACGTTGCCGCCGCCCACCACAAGCACTGTTTTGCCCGTAAAATCAGGCATATTATCATCACCGATACCCCTGAGCAGCTCCACCGCCGACATCACGCCGTTGTAATCCTCGCCCTCGATACCGATCTTTTTGTCCGTATGCGCTCCGATCGCTATGTACACCGCGTCATATTCCTTGCGCAGCTGTTCGAAGGGAATCTCCCCCTCGCCGTTGCCGATACGGGTGTTGAGCTTCACCTCCACACCTGTGGAAAGCACGGTGTCAATATCCTCCTGAAGTCTTTCTCTGGGAAAGCGGTAATTGGGAATGCCATACCTAAGCATCCCCCCCAGCTTGCTCTTCTCCTCAAACACCACCGCATGGTGTCCCATAAGCTCCAGATAATAAGCCGCCGAGAGACCTCCCGGGCCTCCGCCCACGATCGCCACCCTCTTGCCCGTGGGCTCTGCCTTGGGCGGAATCTCCACGGTGTTCGCTCTGGCGTTGTCCACCGCCATGCGCTTCAGACCGCGGATATTGATGGCGCTGTCTATCATATTGCGCCTGCACCTTGCCTCACAAGGGTGTTCACAGATCAACGCACATGCCGTAGGGAAAGGATTGTCCTTGCGAATCAGCTTCACGGCGTCTGCATAGCGTTCCTCCTTCACCAAAGCAATATATCCGGGTATGTCCACACCCGCCGGACAGAGCGCCACACAGGGCACGGGCTGAGTGATCTTGCAGGAGCATTTGCCATGGTTGATATGGTGAAGATAATCCTCCCTCGCTCCCTCCAAGCCTGCCAGAACCATGTGCGCAGCCTCATAACCGATAGCGCAATCCGCAGAATCCATGATGTTGGTGGCAGTCTCTTGGATCAGGTCCAATGTTTTACGGCTCCCTCTCCCCTCCAACACGTCCTCCATCAAGGAAGCAAGCTGCCCCAAACCCACACGGCAGGGTACACACTTACCGCAGGTCTGTGCATGACACATGCGCAGAAAAGACAGCTGCAGGTCTACGGGACATAGTCCGGGCGGACTGGCAATGATACGCCGTTCCAAATCCTTGTAGAGACGCTCGACTGTCAACTGCGCCTTGTCAGGCGTCGCAATCTTTAATCGACTCATATTTAGTTCTCCTTTCCTTTGTGATTCGTCTGTGATAACGATACATACAAACACTCTTGTGTATATTGTATTTTATTTGGGCAAATTTCACAATAGTTTCCGGAAAAGTTAAATATTTAACTTTTCAATATCTGTAGTACCATTCAGGGGTATCACCAAAATCTGCTGCAAGTTTATCACCGTATTCGTCACGGATTTTAGCACAAAGCAGTGCAAATTCCCGAAGTATTGGCATTGACTCACCTTCTTCCCTCATACTGTAATCCAATTCAGCAAGAGGTCTGGTTCTAAAGTTGTATCCACTGATCTCAAGCCAAACACGGAATGTACACCCATCGGAAAGTTTCTGGATATACGCACTGTACAAGTGACCATGACTATCGCGACAATCATACTCGCCCAGCCAACCGGGATTCCCCTTTTTGTGCGTGAAATCCGTTCCGGCAAACGCTTTTTTCATAGTCGGTATATCCGCAAGGTGCGGTATTGGCGCCGGATAATATGAAGAAAATGGATATTTTTGGGCATCTGGCAGAGCATTTCTTAAATAATTATGAATATATTCTGAGTGTTCTTCTAAAAGTTCATTGTATCTCTTGTATTCTTCCCTTGAAAAAACACATTTTGTGCCTGAACTGACAGGCTTGCCAAGATAAGGTATCAGCTTTTCAATAATCGCAGAAGAATCACGTGGCTCAGGGTCACAGGTGGTCTCAATGCACACAGAAATACCGTTGTATTTCAGACCATCATCAAAGTTGCGGTGTTGCGCGATATAATTGGAATAGTAGTGTACATTTGCAAGTTTGGAGAAATCTGCACCCTCCCAGTGTGGATCCGGAGCAGGTGCAGCAGTTTCTTCACTGAACCAGTTCACTCCATTCAGCAGGATATGACCGAACGGAATATTAAATGGACGAGGTATCTTTGAAAACAGTGTGAATACGTCGTCGTAGTCTGATTTATTGGCGAAAAGTTCTCCGGAAAACCAGTTTTCGGTATAGCTACATACTATCGGACCATTTTCCGTGGCATGATAGTACTTTTTCAGCTCAGGGAATTTTTCCAAAACTTTTGATATCACAGTATCACTAGATATATTTTCTACAGAAAAAGCAAGGTCAGACCAATTGAGTCCAAGCTCCGCGAGCATAGTTTTCAGATAAGGCTGCGTGTCCTTGAACTTCACCCTGTCTGCAATATTGAAACGGTATATATTAAATACTCTCATGGCATCCTCCTGAAATATTCGATTTTGATTTGGCTGTGAAAACGTAACGGTAATTTTTCAGCTAATCCTCGTAGCGGAAAAAGTCAAAATCCGCAGGCTTTCTGCTGCCGCACCCGCCATTGTTGGCGTAGATCCCCACAAGCGTCCCTGTATGGCGCTTGGGGTCATCGGGAACGCCCTCGTCGCACAGATAAATACAATTTTCCAGTACGCCGATTTCTTCCCATTTTTCCCCGTCCAGACTGTAATAGAAGCTTCGCGTCAGCTTCTCCACCTTCACCTTGAGCCAGACGGGCTGCTCGGGAAGCTCCTCCACGCTCGCCATAAGCTCCTCGCCATGATTGCGGTTGATCACAAGCTGAAGCTTGCGTCCGCCCTCGTAGCAGACCGCGCATCTGGCATAGGTAGCCGTACTGTAATAACAGGTCAGTCCCGCCTGTTCCCCGTCCCTGTCCGGATAGAATTCCACCTTCGTCTGCGCTTCATAAGTAAGCTCCTGTTCCCTGCGAAGCAGGGTATTTTTAGAACGAATCTCGTTTAATTGACCATCTCTGGTCCAAATACGGAAATGTCCCGGCCGCTCGGCCAAAGACCACGAGCCATTGTCCGGGCTGCGCACGAACTCCCATTCCAGATTCAATGTTTCGTCGTCAAAATCGTCAAACAGATTTCTCTCAAAGACACACTCCGGCAGCTTGGGCGCCTTTTGCACCAGACTGGGTCCCTTGCCCTCATTGATGGTAAACCACCCGTCCTCTGTCCACTGCACGGGGTCTAACGCGGACTCCCTGCCCACGGTAGTGTATTTGCCGCCGTTTGGTCTGCCACAGAGATAATAGCACCACCAGTCCCCGTTCTGGTTCTGCACCAGCTTCCCATGACCCGCGCGCTGAATCGGCGCCTCCGGGTCCATCTGGCGCATCACCGGATTGTAGGGGGAATTCTCATATTGTCCGTAGAGAGCGTCGCTCCTCGCCACATTGATGCCATGCCCGTAGCCTGTGCCGCCCTCCGCCACCATCGCATAATAATAGCCGTCCTTCTTGAACATATGGGGTCCCTCGGAGCAACGCTCACCTGTCCCCTCCCATGCCGTCCTGACGGGTCCCGCCACAGCCAAGCCGTCCGCCGTGAGAGGCACTGTCTTGGCTGCCTTGGCGATCAACATATACCTGCTGCCGTCATC
This sequence comes from Muribaculum sp., assembly GCA_023663505.1. Classification (GTDB taxonomy): domain Bacteria; phylum Bacillota; class Clostridia; order Lachnospirales; family Lachnospiraceae; genus Acetatifactor. The sequence goes on from JAMPHH010000014.1 coordinate 10,609, forward strand.
ATCTACAAAGAGTGAGGGGTCAATATCGTCCACCTCCAGACACACAGGCTTGCTGTAAGGTCCCTCCGGTCTGTCAGACACCATGACCAATTGTCGCCGCATCACATTATTGTCCCGCTTGCCGTCCGCGTTTAGCCGCAGCGTGGCATAAATATAGAATTTGCCGTCCACATACTCGATATCCGGCGCCCAGATGCCGTGGGAATCCTTGATATCGCTCAAATCAAGCCATTCCGGATTGGTGATGGCGTGTCCCACAATATGCCAGTGCACCATATCCTTGGAGTGGGAGATGGGGATTGCCGGAAAATATTGAAAGCTCGAATTGACCATATAGAAGTCATCTCCCACCCTTATCACCGAAGGGTCCGGGAAAAAACCCCGCTGTACCGGATTGGAATAGGTTCTCTCTGTCGCCATTTTGCTCTCTCCTTTTATTTTTTACGAAAAGTAATATCGCTGATATACTCCAAAATGCAGCGCCGCATCAGTGTCAGGGCGGCGGAAACCGCGCTCTCGCGCACCTTGGCGCGGCTGCCCGTAAAATGATATTCCTTCACCGTCACCTTGCCCTTCACGTTACAGGCGATATAGACCAGACCCACGGGCTTCTCCTTGGTGCCCCCGTCAGGTCCCGCGATACCTGTGACGGACACCGTCACGTCACACTTACTGATAAAGGCAGCGCCCTTTGCCATCTCCTCCGCCGTCTTCGCGCTGACGGCGCCATACTTTTGCAGTGTTGCCTTCTTCACGTTCAGAAGCTTTCGCTTCGCCCTGTTGGAATAGGTCACAAGTCCGGACTTAAACACCTCCGAGGAACCGGGCACATTCACCAGACGGGCGGACAAAAGCCCTCCCGTACAGGACTCCGCGCAGGTCAGGGTCAGCTTGTTGGCAAGCAGCAGCTCCTCCACCGCACTCTCCAGTGTCACGTCGTCCTCCGTGGTATAAATATCCGCTCCAAAGCGGGCTTTCAGCTCCTTCACCATAGGCTTGGTCAGCTTCTTCGCCTCTTTCGCATTCTCCGCCGAGGCGGTGACACGCAGATGCACCTCGCCCGTTTTCGCATAGGTAGCCAGTGTGGGATTCGTCTGGGCGGCGATCAGATCCTTGATCTCCGTCTCCACCTTGCTCTCTCCCACACCGCAGATCTTCACGGTTTGGGAGTAGATCGCCCCCGGCGCCAACGCCTCCAGATAAGGCTTCACACTGGTCTCAAACATGGGAATCAGCTCGTTTGGCGGTCCGGGCAAAAGAATGATCCGCACGCCTTGCTGCTCCATTATCAGCCCCGGCGCGGTGCCATTCGGATTGTCCAGAACGATCGCCCCCTCCGGAACCTTCGCCTGCTTCCAATTGTTCCCCGTGGGCTTCGTCCCCCTCGCGGCAAAAAATTCCGATATCCGCTTCCGCCAGCCCTCATTGTCCACAAGCCTGCGGTCACAAAGCTTTGCCGCCGTCTCCTTGGTCAGGTCATCTTCAGTGGGTCCCAAGCCCCCCGAGAGGATCACGATATCCGCCCGCTCCATGGCGCATTTTAAGGTCAACGCCAACCGCTCCGCATTGTCCCCCACCACACTCTGATAATAGCAGGACAGTCCGAGTCCCGCGCATTGCTCCGCAAGATAGGCGGCATTGGTATTCACAATACTGCCCAAAAGAATCTCCGTGCCCACACTGATTAATTCTACTGTCATAATAATAACCATACCTTTCCGTAACCTGCGAACTTTCATGCGTTTTTTACGCATTGTGCAGGCACAAACAATCAATGAGAAGAACGCTGCCTTTGCGTTCTTCAGTGCCATCTGACGTTATCTGCCTCTATGTTAGGCGATCACGCTCATGCTCCGCCTCACTTGGTATCCTTCATCACGTCTTTATTCTTCACCAGATAATCCACCAGTGAGATCACTGTCAACGCCAAAGCTATCCACATGACGATATCCGTCGCGACCGCAAAGTAGTCCTGACTGCCAAGGCTGTTCAGAAACGGCGCGTCCTTCACGATCATCATGCAGATCATCACCATCTGGAAGGTGGTCTTGAACTTTCCCCAATAGCTCGCGGCGATCACCACCCCGTTGTCCGAGGCGATCAGCCGAAAACCGCTGATGATAAACTCCCTGCTGATAATGACGATCACCACCCACGAGGGGATTCTGCCCATCTCCACCAGCACGATCATCGCGGCACAGACTAAAAGCTTGTCCGCCAAGGGGTCCATAAATTTACCAAAATTCGTCACCAGATTATACTTTCTTGCAATCTTGCCGTCCAACATATCCGTGAGACTGGCAATGATAAAAATAGCAAGGGCGATATACTCCGCCATAACGGTATCCGTGCCCAAAACCGCCTGATACCAACTCCACCCCTGAAAGCTTCCCAACAGCACAAGCACAAAGGGCAGGATCAGGATCACCCTGAACACCGTCAGCTTGTTGGGCAGATTCATTTTATTCTGATTATTTTGATTTTGATTATTTTTATTTATCTTTATATCCTCACTCATCCACTAACTCTCCTATCAAATCATACTCGTTGGCGTCTGTCACCAGTGCCTTGACCATATCCCCCGTCATCAGGCTTGCCGTGGTGTTTAAAAATAAATAGCCGTCCACATTGGGTGCGTCCCGATAGGTGCGCGCCACATAGGTATCCTCATCTGCCACCTTCCCCTCGATGATCGCCACAAGCTCCCGCCCCACCAGACTCTCCGCCTTCTCGAAGACGATCGCCTGCTGCAGCTCCATCAGCTCGTCCCTGCGAGAGCACTTGACCTCCTCGGCAAGCTGCCCCTCCATGACTGCTGCCGCCGTGTCTTCCTCCTGAGAATAAGGGAAAACCCCAAGCCTGTCGAATTCCATCTCATTCACAAAGCGATACAGCTCCTCGAAATCCTCCTGAGTCTCCCCGGGAAAACCGCTGATCAGGGTTGTCCGCAGGCAGATATCGGGTATTCTCTCCCTGAGTCTCGCAACCATCTCCCGAAGCTTCTCCTCGTTGGTGCGCCTTCCCATACGCGCCAGCACACGATCGGAAGCGTGTTGAATGGGAATGTCGAGATAGTGACACACCTTGGGCTCCGAGGCGATCACCTCCATCAATTCCTCCGTGATCTCCTCCGGATAACAATAGAGAAGGCGAATCCAAGCAATCCCCTCCACCCCGCACAGCTCGCGCAAAAGCTTGGGCAGACATTTCTCCCCGTACAGATCCACGCCGTAGAGCGTGGTCTCCTGTGCTACCAGAATCAGCTCCTTCACACCGTCCGCCGCCAAAGCCCTCGCCTCACGCAGCAGGCTTTCCATGGGCACACTGCGATAGGCTCCTCTCACCTTGGGGATAATACAATATGTACAATGCTTGTCACACCCCTCTGCGATCTTGAGATATGCATAATGCCCTCCCGTGGTGAGCACCCTTCTCACACCTGTGACAGGCGGCGAGTCAATGCTCTTATAATGATTAGAAGCCCTTCCTGAGAGGACCTCCTCCACCGCCGCCCCGATCTCGTCGATCGCCATAGTGCCCAAGACGGCGTCCACCTGCGGAATCTCCCGCTGAATCTCCTCCCGATAACGCTGTGCCAGACAGCCCGCTGCAATCAATGCCTTGATCTGTCCGGAATCCTTCAGATCCGCCATCTCAAGCAGGGTATTAATGCTCTCCTCCTTGGCGTCCCCGATAAAACAGCAGGTGTTCACCACGACGATATCCGCCTCGCTCTCATCATCTGTGAAGCGATAACCCTGCTCTCCCAACATCCCAAGCATCATCTCGGAATCTACCAGATTCTTGTCACAGCCCAGAGAAACAAACAATATTTTCATCATATCACTCATTTGTCCTCCAAATATGCGACAATAGCCGGCATATTTGAAAACGCCGACTATTGTTAAATCCCCGCTTATTCCACTTCATCATCCCCAAGAATCTTGATCATCCCCTGATTCAACTCCTCCACCGCAAGGGACAGGGGCTTTTGCACGTCCCCCTCCACCAATGGGTCGTCACCTGAGATGATCTGTCTTGCGCGCTTGGAGGTTGCCATCACTATGGAATAGCGGCTGTTTACCACAGGCGCCTCCCCGTGCTCCACCTCACTGTTTACTACCTTCATCAAATCTGAATATGACGGATGTAACATTATTTTTGTGCTCCTTTCATGAAACCTTTCAATTCTTCTCTGATCTCTCGGATAAATGCCTTCCTGCGGACAGGCGATCTGCGGGCCGCCTCCACAACCTGATGCAGCTCTCTCACACAGTCCTCCAAGTCATCATTTACCATAATATAATCATAGGCATCCATGCCTTCTGACTCCTCATATGCTCTGGCGAGACGGTTGGCGATCACCTCCGCCGTCTCCGTTCCCCTGCCCTTTAGCCTGCGCTCGAGCTCCGCAGCCGTGGGCGGCGTCACGAACAAAAGCAGACTCTCGGGAAATAACTCCTTGATCTTCATGGCTCCCTGAATCTCAATCTCGAGAACCACGTTTTTGCCTGCCTGAAGCTGTTCCTCCACATACGCTCTGGGCGTTCCATAATAATTGCCACAATACTGCGCGTATTCGATCAAGCCGTTTTGCCCGATCTTCTCCTCAAAATGTTCCTTATCCGTAAAGAAATAGTGGACACCGTCCTGCTCTCCCTCCCTTGGAGCCCTCGTGGTCATAGAGATAGAAAGCGCATAGTTGTCATAGGTATCCAAAAGCTTCTGCACCAAGGTGCCCTTACCCGCTCCCGAGAATCCTGATATCACGATCAAGATGCCGTCCCTCTGCACTGTATTGTCCATGCCTACTCCTCTCCCTCTCCGTCCGTCAGCCGATTCTCCGCCATGCCGCTCTCGGAGAGCGCCTCCTGTCCCACAGGCTGCGCCCTGCCCGCTATGGTCTCCGGAAGAAGCGCCGACAGAACCACCTGCCCGTTCTCCATCACCAACACCGACTTGGTGCGCCTCCCCTGTGTGGCGTCTATGGCAGTCCCCTGCTCCTTAGCGCGCTGTACCATACGCTTGATTGGTGCGGAATCGGGGCTTACGATAGCAATAATCTTGGTTGTGTTCACAATATTGCCAAAACCGATATGAATTAACATAAATAACCCCTATTCAATGTTTTGAATCTGCTCGCGAACCTTCTCTATCTCTGTCTTTAGCTCGATGGCACGATTGGAAATCTCCAGATCGTTTGATTTGGAAAGCGTGGTGTTCGCCTCCCGATTCATCTCCTGCGCGATAAAATCAAGCTTCCTTCCGATGATCCCGCCCTCGAGCAGCGTCGCCTTGGTCGTCTCGATATGACTGCGCAGGCGCACAAGCTCCTCGTCCACACAAGCCTTATCCGCAAAAATAGTAACCTCCGTGAGCAGTCTTGACTCGTCAACCGTGTTATCCCCGAGCAGCTCCCTTACCTTGTCCTCCAACCGCTGTCTGTACTCCGCCACGACCTGAGGGGAACGCTCCGTGATAAAATCCACCAAGGACAGCATACCGTCCAGCTTCTCTATCAGGTCCCCGCGAAGCTGCTCTCCCTCGGTGACACGGCTCTGCACGAACATCTCCGCCGCTCCCCTGACAGCCCTTTGCAGCTCCTTCCAAAGCTCCTCCTCGTTATCGTTGTTCTCCTCCATGGTGAACACCTCGGGATATTTGGACAGCGTGGAGACGCGGATATCATCGTCAAGCTGAAAGTCCTCCGCCATCTGACGCAGGTATTTCAGATACTCAGCCGCCACTTCCTTATTATACCGGACACTGGAATTGTTCTCGGAAAAGTCCTCATAGGCAATGAACACGTCTACCTTGCCTCTGGAAATGTAATCCTTAAGCTCACTGCGGATCGCCGCCTCAAAGAAATTAAACCGCTTGGGCATCTTGATGCTCACGTCCAGATAGCGATGATTGACGGACTTCATTTCCACCGTAAATTTCCTGTTGTTCTCGGCAATCTCACATCTGCCGAAGCCGGTCATGCTCTTAATCATTTGTAATCCCCATTCCGGCGGTTCAAACCGCCAAGCCCTTACCCCACATTCCATCTTATTATAAAATAAGTTGCGGGACACGTCAAGTGCGACAACGCACCTTTAACGGGAGTTAGTAACAGTTCAGCCTTCAAATCATAGTGCGAAGGGGCGGCGGGAGATGGCTGGGAGTGTTTTGCGGACTGGCTGCGGTTGGGTGTTTTCTAATAGTGCGGGGTTGGATATTGCAGCAAGTATGCTCAATTAACAAATCATTCTATGGCTGAACCTGTTACGGAAGTTATGCAACCTCTTAGAGTCCAAGTACGATTCTCGCTACCGTGCAGTATACGAGCAGGGACAGCGCGTCCACAATGGTGGTGATGAAGGGGCTCGCCATCACTGCGGGGTCGAAGCCGAGACGTTTCGCACCGATGGGCAAAAGACACCCCACGATCATCGCCATCAAAACCGCCACCACGAGAGTCAGGCACACCACAAAAGCAACCAGCACCCCCGTCCTGTCAAATATAATCAATTTGCAAAAGTTGGCAGCAGCAAGGCACAGACCGCACATCAGCGCCACCCGCACCTCCTTCCACACGACCCCCGGCACGTCTCTGTACTCTATCTCCCCGAGGGAGAGTCCGCGGATAACGGTCACGCTCGCCTGTCCGCCCGCGTTTCCCCCTGTGTCCATCAGCATGGGAATAAAGGCGATCAGCACCGCACACGCGCTGAGCGCGTCCTCAAATCTGGTCAGTATCGCCCCTGTAAACGTGGCGGACACCATCAACAGGAGCAGCCATGGAATCCTCTTTTTGAAGGTCTCCCAGACCGAGGTTCGCATGTAAGGCTTATCACTGGGCACGATAGCAGCCATCTTCTCCATATCCTCCGTGGTCTCCTCCTCCATAATATCCACGATATCATCAACGGTGATAATGCCCACGAGACGATTCTCATTGTCCACCACGGGCATCGTCGTAAAATCATATTTCTTAAACCGAGCGGCAACCTCCTCCTGATCCATCAGGGTGCCGATCGCTATGACATTTTCATGCATGATATTGCCGATGCGCTCCTGCGGGTCGGATAAAAGCAGATACCTCAGGGCGACCGTCCCGAGAAGCCTTCTCTGATTATCCAGCACATAGCAGACGTTGATAGTCTCGCTGTCAAGTCCCACATGGCGGATATGCGCGATAGCGTCCTGCACGGTGAAATTCTCCTTAAGATCCACATACTCCACCGTCATGACGCTTCCTGCCGAATCCTCGGGATAGCGCAGCAAATGATTGATGTCGCGGCGGGTTTCCGCATTGGCGTTCTCCAGTATCTTCGTCACCACGTTCGCGGGCATCTCCTCCAACAGGTCGGCGGCGTCGTCCGCCATCAGATTGTTGATGATGTTGGCAGTCTCCCTGTCGGACAAAGCGGTGATGATCGTCTGCTGAACGTCAGTCTCCATATAGGAAAATACATCTGCCGCCAAGTCCTTGGGCAGAATCCGAAACGCGCGGAGAAGCTTCTCCTCCTCCAATTCCTCAAGCAGCGCGGCGGCATCGGCGGAATTCTCCTCCGCCAGTGATTGGCGCAGCTTGGTATATTGCTTGGACTCCAAAAGCTCCAACAGCTCCTCCAATGTCATCAACTGATCCATAGCCTTTTCCCTCCCGATATGACCCTCGCGGCATCTGCTCGCCCAAATCATTCCATAGCCGAACTGTTAGCGTCAATATAATACAATTCCCGCAGCTTGTCTATTTTCGCCTTGCCGAGGGTGACCTCTGTGAGCTCAGCGCACAGGGACTCAGCGCTCTCGGCGGGGACGATCAGCCTGAGCGTCACATTGTCCGCATAGGAGCTCTCCTGCGGCTCCAAGCCGTTCTGCCTGAGCAGATAGAGCACCTTGCCCACGCCGTTGTAATCCGTTACCACCTCTATCTCATGCCCTAAGCGCCTGACTCCGATACTGCAATGGGCAAGCCCCTCCTTGACAGCTTGGGTGTACGCCCGCACCAGTCCTCCCGTTCCCAAGAGCACGCCGCCAAAGTACCGTGTCACCACCACCGCCACGTTGCGTATTCCCATTCCCAAAAGCACCTCGAGCATAGGACGTCCCGCGGTTCCCGAAGGCTCCCCGTCATCGCTGCAGCGGGTCAGCTCCCCCCTGTCGCCGATGACAAGGGCGGAACAGTTATGCTTGGCGTCCCAGTATTTTTTCTTTATTTGCTCAATGAAACGAACCGCTTCCTCCTCCGTCTCACACTTAGCCACCGTAGCGATAAAACGGGATTTTTTCTCGACGATCTCTCCCTCGCCGCCCTCCAGAAGCACCTTGTAAGAATCCATAATAATAACCATACCTTTCCGCAATCCGGAAATTTGGGCGCAGACACAAATTGCCGATTGAAAAATCTTTGATTTTTCAATCTACCCACGCCGCATATCACGAATACGCTTGCGATACAGCAGTAATAAGCTTAATCTTAGCATATTTAGTCCAAAATGTAAAACAATTCTTAAGACTGGGAATAAAACCTTTATTTACAAATTATTTTTTGCTATAATAGATATATATTCTGCAGAGCGGGTATCCTATTTACCCAGACAGCAAGTTTTTTAAGAAAGGCGAATCCTATGAATTATGGTAAGAAAGGTGTCCGCGAAAAACAAAAGGCACTGAACTCTAAAGCCGGAAAATGGCAAAGAAAATTGATATTGTCCTGCGTGAAATTGATGCTCGTGGCATGTCTCGGCATCGGCATCTGCGGGGTTGCCGCTGGCATCGGTATATTTCACGGCATTTTGGAGGGAACGCCCAAGATTCGTACCAGTGACGTGATTGCGTCGGGACAGGCGACAATCGTGTATGACAGGGAGGGCAACGAGATTGACCAATATGTCAGCACTAACTCCAACCGTATCGAGGTGACGATAGATCAGGTTCCCACGTATTTAGGACAGGCGTTCGTGGCGATCGAGGACGAGCGTTTCTATCAGCACAACGGCATTGATATGCAGGGTATCGTCCGCGCCGGCTACCAGTTTGTCAAGACCGGCGGCAAGGAGAAGCAGGGCGCCAGCACCATCACGCAGCAGCTTCTCAAGAATACCGTCTTCACCTCATGGACTGAGGAGGGGGACAATATGATCAAGTCGGTCAAGCGTAAGATTCAGGAGCAGTACCTTGCCCAAGAGCTGACCAAGAACTCCACCAAGGACGAGGTGCTCCTGCGCTATATGAACGCCATCAACCTGGGACAGAACACCTTGGGGGTGGAAGCGGCGTCGCTACGGTATTTTGGCAAGACCTGCTCCGAGCTCACCATCTCGGAGAGCGCGGTCATCGCCAGTATCACCCAGAACCCTTCCGCCAAAAACCCGATCCGCTATCCCGAGAACAACAAGGAGCGCCGCAAAACATGTCTGGACAATATGAAGCGGCTGGGCTTCATCACGGAGGACGAGTATGACGAGGCGATTGCGGACACGGACGCCGTGTACGAGCGCATCAGTATGCATGACGTGGACTTCAAGGTGGCGGACAGCACCTCAGGCTCTTATTTCTCTGACGCGGTATACGAGCAGGTGCTGAAGGATCTGGTCGCCGCGGGCTATCCCGAGGTCACCGCGGAATATATGATGTCCTCCGGCGGACTGCGTATCGACTCCACCTTAGACCCCAAGATTCAGCGCATAGCCGACGAGGAATTCGCCAACGAGGACAACTATAACGCCGGAGTGCACTGGTATCTGAGCTACGCCCTGACCATCACGGACACCAACGAGGAGAGGCACAATTACAGCAAGGAAAATATGATGAGCTGGTATAAGGAGAATAAGGACAAGAACTTTAACCTGATCTTCTCCTCACAGGACGACGCCTATGAAGCAATCAATATCTACCGCGCCGCAATGATGGAGGAGCTTGGCATGGACGCCGAATCCGACAGCTTTACCGAGAGCATCTCCATGACAGCACAGCCACAGGCGGCTATGGTCATAGAGGATCAGACATCAGGCTACGTGGTCGCCATGGTAGGCGGTCGCGGCGCCAAGGAGGGACGACGCACGCTCAACCGCGCCACCTCCGCGGGCAGCTCCCCCGGCTCCACCTTCAAGGTAGTGGCAGTCTTTGCACCCGCCTTGGACGCCAACGGACAGACACTCGCCACCGTCTACAACGACGCTCCCTTCAACTATGACAACGGCACGCCTGTCAACAACTGGTATGACGAGGAAAAGGTAGGCTGGAAGGGCATCTGCTCTATCCGCTATGCGATCGAGCAATCGCTAAATATTATATCCGTCAAGGCGTTTACCGTGTTGACTCCCCAGTTGGGCTATGATTATCTGATCAACTTCGGTTTCACCACACTCACGGACGGCGAGTGGATCGGCGACCAATGGTTCTCCGACGTACAGCAGCCCACCGCGATCGGCGGTATCACCCACGGCGTAAGCCCTTACGAGCTAAACGCCGCCTATGCCTCCATAGCAAACCTTGGCACCTATATGGAGCCAAAGCTCTACACCAGAGTGACTGACGCGGACGGCAATGTCATACTTGACAACACCACTCCAAAGAGCCGACAGGTGCTCAAGGAGACCACTGCCTTTCTCCTGACGGACGCCATGACGGACGTGGTGACCAAGGGTACCGGCGCCAGATGTAATTTTAACCCCAACATGGCGATCGCGGGCAAGACGGGAACCTCCCAAAAATACCAAGATGTGTGGTTCGCCGGCTTCACTCCCTATTACACGGCGACTGTGTGGGCAGGCTATGACAATAATGTGACCCTTAAGAATAACGGAGAGAGAGATGTCGCCAAGAACCTCTGGAAATCTGTTATGAAAAGAATCCACGAGGAGCTGCCCAACACAACCTTCCCGATTCCCGAGGGCTTGGTACAGACGCAGATCTGCTCCAAATCCGGCAAGCTCCCCACCCCCGGTCTCTGTGCGGAGCAGGGCTGCGTGGTGACGGAATACTTCGCCGTGGGCACAGAGCCCACGGAGCTGTGTGATATCCATTATCAGGGACGCATCTGTGGTTACAGCGGACTGATAGCCACTCCGCAATGCCCCTTCGCATACGAGGGCGTAGCAACCCTTGCGCTGCCGGAATATCCCGCGCTGATCAAGGGCTCTACCACCATCGTTACCAATCCCGACGGGACGCAGAGCGTTATGGCTCCCAACACGTCCAACCGCTGTTCCCATGATGAGCTGTTCTTCCTTAATCCTGATGCAGATGCGATCATCAATCAGCAGCAATGGGAGATCAACCAACGGGGCGGCGGGGACGATTAGTCAACAACCCTGCACACAGAGCATCGAAACTCTATGCACCCGTTAGAAGCGTGCGCCGTATGGCGCACCACAGAAAAACCCGAACGGCAATCTGCTGTTCGGGTTTTCTTAACTAATCATTTGGGGCACATATCTTTCTGATTATTTATTGTCGGCTTTCAAAATGATAGTGATTCCCTATATTATCCCACATATCAAAGCTACATTCCCAAAGATTGTACGTGATATGCTTAATTTGAGGATGAAAATTAAAGTCTGTGATATAATTTATCTCTTCTCCGTTTAATTTTCCTTTTCGTGCGCTTATATATTGTTTTAATTCATTTGGGTACATTGATGTTTTCTTCCTATACATTATTCTGTAACAAGATCGGCGTACTTGTAACGTGTCAACCCTCTTGATGGATCGATCACTCTGTTGGTAATCTTAGGATTCACGAGGTTTATGGACTCTCTTGCCAAAACTGGCACTCCCCAAAAATACTCTGACACAAGCACCCGTTCCGCCTCATGCATCAACTCAAAACGCTTTTGGGTATCTGTCTCCAGCATGGATTGATTCATAAGCTCATCATATTTCTCACATGATGTTCCATTATCATTATACGTGTCGGTACTCATATACATTGCAAGATATGAGAATGGATCAGCAAAGTCCGCCGTCCACTGCATGCGACACAATTCAAAATCTCCCGCACGCCTGTCTGCAACATTCACCTGATATTCCTGTGCTTCAAGCTGTATCTCAATGCCAAGTTTTTCTTTCCACTGTGCTTGCAGTGCCTGTGCAATATCAGATTCCAACTGTTGGCTCGGATATTTATAGGTAACCGTAGGAAATCCATCACCGTCAGGATAGCCTGCCTCTGCCAGCAGCTCCTTTGCTCTTTCAGGATCATAGGCGAGAAGTTCACCACCTGCCTCCTCAGCCCATGTCTTTCCACTCGCTTTTGACACAAGCTTAGGCGCTACAAAGAAAGTTGATCCTATATAATTTGCGCCACACGCCGTTGCAACGGCGTCACGGTCAACACTTATCGCAAACGCCTCTCTTACCCTGATATCATCAAAAGGCGGCTCCGTAATATCAAAAAGCTCATAGTTTGAGACAATTGTATCCGTTATATAAAGATCGTCCTTTCCCTCATATTCCTCGAGCACAGTATAATCCGCGGACGCCACATCCAACTCACCCGTTTTATAAGCGTTTATAATTGCCTGTGTGTCATCCATAACCATATGTTTTATTTCATCAAGCTTTATCTCGTCTGCTAAAACATAGTCCGCATTTCTTTTGAATACAAAATATTGGCTTGGTACATACTCTGCCATGTAGAAGGGTCCGCAGCTTACCAAGGCCTCCAGATCCTCACCCATAGCCCACGAGCCATTTGTTTCTGTCTGCAGGGTTCTGTGAGTTGGTGTGTATACTGGAAGCGCAAGCATATCCATAAAGTACGGTGTTGTGGATACAAGCGTAAACTTTATCGTCTTTTCATCAACACACTCTACGCCAAGCTTGTTCATATCCGCTCCGTTATTATATATATCACTTGCTCCCATAATGGAAAAGAGCATTGATGAATAGCCGTTTCCACACGAGGGATCAAGTGCTCTTGTAATAGTGTTGTAGAAATCCTGAGATGTGAGTGCGTCACCATTGTTCCAATTTGCATTCTCCCTGATATGGAAAGTAAATTCCGTCATATCGTCATTGATATCAACACTCTCTGCTGCAATGTACTTGTATGAGCCGTCCTCTGCAAGCTCCACAAGCGGTGCAGTTGCGTATGCGTTATAATACCACCACCAGTAGCCTACGTTTCCTGCGGCATCCAGCGTGCCATCCTCTGGTGATGTATAGGTTGTAATCACCTTATAGGTTGTCCCGTCTGCCGCCTGTGACGCCTTTGAACTTGACGATTCCTTTGTGCCTGCACATGCACTAAGCCCGACCACTATAGATGAGGTCAGTACCAATGCCACAATCTTCTTCCATAATCTTTTCATAAACATTACCTCCTCAGCTTTATTTTATGTAAACCCGCAACGGGAAAACATCACACTGCGTTTTGCTTTTTTCCAATTAAAGGCTCTATACTTATATTCTCGCGTTGTCTTAAATAACGAGGCGAATAGAGATAGCACGCAACCTGCCTGTCATCCACGTTAAAAGTGGCAGGCATTTGATTAAAACACTCTGATACCGCATAAGGACATCTGGTGTTAAACGGACAGCCTTTAGGCGGATTAATTGGGCTTGGTATTTCACCTTCAAGCAGAATCCTCTTCTTGTTTCTGGCCATATTTGGATCAGGTATGGGCTCCGCCGACAGGAGTGCTTTTGAGTATGGATGAAGCGGTTTTCTGTATACATCGTTTGACTTTCCCATCTCAACCATATGCCCCAGATACATAACACCTATCCGATGGCTGATATGTTTAACCATTCCCAGATCATGCGCAATAAAGAGATAGCTGATGCCTCTTTCCTTCTGTATCCTTTCCAGAAGATTAATTACCTGCGCCTGTATTGAAACATCAAGCGCGGAAATCGGCTCGTCACACACTATAAATTCAGGATCTAACGCAAGAGTTCTTGCTATTCCGATACGCTGCCTCTGACCTCCCGAAAACTCATGAGGATAGCGACGTATATGGTCAGGCTTCAAGCCCACTGTTTCCAAGAGCTCCTGCACTCTTTTTGCCCGCTGCGACGGCGTATACAGATCATGGATCTCCATAGGCTCACCTATGATTTCTCCCACTGTAAAACGCGGATTGAGCGACGCATAAGGGTCTTGAAATATCATCTGGAGTTTTCGCCTATATGGAAGCATTCGCTTTCTTGAAAGCTTTGATATATCCTCTCCATTGAAATATATATTTCCTCTTGTCGGCTCATATATTCTCAGTATTGTGCGTCCCAGACTGCTCTTTCCACAGCCCGATTCACCTACAAGCCCCAATGTCTCCCCTTTTTCTATTTGAAATGAAATATCATTCACAGCCTGCACCATTTGTGGCGGTTTAAAGCCTCTGTTTACTTGGAAAAACTTGCATAAGTTTTTTACCTCCAAGACGGTATCCCTATGATCATCAACAGTATTTTTCATTAGACTCACCTCTCCTCATGCTTACCTTTTCCGACTTTTACCGCTATAGCCTCTATGGTCTTTCCAACTGTGATAAGCGACTCATCCATATTTTCAAGCCAACATCTGCAAAAATGCGTCTTGGTATATGTAGTTACCGGAGATTCCTGAACAGCACATATTTTCATAGCATACGGGCATCTTGCCATAAATGCACAACCCCCCGGAAGATTGGTCAAATCAGGCGGCGTACCCGGAATAGGCACCAATGTTTCCTCATCGTCCTTTTCCGAGTTATTAATGCTATTGAGGAGTCCCTTTGTATATGGGTGTTTTGATTCATAAAAAATCTCATCCGTTGTACCCTCCTCAACAATCTGCCCCGCATACATAATTGCGATACGGTCACACATAGTAGCAACCACACCAAGGTCATGCGTTATCATTATTACGCTTGCTCCCGATTCCCGCGTGATTTTCTGCAAAAGCTCCAGTATTTGTGCCTGCACAGTAACATCAAGCGCCGTAGTCGGCTCGTCAGCAATTATGAGCTTAGGATTACATGCAAGAGCAGCCGCAATGATAATACGCTGACGCATACCACCAGAAAATTCAAACGGATACTGGTCAAGGCGTTTTTCGGGACTAGGTATACCCACCTGACGCATCAGCTCGACCGCCCGCTGTCGAGCTTCCTTCCTGTTGCACCTCGTATGTGTTATTATTCCTTCTGTAAGCTGCGTACCAATCTTCAATATAGGATTTAAGAAGGTCATCGGATCCTGAAATATCATGCCAATTTCATTTCCACGGATGGAACGCATCATCCTCTGATATTCCTTTTTCTCCTTTTTGTCTGTGTAGTTTGGAGATATGTCTTTTCCGTTGAATTTTATCGTGCCGTTTACTACCCTGCCATTACTTGCGAGAAGTCCCATAAGAGTGAGCATTCCCTGACTTTTTCCAGATCCTGACTCGCCCACTATGCCAAGTATCTCTCCCTCCGCAAGCTTATAGGACACATCTCTCACCGCCTGAACAGTACCGTTTGGCGTAGCAAATTCAGTTGTTAAATGCTCTATTTCCAATAAATTATTATCCATTACAACCACCCTTTCCCGAGCAAACTGCGCTGCTATTTTTTCTTAGGGTTAAATGCGTCTCCTATTCCCTCGCCAAAAAAGTTAAGTGAAAAAATTGTCAAACAGATACACAGGGTTGGAAGCAGCATCTGCACAGGATGGAGCGTGATTACCTGTCTGGCGTCCTGTGCCATTGAACCCCAACTTGCCATTGGCGCCGAAATCCCGATTCCAATAAAGCTTAAAAAGGCCTCCGTAAAAATTGCACTCGGCACAAGCAGTGTCATTTGAACTATGATAGGTCCAATCGCATTTATGATCAGATGCTTAAATAGTATCCGTTTATCACTCGCCCCCAGCACTAGAGCCGCAAGTGCAAATTCCTGCTCCTTAAGACCAATTACCTGACCACGCACCTGCCTTGCCATGCCGATCCATCCTGGAATGCATACACCAATCAATATACTCTGCACATTTGCGCCGTTCAGCATCATGATCAATATCACGTACAGCATTGAGGGCATCGCATATATGATATCTACAATTCTCATAACAACCGAATCAAATTTACCGCCAAGATAACCGCATAGACCGCCTATCACCACTCCAATAACACTGTTGATGATTGCTGCGCCAAACCCGATGCTTAAACTAATTCTAGCCCCATAGCAGAGCCTTACAAAAACATCACGACCAAACTTATCTGTTCCTAAAATATGCTCCACGCTAGAGGCGGCATACGCATTTGACGTATCCTGGGCATCATATTCATAAGGACTAAAGAACGGTCCAAATATTGCGAACACCGCAAATAACAAAAGGAGCAAAAATCCCACGACTGCCATTTTATTTTTAAGGAAGCGCTCCATCGCCTCCCTCACAAAAGTTTTACTCTCCAACGCAATAAATTCGCTGTTTTTATCTTCGTCAGAAAGCGGTGAAAACCAGTCAGACATAACTAGCACCTCCCTTAACTATTAAGCTTTATCCTTGGATCTACTATGGAGCAAAGTATATCGACTATGAGGTTTGCAACTATTATCAGCGCACCGATAAACACACTGAATCCCAACACTACCGTATAGTCGCGATTGGTGATTGCATTGGTAAACTCCCTTCCTATCCCTGGAATTGAGAAAATCTGCTCAATTACGAAGCTGCCCGTTATAGTAAAGGCAATCGCAGGTCCAAAGTAGGTTATCACAGGGATAAGAGCATTTTTAAGCACATGCTTAAACATAATCTGAGCATTGCTAAGTCCCTTTGCCTTTGCCATAATCACATAATCCATCTGTGTGGCTTCAGTATATGTGCTTTTGGTAAGACGCGCTATTGTTGCTATCGGTCCAAAAGCCTGCGCTGCAACAGGAAGAATATAATGTGCAGGAGAACTAAGTCCCACGATTGGCAATGCCCCGAGCCATACGCCAAACACAAGCATCAGATACAGTGCGATTACAAATGCAGGAACACTCACTCCTAAGGTGGCATAGGCTAACAGAATATTTTTTAACACCTGACTTTTTGTTGTTGACATCACTATACCTATCGCAATTCCTATGACCGCTGATATTGTAAATGCAATAAGTCCGACCTTGATTGTATATGGCGCACCTCTCGCAATCAACGTATTCACTGAAATATTCTTCTTGTAAGAAATACCAAGCTCACCATGCATAAGATTCTCCAAGTATAGTATGTACTGTTTCCACTCAGGCTCGTTGAGACCATATGCCTCTTCAAGCTGCTCTATCTGGTTCTCCGAAAGGTTATCAGCCTCAAAGGGACTCCCGGGCATTCTGTGCACAAGGATAAAAGTCAGTGTGATCAATGCCCATAGCGTGACAACACCTATCAATAATCTCTTCACAATATAACTTAGCATAATACATCCCTCCCTATAATGCCTGCTCTCCACGCTCCCCTGTCCTTATTCGTACAGCGTCAAATACATCTTCAATGAATATCTTCCCATCTCCGATTTTACCTGTTTTAAGTTTTTCTTCCAACAACATTGCAAGAAACTGTATCGTGTCATCATCACCTACAGTTTGGAGTTTTGTCTTTATCAGCGTGTTCACTCCGTTTTTGAGACCTCTGTAATTTGTTGTATACCCCTTTTGTGTTCCATAACCGTGAATATCTTCCTCCATAATGCCATACACAGCACAAGACTCAAATATTTCTATTACATCCTTTGCACGACCGGGCTTTACAATAATGGTTAGTTTTTTCATAATGCTCCCCCATTTCTACTGCAATATATTTACTTATCATTATGGAAATGGAAATTTGCGTAGGCAGAGCTTCCGTGTTCCTTTATGTCAAGACCCTCTATTTCCTCGTCCTCATCAACCCTAAGTCCTACTGTTTTATTGATGATCGTAAACACGATAAACGCCATGATCGAAACATACACAATTACAGCAAGAACACCAAGAAGCTGTGCCGCAAAGCTGCAGCCCTCTCCGAATACCCCCGTCAGGACAGTTCCAAGCGCACCGCATATTCCATGCACACCAATGGCACCCACCGGATCATCTATCTTTACCACGTGATCAATTAACTCAATCGCAAATACCACTACAATTCCCGCAATAAGTCCTATGGCGATAGCCTCATATCCCGTTACGGCATCACAACCGGCTGTGATTGCCACAAGTCCGGCAAGCGTCCCGTTACACGTCATTGTCACATCCGGTTTTCCATACTTTATCCAAGTAAGCACTAAGGCAGCAAAGGTTGAAGCTGAAGCGGCAAGATTCGTGGTAACAGCTATATCGCCTATATTTGTCACCGCCGCTGTGGTAGAACCACAATTAAACCCAAACCAACAGAACCATAAAATAAACACTCCTAAAACACCAAGAGGAAGATTATGCCCTGGGATAGCCTTTGGTTTCCCGTCCTTTGCATATTTACCAATCCTTGGACCAAGTATCTTTGCTCCTACAAGTGCACATATACCGCCCACCATATGTACTGCAGTAGAGCCCGCAAAATCATGAAACCCCAAATCCGAAAGCCATCCACCGCCCCAAATCCAATGTCCCGTCACCGGATAAATCAAAACACTTATTGCAGCAGAGTAAAACAAATATGATATAAACTTTGTTCTTTCCGCCATTGCTCCTGATACTATAGTCGCTGCCGTAGCACAAAATACAGTATGAAAAAATATAAATACCCCTATCGGAAGCCCATTAAACATTCCATCAGCATCAGCAAGCCCAGTGATCCCAAAAAATCCACTTGTCCCTATGACCGGATTGTCACCGCCGAACATAACCGCAAATCCAAGGATAAAGAAAAACAAGGAACCCAGCACAAAGTCCATCAGGTTTTTCATAAGTATATTGCCTGCATTCTTTGCTCTGGTAAAACCTGTTTCAACCATTGCAAATCCGGCTTGCATAAAATAAACAAGAAAAGCTCCAAGCATAGTCCACATAATATTCATTAACAATTGTGTATCCATAATAAACCCTCCATTCCGGTTTCTCACTTATCAGTGTCTTACAGTGCCTCAGCTCCGTGTTCACCGGTTCGTATTCTCACAGCATCTTCCACTTGATATACAAAAATCTTACCATCGCCATAATTTCCCGTTTTAATATTCTCCACTACTCTCCCAATGATAACCTCCGCAGTATTATCATCAGTAACTGTTTCCACTCTAAGCTTTGGCAGCATCTTGGTATCAAGCTCAGCTCCTCTATACAGTTCTTTATGCCCCTTCTGATTGCCATAGCCTTGAATGTTTGAAACCATTGCACCGTGCGCTTTGCACTCCTCAAAAATTTCCTGAAGACTCTCCAGCTTCTCCGGTTTAATAATAATTTCCAGCTTTTTCATAAAATCCCCCTTCCTCAAAACAACGAAAAGGCGTTTCTCACTCTTGGGAAACGCCTTCGTTTAAATTTATGTATTTATTTGTCAGAGATATAATATAACTATTTTTTATCAATGTCAATAAATTTTGTTTATATTTGTGTTTTTTGTCAATTTTGCAGAATTTATCACAAATATACTAAACAATTTTATGAAATTAAGCCATCAAGAACTGCGGAGCGTATCAAGTATCTGCGACAAATATTCCACGTACTGCCTGTTCTGCTCCGGCGTTCCTACACTCACACGACATGCCCCCGCCTGCGCACTCATCATGATCCCCTTGTCCGCCATCATATTATTGACTTCCATAGGATCGACATGAGGATCGAAGAAAATAAAGTTTGTCTGTGATGGATATACCTTACAGCCAAGTTTTATAAGCTCCTCCGAAAGATATGTACGCCATTTCGCCACTTCTGTTTTCACATATTTAGCATGCTCCACATCTCTCATCGCTGCTGCGGCTCCTGCCTGCGATATTTTGGAAAGCGCGAATTGAGTGCCACATTTACTAAGCCACTCTATAATCTCCGGCTGCGCCAGAACAAATCCCGCTCTTACTCCAGCCATTCCAAAAAACTTTGAGAAGGTTTTCAACACCACAATAGGTTTATCCTTAAACTCCTTCATTGCTCCCACCATTTCAATACAGTCTTCCGCCTCCGCAAATTCAATATACGCCTCATCATATACCTGAATCACATGATCAGGACACTTCCTTGCAAACTCTATCAGCTTTTTAATCCCTACATAGGTGCCTGTCGGATTGTTCGGATTACATATGTACACCATCTTAGTCTTATCGGTTATGGCATCATAGAGCTTATCCATATCATAACGAAGTTCCTCCTCATCCATAGGCACTATTACAGGCGTTGCACCGTTAATCTGTGCCGTGTCAATGATTGCCGGAAAGGTCGGCATGGCAAGCAACACTTCATCACCTGACTCCAAAAACGCTGTACCTAACGCATCCGTAAGCGCACTAGAGCCACATCCTGTCACTATAAATTCCTTTGGCACATCATAATACTCTGAAATGGCACTTTTTATGTCACTCTGTGTCCAGTCCTGATAATAGTTCCCATATTCTGTCATATCCTTCATAGCCTGTATAGCCTTTGGTGAAGTGCCAAAAGCATTTTCATTCAGTCCCATTCTGACAAGCTTATTGATATCTATTGTCAGCTTGCGACTCGCCCGCCTTGTCTCAGGTTTTTCTTTCATATTTTTGCATAATAGCTTATTAACTTCCATTTTGCTTCTCCTCTCGTATTATACGCACACAAGGACGCTCTCCCTTATTGAAGATAACGCCCTTGTCACTCTTTTTATATTGCCTATGAAATTTTGTTCTACGGTTATGATCCCGCCTAAGCCGCTTTGTATGCCTCTGAGCGTTTTACTACTGATTTGCCCTCCCATTTATTGCTTCTAAAGCGTCTTATGTTAAATACCGCCCGCACTGCCCAGTCAATTGTCATGGCTATCCAAACTCCAAGAACTCCCATTTGGAAATAACCGGCAATCACATACGCAAATGCTATTCTAAAAATCCACATGGATACCACGCTTACAGTCATGGTATACTTTACATCACCTGCGGCACGCAACACACTCGGAATGGTAAAGGCAAGCGGCCAAATCGCCATACAGCATACACTGTGATAGCGTATAAGCTGCAACGCATAATGATTTCCTAAATCAGTCAGATTATACCATCCTGCAATCACACCCGCTCCCGCAAAAATAATTATGTTTAACAGTATTAGAAATATATATGCATATTTTATCAGCTTCTTGGCATAAGCACGTGCCTGCGCATAATCACCCGCTCCCACACACTGCCCCACAACTGTTGTCAATCCAAGTCCTATGGCGATAGCCGGTATATCTGCCAATGTTTCTACTGTACTTGCACAGGCGTTTGCTGCGATCGCCGCCGTACCAAAGCTCGATATAAGACTTTGCGTGAGCAGCTTACCTATTTGAAACATACTGTTCTCAAGCGCATTGGGAACTCCAATTTTTAATATTCCCTTGATAATCTGCGGTTGCCAGCCCAATTTAAAATATGAAGTTATGTGTATTTCATATACAGGTTTTCGTATCAGTATAAGCATTATGATGCAGGCAACAGCGCGTGATATAAGCGTCGCAAGTCCAACACCCGCGACACCCAAGCTCATGCCATAAACAAATACTGCATTCCCTGCAATATTAAGCGCATTCATAACCATCGATACCTTCATCGAAATCCGTGAGTTGTTCATTGAACGGAACAAACCTGCACAAGCGTTATAAATGGCAAGAAACGGAAAAGATACCGCTGTGATGTAAAAATATATCACAGCATTGTCCATAACCGATTTCTCAACGTCACCATAAATCAGGCCTAATATTCCCCTGTTTGCCACGAGTGACAAGGCCATTATAACAATCGAGGTCAGACCGCATATGAGCAATAGCTGATCTGCTGATTTGCAAGCAGCATTTTTATCCTGACTGCCAAGATATTGTGCCGATACAACTGCACCGCCGGTTGCAAGAGCAGAAAACATCATTATCAGCAGAGTGCAAATAGTATTTACAAGCGAAATTCCCGACACTGCCGCCTCTCCCGCTCCCGATACCATTATCATATCCGCCATACCTACGGTGACTGCCAAAATCTGTTCCACAACCAGCGGCAATATCAGCTTTAACAGCTTATCTCGCGAAAAAAGCTCCTCTTTTTCCATATACTCCTCATCTCCATACTGATGCATTAGGCTGCCGCTTTTGCCTCGTCAAGTATTTCCTTCAAATATTTGATAAATAATTCGTTATTCTCTCTGGTACTTACAGATACACGGCAAAACAAGGGGGCACTGATTAGGATACCCTTTTCAATAAGCTTCTCTCTGACCATAGCACAATCACAATGCGGGTCGAACATAATAAAATTAGACTGTGACGGATATACCTTACAGCCCAACTGCGCCATCTCCGTCGTAAGGTACTCTCTGCCTTCCACAATTTTTCTCTTACATTCAAGATAATATTCCGGCTCAGAAAGCGCCGCAACCACAGATGCTTGTGCAGCTGCAGGAATCCAGCTTCCCGGGACCTTTGTTATGCCTGCTACAAGCTCCTCATTCGCAACTATGTATCCCGCCCTTACTCCAGCCATTCCATAGTATTTTGAGAAGGTACGCATAACTATAATTGGTCTGTCGGTCATCTCAAATACAAGCGGAATTGTCGATTTGCAATCAGGGGCGGTTGCAAACTCAATATACGCCTCATCAAAGAGCAGTACAACATCTTTGGGAACTTTATTGATAAATTCAACAATCTTATTGTATGACAAATAACCTCCTGTTGGGTTGTTGGGATTACATACAACTATCATTTTGGTTTTCGGTGTGACAGCCTCTGCCAGTCCATCAAGATTATAGCTCATATCCTCACACAACGGCACCACAACCACATTGCCCAGATTAATTTCCGCCATATCAATAAATGCCGCAAATGTCGGACACATAAGCACCTCGTCCTCCGGATTCAGAAACGCCTGACCCACAATCTCAATCAGAGGGCTTGAGCCCGCACCGACCACAAGATTTTTAACACTGACATTTTGTACCTCGGCTATCTTATTCTTCATATCTCTGCACCAAAAGTCCTGATAAAAGTTGCCTTTTTGGGCTGCCTCAAGATTTGCCTCAAGCGTCTTTGGCGACATTCCATACGGATTTTCATTCCATCCCATGCGGATAAGCTTCGATATATCAAGCATGGCATTTGAACGCGCTGCTCTTTTCGTTTCAGGCTTCTCTAATACATTGTTACTGAAAATCTTTTCCGTGTTCATAACATTTCCTCCTCGTCTTATAAAATTTATATTACACTTGTAGGATTGCCTGACAGCCAGTTTTTGAGGTTATCAACAGCAATTCTGACAGTGCGATACCGTGCCTCAGCAGGCGCCCACGCAATGTGCGCCGTTATTTCCGCATTTTCACATTCAAAGATATCACTTGGAGCGCTCAGCGGTTCTCCCGCTACCACATCAAGACCTGCCGCATAAATTTTGCCTGATTTTAGCGCAGCTGTCATAGCAGCTTCATCTATAATCGCGCCCCTTGCGGTATTGATGATTATTACACCATCCTTCATTTTATCAATAGCTTTCGCATCAATCATATTTCTGGTTTCATCTGTGAGTGGACAGTTTACCGATATCACATCACTTCTGCATAATAACTCGTCAAGTGATATCTGCTCAACAAAATCATATTTTTCACCCTCTTTCCTATGTCTGCTATATGCGATTACCTTCATTCCAAAGCCGGCTGCCATCCTTGCCATCCAATAGCCTATACTTCCAAGTCCAATAATACCGATTGTTTTTTCATAAAGCTCTATCTGCCTTGTAACAACATGCTTTTTCTGATAAAGTGACTCATGATTCTCAAGACTTCCCCGATAATATGAAGCTTCCCTGTCTATATGATGACAAATATTTAAAAGCATCGCCATACCATATTGAGCGATTGTCATATCACCATAAACAGTGTTTGTAAAAGTTACACCATACTCCTTTGCCGCTTCATGGTCAATGTTGCCAAAACCATGTCCCAAGGTACAAACATATTTCAGATTCGGATGCTTCTCAAAAAAACTGCGAGTAAACATATTGTCACCTATCCATACGCCAATTAGTACATCATAGTCCGCCGCTACCTCATCCAGTTCCTTTGCCTGAAAGCTATTACGATAATCAATTGAGGTAAGTTCGCCGACATCCGCAAGCTGGTTTTTCCAGTAATCAATAATTGCTGCTCTTGACGGCGCCCCGCCAACAGGATCGCCTTGACACACTATTGCCTTCATAACACTCTCCTCCTTATAAATAAATTTTACTTATATCTTGTGCCAGATTAAGTTAGAAAATCTCTGTATCACACTGAACAAAAACAAATGAAAAAAAGCATTCGCATAATGAGGATATCTCCTCTGCAAACGCCTTTGTTTCCAACATTATCTCAGTATAATTTAGTTCAAAATCTAAACTCATCACTCGACAGGCAAATATGTTTAGATATAAATTTTTTTTATATGTTACACCTATTATACATCACTCTTTGGAAATATCAACTACTTTTTTTAATTTTTTTATATATTGTCTGCAGAGAGGGCTAAGCTTCCTCTCCCGACTTGTAATAATCCCAAGCTCTATCACCTCATTCGTATCATATGGTATAACCACCACTTTACTTTCTTTAGAATCAGTTTCATTCATACTTTTATAGCCGCTTCCCAGCGTATATGCGTCTAGCTGCTCAAGCATTGTATGTGCTGTCATATTATCAGTAACAATTATTGTTTTATCCGAGTCATGATCTTCAACAATTTCCTCAGAATAAAACTGCATACTGTTTTCACCCTGATAATATTTCACATACGGATATGGCGCAAGCTCATCGCTTGTAATAACTTTCCTTTGGGCAAGCGGATGCTTTGCACTTATATATACGTATGGACATCTTTCCTTTATAAGCTCAAACTCTAAATTTCTTTGGTCTATCTCTCCCATAAGCACCTTATTGCTCCTGTTACAAAGAAGCACTCCTACCTCTGCCTGACCTTCCTGAACAAATCTGAGAACTTCCTTTGTCTTCACCTCCAAAAAACGCACCTTGTAATGTTCATCGGGTACATGCTCTGCAAGAAGCTCTACCACAGCCTTAGAAGCGATCATACAATGCTGACAAGCCACGTTTAATATATTATTATCTTCCTGCTTATTGATATAATAATCTTCAATGAACCCCATCTGCTCCATAATTGGAGCGAGCTGGCTTAACAGCACCACGCCTTCCTTGGTCAATGATACTCCGTTCTTATTCCGCTCAAATATCTGTATCATTAACTCCTGTTCTAAATCTTTTATCGCACTTGACACGTTAGGCTGTGTCACAAGCAGTTCCTTTGCCGCTTTAGAAAAGGAATTATGTTTTGCCGTATACATTACATACTTTATCTGTTGGAGATTCATAAGCTGCACCCTACTATTTTTATTTGTAGGCTCTAAAACAGGACACAAAAACTTATCCACAACCTACCCTTGCTTCACTATCTTACATTTACAATAGCATAATAGCAATTTCCTTTCAATACTTAATAAAATTAGGTTTTTCACAGCATTTATTTATAAAAAATAAGTTTTTTGATTAAATATTTAAAATAAAATCTTTTCTTAGGAAATTTGTTGACTTTTTGAAATGGAAAAATTATTATTTCTAAAACCGACGGTCGGCAAACAATGCTTTAAGATATAGGGAGGAAAATATGACTGAGAAAAAATATGATCCGTATGAAAATGTAGTAAAAACTATGACAAAAGCAATGGAGATTGGTCACATAAACAAGACTATGTTTGAGATTATCAAAAATCCGCAACGTGAAACAAAGGTATATCTGCCTGTTGAAATGGACGATGGCACTGTCAGAGTATTTGAAGGATACAGAGTACAACATTCCAACATTCGAGGACCATTCAAGGGCGGTATTCGCTATCATCAGGATTGTACCTTGAACGAAGTAAAAGCACTTTCTGTATGGATGTCCTTAAAATGCGCCGTAGCCAATATTCCATATGGCGGTGCAAAAGGCGGCATAAAGGTCGATCCACGTACACTTTCTCCACGCGAACTAAAAAATCTGACAAGGCGTTATACCTTTGCAATCGCTCCTATCATTGGTGCAGATACAGATATTCCTGCGCCCGATGTGAATACTAATTCGCAGACAATGGCATGGGTACTTGACACTTACAGTCAGTTAAACGGAAAACCTTGTCCCGGAGTAGTTACTGGAAAACCGGTAGAACTTGGCGGCTCTCGAGGAAGAAACTCCGCGACAGGACGAGGCGTTGTGATAAGCACAAAACTACTTCTTGCAACTCAGGGGAAAGAACTTGCTGGAACAACTGTGGCAATTCAGGGCATGGGAAATGTAGGAAGCAATGCCGCCCGTATTTTCTATCACCGCGGTGCAAAAATAGTTGCCGTAAGTGATGTTTCAGGCGGTATTTACTGCACGGAAGGGCTGAACATCGACAAAATCTCCCAATATCTTAAAACCCCGGGAGCTCTCCTTGCCAACTATAACGAAGAAAATATATCACACATTTCTAATGAAAACGTTTTGACATGTAAATGTGATGTACTTGTACCAGCCGCTCTCGAAAATCAAATAAATAAAGATATCGCACAAAAATTACAGTGTCTATATGTTGTCGAGGCAGCAAATGGTCCCACATCTGAAGCTGGAGACGAGGTGCTTGAGCAACGCGGCATCATACTGATTCCCGATATATTTGCGAACAGCGGCGGTGTAATCGTTTCCTATTTTGAATGGGTTCAAAATATTCAGGAATTAACTTGGGAGCGTGAACAAGTAAATGATATGCTTGAAAAACTCATGACAAAATCCTTTCAGCATTTAAGTGAGGTGGTCAAAGAATGCAATTGTACTTATCGCATGGCCGCGTATGTTCTGGCACTCAGGAAGCTGATATATGCCGAAGAAATAAAAGGAATTTTCCCATAGGAGGGTACACTGTGAAAATAAGGAAAATGCTGATTGATGATTATGACGATGTTTATGCCTTGTGGATGTCATGCACAGGTATGGGATTAAATAATTTAGACGATTCCCAAGATGGGATTGATAAATTTATAACAAGAAATCCCGATACTTGTTTTGTTGCTGAAAGTGAAGGTAAAATCATCGGGGTTATTATGTCTGGAAACGATGGCAGAAGGGGATATATATACCATATATCAGTAAGCCCAAAATATCAAAGGCAAGGAATAGGACATCAGATGGTAAAAAAAGCAATGCAGGCACTGGAAGTGTGCGGAATAAACAAGGTCGCTCTGGTTGTCTTTGAGCGGAATGAAAATGGCAATACTTTTTGGGAACAACAGGGCTTTACCGCACGGAAAGATTTAGTATATAGGAACAAAGCTATAACAGAAATGGTTAGAATCGATACCTGACCACCAATAAGAAAATTATAGTTCAACCCCTCTATGCCCTACGGTTGTTGAGAACACAATAAGAGTTTTGGTCCGTCCGAATCTTTGAAGCTCATTGATAAAATGATCAAGCTCTATTGTGTTCTCAAAAAGCACTTCCAACAGCATCGAATAATCTCCTGTCACACAATTGCATTCAACCACATTTTTACATTGTTTTATATATGGATAAAACTCCTTTTTTTGAACAGGAGCTATCTCCAGACAGATAAATGCTTTTGTACCAAGACCCAGCGCAATCGGATCTACTTGTGCTTGATATCCGATAATATATCTTTCGACTTCTAACCGCTGTATTCGATTGGAAACAGCCGGCGATGAAAGATTTACCGCTTTTGCCACCTGTTTTATGGGTGTACGAGCATCTCTCTGGAGGATATTTAATATTTGTATATCTATTTCGTCCAGCATCCTTTCTCTCATTACCGCAATCTCCACATTTATTCATATATATCATCCAAACAGTCCGTTCTTTCACCCATCATTTGAGCTCTAAAATGTTTCCTGTGAGCTATCCTTAAAACCAGAATCTTAGAAAAACAAATTAAAATACTTCATCACAAGCCCTTAAGCTCCCTGATCTTCCTCTGCAAGTCCTCCACGCCTGCCTGTGCGTTCAAAACAGCCGTGCGCTGCTTCTCAAAGGGCGCGTCCTCCGCGTCCTTATATTGCTCCATGAAAAGGCGCCCGATCTCCATATAGTTCTTCTTGATCACGTCCTCACAGGTAGCGATCTGGCTCTTGAGACTTGCAATCTCCGCCATCTGCTTCGCCTTGTCCGTGGCTTCCTTCCCCTTTGTTGTAATGGTATCCCCCAGCTTTTCAAAAAATTCCATAGCGTCCCGTCCTTTCCGCCTCTAGGCAACACTAACTCCCACCTACACATAGTATATCTGTTTTTAGGAAAAGTGGCAAGTATTTCATTGCACTTTCCTATTCGGTTGTGATATAATATTTTTGTTCGGGATAAGCACATGACAGACTAAATCGTGCGATTCCATACGTTTCAAATGTTTTTGACTCAAGAGATTTGCGTAAGAGGTAGAATCATGCAGCCATTATATACAGCGCTAAAGGTAAATAATGAAATAGAGCTCTGCGAGGTTGATAACCCGGATTGCAAGAGAGAGATTGAGCGGGAGCTTTTGAGGAACCGCATCTCCTATTATATCCGTTGGCCCAAGCCCTCTATTTTTAACCGCAAGAGATTCAACTGCATTATCTGCGTGAATGACAATGCCAGAGACGCGGCGGAGCAGGTGATCAATTCCATTTGCAGCGCCAATAACTACAATGTGAAATTCCTGATGAGACATTCGGTGAATCATTACCTGTGAATCTCGCCTAAAACACGAACAAAAGCCGCAAACCCTTGATTCTCAACAGAAAATCTTAGGTTTGCGGCTTTCCTTATAAAATGCGGATAACAGGATTTGAACCTGCACAAAAATCATTCATAAACCCTATATATTTAGCACTTTTTGATTTTTCATGACAAAATTCATGACAAAAATATAAAACTGATGCTATACGCTGCCAAGTCCTGCAGTCCAGCTCATGTGCCCCACCACCCCATCGCTTTCCAATCCGTGCCCTGCTTGGAAGATGCGTGTCAATCTCTCGGTGTCTGCTCCAAAGATGCCATCAGGATTCGCGTCGATAATGATTTGCCACAACTTAACTGCTTTCCCGCGACTCCCCCGCCTGATAGTCTTCATGTTAACCTCCGTTTCTTCCGGCTCCATGTCCGGACTCTGATCGTTAAAAAGTACCTGCTCCTCCGCCCGTCTCCTCACAAGACCGGGCAAGACTTGCCCCTTACCCTTGTTATATTCAGGTATTTTGGCGCTGATCTGCGCAATCGTGCGGCTACCCTTTTGGGTCAACTGGTCAATACTCCCAACATTGTAGGCGAAACTCACAAGCGCATCATATTGGTTTTGTGTCCAGTGATAGATTTCGTCATACTTCTCTACTGCCTGCTCCGCTTTCGCCACGTCTTCCCGCAGGAACTGCTCCGCCAATGCCTGAGAAATGACCTGTCCCGCATACACCCCCTTGGTGTGCCCATATCCAATCGTCCATATCCCGACCGGATCTTGGTATGCCATCAGGCGACAGCCTTCGTATTTTGCAATTAATTGCAGTCCTCTATCAGATATTTGCATCGTTTCCCTCCTTTAGCTGCGCCTTAACCTCCGCCCGCTTTTCTATGTACTGTGCTTCCTGCTTGTCCTGTTCCTCTGTGTCGGGAAGCTCTTGGGTGTATTTACCGAGGAACTGCTGCACGGTGATCCATATCTTTTTCACGGGCAGCCCGCACAATGCCATATTTTTCAGGATACTGACAATCTCATACCCCAGATACAGGAGCCCAAAGAAGGAAGCAAGCCCTATCTCCTGTAATCCTTCCGGAAGATATTGCACTATCTCCTCGGGGACGAACCCGATCAGATTGATGCCCATGAGCATGTCCGCCACCCCCAAAAAGGCAAGCGACACAATCATGGATATCTTGCGGATGGCGCCGTCAATGCCTACGCAGGAATTAAACCTGCGCTCTTTGATCGCCCTTCCCACGCCGAAGATCGTGTCCATGACCACGGCGAGCACTACCGCCTGTACTATTGGATTGTTTGCAAGCTGCATGATGATTGATTCCAGTTTCATAATTTTCGTCCTCCTTTTGTTTTACTGCATAAAACGCATATAATCCTTTGCATAATGGTCTGCTATCTCATCATCCGAGAGAGCACGGTTGTAGATTCTGACTGCAAATATCTTGCCAGTGTAATAATAACCACTCTCCGGACTTAAGCCATTTGG
Source organism: Muribaculum sp. (assembly GCA_023663505.1). Classification (GTDB taxonomy): domain Bacteria; phylum Bacillota; class Clostridia; order Lachnospirales; family Lachnospiraceae; genus Acetatifactor. The sequence goes on from JAMPHH010000014.1 coordinate 40,893, forward strand.
GTTAGCCCCAATCATAAGCACAGAGTTCTTCGTTGGGTCTTTAGGTGTCCCTGATACATCCTTTGCCGCCGCTAAAAGTCCGTCCTGATAGATGCTGATGGTATTGCCGTCGTATTTCCCGCAAATATATACGGACTCTCCCACAGTGACTGTATTTCCTATCACTTCTTTGTAGCCATTGTCTATATATACATAAAATCTATATTTTCCATTGTAAATGCCAAACTCGTACCCCCCGCTTTCGCAGTTTGCTACAATATCATGGTAGACGGAATGTATCCCTCTCGTGTTGACTACCGCCTCGATAGTAAATGGTGTGGAAAAATTCATTTGCTGACCATCAGTGACATAGGATTGTTTTGCGCTGTCAAATACCAGCCCGTTTTCTTCCCACGTACAATTATGGCTGCTGCCATTCCTATTGTTTTGGCTCTGATCATACCACCCATCCAGGTTGTTGAAATGAATGCCATACGGACCATTTTCTATCCCGTCATACATCAACATCAGCTGATCCGAACTGTAAAGTTTGCGGCATTCTGCTTCGGCTCCTGCACCGCCCTCGATTTTGACCAAGGCTCTAATAACCTTATCTTTCCGCATCAATACGCTCATCCTGCACCTCCCTTTAAAAGCATGAATAAAGCTTCCAGTTCCCCCGACACGGTGGTTGCCTGCCAACAATCGGCATCCCATTCCCCCGTTGTGGAACTGGTGCATTTATACAGACCATTCTTGTATATACTATAATTCCCCTCAACATAAGTCCTTTCCGACTCATATTCCTCCGATATCACGGCGGGGGCATCCGTGATGTTATAGACCGTCCCGTCCTGCTTTTCCTCGTCCGTCAGGGCGTCATACTCCTCCTGTGTTACATCCATGATGTTGTCCACATTACTGCTGCCGCCCGTGGCAGCTCCTTGGATGTCAAGTGCCTCCAGAAGCTGCTCCTTGGTGATGTCATCATTGAGAGCAATCCCGACAATTTTCCTCGTGTCAGGAACAAGCCCTTCCTTCATGCTCTCCAGTGGTAAGTCTTCCCCCGTGATATTGAGAGCCTCCCAAAACTTTTCTTTTGTGATGTCTTCCTTCAGGTCTAGTCCCACGATTGTCCGAGTGTCTTTAACCAGTCCCTCGATGGCAGTCGAAATCGGTATTGTCACCGTCTTTTTATCCAGCTCCACGCCATCCTTAGTTTTTAAACACAATGTCATGACGTAATCCGTAGTATCCACTTCTAAGTCTATGGTCACTGCTTCCGACTCCGCCAAAAGGAAAATAGAATAATGCCTGACAAGTTCCTCCTCGATGGCTTCAATGGCGGTGTCATAGTTATCCATTATTTGAGCCGTGGCAGGTGTTGTCTTGTCCGGTCTCTCCCTCCATCCGTCAGGATATGGTTTTGTGTATGTCCTTTTATAAGCCTCCATCTTGACCTCCTTATAAATCTAAAATCGCCAGTGCTGTTTTTGACTCGTTAAGCTTGTTCTTTAAGACAATGTTTAATCCGTTCCCGTTTTCATAGCAAATTTGTGGCAATCCGCCCTGAATTGTACTAAATTTCATATAATACCCGTCAAATTTACGTGAAGTGACTGCCCCTGACTCCATATTGTATATATATATGGTTTCCTTATATTCAGCACACATAAGCAAAAGCCTGTCTTGATACACATACGGTGACAGAAAATCCGTGGTTCCAACATCAAAAGTATATTCTTGGCACTTTCCTGACTGCCCTATCTTATATAGTGTCCTTTGGGTCGTATCCTCCTCATTAGTCAGCATGTACGCAAATGTTCGCCCATAAAAAACATTATAATAATACAACAATGGTTTGCCCCTTGTTATCCTATACAGCAATTCTCCTTCTAAGATTGTATAATGTAACGCATTACCGTTTAACACACACAGTTTCACGTCATCTTTATCACCAGAACCATAAATCGCAGCAAAAAACGCATCCCCGAAACACCCCTTGTCACACTCAACCCGATTCAACCCGCCTTCTACTAAAGAATCCACAATAAAATATGAATGCGTGGGAGCTTCCTTGTCTCCCGTAATGGAGTACATGTCATGGCGAATTCCCCACTCAGTCCTTTTCAACGTCGCATTCCACCGGGTGTTTACATCTACGGAATGCAAATATTTTTCGCCGATGTTGGCGTATGCCCATACAGGGGTGCTTGTTTTTCTCCAGTTTTTCAAATCCTCGGAAAAATACATTTCTGTGCTTATGCTTATATATACTTGCCCGTTATATGTACTTGGGTAATACGCCATGCCCCATCGCGCCTGCAGCTTCTCATCATACGCATATATTGTGTTACCTTGATTCAAGTCATAATACATCGTGGCAGCATTTCTAGTGGACAGATCCCTACTGCCAACATAAAAGGGCGATATAACAACCTCTCCCCCGCCGCCTTTCAGCTTCTCCCACACCAAATGCAGCTCTAAATCATCGTCACAATAATATAACCTGTCATGGTGATACCATGCCCCATCCGCTGACTGCCCGATAATGTCCTTGTGCTCCATTGCCTGACCGTCCTGATACCGTACTATCCTTGCACTCTGTCTGCCCATTTAATTCACCACGACCTCTCCTTGGATAACGTACCACGTACCCGCCTTTCGCTCCGTCTCCGGCGGCTCTGTCTGCACGGAGACCCATTTCTCCGCAAACATCTTGTCAATCTCGTCTTTCGTGTAGGTGTTCCCCTGTGCCTGCGATCCGACTTTGCGCTTTAACTCCTCAAATTGCGCCTTTAAATCCGTAACGAATTCATTCTGATATTCTTCGCCCTCCGCGGAATACTTATCATGCAATGCCTGTAATCCGGACAATTCTCTGGAAAAAACATGAAATTCCCGCTCTACAAAGTCCCCCTTCTCATTTAGAACCATGTAGGATACAACGTCCTTTCCGCATTCCAGATACGGCAAACCATTATTGTTGCTCAGAAACGGGTGATACGATATACCCGATATATAAGGGTATATATTTTCCGCCATCTGCAGGAGCGTCTCCGTGCTCAGCCCTTCCGTGAACATATTCCCCTGTATGATATAACGGTTGTTCCCCTCGCCATAGCTGACCCCTGTATCGCTCTCTGACTGGCGAATGACGAGCTTGTCCACAGGTTTGACGCTGTATCCCTCATATTCCAATTTCCGATAAGTGCCAACGTATTCCGTGGGCTCCGTAATGCCTCCCGACTGGTCAATCCCCAAGAATAATGGTAAAAATGCAGGCAAATATGCGCCCTCATGATCTTCCAGATTCTTCAGCGCACGGTACTCGAACTTGTCCTGTCTGTTGATGATCCCGCACACGCCGTTAATCTGACAGACAGACTTAACCACGTCAAGCGCCTTCATGCTCGTTGGGCTATACTGTTTGCTGATCATAATACCGTCATTTGGCAGCGTGGCCGTTTCCTGCGCAATTCCCAGATACGTCATCAGGCTGTTCCTGATATCTGCGATAGAGAGTGGAAAATTCAGCTTGTTATACCATTCCGATACATCAATGATCCCCTTAGTATACAGCACGTCATATCCGCTGACTTCCTTTGAGCCCTTGATCCCCTGATTAGTCACGCTGTCCACGATGCCATGAAATATCGGGATAGGCTCGTCCTCCGTGCCATCCGTCCATATGGTGACGGTATACCGCTCGCCCACGATGTCAGTATCCAAGCCACGGAGCGTTATGCTGCAGTAGCTGGGGATACAGCCTACGAATTCAACCGCATCCCCGTCCATGATAGTCTCCTTCAGCCTTAATGATTCCCCTTCTATCAGGCGGTTTGTGAATCTCAAGCCTGATTCCGGAAAGTCTATGACAAGGTTCTTATGAACAATATCCGCATAATATTCGCTTTTTACCTTTTCCGATACCTGCATTAATGTTCCTCCAAGCTGATGGGCATTTCATCATAATGAATTTCTTTTTCGTCTGCGTATTTGATTGCACTTGTCTCATCTGTCATGCGGAAGGTTCCCGTCAGGTACCTGTCAAGCTTGTCCTCATAAAACTCCACCTCAATGCTGTCTGTTTCCTCAAAAATTGACCGGATAAAATCATGCTCTTCCGCCGTATGCTCCTTAATCGTGAACTGTATGTAATATTGCGGCTTCTTGTAGTTGACAACATGCGTGATACCGTCCCCGTCCGGCCAAGTCTCAATATTTCTTTTCTTCGGGGTAATCTTGAAGGAACCCTGCTTGACAATATTGACAGCCATACCATCCGGACAGGGGAACTTGATACCTGCAATCTTACATTGATACCCCTTGTAATTCATCCGACAACCTCCCTATCCGTGCGCTTTTTCTCAATTTTGGCTTCTTTCTTGATAACCCGCAGCAGCTCTGCGCCGTCCCCCTCAACCTCCAGATGCACATTGGCAACCAGCTCATTATCTGACTCGCCCTGAGGGATATCAGCCTCGCTCACCATTGCGGCGCCTTCCGCCATGCCGCTGCCGACGATCGCGCCAACGTCCTGCATGGTCTGATCAAGCTTCGGCTCCGTGCCCTCGACGCCCTCAATCAGTCCCGTGCCGACCATCTCACCCGCCCACATCATCAGCTTGGAAGGGGACGCAATTCCAAAGAAGTCCTTGATGCCCTGCCATGCCGAGGACGCAATATCTACAATTGTTTCCAAAACCGCCTTACGCATGGAATCGAGACCATTGATAATGCCTTCAATGATATTAATGCCAAGGCTTATCCAGTCCACCTCATTGAGTGCCTCGCCAAGGGAATAACATATCTCCAAAAATCCTACCAACAGGTCGGGCAGGGCTTTGAACAAGCCTTCATTAATCGCCATCACTATCTCAATTGCAGCCTCGATAAACATGGGCAGATTCTCTATCACGAAGTCCACCATACCTATCAGCAGCCCGACAACGCCATCGACAATATTGTCGATATTCTCTAACAGCCCCTCGCTCAACGCCAAGATAATCTGCAGTGTCGCTTCCAGTAATAATGGCAGGTTTTCTATGATTGTGTTGCCAATCTCCATCACGGTGTCTATAATCACCGGCACGAGCTCCGGAATTGCGTCCGCGATTCCGGATGCCAAGCTTGTCAAGATTACCATTCCCGCCCCAACCAACCCGGGAAGGTTTGATAATATGAACGTCAGGAGCGTCTCCATAATCTCTATCCCCGTGTCTGTCAGGAGCGGAAGGTTCTCCATGATCCCCTCCCCAAACGCAGTGAGTACCTGCGCCCCCGCATCAACCACGTCAGGAAGCTTTTCCACAATCATGGAAACGCCCTCGCCTAAGAGCTCGCCAAAGGTATCCATGGCGCCCTCCAGCCCGTTTTCCTTGAAGCTTTCGGTGATCTCTGACAGACCATCCGCGCCAAACTGCACGAATTCCCTCAAGCTGGGGGTTAGCTGATCCGATACCACAATCTGGGCTCCCTCCAATGCGCTTTGGAATAAGGTCACATCACCCGCAAGATTGTCAAGCTGAGTGTCCGCCATCTTCTGGGCGGCGCCCTCGGCATCATCAATATACCCTTCCAACTCGTTCCAACGGCTTCCAGTGTCCCCAAGCGATTTGGACATCTCATTTAACATAATAAGCGCATCGTCCACGTCAAGATCGTACTCATTGGCATAAAATTCCGCCATCTCCTCCATATCGTCAGCCCCTTGTGCGAGGCACCGCTGCATTTCGCCTAGGACGGAGTTCATGCCATTGAGACTGTCCCTACAGCTCCAATTGTTCTCCTCGTATTTATCAAGGTTGACTCCCGCCGCCTTAATACTTTGAGCCAGACTGTCAAAGTCTACCGCCGTGTTTGCCAGTAGAGCATTGACGGACTTCAAGTCAACCTTGTTAAACATTGTATTTAAGACATTTGTCTGCTCCTGCTGCGACATGGTGGAGAGAACGTTGTTCAAATCCTCAAATGTTTCGTTCAACGGTTTTAGGTTGCCGGACATGTCATATGCCCTGATTCCTAAGCTTTCCATAAGCTCAGCCGCCTTGTCGGTTGGCGCTGACAGCGACAGGATAATATTTCTCAATGCGGTTCCGCCCTCCGCGCCCTTGACGCCGTTATCCGCCAGAATTCCGAGGGCGGTGGACAGTTCCGTCGTGCCGCCCGCCAGATTCTTGGCGGTTCCGCCGACTGTCAGGATTGCCTCGCCAAGCTGTGCGATGCTCGTGTTGGATTTACTGGAGGTCTTCGCCATGATGTCCACAAGCTCGCTTGTTTCCTCGATCGACAACCCGAGAGCGCTCTGTGCGTCAGTCACCATGTCGGACGCGGATGCCAGCTCGATTCCCCCGGCTGCTGCCAGATTGAGCACATTGGGAAGCATTGCCATGGACGTGTCCGCATCATACCCCGCCAAAGCCATATAGTTCAACGCATCCGCCGCCTGAGACGCCGAAAAAGCGGTTGACGCCCCCATCTCCTGAGCAAATACGCGCAAATCCTCAATCTCGTCCACGGTCACTCCCATGGTTGCCGCAACCTGCGACATGGACGCGTCAAAACTCATTCCCGCCTCCACGGAGCTTTTGCCAAACGCCACCACGCCCGTTGTCGCTGCCGCCATGCCCGCCCCGATTGCCGCGACCCCTGCCTTAAGTCCCGAACCGATCGCGGAAGCAATCTTACCGCCCGCGCTTTTCCCTGCGGACTCTGCAGCTCCATCCATCGCTATGCCAAGGTCGCTGCTGATCTTTTTCTGTGCGCCTTTCATGTTAGGGATAATCGTCACTGTGGCTTTCGCCACCTCAACCATACCGCTGTCAGCCATTTCTCTCACCCCTTTCCCTTCGTTTTCTCTCAAACCACTTGTCCAATTCGTCCGGTGGCAGCGGGTCGCGCCCAAAATGCCGCTCACCGTCATCCGCATTCCGGCGATTCGTCACGGGACGGATTTGGAATTTAGGTCTTGGGTAGGTTCTCTTGGTCATAAGGGTTTTTACATTGGTATTAAAAATCGCCAACATGTCATAGATATCAGCCAGTAAAGCGTTAGTCTTGGCGATGCTGCACCAGTCCGCCAGTTCAGGCGCCAGCTCCCTGCACAGTGCGGAATCCGGACTCTTATGCGTGATAAAAGACTGGAGCGCACTCCACGGCAGAGTGCGCCCCACGTCATTTAATGTATAACCAGTCTTGGTCAATAAGTCATATTCTATCGCCCCTTGGTGCTCATGAACGAACCCCGCAAGGCTTAGAATTCCCCCACGGAGATATTCCCTTCCTTTTTGGACGCCTCTGTCCATGCCTTCATGATCGTAATCAAATCCGCATAGCTGATTTGAGCCTGATATTCCTCCGGAATCTGTTCCAGCATGAACTCAATCGTTCCCTTCTTTGTGGTCATCCTGTTCACATCTTTTACAGACAGGGATGCGGCGAGTGGTATATTGAAGCTCTCCCCGCTTTTCCCGATATTGACCTCCAACACCTCGACCTTTTTCTCTTTTTCACCGATTGTTATCACATTTTTTACCTGATTCATGTGCTGCCTCCTTATCCAAGCATCTCGTCATCCTGTGTCTCGTCACCCTGTTCCTGATCCTCCGACTGTCCGCTGTCAGGGTCTTCTGTTTCTTCAGGATTGACGGGTTCTTCCTTCACTTCAGGTTCTTCCGTGACCTCCTTCATGGTCTTCCCATCATCCATGATGATCTGCATACCGCTGTCACCCAACGCGGTGATGGTGGGCGTCCATGTGATCGCCGTGCCCGGGGCAAACGTAATATCCGCCATGCTCATGATCTGCCCCTCTTTGCAGCCGACCATGATCATGTCGTCGCCATCCTTCATCAGCCACAAGAACGCCTCCTCCTTCGGCAACTGACCGGACAAGGACGCAGACACCAGTCTCCCGTGCTTATCCGTCGCCTCGATCGTGGTCACGTTCTCCTTACCGAGCACGGTCTTGAGCACCTCCTCCGTCGTGTCCATGATCGGAGCCTGTACCTTTTCCGAATGATCCGTCAGGACTACCCGCTTGACCACGTTCGCCCAGTTCTTCAGATTCGTTGTGGACTTCTCTGTCGTGAGTGTAATGCCCGCGTCGGACACGTCACCCACTTTCCTCCATGCATTTGATAGTGCCTCGTAAGGACTTGCGGGGAGCTCCGTCCCTGCGGGTGCATGGAAGAACATGCCGCTTGCAAGCCCATTTCCCATTTTTGTATCACTCATTTTCGTATAACCTCCATTTCTTTCTGATGCGCAACCACCTGTAATCTGGCCCTGCACAATTCCAAATCCGGACGGACGGGGTCGCTCCCCCAAGAGCCGGACGTGTTCACTGATACATACCGCAGGGGCGTTGTCTGCTCCTTGGCTGTCTGCCGCAAAATGCCGATTGCAGCCTGCAGGGTCTCATATGCGAGTGCGGCGTCCTCCTTTGCCGCCCTTGCATCCAACACCACCTCAAATGTGTCAATCGCCGCCTCAGCCCCGCCTCCCACCATCTGCACCTCGATATGTGGCAGGCTGTATTCTGCGGGAAGCGGGCGGCAATATACCGACATATAGCCCGATAACGCCTTGCGGATCTCCTCCTCGATGTCAATGCTTACATTTATCTTCATCCCTTCACCGCCTTCGACAGTGCTTTATCTTCCGACTCGGCGATTATGGATTTTCGATCAGTGGTGCTCACGGACGCCACAAGTCTCCCGCCGCCATAACTGCCCTTCCAGATATTGGCGCTGAACCCTGCCCCGCCGCGTTTGTTGTTGGAATTGGCTCTTGACTGAATCTTCTCAGCCTCCTTTTCCAGAACCTCCTTCACTCCGCTGCTGAACAGTATCTTGCGGAATCCCTTGCTGTCGAAAGTAATCCTTGCCTCGCTCATCCCCTCCACCTCCTTAAACTCAGCGCGATATGAGTCAGGCTGCCGGATGCCGACTCCATACGCTTTGGCTCCCCATCAATGAGATAGACGCCTCCCTCATACTCAATACGGTCACCTGCCTGCACGTCAGCCGACGGCGGCAGGTATGCATTCATTCCCTCGCTGATCCCCAAGACCCTGCCCTCCTGTTCAAGCGCCGTGGCAGACGGCTGGACGGAGCAATGCTCGATGGTCAGCTTGTCCGCATTCTCCCAATCGGGTACATCCGCTCCCCTAACCTTCTTGACAGCGGGGCGGATGCGCGTCACGCTTTGTCTCCAAAAAGAAACCACCATCAAAACACCCCCTGTAACCGATACGGCTCTAATATATCCTTGTCATACTCCTGTAATCTGGTGGCCTGCGCTCCATTGACCCAGCCCGCGTTATATGTCACCTGCACGTTTCCGGTGGTCTCTGACTGCACCCCGTAGCTTTGCGCCATGGCATGTGAAGCTCGCTGCATCACTAACTCCTTGAGGGAGTCTGCAAAGCCTTCCGGCACCCCAGCGATATATTCCACCTGAATCTCTGTCCTCTTGTCAACAAGCCCCACATCAAACACACGGAGTATTCCGTCAGCTTCCTGCATATGCACAGGGCAATCCCTTCCCGCAATGCTCACCGACACAATGGATTCTATTTGCCGCGCCGGAAGCTGTATCAGCAATTCGTTCCCTGTCATCACGGCGATTGCCTTATCCCCGCCAAAAGTCCGCAGCCTGCACTGTGCCTTGGGGTATACGTGCCAGCCACAGTAGCTGCGGATAGCTGATTGTGCCGCCCTGATGGACGATTCTATCCGAGTGTCACCCTTGTACCTATTGGCGGTCATCATGTTAAATTCTTCCGCTGTCAGTATGTCATTACACTTCCCTGCTTCCGATATGATCACGTATCCCCAAGGCGTCTGAATCATTTGTTTTGCGCCCTCCTTGATTTATTTGCCTTCGCAGGCTTCATGCTTGCTCCGTCGGGCTCTGCGGGATCCCCTTCCGGCTCCGCGGGATCCCCTTCCGGTTCTGCGGGATCCCCTTCCGGCTCCGCATTGACCATAACTGCGCCCTTCGGCACCTCCTCGTCAGCAAACTGGAATATTTTGTCATGGTAAATATATTTTTGCATCGTTACGTCTCCTTTCCTTGAACACTCACGCCTGAGCCTTAGTGAGAACCTTGAATCCCGCAGGTCTGCGCACCGCCAAGCCCAAACGCTCCTCTGCGCGAATGGTCATAAGATTCCTCTGAAAATCGTCCTTGTCGCTATTGGTCGCCTCGACCCTTATACCGCCATTGCTCACCACGGAGCCGCAAGGCTTGAACGCGCCGACGATAACCCCTGCCACGGAGGACGTCCTGACTGCGGGCAATCCCCAAATGCTGGGCAAGCTCTGCTCGCCAAAGTAACCGCCGCCGTAATATCTGCCTTCCGCGTCCTTGCCGATCCTGAGCTTCATGTACAGGGTCGGGTTGATCACAATCGCGTCAGCCGCAAAACCACTCTCCTCCTGCACGTCCGCCATTGCCTGCAAAATAAGCTCCGCAATATCGGTTGCCTTCGCATTATCCGCATAATTGTCAACCTGAATGCCGGATGTCGCCAACAGGGAAGCTACCAGCCAGTTCTGCTCCTTCAACCCGAGCTGATACAATAACCTGCCGTTGATCGCAGACGCCAGAAACGGCGCGTCCTCGATATACTCGTCAGACTCCTTTATGAACGCCGGTATCTTGGAAAGCGTCGCCACCTTCTTGGTGGGATCGGCAAATTGAATCTGGGGTATCTGCTCACCCTCTTTCACAACGTCAAAATCACCAATCATTTCACCCTCGACGTAATACTCCAACGTGTTGCCGCTGATGGTCTCCGCGCTGAACAAGTCACGGATCACCAACTCTTTTCTCGGTGCGGTCACGATATTCCTGTCAATGACAGTGAGCGCGTTGCCAATACTTGACGGCGTTGTCATCACCGTGGGGTCAGCCTTATACTCGGGTGCGGAGACAGAAAAGCGGCTTCCTTTAATGCTGCCGCTTCCCATGTGTTTCACGAAATGGTCTCCCAAGCTCTTTGCCGGCGCACCCTCACTCCCGCCGTCCCCCTCGGGCTCGTCCTTCTCTTTCTTCCCCAGTCTGGCAATCGCATCCATTGCCTTCTCCGCGGCGGCAACCCGCGCTTCAAGATCCTCGATCTCTTTTGCAAGGGTTTTGCCCTGCTCAATAGCGTCGGCATTCCCCTCCTCGATCTTACCCTTGAGCCCTATCAGCTCCCTTTTCTTGGCTTCTAACATCTCTTTGAGTTTCATTCGCTTTTCTCCTTTTCTAGTTTTTTAATAGTTTCCAGAATCGCCAATGCCGAATTGTGTCTCTCGGGGTCCTCTGCGCCTGCATTGCCCTCCGAGCCATCCTCTCCGCCATCTACGTCTCCCGTTGTATCTCCAAGCCCTCCCCATAACTCGTGGAGGTGCATGATACCATGTTTCAATTCTTCAATCGCCTTGCATATCTCCTTCCCGTCCGTCTCGAGAACATGCTTTCCATCCTTGGCAGCCTTGACGTCCGTGACGCTTGCGTCATCGTTGGCGGGGATGCACACGCAGCTAATCTCATACAGTTCAAGCTCCCGCAATTCATTAGCTCTCATGCCGTCATCCAATTTCACTGCGCCCTCCTCTAACACGTCATAGGCAAAGCTGAACTTGCTCAGCCGACCATCCTTATACATCTGGCGGACGCGCTGCGCCTCGGGCGTGTCGTCGAATTTTGCGACAAAGTGCAAACCCTTTTCGTCCTCGTCCGCTTCCGCCATACCAATGAATGCGCTAATATCATGCAGCTTGTGTGCCCACAAGAGCGGAATACCCTTGCCTCCGTGCCATCTCTCTGCCAATGTGCGCTGAAACGCCCCCCGCTTGACCACATCACCATAAGAGTCCGCCTTGCGAATCCATGTGGAGGCATATCCCTCAATAGAGCCGCCATCATCATCCTTGTATTTCACATCAAATTCCTTAACCTGCATTTTCCCTCTCCTCTCCGTCTAAAACGATATAATCACGTCCGTGCTGCAGTTACATCCACAGCTCTCGTCGGGGCTTAGGTTATCATCCCCCGGCCATCTGGCGCCATTTGAAAACACGCTGTCAATCCCCACGCGTTGACCATTCATCGCCGCGTGTGTGCTGCGGGCGTTCGCTCCCGTCACCCACTCCTTTTGCAATATTTTGTGGAAGCCCTCGCTTCTCTGCGCTTGGTGTGCCGCCTCAACCGTAGCCCACCCCGCTATCTGCGTGGCAAGTGATATACCAAACACGACTGCGCTTGCATTGATACGCTTGTCAAATACCTTCTCCGGCGTGTTTGCAGGCTTCTCGTCCTCCGGCAAGTCTTCCGCCTCCTGCTCTGCCTCCTCCAGCTTCTGTCTCGTGCCTTTATTAATGGCATGTGCCCTGCCCTCAGCCAATGCCTGCAGATATGCCTGCGTGATCTCCGTGGAATACGGCGTTTCCAATACCTCAGCCGCTTTCATCCCATGCCTGTCCGCGATTTCTTGGACAATCGGAAGCATATCCTCCGCCAACTCCCTGTCCCATCGGGACTCGTTCCACCAGTTCTCCGCCCCGGCGTTTAATTTGGGCAGAACGGATTTTTTCTGCCGCTCGAAAAACTGCTTTAATACTTCAACCATGCGCTCGTCCTCGTCCTGAGTGGACTTTGACTTGATTCTCACGACTTCCGATTTGCTCCGCATTCTCGGCATTGCCTTGGGATCCGTATGGGTGTCCGTGGGACTCGCCTGTCCTCCCTCCACCACGTTCAACGGCACGATCAGCTCTTTTCCCTGATCATCAGGCAGCGGCGGGAGATTGTTGTATGCCCTCGCCTCGTCTCTGGTCATCCACGGGCCACCGACAGCCGTCTGTAAAATGCTTGCCCGTTCCTCGAACGAGCCTTTTAATTTCTCCTGCATGTCAAATTCCACATATGTGCCGCGTTCCGCCCCCACCATCGGCAGCAAGAACGCATTGATGCGCTGCTGTATCATTTGCAGGGTGGGACCCAGACACTCGGAATACAATGCCCGAGCATTATCCTTTGCACTGGCATATGTCTGTGTGCTGGTGTGCCAGATCAATGCAGGATTGACGCGGTAGATTGCCGCCACAGCCTCCCTTGACAACTGGACGCTCTCCGCCCACTGCTGCTCCTTGAAGGACGTCTGGAACGGCTTGATCTCCATACCGTCCTCCAATAGAGGAATTCCGCCCGCTTTACTCCCGCCGGCTCCCCACTGCTCCCGAAAAGCATTAATGAAATTTTTCCGCTGCCCCTCGTCCCAAGGTCTAACGTCTTTAGGGCGGATAATCTGTGCGTTGAGTCTTCCCGAGCTGTGCCAGAGCTGTTTGCGGAAGTTGCCCGCCTCGATCTGCTCCTGCATTGTCTGCCGCAGCGCGGTCAGCGGGGACAGGTATCCTCCCGGATTGCCCGGGGAATACGTTTTGAACTGAATGAACTCGCTCTTTGGTATGTCAACGGCGTCTCCCCCCTGTCCGGTACAGACCCTAATCGTGTCTGCGGCATATACGGTCCTGCCCTCTGTCCCAATCACCCACGTGCTCGGGACAATATACATCTCATAGCCGGATTCGCTCTCGGTGCTCTGAATCACCCATACATACACGCATCCAAAAATGCCGTATTCGATATACAACGCACGGAAAAATTCAAACGCCGTCTGTACCACATTGGGCTGCCAGAGCAATTTTGCCGCAGTGCTGTCCCTGTCTCGAATCCGCTCCGTGTCGCCCTCACGCCGATAGACCTTTAATGGCAATTGTCCAACGGACTCCCCCAAGAAATTGACCACGGCTTGCAGGTTATCCTGTGTCTGATAGAGTCTTTGTGCGGAATAGTTGAGCACCTGCACCGAAGCATCCGGCGAAGGTGTCATGTAGTATATGACCGGACGCCTTGACGCCCACAGCATGTCTAAGATCCCCATTAGCTACACTCCTTTTGCTCACAAAAAAATCAGCTCTGCATTATTTGCGTAAGCTGATTCGTATACTTTTTCATTTCGCTGTATTCTGGTAGCGGCGGCGAATGCCATCGCCACACACATAAGCGGCGCTATATCGTCGGGGCTTTTCCCCCTGTCAGGCAGCTCCAGCCCGTTTCCCATCGCCCGCAGCTGACAGGTTTTTGCGGGAAGCTCCAACACGGGCTGCTCCAAATGGTATACCCTTGCTCCGGCGATTCGTTCTTCATCCGGCGCAAGCGGCGCGGAAGCCGCGACTGCATCATAGAACCGCCCCCACCCTGCCGTCAGGTCAGGCCCCTCGATGGCACAACGCTCAATCCCGTCAATGGTGCATATCTGCTCCGCCAAACCACAGACGGTTGCGCCACGTCCTTGGAAAGCCAGATTCATTTTGCCGCGCATCGCCCTTGACCTGAACCAATCGACCGCCCACTCTGAACCGGCGCGCCTTGCCACAACCTCAATGTGCCAGTTGCCGTCCTCCCTCTGACCACATACCCCAATAGACACATACCTTCGGTCTCCTGACATGTCGATCCCGTAGAACAGTTCTGACTCCGGAGCGATCTGTGAGGAATTATCCAAGCCTGCTGCCCATGCCCCCTTCGGAAATGGCTGCGGTAATATGGTCTCGACTTGCTGGCACATGCACTCCGAGCGGAATTTGCTCTCAGGAAATGTCTGCCTGTTTGACATTAATGCCCTCTCCGTCAGGAACCCGTAATTCAACGCCGGATTTGCCTGTGCCAATGCCTTCATGTCTCCCGTGTCCGCCTCCTCGGGCGCCGACCACTCGAACAACCCAAGGGAATCAGCGTCCACATCCCCGCCCAAGTCCATTGCTTCCGTCCCCTCGATCATAGCAATCGCCTTTGAACGGACTTGCCGCAGGACAACACTGTCCGGATCTCCCGCATTGGAGAATCCCACGGTCATACCATTTGGTTTGGCGTTGGTGGAGGCGACTGCTGCCGACCACGTCTCCCAGTCGCGTTGTTCCCTGACCTCGTCCAACATCACGAGGTCATTGGAATCCCCACGCCCTGCCCGCCTTGTAGGTGCTCCAACCTTGTATGCCCTGCCACCGACAAGCACCAACCTTTTCGAGCCATTGGTACGGCTGACCCTCTCCACGTCAGAGTTAAGCTCAGGAATGCTTTCCTGATCAATAACCACCGCTTCCCAAACCTCCTCCGCCTTATCCAGTGACAGCGACGTGCCAAACACACTGGGTACCTGCAAGACATTCAGGAAGAATGACGCAAGCACCTTGGACAGTACGGTCTTGCCATTCTGACGGCTGACCATGATCAACACCGTGCGATATCGGAAATGCCACGTACCGCTCAAGCTTCCGGTAATCTCCAACACATGAATCAACGCCCATTCCTGCCATGGGTACAACCGTTGACCCAACACGTTGTTTGCGTAATCAATTGCCGCAAAGCCCAATGTGGTGTATCTTGTCAGCTTGCGGAGCGGTGGCGTGTAAATTCTTGGTGTTGTTGAACCCTTTACTTGCATATCTTCAATGCGCTCCTTATGTCGCTGAGGCATGACGTCTCGGTTGTCGCGGTGTTTCCTTTCAGAATCTCATTCAACTCCTGCAGCGAGGAGGAATAGCATTTGACCAGTGTGCGGAATTCAACCAAAAGCGGATTGACCTTTTCCTCGGTCGCTCCGTTTGTCTTCGTGATCTCCTGTACCGCCTCCGCCGCGTCATATTCCGGAATCAATTTGTCAATTTTGGCTTTCATACTCAGTACGGCGTTCGCCAAGGTAATCGCTTGGCTCTTTAACGGCTCGCTCAACCCTTGGCACATCTGCTCCGCCGCCTTCAACTGCTTTCTCTTTCCCATCCGCCCCTCCTCGTCCGTCAAGTGATCGACATTGCCAAAAAAATTTAAATTTGGTCTCGGGGGGAGAGATTACTGCAGGCTGGCCTATCGGTTCGCCCCCGTGTCCTCCAAGATTTACAGGCCCCTCCCCCAGCCCCTTTCTTGGTTGCACCGGTGCAACTCACCAGATACGGGAACGCATTCCAAGCTCGTTCTCACCATTCGTTCCGTCGCCACGCGAACGGTTACAACGCAAGTGAGACGCCTGAACATTGTTCAGGTCAAGC
Source organism: Muribaculum sp. (assembly GCA_023663505.1). Taxonomy (GTDB): domain Bacteria; phylum Bacillota; class Clostridia; order Lachnospirales; family Lachnospiraceae; genus Acetatifactor. The sequence continues at coordinate 56,975 of JAMPHH010000014.1, forward strand.
TCAAGATCCGGACGCTTTGCGACAGGAATCACATGGTCAGGCTCCCATGCGTCCGGCGCACTGGACGGGCGCAGGAAGTAATTAATCGGCTGCTCACAGATATGACACATAGCATTATTCTTCTTGTCTCTTTCCCATGCAAGTCTTCGTATCTTTTCCCATTTTCCCGATCGTCCCACGAATATTCCTCCCCATGAAAAAAGAGGGATTCGGATTGCTCCCTCCCTCTTTTTGTGATGATACCACTATACCACGGAATGTTGTCCTAGATTTCCCCCTCTTTTATTTTTTCTGTCTCTGCGATAAATTCATTCATGAACTGCGAGATCGCCCCTCTAAATTCCATATTCTTTCTAATAATTTAGGGATATAATCGGGCGGTTTCCTCTGCCCTATCTCCCAACACTGAATTGTCCTTATTGGGATTCCGAAATATTCTGCAAATTGCTTTTGAGATATACCCATTTCAGCCCTTAATTCCTTAACTGTCATTTTACACCTCAATCCCAAACTCATTGTCTAAAAGCTCGGAGAAATCGGGGTCTAACTCCAAATATCTTTTCAAAAATTCCTCCGGTTCGCAAGGAGCAAGTTCAAAATGTACCGTTTCCCTTTTGTCATCGTCCATGTATGTGGCGATTGTGTCCATAAGTTCCTGTCCAAGTGTAAATTCCTCTCCGTATCTTTTCATTTCCATTTCCTCCTGTGATTTAATTTATGTATTTATTATAACGCAATGCGTTATATACGTCAAGAGGAAATTTGGGGATTATAAAAAATTATCCCTTAACCCACTTTTTGCCTTGACTGTGCTTGACAAACCCATCGAGCAGGACAAAGGGGCTGAATAAACAGCCCCTTCTGTTATTTTCTTTTCAAGCTTTTTTTGACAGAAGCCAGTAAAACTTCCGCCGCCTGTTATAATACATATTCTTCCCGCATGGCATACCCATCACGTTTCTCAGGTAGTTGTACGTCACCCCCTCATTTGTCACGGCCTGCAGAATGTATCTATACAACCCTTTGTCCGTCTCCCGTGCCGTCTCCTCAATCAGCTCACATTTTTGAGCAAGCTCCGCCCTGCGTATGGAAAGATTTGCTGTCGGGTCGCTGACGGCGTTAGTCCTGGCAGCCATTGCCGCCGATGGCTCAATGCTCTTTACCGTGTCACATCTATTAGCAAGTTCTTCCTTCCATTCATTGTATTGCAGACAAAAATGGTATAGCTCATAGAAACGGTGTTTGGATATCTGGTACTTATTTTTATTGATTGGTCTGATATTCGGCATGTTGCATCCCTCCGCTTTGGGTTGTTATTGGTTACGCCTGCTGCCAAGCGCGGTTGAAGAATCAGCCCTCCCGCCTCTTGTCCATCTCGTCCAGTATCTCCCTGATCTCTCCGGCCAAATCCTGCTGCCCCGCGCCCTCACATACTCTGCTTGCCGCAAGCATCACTGACGTGACGCGTTTCTTTTTCTTTTCGTATTTTGCGATTGCCGCAGCGTGCCTGTCATACAACCACCGTACTTTCGGCCAGCTCCCGTGGGAAGACAGGTAAACCCTTTTAAAAACATTTATCAGCCGCTCTCTGAAAATCTCATCAATATCTGTCTTCTCGCACAAGTCCTGCAGCGCGAGATCAGTGAGGACGCTTTCTTTTCCCTCATGGTCATACATGTCTGACTCGACTATCTCCCCGAAAGCCATGTTCAACCTCTGGAGCATTCTCTCCGCGTCCGACACGCTCCCATATGAACTAAGGGCAGCCTCTTCTACTATCCCCTCAAATTTCATGCGGTTCTCTGTCGCCGTCCTTCGGTCAATACAGTCCAGTGCCCCGTTGATGACGCGGTGTTGGGGATCCTTGGGCTTCTGGCAGTAGAACAGACATTTTTCCGGATTGGCTGACCGTTCCTCAAATGCCGGCCATATGAAGCCCGTTTCCGCCTTGCCCACGATATTCTGCAGCTGCTTGGCACAGATCCCGCCTTCACAGTCATACCTTAACCCCGGCTTGTCCCAGTTCACGGGACATATCACACAGAGCAGGAAGTCATACACCTCCTCTGACTCGTCAATCTCATTCCCGTCCGAGGTCTTGGCGATCACGTCATATGTACCATGATACAATAGGATCAGGAACCCGTTTTCAATTTCATAACTCTCTATTATTCGGTCATACAGGTCGGTCAACGCCTCGTCGTCCTGTAAATCGGACTCGACAAGCTTCCCGATCAGCTTCGGCACCTCGGAAGCCTCCTTAAAATCCAACTCCATACATTTGTCATCAAGTCCCTTCACACATGGAATCTCCTGAGCTATCTTCAGGTATTTGTACCGTTTGCTATCCTCCACTGCATGGAACGGTTCGCGGAATTGAAATTCCACGTCTTTCTCGCTGCCGATATAGGCGCCCGCCATGCCCCTGATGATGTCTTGATAGCGGTTATTGTCAAGAATGTGCTTTATTTCAGATATGTCTTGTATAGTGACCATGTTTTACTCCTTCCCGCAGCCTATATCCGCCCGTTTCTTTTATCAAGACGTTTCTGCTGCCGCTCTACTTTGAAATTCGTCCGACATTCAACCTCATCTTCAGCCTGAAACAGAATCTCCATCTGCCGACACATGATGCGGACATCCGCTATCTCGTCTATGATGTTGTCTCTCGCTGCCGTCAGCTCTGCTTCCTTAGCCCTCCGCCATTTCAAGAGAGCCTTAGTCAGTTCAGACATTTCTTCAATCATCATATCAATCTGTGGCTGGGCACCATATTCGCTGATGCACCGCCGAAACACTGTATCCATATACTCGTTGTTTTTATTCATTGATTAGCCCCCTTTTCCTGCACTTGCAGATAGCTGTGGCGACGTCCTTCCTTGTCATGCCCATCTCGTCCGCAATCTCCTTATTGCCCCATCCGGCGTTGCGTAATGCCGCGATCTTTCCGTAGTCTATCGGGTTCCGCTTCCGCGGCTTCTCTATTTCGTCTTCATACGGTTCTAGGCTACTTGGGGTCAATTGCATCCAATCTGGGTATTCTTTCTTTATCGCCTCGGGCGGCTCCGTTGTTTCCGCAGGCTTATCTGTTATTATCTCGGGAGATTTTGGTATTTCTTCGGGTGATTCTGTTATTTTCTCGTGTGCTTTTGTTGTTTTCTTGGATGCTTTTGTTGTTTTCTCGGGCGTTTCTGTTATCGTGTCGGGCGATTCCGTTACATTCACAGGTAGATTTGTTACTGTCCCGGGTGATTTTATCACCTCCCCCAGCCTTTTCGCTTCGGCGGTTGCCGCCAGTGTCTCGCGCATCATACGCCGAAGATGCTCCGTGCCAGTACGAGGCGCTACCTTTACGGTTGTTACGGCTGCTGCTGGCGGTGCGTACATGAAGCGCGCGACTGCCTCGGCACATTCCCTGCAGAAGTGCTCGTCCGCGCTTTTCCCTGCCAGCCATTCGGGGGCGCCTTCAAAATCATTATTTTTAAAGATTGTTACCTCCACCTTCCCGAACTCTTTTCCATTCGTTATGTCCGCGCCACATCTGTTACAAATAAACTTTACCATCTGCTCCTCCTTTCCGGGAGCCGCCCTTTCCACGGCTCCCCAGACGTTTCTTTAATGTGATATGCTAATTTGACCGAAAGGCGTTATAAATAGTTCTTGCCAAACTCCTGCATCCAGAGCTTATGGGAATATAAGCTCTCAAATTTCATCTGCGCCAATACTTTCAAGGTCTGCTCTACCTCCTGATTCCCATGCACCGCTGCCGGGCTGTCCGTATGGTGCTCGTGGCAGAGATACACCTTCAAGCCCCACTGCTCCGACTTCCTGCGGTTGGCGGTTCCCTCCATGACGTGGTGCTCCTCCAAGGCGGTGCGGCGCTGGTAATCGTTATTCAGCAGCTTGCAGAGATAGCAGGTGCCCTCTTTCTTGTCATGTAAAATACTTTTTGCCATTAATAACCTTCTCCAGTCCTGCCGCCAAGTCCAAGGCCGTTTTGTAATTTTCTTCAAGCGTTCCCTTCGGGATACGGTTCTGCACAACCTTCTCGGGCGGAGTGACAGTCATGAATCCCTTGAGGAAAATCGCCGCCCCTGTAATTTCGTCCCACAGGTCTTCCCACTCTTTGTCTGTCATTGTAAAATCGTCCCCGCATTCCGTATTTACTGAATGCGGCGGGTTTTCGGACTTCCCTTTTCCTGCGCCATTTCCCGCGTCATCCGTCTCCTCCCTTTCTTCCGGCAGGTATTCCGGGTGGTTCATGATATTGTCCTGACCCGCAATCTGTTCCTCCTCCGCGCTTCCGGTGCTTTCCGCTTCCACGACTGCTGCCGGCGGCTCCTTCACGGGCGGCTCTTTCCCTGAGGGCTTTGCCTTCGTGACTTTGGATTCCTTGCGCTTCTCCTTGGCGGGTTGCACCGGTGCAACTTCCGATTTTCCCGTTTCCACGGCTGCTGCCGCAGGCTCCTTCTCAGGAAGCTCCCCGTATCTGGAGCAATACGAGTCTTCCCATGTTTCCCATGTGCCAGAACACAATTTCACAAGCTCGCTTACAAGCTCGCCCTTATCATGCCGCTCCTTCGCCTGTGTCCGCACCTCCGTCACACTCGCGCTTTCCCCTTGTATCGCTATCATGACCCGTCCCGTCCCCGGGATGCGCACCATGTGGACGGCGTCCCCCTGCGGGGCTATAATGTCGGAAATAATCTCGAGATCGGATCTCCTGACAGCCCGCCATATCTTCCCGTATATCGCGGGCTGCTCCTTCCCAAGCCTGTATACAGCCCTTTGCAACAGCGGCGCGTCCTCCGGAGGCGGCTGCACCTGTTCCCCCTGCCCGACCGATTGCCCCGCGGTCTCCTGCTCCTCCGCCTTCTCGATCGCCAGCTCGATGTCGGAGATCATGCTCTCCGCGTCCAGCTCCTCCTTGATCGCCAGTACCTCGGACTTGCTCAGGCTCTCCATCAGCTCCTCCGCTATCGCATCAGGCATGTGCAGCATCAGGGAGAGCTTGGCAAAGCCCATCTTTTTATAGTTCTCCTTCAGGATATGGCTGTTACCACCCACGGAGAAGCGTTCCACGATCCTGATATAACGGGAGACGGTGCCCTTGTCCAAGTCATAACGTCTCTGGGCGAATTCCTCCACGTTGGAATAACCGCTCCCGACCAGGATATCCGTGTCCCGGGCAATCTTCAGGATATTGCCCATTTCCATGAAGCCCTCCTTGATCTTGATCGCCGTCCTGTCCGCCGCCTTCTCGAACTCGTTATATCCGGCGAACACGAGCAGCTCCGTCCGGCTTCCCGCGGCGTCCGCCATGTCGATTCCCGTTGTCATGTCTTCCATCAAATCACCTCCATCAAATCCTCCATGAGCCCGTCAAGGACTCTGGTATTGTTCTTAGCCTTCAGCTCGTCAATATTCTTCTGTCGCAAGACCTCGCTAGTCTTGGCGTACTCGTGATCCTTGGCGGACATACGCTTCCTGATCACCTTCTGCCATTCCCGCAGGAAGGGCTTGACCTCCTCGATCTCCGGCTCCTCGTCATACATGCCTCGGTGCTGCCTGATCGTGCCGCCCGGCTCCACCTCGATCGTGTAATATGACTTCTCCGGCTCCGCACACTTCCGCAGGAAGCAGATGTATGTCTCCCTTGACACTATCCTGTCAAAATACCGCTCCGTGCTACCCACGCAATGGTGGAGGTTCATTCCCTCCTCCGTGATCTGGGCGAAGTTCTCCGGCACGATGATCATGTATGTATCATTTGAGTATTCATACTTTGCCTTGATCTCCTGCAGCAGTTCCTCGTACCCCGGGTATTTCTCGCGCATATTCTGTGCCCTTCGCTCCGCCTCCTCCTTGTCCGCCTGCCTGCGTAATTCCTCCGCGCGTGCATTGCACTCCTCGACAGCCTCCTCGTGGCGGCGTTTTAATTCCCTCGGGCGGTAGACCATCTCGTCATCCATGTGTTTCCCCAGCTTCCTGCACATCTCAAGATAATCCTCGTATTGGTCAAGAATGGTGGCGTATTTATAACTCGGGTAGCTCTCTTTTTTCTGCCTGATAAGGTAATTCATCAGCTTCTCGGGGGTCATGAGCTTAGCCTCGGGAGATTCCATGTAATCTTCCGCCCCGATTCCCGCCTTGTCATAAAAATCCAGCACCTCGTCTGATATTTTCCTTCCGGAATACTCCGACCACTGGAGCCACTGCAACATGCACTTGCCCCCGTCCTTATCCCGCAGCCTGTTAATGCGCTGGCGGTCTTGCAGACCAAGCACGCCCTCTATGGTGGAGCCGCGCATGTTGACCAGTTCTTCCGTCCGATAGCCAAAATAGTAGCTCACACTCTCGCTGACCTCGCGGAGCAGCCTGTAAAACCTCCCCTTCAACAGGTATTCCGTCATCCCGACAAATTGCTTGTCCACCTCCACCATAAGGCGGTCATAATCCAGTTTTAACCCTGCTGCCGCAAGCTGTGGCATGACCCGCGACCAACTCTCGTAATCCGTGCCCTTGAGCCCCGCCTGTATCATCCCCTTGTCCGGATACAGCCGCGACGGGCGCCACTCTTTATAAGCCCTTTTATTTTCGTGCCAACGTCTGTCCCAACTGTTAAAGCTATATTCTTTATACGCGTATCTCTTGTCTTCCCGCAGCATGAAACGCCTGACCGTCTCGTCCATCTTGACAGTTCGGGTCTTCTCCCAATTTATGGTGACAGCAAAGAGTCTCTCCACGCCTCGCTTCTCGTCAACGTCTTGAATCATGGTCAGGTATTCCGTTGCGCTGACGGAATCACCCCTTTTTATCACCACTACTTCCTGCCCGCATACGGGGCAGGGAATTTTCTGCCTGTGTTTTATCTTCCTTGCGCTGCATTTAAAATCCTGATTGCAGGCTGTGCAGTGTCCCGAGCCGTCTTTCCGCACGAATGCGTAATGCAGGCTCCCTACAAGCAGGCTCGCTATCCGGTCATACGCCACACAGGAGATATTCGGCACCTTTGACATCAGATCGGCGATGCTTCGCTCCTTGGATAACCGTTTCCTTTCCCGTTTGTACTGACTGTAATCATCTTCCATACGTAACATGCCATCCAGATATCCATAATTGGTATATTTCGAAGTCGGTGCCACCTCCCTGATCAACAGTTCACTGGCGGTATCTATGGTATATTTTTCAGTATCTATGTGCCAGTGCCATAAGGCTTCCGTCCCGTATTCCGCCACCAACAGCTTTTCTTCGTGCCACTGGTTTTCATTTGGCCGGAAGGTCTCATATTCGCCCGTCTCTGTCTGCATGACATGCCGCATCTGCCATTCGCCTGCTGCCGCCCCCGCTTTCAAACCGCCGAAAAAATCCAGAATCAGGTATTTCTCCCACAACTGTGCCGTGAGGATATACTTTGTCTCTTTTTCTGCTTTCTTCCCCCGCTTTGGCAGCTTTGGCATGATTGGCGGTATCTTCTCGATCGCTTTCCTTTTCATCCCTCTCCTCCTTCCCGCCCGTCAAGCCGTCCTGCAATGTTTACCAGAGCGCATCCCAACATGACACGCCTTGGCGCATCCATGTGGAGATTGCCCGCCCTTGTCTCTACTGACCATTCCATGAACGCCTTGGCGAAGCCCTCCAGCGTGTACTCAACACCCGGCTTGATTGGTCCCTGCTTCGTGACCTTGCAGAGCTTAGCTTCCACTATCTTGCCGTCCACCTCCCTGAGCAGCCCGACATGGGTGCCTTCCCCGCCCCTGACACTGGGGTTGTCCCCCCTTGCTATGGCGATGCCGCCCGCCCAATTGCCGCAGGCGTAGCCCTCCTCAATCATCACGCCCGCCCCGCGATACTTCCATCCGCCGCGTTTCGGGTGATTTATCATGAACCTCATGGCTTCCCTCGCTATCCCTGCGTTGTCCAGTTCCTGCACGAGCGTCAGCCTCGTGCAGGCGATGCGGGTGTCATGCCCGTCCTCCGCGATGTCCCCGCTTGCTTCCGCCTTGAAATACCTGTGGCGCCCGTTCCCGAAAAGCGGGTAATACCTCAGACAGTCGATGACATACTCACAGGCGTGCAGCCCCGTGTTGGCACACTTGGAAGCCTCCGCAAACGCGGGGACGCCAAGCTGGTATTGGAACCTCCCCTTTCCCATGTGGCAGGTCATGTCCTCGTCCGTCGCTTTATACACCAACATTTGAATCACCTCCCAGATAATAGTCTGTCACGATCTCCCGCAGCTCGTCCTTCCCCACCATGCCGATCTGTGCGGCGGAGTCCGGCAGGCCTGCCGCCTTAATGATCCTGCGGTCTACCGTGACCCTGTTCGCACTCGCCAGCTTCATGGCCGCCGCCAGCACGTCCAAGAGCTTCTTGTCCGGGTTAAACACCGCCTCGCACAGGTCTTCTTTCTCCGCGCAAAAAACCCCGATATAATACTTCCAATCCAAGAGCTGGCTCTGCAGGTTCAGTTCCTTCGCTTCCTGATCAAGCTTTGCCTGCGCCGCCATCAGCGGGGAGCAGAACGGCTCGAAGCTTCCCTCGAAATACTCCTCCGCGTCCTCCGCCGCGAACCCGTTCTCCAACGCCAGTCCTTTCAGTGCGTCAAAGTCCCCCTCTTTCTTCTGGGCGGCAGCAGCCCTGTTTAATTCCTCTATTGTCCGGAATGTCCCGAATTTCTTCTCTGTCTTTGTCTCCATTGATTCTCCTTCCCTGAGTTGCACCGGCGCAACTCACCCGCTTTTCTTCCTGATCTCATCACGCATCCATCTCTTGTATGCGTGATGCTCCTTCAGCTTCATGTGGACATCCTGCGCAACCAGCAGATACCTGATGCGCGACCACTTCTCCGCATATTTCACCGGCGCGCCCTTGGCGTTCTGCCAGTCCCGCGCCGCCCACTGCTCAAGCATACCGTTCTCAAGCGTGCCGTACAGATATTCGCAGTCCGTGTATATGGTCAGGTAGCACTCCGCCGTCAGCCGTCCCAACGCCGCCTCGAGCGCACAGACCGCAAGCTGGTTCTCCGTGGCGTCCTCCTGCTCCACCGCCTGCTGCCTCGTGACGGTCTCGCCGTTTGCACGGAAGCACTCCAACAGGTACATGTATACCCCCCTGCCGCGTCTCGGGCCGGTGATGCTCGTGGCTATGTAAATGTTCACACTTTTTTTATCCATCCCCGCCTCCCCCCGCGGACTGCTTCATTCCGTCTTTATGCGGTTTTCTTCCCTTCTTGCCCTGCCTCGTCCCGTCTTTGCCCTGTTTCGTTCCGCCTTCCCGCGGCTTCCTTATGCCTTCACGCCGTTTCATTCCGTCTTTTCGCCGTTTTTGGCGTTTTGGCTCCTTTGCCGGAGGCGTCCCCATGGTGTCCGCTCCCGTGTCCCGCAGCCCCGCGAGCTCGTACTCGATATACTGCAGGTAGCTCATGCCCGTCACGGGGTTGACCCCGCATATAATCGAGTCAGGGTCGATGTAGTAACCCTTCCCGGGCTTCGGTCCGTCCGCGAGGACCTTCCGCATCGTCCAATGCCCGTATTCCCTGACCTCGGGCTCGGGGCGTGTCAGGTTCCTCGAGCTGTCCGTCTTTACCAGCTTCTTTCTCTCCTCCACCGGAAGGAAGCTCAGCTGCTCCTCCACCTTGTCGTCCGGCTGCTTGGTCATGTAGACGGCGAGGTTCTGGAACAGCCCCTCCGCATAGACGGGCTCATAGTGCACCCTGCCGCACGGCTCCCACGCCTCCTGTATGATCAGGGCGGTGTCCGGCGGCTTGTCCCCCTTTCCCGCGTCCGGGTCGCCACGGATCCTGTTCACCAAGAGATGGATATGGATCCCGCCCCTGCTGCCTATCTCCATCCGGTAGACGAACTTCAGTTTCTCCCCGTGTTTTATGTACCGCCGCTTGAGCCTTCCGCGGAAATTGCGGAAGTCCTTTATGACCTCCTCGAGTGGCTTCCTTGTCCCCTTGGGGTATTTCAACGTGCACCAGAGATCCCCCGGGGAGAAGTTCGCCTTCATGAGCCTCCTCATTCTCTTTTCTCGGTTCCACTGGTTCTGCTTCCTGATCTGCTCGGGGGTGGCTTTCTTCTTTGGCTGCCTTTTCTCCCCCTTCGCCCCGTACCTCCCCTTGTACTTGTACTCGATCTCCCTCGTCCCCGGGAAGGTGTATGTATATTTCTTGTATGCCATCTGGTTGATGCTCCTAACTTTAATATTGTAATATTGCTACGAAAACAGGCTAAAACCCTTGATTTTTCTTGACTTTCGGGCTCCCAAATGGTATACTGTCAATGTAAATATTTATTGTCTGTATGCCATTTGGCAGCCGGAGGTGATAAGCGCCAACTTATCGCCTCTATTTTTTTGCCGTCCTCACGTCCAGCGCGTCGTATATCGGGATCCCCTCCGGATGCCGTCCGGTGCACACCCTCGTGACACAGTCCCGCTCGTCATGCAGGATTCCCGGCTCCCTCGGGTGCAGGTGCAGCTCGTCCGTCGTCAGGTGATGGACGATGTGGAAATCACCCACTTTCCTCACCATCTCCTGAGAGAACAGCCCGTCCTCGGGGGGCTCGTCCTCCGGTATGTACGCAGCGTTACCGAACAGTCGGCTCATCTGCTCCGGATCCATCTCGCACATCAGGGCGGTGGTATGCGCCCGCAGGTAGATGTAATACGCTCGGGCGTACTCGTGGGCGTAATACGCTTTGCGGAAGTCATGCGCCGCCGCGTACAATTTGGAATATATCTGCGCCGCGTTAAGCATCTCCCTGTCCTCCCGTCCCGCAAAGCCGCCTGACAATGGCGCTGATCTCCTCGATCCTCGCCCTCCGCTCCAGTCTCCTGTCATACACTCCCTGCCAAAAAAGGCAAAAAAATAATAGACATGCGGAGATTCCGAGCCAGATGGCCGCCTGCTGTCCCCATGGCGCCGTGTTAAACCATGGGCACTCCCTTGTGATCAACGCCCCGCCAAGCGCGGCGATTGTTATGTTTTTGATCATTCCATCTGCCCTCCCTGCTGCCTCTCTGCTTTCTCGTCCTCCAGATAGCTTGCATAATCTGCGATTGCGTTTGCGATCGCTTCCGCAGCCGACTTTTTCTTGAGTGTCTTGTTCAGGGATTCCATGTTCCAGAAAACGTCGTCAAAGCTTGCAAGCTCGCATCCCACGCCCCAGTTGGGGATACTGCAGAACCCACCGTTCTCGTACCTGCCAAATATTACACTGTAGCAGTTGCCGTCATGGTTCACGCCGATATGGTGCGTGTCGCTGATGCAGGCGTCACCTATGTGGCTAATTTCGTAGTTTGGGCTCTTACCCATTCCAATCACTCCTTTCCCTGATTCTTATTTCCTCCCCAAATATGCCAAGTCTTCCGGATCAGCTCCAAGTGCGTCAAATATCACCGCTATCTGGTCAAAGCTGAACGCTCCCTTGCGCAGCTTCTGACCGAAGTTCTGCCCTGTCATGTCCAGAACCTCGCCCATGGCGGCGTTGGTCACCTTCTGGCAACGCATTTTGCCGGAAATGTACTCACTTATGCGCTTCCGAATTTTCTGTCTGTAGACGCTGCGCCTGTCGCGCTCGCCAAGTATTACTTTGGGCATATTGTTCACCTCCTTTACTAAATTCTAGCGTCCATAGTACAGATTCCCTTCGGAATCCTCGTACTCGTTCCACCAGTCGCCCGGCAGGGAGTCCAATTGGACTTCGATGCCTGTGGCGTGGCAGAGTTCCTCGTTACCGCTTGGCGTTTCAAACGCCTTGTCAAACGGCATAGTATCAAGTTTTCTTTTTTTCACCTCTTTTCACCTCCTACTATTGACAGTATCCAATTATTCTCTTATTATTTACATACAGGTTCCCTCCAGAGCCGAGTACACATATGAACGAAAGGATTTTTACTATGGCTGTTTACAATTTATTTGATCTTCTAAATCAAGTCAGCGAACTAATTAATGACGGTTATCCCTATGCAGAAATCACGGAAATTTCCGCTGATGAAGAATTTCCTGCTTCTCTCTCTTTTTCCGCCTTAGAAGATGAATTTGAAAATATCGATTATGATGATGTTGATGCTCTTCCTGATGATTATGATTACTCACAGGAAGCCACTATCTCTGCTGATACACCATGCTTTATCCTTACATTGCAAGAAACCACTACCGTACTGCATTCCTTAGATAATGCTTTGGAATATTTTAAAGAATGTTCAGCTAATAAAGATGGTTTATATGACCGTGATACTTTAAACCAACTCAAATCATCTTCCGTTGCCTGCCGAAATCTTCAAGCTAAAGTCCGCAAATTCCTGAATCGTTTCGAGTGAAGCTCTTTCTGTCGGTGTAATATAATATCCCAGCTCCTTCCTTCTGCTTATGTTTCTAACCACGGGAAGGAGCGCTTCTTTTATCTCATCAGCATCCTCCCCTGACGCAATAATCACAATATTGTTCTTCTTTTTCTTTGCCGTCCTTACTGATCTTTCTTTCATCGTCTCCTCCCCTTCTAACCGTTTGATAAAATTGTATAATTGATCCATCTTAGGAGCCTTTTTCTTTGACACCTCTCTCACCTCCTCGCCTATATTCGTGCCAGATGTTCGTCTTGCGCAAGCGCAAGCCCCGCCTCGAGGCCGTTCAGGTACGCCATCGCAGAAACGGAAAGCATCCGCCGCTTGGCGTCAGGCACCTTCTGCATAGTCTGGCACAGCTTGTCACCGGCCTTCTTTGACTCCTGCATGTATTCCTCCTTTTCCTGCATCATAATTGTCTCCCCTTTCTTCACCTTCCCTGACTTCCCACAGAATGTTGAGAAGGTATGCATTTAATGTCATCCCTTTGTGTCCCGCCTGCTCCTTCAGAACCCTGTGGAGCTCGTCCGGCAGGCGTATTGTTGTTACCATTGCCCCGCCCCCTTTCATTGTGATATGAAAATCATACTACATGATTCGAGGATTCCCCGAACGCCGTAGGCGGGAGGATTGTCAACATTATTTTTCAATTTTCCCGCCTACGGTGTGGCAACCGTCCCATCATGCGCTTATTTCTTCCAGTGCGCTATGATGTATGCTATTAGTGCCAAATACAATACTGCTTCCAGTGTCTTAACAACCAAGTACATCGTTTCCATAGCTCCCATCCTTTCCTTTATTTTTTGAATATATATTGACAATGAGCCTTGAAAAAGGTATTCTATCCTCGGAAGGGGCTTTCGCCCCTCCCTTTACTCAATGAGGGTTTTGATGATTTCCATCGCCGCCTCAATGAGTTCGAGGATTGCGATTGCAAGAAGGATATACTCTGTGGGGAGTTGCTTCTTGCTTTCGCTTTTTTTATTCCTCTTTTTCTTGCTCACTGTTTTCACCTCCTTTTGTGTTTCTATGAATATATTACATCATAAATACAAATATGTCAATACTATTTTTTGTATTTATGAAGTTTTTTGTATTTATGAGTTTTCCGCTTGACTAATCATTGCTATGCCCTGTATAATGAGACATAGAAAGTGAGGTGCATTTAATGAATATTGGAGAACGAATAAAAAAATTGAGAAAACTATTAGATTTAACTCAGCAAAAATTTGGTGAAAGAATAGGAATTAAGGGAAATACAGTGGCACAATATGAATTAGAGAGGAGTAACCCCGTTGATTCCGTAGTTTCCCTAATCTGCCGTGAATTTAATGTTAGAGAGGAATGGCTCCGAACTGGAGAAGGCGAAATGTTTAAACCAAAGCCCTCGGACGTTTTGGACGAGCTGGCATCAAAATATAAGCTTTTCAATTTTGATTATGCCATGATAGAAAAGTTCATTGCCCTGCCGCCAAACATACGGCGAGCAGCATATGACTACATCTGTGACGTTGCCGCTGCGCTTGCAGATGATGACGCATACGCCCCCTTTGGCGATACCGAGGACGGGCGACTGCTGCCGGCAGAGCCTTCCGTCGAGGAGTTGGAAGCCGAATATAAAAAAAGCGTCTCCAATTCTGCACAAAGCACGGGCTCGTCTGCCTCGAATACTATCAGCGGCGCAAACGCCGATAATACGGACATGGACAAGAAGATGCCCAGTGCATAAATCCGCAAACAGCAAATAATATATTACCTTCAAGGAACCAAACAGCCGCCAGCTTGCATTAGTTGACGGCTGCTTCCTTGTCCCACTTATGAAAAATAATTTCCATATTTTCAAATTTTTGCTACAATAATGCTTTATAATTTCCCCGAAATGTTTTATAATAGTTTCAACTTGCCTACGGCTTGTTAAAATAATAAAGCACAAAGGAGATTGTCTATGGGAGTTTTCACTAATATTTTCTCAAAGCTAAATAATCTAAATAATAAGAATACTGTAGCTGCGTTGGAAGGCACTAAAATTCCCCACAGTGTTGAGGTGGCTTATTCTATTTATTTGCAAGACCGCCTGAAGCAAATTAAAGGTTCTATGATCAGGCTCCAAATAGTTCCTGAAGGTAAAGCGCGTCCAATGTATACCAACAGTAACATTACTATAGTCAACGAAAACAGAGGAACAGGTGTATGTGTCATTGATTCTAACAGGTATATGTATGGATTTTTGTCACAGTATGCACTTGGCAAAACAGGATATAAAGTAGGTGATTTTGTAAATTGCATAGTAACTCGTGATGAAAATGGATATGTAAAATTATGGATACAGAAAACTTTAGAAATGCAAATGAAAGAAAAAGAAGCTGATGACAAAAAATTTGGTTTTAATCTAACGGGTAAAAATGTAAAAATAACAATTACTGAGAAAGTTACACTGTACGGTTGTTCTGTCAAAGCCCTCCCCCCTAAAGAGGGCTCAAAAGCAAAACCCGTCATCGCCATATACACCTCTGACAATGTGGAGATCTGCGAAATAAATGGCCGATGCAATTCATACACAGATATAGAGTTATGGATTGACAAAACTCTCAAAAGTGTCACGATTATGGAAAAAGAAAGCAATATTGAGGACAATGAGAAATACTACCGTTTTTGGATAGTACCACTTTAATAACCTAATAACAACATGGTTACAACAAGCCAACAAAAATAATCCAAAAACCGCCCCAGTGCTGCCAACACTAAAGCGGTTCTCTCCCAAAGGAGACGTAAATTTAGATAAAAACATTGTAACGCTATACAATACATATAAAAATATATGACCTTTATGGAACCAAGCAGCCGTCAACCTGCAATAGTTGGCGGCCGCTATCTTCAACGCAAACGCCGGATTTTATTTTTTTCTCAAAATACAGGTTTTCTTCTTTGGTATTTGCAAATACTTATATTCCCAAATTTTTTAAAAATTCCTCTTGACTTTATGCGTATAATGCGTATAATATAATTGTAAGGAGGTTGCAGCATGAGATTCCGGGAAGTAGAAAAAATCATTTTAGCTGATGGATGGAAATATAAAAGCGCAAAAGGTTCCCATTGCCAATACACACATCCATCAAAACCGGGTAAAGTCACAATCCCCAAGCACCCCGGAGACATTGCCCCACAAATAGTCAAACAAATTTTCAAGCAGGCCGGACTATAAAAGTCCGGTACTGCGCACCATAAAGGAGGTTTTTATGAAATTAACTTATCCCGCTTGTTTCTATCCTGATGAAGAAAGAAATGGAGCTTATGCCGTGGTAGTTCCTGACCTTCCCGGCTGTGTCAGCGGAGGCAATACACTGGCTGAAGCTATCCTCATGGGTACAGACGCCGCATCAGGCTGGGTGCTTGACGAACTGGAGGATGGAAAGCCCGCCCCTGAAGCAAGCCCGTT
>JAMPHH010000015.1 GCA_023663505.1 Muribaculum sp.
CTTCTGCCAGAAAATCTTTTTTATTTTCCTCTTGACATATCACCAAATTGCTATCTGTTCCGTACATTCAGTAGGGTCTGCAATTTGAGCTTTTTTATTCCTTGCCAAAGCTATCCTTGGGGTTATATCCAAAATTTTTCAGAAGGAAATCACTGTCCCGCCAATCCTTCTTCACCTTCACCCAAAGCTGCAGATTCACCTTCGTTCCCAGCAAATCCTCAATATCCGGGCGGGCCTTGGAGCCGATCTGCTTGAGCATCTGTCCGCCCTTGCCAATGATGATGCCCTTGTGGGATTCCCGCTCGCAGATAATGGTCGCGTCGATATGACAGATATTTCCTTTTTGCTTCATGCTCTCTATGCTGACCGCGATGCCATGGGGAATCTCCTCCTCCAAAAGCCGCAGCGCCTTCTCCCTTATAAGCTCCGCCGCAATCTGCCGCATCGGTTGGTCCGTGATCGTGTCCTCGTCATAGAACGGCTCGCCGTAGGGCAGGTATTTCAGGATACAGCTCACCAACTCCTCCGTGTTATCCCCCTTCAGGGCGGAGACAGGCACGATCTCCTGAAAATCCATTTCCTTCCTGTACGTGTCGATAAAGGCAAACACCTCATCACGCTTGACCGTGTCTGTCTTGTTGATCACCAGAATCACCGGAGTCTTCGTCCTTTGAAGCTGTTCAATGATATGTCTCTCCCCCGCACCAATATAATTGGTCGGCTCAACAAGCCATAGGATCACGTCCACCTCGTTCAGCGTGCGCTCCGCCACGTTCACCATATAATCCCCCAGCTTGTTCTTCGCCTTGTGAATCCCCGGCGTGTCCAAGAACACGATCTGCGCATTGTCCAGTGTCAGCACTGTCTGAATGCGGTTTCTGGTGGTCTGAGGCTTCTTGGAGGTGATAGCGATCTTCTGCCCGATCAAATGGTTCATCAGCGTGGATTTACCCACGTTGGGTCTGCCTATCAATGTCACAAAGCCTGATTTATATGCGGAAATATCCATACACACCTCCATGCTGTCCTCAAAACGTGTTATAGCTCAGCCTTCTCCACTTAGCTTAGTCCTGCTTGTTCTCCATGGGCGGCGCAGCCTGTATGTCCGCCATTTTTGCCGCATTTCTCTTGCGCCGATATCTGATGATCAGTCTGACGATGAACACTATTACAGCGATCCTCACAGCCCATATTACAAGATAAGGAATGTCTACCACGATCCATACAAAGAAATCAACGATGCCGTCCTTGACATCAATCAAATTCTCCATAAAGCCGTTGCTCAATCTTTCCCAGACCGTTTCCTCTTCCTCCTCCACGGGCGGAGGCGTCAGCTCCTTCACTTCCCTGATACTCATATACACCGTGGCATAATCCACCTTGTTGTCATAAGTGCGAAGCCTTGATTCCATTCTCTCAAGCTGATACCTCACCTCGGAGAGACGCTCCTCCAAGGTAATAATATCCTCCAAGCTCTCCGCCTTCTCCAAGAAGCTCAGCAGACGCTCCTGCTCCACCAGTAGGGAGCTTTTGCGACTCTCCGTGTCCACATAATCAAGTGTCACGTCCTCCACGGACTCGGTGCGGCTGACGATATTGCCCGTGTCATCTACCGTCTTTAAGAAGGTATCCAGAGACTGCTTCGGCACCCGAACCGTGAGATCGGAGGAACGATTATTCAGACTACCTGAATATTTGCTCCCGTTGTAGGTATCCATCTGCTCTATGTAGCCGTTCAGCTTCGCCACCTGCTCCTCTATCTCGGCAAGCATCTGGTCAAATTCCTTCGTCTCCACGTCCAGATTCACGGTGCGGATCAGCTTTCGGCTGTCATTCACCGCCGATCCGCTCCCCGATGTAACCGCGCTCCGAAAGCTCTCCCCACCGATCTCCGACGTCTCGCCGCTCTGAGTGGTATCCCAAGCGCCGCCCTCTTCCATGTAGCTCTCCGACACATAATCCAGATCCTCGTATGCCTCCGCCGCCCCTCCATAGGCCTGTGTTGACTTTGAATTATAGCTGCCGTTACTCATCCCGATTGCCTCGGCGGGATATGCGCTGTCCGACTCCGACTGCCCGCAGGCGGTCAACGCCAATGCCGAAACCAGTGCCAATGCCGCAAAGAACCTTTTGTTTGTCATCATAATCTTCCCTCCCCAGAGCGATACCGCTCTCCATGCAACGCTTATATTTTGTTTTTTGAAGGTTCAGCGTGATCACACCGCCTTACGCCGCATGTTCGTTTCAGTTTATTAGACGACAAATCATCAGAAAAGGTTCTCAAGCCTTTGGAATATTTTCTCATCTGCCTTAAGTCTCCCCGCATTTCCCACCACACACAGGAAATCCTCCGACATAAAGGCTTTGATATAATCGGCAAGCTTTCGTATATCCGCCGCCGTCGCGCCCAAGATCGCGTCCCGCTCTCTCTGCAGGAACTCCTCGTCCAAGCCCGACATATAGGCGGTCAGTCCAAACAGCCCCTTCGCCGCAGGGTTCATCGGCATATCAAGGTCGCTGATTGCCCCGATGATATATTGCGTCATCGTGCGCTCGTCCGCCTCGTAATGCGCGACTGCTTCCGCCGCGTTCTCATATATCTCCAAGGTCTTGTCAAGATTGGGGTCTCTGTAAGACACAAAATAGCTCTCCCCCGTTCTCCCAAAATTACACATACACCCGTAGGCGCCGCCCTTCACGCGCACATTGACCCACAGATACTCATACCCGAGCATCACCTTAAGCACCTTGAGAGCTCCGGTATAAGGCAAACCCTTTCTGACAAAATTCCCCGCCCGACACACATATTGAATCTGTCCCGCCGTCATGAAGCCCTCGTTCCCCCGCACGGGCGTCGGTCTGTAAGTCTCCTTCTCCACGGGGCATGTATAAAGCTTACTTTTAAACCGCTCCACCGCCGCTGCAAGCCCAAGCTCCTCCGGCTCGTCCCCAACGAAATCGACCATCAGGTTCTCCGGTCTGAAAATCAGCTTCGTAAGCGTCTGCAGCTTCTCTACAAGCTCTCCCTTCTTAGCATCGAAGTCATCAACGATATCCGCGATCAGACGATAAAGCGGAACGCCGGAGATAAGCTCGCTCAAAACGCCTGACACGCTGCCGTAGGACAGTGCCCTGCCCACCGCCACGCTATGCCCCGAGGACATCATTTGGCTCTGCATACGGGATTTGCCCTCCGCCAGAATCTCCTTAAGACGCTTCCCGTCCGTCAGGTCACTGGTGAGAATGATCTCCTGCATCAGCCCTATCGCCGCCTCAAGCTTGTCGTTAAACGCCTTCGTCTTGATCTCCAGAGTCGCCTGACACTTATCCTGATCGTCGAGCCGACTGTAAATATTGCTCACCGCCGCCATGCCGCCCGTGACCAGATTCATCTCATTAAACAGATCTCCATAGCTGTAATGCTCTGTGTTCAACAGCCCAAGACACCCCTTTAGAATCCCTATATAGGGGTAATACTCCTCGGGAATCCCATCTAATCGAAACAGCATACGCAGATAGCCGATCCCGTTGGTGTATAGATTATGGTACAAAAAGGGCGTGTCACCGATATGTCTCTCCTCGTTCACAAGCTCTGCAGCTTCTTTCTTCAGGTCAGCTCTTGAAAGCAGCGGAATCTTTGCCAAATCCTCCTGACTGTCCTCCGTCTCTTGGAAGTCACGAAGCTTCTCCTGCAGCGACAGAACCTCCCCAAGCTCCTCCTTGGACATGGAAGCCTTTTTCGCCGCAAGCTTGTCCGCAAGCTCCCTCTCGCGCTTCTCCATAAGCCCCTCAACAGGCTTTAGGATCACCACGCTACGATGATTATTCTCCAAGAGATATTCCCTGACCAACTGCTCATACCAACCGCTCTTTACCTTTTCCCTGAGAGCCTTAAATATTCCGAGCTGCTCAACATGCACAAAGGGCTTGCTCTCGTCATAAAGCCAGCTGTCCAACATCTGCAGCCCATACATCAGACCCTTGGGATAAGAGCCAAAATCAGCCTCGCGATATTTAAATTCATAATAGTTTAACGCCGCCAGTAAAGCCTTCTCGTCAAAGCCCTCCGCCGCGACGCACTCCAACACCTCCCGCACCGTATCCACAAATTCCGCCTGTCTGTCCATTGACGTCCCCTTGGCGATCACGCTGAAATACGGCTGTCTGATGCCGTCATCCCAGATACTGTACACATCGCTTCCGATACCGCGATCCACCAACGTCTGCTTAATGGGCGCCCCCGGCGCAGAGCACAGGGCATAGTCCAGTACCTGAAATGCCATGCAAAGCTCGCTGTCAGTGCTCTCACCCACAGAGAAATTCATTGAGAAATAAGTGTTTTCATCTGCGTCCTCCCCCTCGTTCAAGGGATATTCCTTGATGTTCACGACAGACGTAGCGCCAAATTCCGGCTCAAGCCCGATCTCGGAGTGAATCTCCAAGCTGTCAAAATCCGACAGATAACGCTCGTCGATAAAGGCAAGCTTCTCCGCCATATCCATATCCCCATAGAGATAAATATAGCTGTTGGAGGGGTGATAATATTGTCTGTGAAAATCCAAAAACTCCTCATAGGAGAGCTCAGGGATCACATCGGGATCTCCGCCGGATTCCACGCCATAGGCAGTGTGCGGGTAGAGGGAATTCATGATAGCAGTCTCCAACACGTCGTCCGCTGAGGAATACGCCCCCTTCATCTCGTTGTAAACCACGCCGTTGACCGCAAGCCCGCCGTCCTCGCCCTCCAGTTCGTAATGCCAGCCCTCCTGACGAAAGATTGCCTCCTTGTCATAGATATTGGGATAAAACACCGCGTCCAGATACACATGCATCAGATTCTGAAAATCCTTGTCATTACAGCTCGCCACGGGGTAGAGCGTCTTATCGGGATAGGTCATGGCGTTCAAAAACGTATTCAGGGAGCCCTTCACCAGCTCCACAAAAGGATCCTTCACGGGAAACTCTCTGGAGCCGCACAGCACGGAATGCTCCAAAATATGCGGAACGCCCGTAGAATCGGCAGGCGGAGTGCGAAAGCCGATATAGAACACCTTATTCTCATCATCATTGGATATCAGCGCCACCCTTGCACCCGTTTTCCTATGCCGCAGCAGCACTCCCGTGCTCCTGATATCGTCAAGCTCCCTCTGCTCTATCACCTCATAAGCCGCAAGCTTATCCAATCCCCCCAAATTAGATCTGTTCTGTTTAGAATCCATAGCTCCTGTCATTCCTTAATTCTCCTTCTATTCATTTTAAAAGCCCATAAGAGCAAGCTTGCTGAGCACAAGCTCCTGAATCACCAGACCGACCTGCTCCTTTTCCTGCACGGAAAGCTGTACGAGCTGTTCCACAGGCAGTGTCCTCGTCACATACTCCTTCTTCGGATTGCCGCCCAAGCCCTTCCTCTCCTGTATGAGATTGACCTTGACCCGAGCCTTTAGCTGACGAAATATCTTGACTTGAAAGCTCTCCTTGGGCAGATAATAGAGATGCGTCTCCAAGGTGTCCGCCAGATCCGCCTCCGGTAAGATATAGCGTTCCACAACCAAGCGGAATTTAAACGGGATCTCCTCATTCTCCAACAGCTCGTCAAAGGTATATTTGCTGCCGATATACAGGCGCGACACGTCCTGCATGCAATATTTATAGTCCTCATAAACACTTTTATTCATCTGTCAAATCCTCGATCCTAAAACCGCTCACGCGCATTGCCCCGCGAATCTCCTCCTCGTCAAGCCCCGTCTCCTTCGCAAGCTCAGCCGCCGTCACCTTACGGCATAGCTCCTGTGCCATGTCATGCGCCTGCTCCGCGATTCTGTTCAGCCTGTCAGCGATATCTTGGTCAGATTTTTGATTCTCGGTGTTCTCCGCAATATAATCCTCCATGGCGTCCATGACCAGCTTGGCGAGCATTCCCTGCGCCTCGTCCGGCTTCTCCAGACCGCCCAGCATCCCCACGCCAAAGGTCAGAGCCATATTGCCCTCACCGATCAAATCCTCCAGAAATACCCCCTGCCCCGTGTATAGCTTGGCAATCTCAGGGATATCCGCCAGATAGACCTCTATCAGCCTGCCCTGAGCGTCCGAATCCCCCGCCATGGCGGAAATGGTATATGCCTCGATCTGCCCCGCGGTGTAGGTTGGCAATTCCGCAAGCTGATCAAGATAATCCTGCAGATAATCCCTCTCCTCGTCCGTGAGATAGTCATCAGGGTTCACGGGCTCACCGATTCCCACCTTATGCTTGACCAGATAATCATATACCAATTCCAACTGGCTCTCGTCCAACTTCAGTGCAGCGAACGCCTGCTCCACCTGTTCCCTGCTGACACAATTCCCCTGCTCCTTGGCAAGGGTGCGCACCTGCTCTAAGGTTTGCGCAAATTGAAGCTCCTGATTCATGCTTATACCCCCCGCATATCACGAGTCTGCCCGTGATACTGCACCAGTCAACAACCCCGCTGCAAAGCAAAATGCATCTCAGATGCATAGGCATCAAGCTTGCAACGCTGCAGAGCAGCGGGGTATTGACCCTCGCGGCATTCGCCAATACAAATTTATTGGATTTGTGCTCATGCAAGCACTGGCACAAAGTCAATGGTATTGACTTGGCTCATTGCTCGCGGGAATAAAAGTGTGAGAAGAATTTCCATGACAACAATTCAGCCCTTCACATGCT
This sequence comes from Muribaculum sp., assembly GCA_023663505.1. Classification (GTDB taxonomy): domain Bacteria; phylum Bacillota; class Clostridia; order Lachnospirales; family Lachnospiraceae; genus Acetatifactor. The sequence goes on from JAMPHH010000015.1 coordinate 6,683, forward strand.
CATGGGTGAACAAGTGATATTGACAATACTCATGGTTTCCCTCGCACTTAGAGCAATAGCGGAATTCCAGTGTCGGATCGTCCTCGCTCGTCCTGCCGCAGATACTGCACCTGTGTCCCGCCTGCTTTGCCCCCTCGCGCACCTGATGCTTGAAATCCGCCCTGCGCTTGATCTGTCTGGGCGCCAAATGGAAAAAGCTCCTGCTGCCAAGCCAAAAAATCAGGAAATTGAGCAGGGACGCCGCCGCCGCAACCATTGCGAACCAACAACTGTAATATCCCTTCATTCCCAACATGAAATTCTGCAGCATATCGATGACAAGCATCACACCATAGAAAATCCCCAGCCATTTCACCTTTATCGGAATGATAAACATCAAAAGCACCTGATTCTCCGGATATGTGGCAGCATACGCAAGGAAAATCGACATATTAATATAATAGGTGCTGAAGCCCCAAGAACATAGCTGAAAGAACCATGTCGCCTGCCCGGGATCGGAGAGCCACGGCATCAAAATATAACACACTCCCATACACAGAAAGCTCGCGATCACCGTGATGAGCATTCCCCCAAAGATATAGACATTATAGCGATAGGCGCCCCACACGCGCTCCAAGCTTGTCCCGATGCTGTAATAGAAAAATAACATAATCAGGGTAAATATATCAAGGCTTGCAGGCGCGCTGATGATCCATGTAAACACACGCCAAATCTGCCCGTGTAATATCTGATACGGGTCTAATGTCAGATATTGCAGAAAATTAGGATTTACAATCCTGATAACATACCCCGCCGCATAACACATCACTAGGATCAGTGACAGATTCGGTATGGCATACCTGCCAAACTTACGCTCAAAATTGCTGATGCCATTATTTTTCCTACTCATATTCATTCACGTCCTTTACTCTGTCCATTCCGTCGGCATTTCGCCGGCTATGTCATTTTTATGAAAAATTTTCCATATACAATAGCAAATATGATTTTATTTTAACATGAGCTTTTCCATAAGTAAACCAAGCAAATTTATTTTTAGAAAGATTTTATCATTCCACTCCGATTCTTTTAGATTTTGTTCGTTGCATTTTAAAATTTATTAGCGTATAATGTCAAGGAATGTCGATGTAGAGATGTTCTTTTGTAGCAAAGGAAGGATGATTTTATGAATTACCCCAACAATCATGTGACCCTCGGTATTGACATTGGCTCTACCACTGTCAAAATCGCGATTTTGGACGATAAACACAATATATTATTCTCTGATTATGAGCGTCATTATGCCAATATTCGCGAGACACTGTCCGCGCTCTTACAAAAGGCTTATGAAAAGCTTGGCAATCTCACCCTGCACCCCATGATCACCGGCTCCGGCGGTCTGACGCTGGCAAACCATCTGGGCGTTCCCTTCACCCAAGAGGTGATCGCCGTGGCAGCCTCCCTCAAGGAGCTTGCCCCCAAGACGGACGTCGCCATCGAGCTGGGCGGCGAGGACGCCAAGATCATATACTTTGAGGGCGGCAACGTGGAACAGCGCATGAACGGCATCTGCGCGGGAGGCACGGGTTCCTTTATCGACCAGATGGCTTCCCTGATCCAGACGGACGCATCGGGTTTAAATGAATATGCCAAAAATTACCAATCGCTCTATACAATAGCCGCCCGCTGTGGTGTGTTCGCCAAGACGGATATACAGCCCCTTATCAACGAGGGCGCAACCAAGGAAGACCTCTCCGCCTCTATCTTTCAGGCAGTGGTCAACCAGACCATATCAGGACTTGCCTGCGGCAAGCCCATAAGAGGACATGTGGCTTTTCTGGGCGGTCCCCTGCACTTTCTCGACCAGCTCAAGGCTGCCTTTATTCGTACCTTAAAATTGGACGAGGAGCATATTATTGACACCGACAATTCCCACCTCTTTGCCGCCATCGGCTCCGCCCTGAACGCCAAGGAGGAGGTGTTCTATACCATGGAGGAAATGGTGGGCAAGCTCTCCGCCGACATCAAAATGGAATTTGAAGTGGAGCGCATGGAGCCTCTTTTTCAGGACAAGGCTGCCTATGAAGCCTTTTGTGAGAGACACAATTCCCATCATGTGACAACGGGAGAGCTCTCCTCTTATCAGGGCAATGCCTATCTCGGCATTGACGCCGGCTCCACCACCACCAAGATCGCACTGGTAGGCGAGGAGGGACAACTCCTCTATTCATTTTACGCGAGCAATGACGGCAGCCCGCTCAACACCGCTATCCGCTCCTTAAAGGAGATCTACACACAGCTTCCCGAGGGCGTCAGGATCGTGCGCTCCTGCTCCACAGGCTATGGCGAAGCACTGATGAAAGCCGCATTTCTGTTAGATGACGGCGAGGTGGAGACCGTCGCCCATTACAATGCCGCCGCCTTCTTCGACCCTGAGGTAGACTGCATCTTGGATATCGGCGGACAGGATATGAAATGTATCAAAATAAAAGACCAGACCGTGGACAGCGTGCAGCTCAACGAGGCATGCTCCTCAGGCTGCGGCTCCTTTATCGAGACCTTTGCCAAGTCCCTGAATTACAGCGTGCAGGACTTTGCTCAGGCGGCGCTTTTTGCGGAGCACCCCATCGATCTTGGAACCCGCTGTACCGTGTTCATGAACTCCAAGGTAAAGCAGGCGCAGAAGGAGGGTGCGTCCGTGGCGGATATCTCCGCGGGACTGGCATACTCTGTCATCAAGAACGCTCTTTTTAAGGTGATCAAGGTGTCCGACGCCTCGGAGCTTGGCAAAAATATCGTGGTGCAGGGTGGAACCTTCTACAATGACGCAGTGCTCAGGAGCTTTGAAAAAATCGCGGATTGCGAGGCAGTCCGTCCCGATATCGCAGGTATCATGGGAGCCTTTGGCGCCGCCCTGATCGCCCGCGACAAATATGAGGAGGGGTATGAAACCTCCATGCTCTCCTATGAGAAGCTCTGCGCACTTCAATTCGAGACCAGTATGGCAAAATGTAAGGGCTGCACCAATAGCTGCCGCCTCACCATCAACAGATTCTCCGGCGGACGGCAGTACATCTCCGGCAACCGCTGCGAGCGGGGTATCGGGGGCAGGAAAAACGCAAATAACGTCCCCAATCTGTTTGAATATAAGCTTAAACGCTTTTTCTCCTACCCTGCATTGGAGGCTGACCAAGCGCCCAGAGGCGTCGTGGGGCTTCCAAGGGTGCTGAATATGTATGAGAACTATCCCTTCTGGCATACCTTTTTCACGGAATTGGGATATAGGGTGATTCTCTCCCCCAGCTCCAACCGCAAGATTTATGAGCTCGGCATAGAATCCATACCCAGTGAATCGGAGTGTTATCCCGCCAAGCTTGCCCACGGGCATGTGACTTGGCTGATCAGGCAGGGTGTAAAATTCATCTTCTACCCCGCCCTGTTCTATGAGCGCAATGAGTTTGACGAGGCAAACAATCACTACAACTGCCCAATCGTCACCTCTTACTCTGAAAATATCAAAAATAATGTGGAGGAGATCGCCAAGGGGGAAATCACCTTCCGCAATCCCTTTATGTCCTTTAGAGATGTGGATACCATCACGGAGGCGCTGACCAAGGAATTCACGGAGCTTCCCCCGCAGGAGATCGCTGCCGCCTGCGAAAAGGCTTGGGCAGAGCTTGAGCGCGCCCACAAGGACATGCAAAAGAAAGGCGAGGAGACCATTAAATATCTGCAGGAGACAGGCAAGCGCGGTATTGTACTGGCAGGACGCCCCTATCATATCGACCCTGAGATCAACCATGGCATTCCGGAACTTATCACCTCCTATGACATCGCTGTGCTCACAGAGGATTCCGTGTCCCATCTGGGGCATCCCGAGAGACCCTTGATCGTCTCCGACCAGTGGATGTACCATTCCAGACTCTACGCCGCGGCAAGCTATGTGAAAACGGTGGAAAATCTCGACCTGATACAGTTGAACTCCTTCGGCTGCGGTCTGGACGCAGTCACCACGGATCAGGTGAATGATATTTTATCGGGCTCGGGCAAGATATACACCTGCTTGAAGATCGACGAGGTCAACAACCTCGGTGCGGCAAGAATCCGTATCCGTTCGCTCCTCTCCGCCATCGCTGTGCGTGAGCGGAAGCACAAGGAAAGAACCCTGCACTCCTCCGCCATCGTGAAGGTGCCCTTCACGGAGGAGATGCGCAAAAATTACACAATTCTATGCCCCCAGATGTCTCCTATCCACTTCGAGATCATGCAGCACGCCTTCAATGCCTGCGGTTACAATTTCGAGGTTTTGGACAATGACAACAAGCATTCCGTGGATATGGGGCTGAAATATGTAAACAACGATGCCTGCTACCCTTCCCTGCTGGTGGTAGGACAGATTATGGAGGCGCTGCTCTCCGGCAAATACGATCTGAACAAGACCGCCATCATCATGACACAGACAGGCGGCGGGTGCCGCGCCACCAACTATGTGGGCTTTATCCGCCGCGCCCTGCAAAAAGCGGACATGGCGCAGATACCCGTCATATCCCTGAATCTGGCGGGTATTGAGTCCAACCCCGGCTTCCACCTGAACGCGGATCTGCTGCTGCGCGCAGCCGTGTCCGCCCAGTTCGGCGATATCTTCATGCGCTGCGTATACCGTATGAGACCCTACGAGGCAGCCCCCGGAAGCGTGGACGCCGTCCACCAAAAATGGCTGAAGGTCACACAGGATTTTGTCTCAGCCAAGCATATCAATCTCGTGAGGTTCAACAAGCTCTGCCGTCAGATAATACGCGACTTCGACAATATCCCCCTGTTGGATATCAAGAAGCCCCGCGTGGGCATCGTGGGCGAGATTCTGGTCAAATTCTCCCCCGCCGGCAACAACCATCTGGTAGAGCTCTTGGAGAGCGAGGGCGCGGAAGCTGTGGTTCCCGATCTGATGGACTTCATGCTCTACTGCTTCTACAACCAGATATACAAGGCGGAGCATTTGGGCACGAGCAGGAAAGCCGCCCGCCTCTCCTCACTTGGCATCTGGGCGATCGAGCATCTGCTGCGCGGCGCGTCCGTGGACGAATTTAAGAAAAGCAGACATTTCGTGCCGCCCACACCGATTCGGGAGATCGTGGAATTCGCCGAGCCCATCGTATCCATCGGCAACCAGACCGGAGAAGGGTGGTTCCTCACCGGAGAGATGGTGGAGCTGATTCATGACGAGGTGCCCAATATTGTCTGCACTCAGCCCTTTGGCTGTCTGCCCAACCACGTGGTTGGCAAGGGCGTCATCAAGGCGCTGCGAAAGTCCTATCCTGAATCCAATATCGTGGCGATCGATTACGATCCCGGCGCCAGTGAGGTGAACCAGTTAAACAGAATCAAGCTGATGCTGTCAACGGCACAAAAGAATCTGACACAGCAGTCGGTTACAGAGCCTCCCCTCGCGGGCGCCGTATAACCGAACCATTACAATAGCAGCATAACAAAATCCCGACAGGATACATTTTACAAATGTCCTATCGGGATTTTGTGTCTGAATCGCAGAATCGGTCTGCGGCTTTGATGAAATACGGTCGGTTCCGATTTAAGATGCCTCCTCACGATTGTCCAGAAATTGCTGAAGCGCCTGCGCTACCTCCTCGGGCTCTAACCCGTAGTCATCAATCATGTCGCTGACCGTCTCCAATTCCCTGAACCTTTTCTCCTGCATAAGCTCCTCCAGCTCTCTTTTTTCAGACTCGATCCTTGTGTGCAATGCCTCGATCAGCTCCTGCTTGGTCTGGATTTTCTCCTCTATAGTCTTTCTCTGCCCTCTTGCCATGATACCTTGACCTCCTTGTGATTTAATCTTTTTTGGGCGCATGCATGGCATGACCTATATTTTATAACAGTATATGGACAAGACTGGGAAAATATACCTTTAATTTAATATGAAATTTAGCCTATTGTACACAATTTTCCTCTAAGCACATATCCTATTTTCTTGTAACAGGCGTTTGACGCAGTATAATCTGCATCTGTGTAAAGCATGGGAACATATCCTGCATCCATTGCAAGCTTTGTAACCTGATAAACAAGATTTTCGGCGTAATGCTTCCTGCGAAACTCGGGACGGGTAAACACAAGATTGACAGATGCCATATTTCCATTAGACGCAAACATACAGCTTGCGACATGATTCCCATGTTTATCCCTCCAAAAGAACATATTTCCCGTTTTGATAAATGCTTCTGCATCTGCACGATAACCGTCGCGATCCTTTTGGTCGATCCCTGTTTCTTTATGAAACAAATCCATAAAATCTACCAATTCATCAAGATCTTCGCTGCCGCATTGGTGAATCGAACCGTCAGCTATCTTGGTCGGCTTTACAAGCTTCTGACAATCATACGCAAGCATATTGGTAGAAATGGACAGCGTTTTCCCATCTGCAGCAGCTCTTTCAATAAAAAACTTCGCCAGATCATACTTAAGGTTAAAGTGATATCCACCGTTTAAAAGAAAGTGTTCTGCCGCAATCTGATAAGCCCTCTCCATCTCCTCTTTAGATGCATCATCTGAAGTCCATATCCATATAGGAAACGGCTTACCCGTATAACAAATGATCAGCCTCTCATGATCGGTCATCAGCAACTGACACTTTCCTCCAATAATGCGTCGAAGCACAAAGAATGTATATTTGTCCTCCTCTAATATTTTTAAATCTCTTTCATCCACATAGCTATCCATAGCCACCTCCTGAAATCGAAATGTTTCGTTACAGATAATTTATAACCTGTTACGCATAGAACTTGTTCCAAATGGAGCTTGCTCTTAATGGAGCCTGCCTCTAATGGAGCTCGCTCCTAATGGAACTTGCCTCATTTGGGGCAAGTTCCATTTATTATGCGCTTGCCTGCATCTGTGCGTCCGTCGTGATGACGATATCGTCAAGCTTCACGCCAAACACAGATGCAAGCACGATCATATTGTCGATGGTGGGCAGAGCTGTTCCGTGCTGCCACTTGTAGATTGCCTGAGGCGTGGCAAAGCCGAAGATCTCCTGAAGCTGCCTTACGCTCATACCCGCCCTCTCTCTCAGCCGAGTGATGTTCTTTCCTGTCTGCACCATGTCTATGGTGGGTATTGTAAACATTTTATTTCCCTCCTGTTGCGGCAGCCTCGAAAGCCTGAGCAGAAGCCTAGTCGGATGCCTTGAAATTGTAAATTGGTTTCATAATATCTATGATATCCACAGACTCCTTAATTACATCTATGATATCATTCAGAGACTTGTAAGCCATGGGAGCCTCGTCGAGTGTCGCCTCGTTGATAGAGGTGGTATAAATCCCCTCCATGGTCTTCTGATACTCCTCCATGCTCAGAGACTCCTTAGCCTTCCTGCGGGACATCAGTCTGCCCGCACCGTGGGGCGCCGAGTAATTCCACTCCGGATTGCCCTTGCCGACAGCCAATACGCTCCCGTCTCTCATATTGATGGGAATCAGCACCTTCTCTCCCTTATGGGCGGCAATCGCACCTTTTCGCAGGATCATCTCCTCCGTATCAATGTAATTGTGGATGGTATGGAAGGCATCCGTGCCTGCCATACCTGTCCTGTCTAAGAGAACCTCCGCCATCCTCTCGCGGTTCCTTCTCGCAAAATGCTGACATATCTCCACGTCATGCAGATAGTCCTCAAAATAAGTCCCATACAGATAGCACAGATCCTCCGGCATCTTCGCCTCGCGCTTGCTCCACTCGATAGCCTTCAACGCCGCCTGAATCTCTGACCTTCTACCCTGCTCCTTATAGGTGCGGATGATCTCGTCCCTCTCCTTCAGATAGGTCTCAATCCCCTTGTGCAGGTCGATGGCAAGCTGCTGGTAGATCTCCGCCACCTGTTTGCCCAGATTACGGCTTCCCGAATGGATGACCAGATATTTGGTTCCATCCTGCGCCTGATCCACCTCGATAAAGTGGTTTCCTCCACCCAAGGTTCCAAGGCTTCTCTCAAGCCACTTGGAATTCTTGAGGCTCCTGTAGCACCTAAGCTGTGTCAGGTCGAACCGCTCCTGCCTGCCCTCCCATACATTCCTTCCGGACGGGATATAATGAGCCGCCTCGTCCAGCTTCTCGAAGTCAATCTCCCTGTTTCCCAAATTCACGGTATACATCCCGCATCCGATATCCACGCCGACGATGTTGGGCACTGCCTTGTCCGTCACGGTCATGGTGGTGCCTATGGTGCACCCCTTGCCCGCATGAACGTCGGGCATGATGCGAATGGCGCTCCCCTGTGTAAATTCATAATCGCACATCCTGCGGATCTGCTCTATCGCTTCCTCCTCCACTACGCTTGCATAGCAGATTGCTGTGTTTATTTTTCCCTTGATCTCAAACATTTTCTTTCCTCCCTCTCCTCATTGCTCAGCCTCGTGCTCACCTTGTGCTCCGCACTCGGTGTCGCGGCATTCGTCCCATTCCCGTCCATGCAAGCATGGCGTGAATGCTCCTCATTGCTCGCGCAAAAAAGCCGCCTGTCTGATGGATATAAGACAAGCGGCTTTCAGCTAATGTAATATCTATGTTTTGCCCTGATCAGGCAACTTACACACAACATTCCAATAGACTTCGACTTCTCTTATATTCCCTATGATACCCGTAATAAAAGTGCATCAAATCAAGACGCTGTTTGCTTTCCAGAGTCCTAAATTGGTGTTCCGTATTCAGGTATTGTGCCGGTCTGATCGTCATGTTGTTCATCGTTTTTCCTTTCCGGACTTTATCAGTCCATTTTCGTTTTACTTTGCCTATGGCGAGGCATTTGTGGATTTATTTGTGAATCCTTCCCATGCCTTTATATTGGATTATAACACCAAAAGCTTTAGTTGTCATTATACTTCTGGTATAAAATCAGGAATTTTGTAACAGTTTAGCCTTTAAAATTATAAAATCGCGCGGAGGCGGCGGGAGAAGACTGGGAGTGTTTTGCGGACTGGCTGCGGTTGGGTGTTTTCTAATAGTGCGGGGAAGGGGATTGCAATTTACGGGTCGGCTCTAAGGTGCATCCATGCACCTAGAGCCTGAAATGCGCGTCCATGCGCATTTCACCCTAGTGTCTGAACGCACTATAAGAAAACGCTCCAACCTCCGCCGAAGCCCGCAAAACACTCCCAGTCTTCTCCCGCCTTGATACCTGTGCGATGTAGATTTGTATGGCTTGTATATTGTGCTATGGCTGAAATGTTATATCTGAATTATTACGGCATATTTCGCTCTTGATAACACGTAAAATACGTGTTATCATATAATTGTCAAGGAGGAAGCCTACATGAGATTTAGAGAAATTGACCGTGTGTTAAAGGACGATGGATGGTATGTGTCGGACATAAGCGGTTCACACTACCAATACAAACACCCGACAAAGCCCGGAAAAGTAAGTGTTCCGAATCATCCCGGTGACATTCCAAAAAGTATTGTAAAATCTATACATAATCATGCAGGGCTGACATAAATTCCACACCCCTGCAAATAATACAGATTATACAGAAAGGAGCAATTATTTATGAATTATGTATACCCTGCTGTTTTTTATGAGGAAGAAGGTAAAATATCAGTCCTTTTCCCTGATTTGGGTAATCTTGCAACCTTTGGGGATAATATGGCGGACGCTATGCGCATGGCGGCAGATGCCTGTGGTCTGTATCTTTTTACAGCCCTGCGTGACGGGGAACCCCTCCCGACTCCCAGTACATTAAGCGACATCAATCCTGTTGCCATCTTGAAGGATTTTGAAATGGAAGCTGCTGCCGACAGCGCTTTCGTCAATATGGTGTTGGTGGATATGACTGAATATGCAAAGCAACACAGCGATAAGGCGGTAAAAAAGACTTTAAGCATCCCTATGTGGCTGAATACTCTTTGTGAAGAAAAAAGCATCAACTTTTCAAAAGTATTGCAGGATGCTCTCTTGAGCAAGGTACAATCTCTATAAGTATCGGCAATCCTCTGAATAACAGCTAAGTCAATGCTTTACACACCAGCCGCCAACTATAGGGCATAGTTGGCGGCTGATTTTGGCATTATTGCTGGTTAAAAATGCGGGAGGATTCCTTTGCAAGATTTTTCCACAAATCGCTCAGTGTCTGTAAATTTCTCGGCACAATTTGGAATGTAGCCGACTTGCTTCCCGTGTATCCTTTTCCGGTGGCAGTAATAACAGCCGTCGCCCTGCCCTTTCCCACATTGTTTACATAGCTCACTTGATAGTTGGAAGCGTCTATTGTTTCGTATGTCTTACCAACCTTCACCTGAACTTTTATTGTGGGCTCAATCTCCTTTCCCGTATATTCCAGCTTGGTAAGCTTTCTTCCGTTTTCATCCACAAACATCACCCTTGCCTTGGACAAATCCGTGAGATTTTCCTTACGGCACACTCGATACTGTGCAGTTGCATAAATGCTTTCATTTTCCGCCGCATAATTCCCTCTACCTGTAATCTTTATCCATACTGTTGCCGTCATTTCACCCGAAGCAAGCGAAATATTATTTTTCTTCCCTTTTATCTCTTGAGTCATACCTGCATCCTTATAATACTTGACCGCATAATCCTTAGCCGTCAATGCAACTCCCCCAATCGCAACATACGGTTTGGATACATACGCCCCTGCCTTGCCGGTATAAACCTTATCCTCCGTCACAATCTTAATACCCTCCGTGGAATTGCTCAGGCGCGCTGCCTTAATGGTGAAATACCCGCTTTTTGCTTTCGTGCCTTTATAATTGCCCAAGAATGAAACGGTATATTTGGCAGCGGAACCCACCTTTTTATTGTTACTGTATGTGATTTTATAATCTTTCCCCTCATACAAAGGCACTTTGACACCATTCACACGACATGTCACCACAATATCCTCATTGACTGTAACACCTGTGCTCTGATATGGATACCCCGTATTCTTGATACCGCTTACCTCGATGCTCTCCTGTGTCGCTTTCATGGGCTTGATTGTATAGGATTTTGTGACAGAGCCTGTATACTCTCCTATACCCATGACTGTGAATTTTTTCTTTCCCGCATTGGTCATGTCATCTGACCAAACTACTATATAATGCGTTCCAGAGATAAGCTTCTCTTTCGTCTTGCTGTCTTTTACCTCGAAGGAAATCTTTTTCGCCTTTCCGTCATAATACAAGCTTTCCCGTCCCAATGTCACGGTAAATTTCTTCAAGCTCTCTTTGGACACAACGGTAATCGGAATCTCTATCTGTCCCGTGAAATTCCCCTTACCTGAGAGACTCATAACGCCGCTCTCCGTATATTTCTTACCTAGATTCCCGCAAGTAAAATCCCTTGAGGTCAGCTTATAATTTTCATATATCAATATCGGCGCCGCCTTAGAGCCGCTCGTGACTATGGTGTTTCCAACCGTGACATCCTTTAAATCCCTTTTTTGAATCTCAAAATATGCCGAAGTAGAGCCCTTTAAATTCCCTTTTCCCGTAACAGTAATCTTTGGCTTCTTATTCTGCGCGGCATCAGTCGATGCCTTGGTATTATTACTGTATTTTACAGTATAATCTATACCTTCAATCAGTTTGTTGCCGTTATTGGTAACGAGAACCTCTGGCTTGATGGCACCTCCTGTATAACAATATTCTTCATTTGGATTTGCCAGTTTAATTTTGAAACCCTTTTCATCACCAGACTCGCCGCCTGATCCACTACCACTCTCACTGCCTGACTCGTCGCCTGTCTGCTTCCAATGTGCGTAAAGAACACTATCCTGTGTTATCTTCACAAGCATATCCGCCATTATCCGTGTTCCTGCAGAACGTTCGGTAAACCATCCCTCAAAATCATAGCCATCCTTAACAGGGACTGGCAGCTCGCCGTAGATATCATCGTATGTCACATTCAGCTCTGCTCCTGAGACAATGCCACCATTAGCATCAAACATGATATTATAGCTGTTTGGAGTCCACTTAGCATAAAAGGTCTTATCACCAAAGCTCCCCACAGGAATATCTGTTACCTTCTGTTCCCATTCAGTATCCGCATACCAGCCGCCAAAAGTATACCCTGTACGAATCGGGTCATGAAGGATTATATCCTCCATGCCATTATATTTTGCAGGATTATCCTTATGGTTCGTGCCGCCGTTTAGCTCGTAATGAAGCACAAACTCCTCGTCACCAGCCTGCTTCCCCATAACAATAATCGTACATTTAGCTGCTGCCTTTTCAGCAAACACTGTGGCAATAATATCCGTAGTCCCCTCACCGACAGCCGTTACTTTTCCATCCTTATCAACCGTTGCAATCGTTTCATCCATAGACTGATAAAACACGTCCTGATGCGTTGCATTATTTGGTTCAATTTCGTAGGATAATTGCAGTGTTTCATTTATTTTTAGAGTTGCTCCGCTATTATCTAAGAACAAATTCGTTACATCAATATTTTCTTCTTTCTCTGACCTCAATGTATCGCTGTTGCTATAAATTACATCCTTCTTTGATGTTGTTAATCCATATATAACACTGTTGACATAAAGCTGTTCGGGCATGTAACCAAAGTATGTCTGCTTTTTACTTAACGGAACATCCTGAAACTCTACCTCCCTGACCGCAGTATCTAAATCATCTTCATATTCAGCGATTTTATATGTCATAGTCCCTAAATCTGTGCCGACAAATTTTATTTCATAATCATCTCCGTATAGCTGGATATACTTTTCTTCTCCTTCGACCCAAAGAAGTATCTCATCTGTCTCCATAAGCACACTGTTATCAGCTATAACCCCACATAACACATTATCGCTGTCATAAATATACACATCTACAGGACAGTGTACACTTATCTTTTTAGCCGTCCTCTTGGCGGGTTGCGTCAATATATACCAAATTCCATCCTTGAAGGATGCGAATTTTTTGGCTTTCTTCATATCTCCGTTAGCCAGATTTTCTCCTGTTCCCCATACCCAGTTCAATGCCGTTAAAATATCTCTTGTGGAAGAATCAATACTCATTTCAGCAATCTGGTCAACACCCTTTAATGAGCTGTCGAAAGCACCTTCGATTGCGGACAATTCATAATCCTTCATGGAATTTATAAACGCTTCACAATTAGTGTATGTTACCTGTCCCCCCATTTCTCCCGTTGCACAGCTTTTGGGCACGAGATTTTTATTACTTCCCGTAAGGGTATATTTTATTGTGCCGTAGCCATACTGTACGGAATTGGTATCAAAACCTCCCACACCACACTCTAGCTCAAACTCGATTGTCTGATTACCATACTTTTGGGTTTCAACATTTATTTTAGTGGTAAAATACGCTCTTTTATATATATTTCCAAACAAGGTGGCTGAATCCTGCAATGTCCCCATATCAAGTCCGAACTTCTTCATAACTGCAGAAAATAATTTATCGGATACATCTTTCTCCTTCGACAACTGATAGGTTGACATCGCCTGACCTATGGAAATAGTCAAAATCTCCCGTATATTATTTTCTGTAGCTGTATCTCCCACAAGCTCATGTATTTCATTTGGCAATGTCACACATGTATTCTCGAACTTTTGTATATTTGCCGCAACAGTCTTAGCTTGTGTATTACTTTTTTTCACTGATTTCTTTGCAGCCACCGCAGTCTCTTGCTTTACTATATTAACCACACTCATGGTTCGCGTTCCATAATATTCGGCATTTTTATATGAGATTTTCCCCTGTATATTATATTCCGCTTTTATTGAATCTTCTATGGCAATATTATTTTTCCAAAGATATACTTTAGTCTCTATTTCCTTGTGTTCACCATATTTCAGCGTACAGCTTATATTGGCTTCTTGTTCATTCTCTGGAGTCCCCCAAAGAATACCACTTTTATTAAAACCTAATCCATTGCCCTCAATCGAAAAAATAAACTTATCAAATGAAATTTCTATATCCTTCACACTATCTGATAAGGCTATATTTTGTGGAAGTTTCCAACTAATATCTGCATATATGGTAAACTCGTCATCACTATATTCTTTATTCTCATAAGTAACAGAAGCACAATCTGATGACAATATAATTGTGGGCACAATTTTATTTTCCAGCAAGTCAATATCCGTCACGATTCCTTTATTGTTCAACTTGACTAAAACCGCATTATTTAAAAACGTGTTGGCATTGGTAAAGTTAAAGTCTTCTGTCGTATGATAAGTTTTCTCATCAATAACCAAAGATGTTGTAACAGCATCCACACTTGTAAGCACTCCATTTGCATAATTTAGATTCCCGTAAAACCATTCATCCGCATCTATTTTATCCAAGTACAATACAAACTGCTGTCCTTTTGATAATTCGACAATCTGACCGATCACAGTCTTATATTGCTCCGCTATCGCAGATATATATTGTGTCTTTCCCAATCCGTCCTCTATGTAAAGAACTCCCTCTACTCCTGTAGAATATAACTTTCCATCAATGTATACCTTGGCAAATGGTATTGTCTTCTTGGTAGCTTTATCCACCACACATATAGCCGCCTGCTCCTCCCCGACAGTAAAAGAATCTGTGGTTGTTCCTAATGCTCCCACATCAGTAAAAGGAATATTGTTCTCTAGGGCATATGTTTCGGCGTAGGAATCGGGAATGCCACATATGTTTTTTGAGGATATCTCACTAAAAGCATTATACCCTATGCTGGTTACAGAACTAGGAATATATATTTTACCCGATAAACTGCTACAATCGCGAAACGCAGACTCTCCAATTTCCATTACGCTGTCGGGTATCGTCAGACTTCCCGTGAAACCACTACAGTAAGCAAACACCTCCGAACCTATCCGCGTTACACTGTCTGGTATTGTCAAACTTCCTGTAAAACCACAACGATAAAACGTATAATTACCTATACTCATTACACTATCGGGGAGCATCAGACTTCCCGTGAAGCCTCTACAGCCACAAAATGCATAGCTCCCTAGACTTATTACACTACTGGGGAGCATCAAACTTCCTGTGAAGCTACTACAGCCATAAAATGCATTCTCTCCTATCTCCGTTACACTGTCTGGTATTATAAGACTCCCTGTGAAGCCACTGCATTTATAAAACGCATGGTCACCTATGGACGTTACACTATTACCTATCACCAAGTCCCCAGTAAAATTACCGCAATCGCTAAACGCCCTGCTACCTATACTCGTTACACTGTTACCTATTATCAAGTCTCCTGTAAAGCCACTACAACCTCTAAACATTCCTCTCTCTATACTTTTTATACCATTACCGATTACCAAATCGCCCGAAAAACCTTTGCAATTCTCAAACGCTCCCCCTAAATAACCCGATCCAGCCATATCCGTTACACTATCAGGAATTATTAAATCCCCTATAAAACCACTACAACCAGCAAATGCACCAGAACCTATACTTGTTACACTATGACCTATCACCAAATTACCTTTAAATCCATCGCAAGCATAAAATGCGCCAACATCTATATCTATTACACTATTTCCTATAAGCAAATCGCCCGTGAAGCCACTACAGCCCTCAAATGCACAGCTTCCTATCCCTGCTACGCTGTTCGGTATTGTTAAATTTCCAGTGAAGCCGCTACAGCCCTCAAATGCCCCGCTCCATATCTCCGTTACGCTGTTTCCTATCGTCAGATTTCCAGTAAAGCCATTACAGTCTGCAAATGCCCTGCCCCCTATCTCTGTTACACTGTTTCCTATTGTCAAATTGCCCGTGAAGCCGCTACAGCCCGCAAATGCATTGCTCCCTATCTCTGTTACGCTGTCGGGTATCATCAAACTGCTTGTAAAACCACTGCATCCTATAAACGCCATGCGCCCTATGTTCGTTACGCTATCTGGTATCATCAAATCCCCTGTAAAACTGCTACAATTTTTAAATGTACATTGCCCTATCTTCATTACACTCTTTCCTATTGTCAAGGTTCCTGTAAATCCGCTACAGCCCTCAAACGCTCCAACTCTATAATAATCGGAACTATCACTTCCAATAATTATTACACTATCAGGAATAACCAAATCCCCTGTAAACCCTCTACAATAATAAAATGCCCCATACCCTATACTTGTTACTCCATCTGGTATCGTCAAACTTCCCGTGAAGCCACTACATCCAGAAAATACACCTTGCTCTATGCTTGTTACTCCATCTGGTATAATCAGGTTTCCCGTGAAGCCGCTACAGCCATAAAACGCATACCTTCCTATACTCGTTACATCGTCTGATATTGTCAGACCGCCCGTGAAGCCGCTACAGTTATCAAACGCATACCCTCCTATACTCGTTACACCGTCTGGTATTGTCAGGTCTCCCGTAAAGCCGCTACAGCCAAAAAATGCATACTCTCCTATCTCTGTTACACTGTCTGGAATCAATAAATCCCCTGTAAAACCATTGCAACCAGAAAATGTTCCATATTCTATGCTCGTTAAACTACTGCCCAGTGCTAATTTTCCTGTAAAACCACTACAATTTTCAAATGCTCCATAGAGACTATCATAATCATCCCCTCCTTTTATCTCAATTACACTGTCTGGGATCAATAAATCCCCTGTAAAACCATCACAATTATAAAACGCTCCAGCCCCTATACTTGTCACTCTATTTCCTATTGTCAAATTTCCTGTAAAGCCACAATCTTCAAAAGCCCCATAGCCAATACTTGTCACACTATCTGGTATTGTCAGACTTCCAGTCAAACCACTACAACCTTCAAATGCCCTACGTCCTATATAGGTAATACCTTCCTCAAAAATTAGTGATTTAATATATATACCCATCCATCTTCTACTGTACAATTCATCATCCCACATCTCCCCCGTACCCGAGATAGTCATAACCCCATCCTTAATCTCCCAAGTCAGGTTATCCCCGCACTTACCGCTCATAACGGTATCTGCTGTCGCCACTATCTCATCTTCAAACTCAGCATACTCCTCTATACCCTCATCCTCCATATTTTCATCTTCCGCCTGTTCATCGACCAAATCATCTGTCACAATCTCGTCCGATGCTTCACCTTCACTGGCAACACCTTCTTCATCATCCACCATTTCCTCTGTCTCAATTTGTTCCTCAGACTCAATATCTACGTTTTCAACAGATTCTTCGCCTAACATGCTCTCACTGCCATCATGCGTCGTTACAACCGCACCTGCTGCCAGCACATCCATCGGAAGTGCCGTTACAGTCAACACCAGTGTCAATAATAACGCTATCAATCTTCTCTGTCTCATATTTTTGTCTCCTCATCCTTATTGGTAGAAAGCTTTATATCTCCATTTCTTCAGTGCCAAACCCTCTTTGACTGGAATTTTCTCTATATTCAAGCCACAACAATTTTAACCTGTTTCAGGTTAAAAGTCAATAATCTGAAACAGGTTAAGTTATACTCATTAAATCATACTTATTCAAGATATAAAAGAGGTGGAATATGTATCCTAGAATCCGTGATTTAAGAGAAGATAAAGATATGTCCCAGACCAAAATGGCGAAGATATTGGGTATGTCTCAGACGGGATACTCCAAATACGAGACTGGGGAAAATGATATCCCTACAAGCATTCTGATTAAGCTGGCACGGTTCCACCATACCAGCGTTGATTATATTCTGGGGCTTACTAACACCAGAGAACCCTATTGATGCTTCACGGCGACGCCTCTCCCCAAGACCTGCATCAATTTCACACCTTCCCGACGCGATGCGCTATAAAGTCTGCATCAGCCCTCACGAAAGCAGCTTGGCGAATTCCTCCTCCGGCATAGGCTTGTAGAAATAATAGCCCTGTATCATATCACAGCCCACCGACTGCAGGAATGTCAGTTGCTCCTTGGTCTCCACGCCCTCTGCCACCACCTTGGCTCCCACGTCATGGGAAAGTCCGATAATATGCTTGATGATTGCCTCCACCCTTCTGCCCTTTCCAATCTGGGAGATAAATCCCATATCAAGCTTGATAATGTCAAATTCAAAGCTCTCAAGCGTGGAAAAGGAGGACATCCCACTGCCAAAGTCATCAAGCATCAGCGCAAGCCCCAACCGCTTCATTTCATCTAAGAAGGAGATTGCATCGGATTCCAGCTCCGCATAAGCCGACTCCGTCACCTCAAGCTTTAACATATCCCTGACATGCTCCTGATTGCCAAGCTTTGTCTTGAGCATCTCCAGCAGCTTGACATCATAGAAATCCACTCTGGACAGATTGACCGCGCAGGGGACAACCTTTTGATTCTTCTGCATCCGCTCGCAGTTAAAGGCGAGGACGCTGTTGACCATAAAGCTGTCGATTCTCGTGATATACCCTTCCTTCTCAAACACGGGCACAAACTGCCCGGGGGAAACCATTCCCCGCTCCGAATGCCGCCACCGAATCAGTGCCTCCGCACTCACAATCTCTCCTGTCATCGCGTCAACCACGGGCTGATAATATGTTCTAAATTCCCCCTTGGCAAAAGCATTGTCGATCTCCGAGATCAACCGTCGCCTGTCCACATAATCATCGCTCATTCTCTTGTCACACACGGCGTAGCAATTGCCGTGGGACGGGTCAAGGGAATTCTCCGCCAGCTTCGCACGATCAAGCATGCGCTGAATCTTTATCTCCCCTTCCTCGCCTTCCCCGCCGATATGACATATTCCGCATCTGATCAGGATAGGAAGCCGTTTGGACTCCTCCTCATAGCACTGATGACACATCTCCTCGAGCCTTTCCTCCGTGAGCTTTTCTGTCTTGACGATCAGTGCGAAATGGTCGCTCTCAAGTCTCGCGGTAAGCACCGGCTGCAGCGCCCTCACCAGAATATCCCTTGTCATAAAGATCACCATATCGCCGCTGTGAAGCCCCAACAGGTCATTCACTGCCTTGAAGCCCTGCACGTTAGCATAGACCACGGAATACCCCTCCCGATACTCCGGCTCCTTCAACAGCTTCTCCGCCTGAGCGATAAATCCGGAACGCGAATATTCGTCCGTCATCCAATCGTGATCCAAAATCATAGAGATATCGGTATAGCTGACCAACAGACGGCTTTTATCGCCCGCAATCAGGCTGCACCGCAGATTGTCCGCCTTGATCTCGTCCCCCGTGTCCAGATGCACCGTCATCACATAGCCGCCCTTGTGCGCTATCTCGTCCAGAATGACCTCCGCCGTGCTCTGTTCTAAGAAAGGTTCTCTCTCATCCTGAACCACCAGTCTTTCCGCCAGTATGTGATTCAGCTCCTCCATGGTGTCGATATGTACCGGAATGATCCCCTTCGCCAGCCAAAAATCACTGATATGCAGGAAGGTCACCCGACCGCTCTCCGGCTGCACCTCCATGATGCAGTCATATCTGTCCGATACAATAGTTTGGAAAAACCTCACACTCTCATTGACAGGCTCCGAGCAAGCCCGTCTGACCCTCTCATTATCGCAGTGAACGATTCCTGAGTGGAGCGGTCTGCTCACCCCGTTCTCCATGATCTCGCCCTCGCCAAAAAACTCCGTGATACCGTTTCTGATGATAAAATAAGCGCCGTCAGGAATCAGGTAAATCTCCCTGCCATAGCTGTCCTTCGCAATGATCTCATCTACAAGCCTCATGCCGTCTAAGGTGACTGTCTTCTCATAGGAGAGATGGGGCATGATATTGAGCCCCGTCAGCCCAAGCCCGTCCGTAAACCTTACAAAATTCGGGTCTGCCGCCTCTCCCAGAAGCTCCGGCGGCATATACACCTCCTCCGCCGCGTTCACCGCCCCCGCGCTCAAGCCGATAAATATACCGTCAAAAATCTCCCGATCCTGAAGAAGGTCTCTTAGCCCGCAGCGCTTCATGAACGTATTCTCCGTAGGACCATGTCCACCAGAGAGGTAAAAAACATTCGCCCATCGCAGGGCGCTTTTAAGCGTCTCCCTGTCCGCATCCTCCACAGAGCATCCACTCTTTTTCCGATAACTCTCTATCGCCCTGTCATCAAAGCATCTGATCTCCTCGATATCAAAGCCCGCCAAGGCAAATGCGTCCCGCATTTCCTCCGTCACGTGATCCGCCGTTTTCGCATCAGACGGGTCACATGCGAAAACCAGAAAACGGGCATGCTCCGGCCAGTATCTTTTCAAATTATCCGCAAAGCCGTTGGATGCGTCCAATGGCTTCGGCACATACTTTTTAGGCTGATATTCCACAAAGCTGCTGGTTAAAAAGGTGACCATACACTGTCCCTCACTTTTGCATTGATCTGTTTATCGTTATGGCTCAGACTTTCTCTACAAGTTATAGGGTGTTACCTGATATACATAATAGTTTAACCAATTGCAATATAAACTGTTGCTATGTCCCCTCCACTGCAGCAGGGGTCTTTGCTCGGGGTCATCATCAGGGAAATAGTTGTAGGGCACCTGTATGTCAATCCCTTTGTTCAAATCCCTGAAATACTCGTTGCGCAGGGTGTAGCGGTCATATTCGGGGTGTCCGTTGACGAAGATTTTCCTGCCGCTCTCCGCAATCGCAAGGAATACTCCCGCCGTCTCCGATTCCGCCAACACAGTGAGCTCGCTGCACGCATGGATCGCCTCCGCGGGAGTCTCCGTATGTCGGCTGTGGGGCGCGAGAAAAATATCGTCAAACCCCCGCACCAAGGGAATCTTGCGGTTGGAGACTGTATGCTCATAAACGCCAAACAGCTTGCGTGGGAGCTGACGCTTGTTGATGCCGTAATAGTGATAGAATCCCGCCTGAGCCGCCCAACAGATATGCAAGGTGGAGGTCACATGCTCCTCCGCCCAGTCCATGATCTCGCACATCTCCTCCCAGTAGTCCACCTCCTCGAAGGAAATGTCCTCCACGGGAGCTCCGGTGATGATCATGCCATCGTATTTTAAATCCCTGATCTCGTCCAGTGTGGTATAAAATTTGTTCAGATGACTGGCAGGAGTATTCTGGGAAATATGGCTTTTCACGTTCATAAATGTCACGTCCACCTGCAATGGCGTGTTGGAAAGGGCGCGCAAAAGCTGCAGCTCCGTGTCCTGCTTGACAGGCATGATATTCAGTATGAGCACATGCAGCGGGCGGATGTCCTGATGCAGCGCGCGGTTTTCGTCCATGACAAATATATTCTCGTTTTCCAGTATTTCCTTTGCGGGAAGTTCACTTTGTGTTTTGATAGGCATGACAGAGTCCTCCTGTGTTGATTCTTTTTTTGTAACCGTTCAGAGCCAAGCTAGGGCAAGCACGCAGTGTTTACGCGGTTGGTTCTGTATTGTCTGTCCCGAGATATTGCCCCATAAAATCCTCCTCGGACAAAATCGGAACACCCAGCTCCTTCGCCTTTTTATTCTTGGAGGAGTTGGAGGTGATGTCATTATTGATCAGACAGGTGGTCTTGCCGGTGACACTGCCTGTCACCTTGCCGCCCTTCTGCTCTATGATATCCTTCAATTCATTGCGGTTTTCGTAATGCTCCAGACTTCCGGTTATGACAAAGCTCATTCCGGACAAGGTCTGGCTGCCGGCGTCTATCTGCGGCGCCTCCACATTCAGCTTTTGCATCAGCCTGTCTATCCTTTGCAGATTGTCCGCATCGCCCAGATACTCCACGATCGCGCGGGCAAGCACCTCGCCCACGCCCTCGATCTCGCTGAGCGCTTCCTCGTCCGCCTGCTTGAGCTTCTCCAGATCATGGTCAAAATGCTTGCAGAGGAGCTTGGCGTTGGCAAGCCCGATCCCCGCGATTCCCAGACTGTAAACCACCCTCGGCAGCGTGGTGTTTCTGGCTGTTTCCACACTGTCTATCAGCTTTTGATAGGAACGCTCGCCAAACCCTTCCATGGCGGTGATCTCGTCCCGATATCGTTCCAGTTCAAATAAATCCGCAAATTCGTGGATAAATCCCCTGTCAATGAACTTTTCAAGTGTCGCCTCGGAAAGCCCGTCGATATTCAGGGCGTCACGGCTGACAAACAGGGTGAAAGCCTTGATCTGCTTAGCCGCGCACTTCTCGTTGGTGCAGTACAGGGACTGCACATCATTCATCTGCTGAATGCGCGTGGGCTGACCGCACACGGGACAGTTTTTCGGAATCTCCAGAGTGTCGCTCCGAGTGAGGTTCTCCGCAATCTGGGGGATAATCATATTCGCCTTGAACACCGTGATCCTGTCCCCGATTCCCAATTGTAAGGACTTCACGATACTGACATTGTGAACCGAGGCTCGGCTTACGGTAGTGCCCTCCAACTCCACGGGCTCAAAGATTGCCACGGGATTGATCAGCCCCGTGCGGCTTGCGCTCCACTCCATCTCCAAAAGGGTGGTCTCCCTTATTTCGTCCGCCCATTTAAAGGCAATGGAATCCCTTGGAAATTTGGCGGTTCTGCCCAGGGAACGCCCGTATGCGATATCCTCATAGACAAGCACCAGACCGTCCGAGGGAATGTCATAGTCCTCTATCTTTTGTTCAAAGAAATCAACCCTGTCCAAAATCGTGTCCGTCTCCACCAGATAATGCTCCACCACCTGAAAGCCCTGTCTCTCCAGAAAGTCAAACTGCTCCATGCGGGAATTGTGAAAGTCAACCCCGTCCGCCTTCACCAGATTAAAGGCATAGAACTGCACATTTCTACCCGCAGTGACCTCGTTGTTAAGCTGACGCACGGAACCGCTGCAGAGATTGCGGGGATTCTTGTACTTATCCTCCTCGTCGGGAATCTCTTTGTTGATCTTCTCAAAATCGGAATAGCTGATCACAGCCTCGCCCCGCAGAACCAACTCGCCCCGATAGGCAATCTGCAGGGGAAGATTCTTAAAGGTCTTGGCATTGTTGGTGATCACCTCCCCAATCTCCCCGTTGCCCCTCGTCACCGCTTTTGCAAGTTTTCCTTCATTATAGGTCAAAACAATGGTCAAACCGTCCAGTTTCCAACTCATAATTGCAGGATTGCCCTGCAGCCAGCTCTTTAATTCTTCTCTGTCCTTGGTCTTGCCCAGAGATAGCATAGGGGATTCATGACGCTCCTTGGGCAGCTCGTCCACCGCCTCATAGCCCACATTGACCGTGGGACTGTTCGATAACACGATTCCCGTCTTCTCCTCCAAAGCAGTCAATTCATCATACAGAGCATCATACTCATAATTGCTCATGATCTCCCTGTCCTCGGCATAATATGCCTTGGAAGCCCGATTCAGAAGCTCTGTCAAATATTGAATCCTCTCTAACTCGTTGTTCGCTTCGCTGCCCTGCGCCTGATTCTCCTTCATAACCGTCTCCATTTCTATATATTATAATTATTTTAACTATTCTGAAGCCGCCTCATAAGCATTACACGCCTGTCTTTCACCAAGTCACTACAAGGCATATAATATATCTCATGTTATTTTATTTTGTTTTATTTTTGCCTTTCGATTGCCGCCTGCTCGTACAGTTCGGCACATTCCTGCTCACTCAGCTCCCGATATTCCCCGGGCTTCAAGTCTCCCAACAGGATATTCATCACCCGAACGCGCTTCAGGCTCTGCACCTGATAGCCCAATTCCTTACACATTCTGCGAATCTGTCGGTTCAAGCCTTGAGTCAGCACAATCCGAAGGGTATATTTTCCCACCTGCGCGACCTCGCAGGGTCTTGTGGTTGTCTTAAGCTCCTGCAGATACACTCCCTGTTTCATTCGAGATAAAAATACACTCGTTATCTCTTTGTTGACCTTCACAAGATATTCCTTCTCGTGCCCGTTCGCTCCCCGCATCATAGCATCTATCAGGTCGCCGTCATTGGTCAATAGGAGAAGCCCTTCGGAATCCTTGTCCAATCTTCCCGCATAGGTGACGCGTAGGGGATATTGAATAATATCCGTTATCTTACGCTCCGCATGGGCGTCCCGCTCTGTGCAGGTGACGCCCACGGGCTTATAGAATGCCAAGACCGCCTTCGCGGAAACCCTTCCGAATACTTTCTTTCCCACCTGCACACTGTCCGCGTTGCTGACGCTCTGCCCTAGCGTGGCGGTCTTGCCGTTGACAAGCACCTTGCCCGAGGCGATCAGCTTGTCCGCGTCCCGTCTGGAACAGACTCCGCATTGCGCCAGATATTTATTCAGGCGCATTCTCTCCCTGTCATCACTGTTCCCCATAAAGCTCCAACTCCTCCAAGCGCATGACCTTGGGAACGCCATTCCCTTCCCTCAAGCCCCGCTTCGCCATCCGGTCTGCAAGTTCATTATACTCCACATTGCTGTGCGCCGCCACCTTTGTATAGTAAATCTGAATACTTTTCCCCCACTCCCGCATGGAAGCGGCATATTTTTGGGTTAGCTCCGTCCTGCTCCGCCAGCTTCCCGTGACCCATTTCTCTATCCCCTCATAGTCATAGCATATCTCCACCGCTTGGTATCCATTCATCATTGCAGTGCGGACTGCATACATTGCCCCCAGCATCTCCCCTGTCACGTTTCGATGCTTAAGGGACTGGGGATTGTCGCCGTTTCCGCAGGCAACCCGTATCTCCCCGCCCTCCAAGAGAAATACGCAGCCAAAGGCGTATTTGGGCAGGCTGTCATCATAGCTCCCGTCCACGTAGGCTAAGAGCCTGCCGTCCGTCGTCTCGCAAGGCGAAGCAGTCTTTGGGGCGATACCAAGATAGTCCTGTGCCTCCTCCAAGGTGGCAAAACCCTTGTATTCCGCATTGGGAAAGCCGTACACGGAAGCCTTGCAGTCTGACCAGTTTTCAAAAACACCTGTTATCTTGCCTTTTTTCACTGCATAGAATTTCTTGGCTGCCATGTGCCTTCCCTCCCCTTAAAATACATAGCTCCATTTTACCAAAACTCCCTCAAAATATCAACTAAGGGTTACACAAACAGGGCGAATCAGAATCAATCCGCCCTGCCCTTATATCGATCGATTTGCTCAAACAATTAGTCGTTTTCGTGCAATATCATTGATTTTTGTTGAAAAATCGCATATAATAAAAGAGATTCCACAAGTAGAAAGGAGAATGTATCCATGATTGTTACCGCAACTGAATTTAAAACAAACTTTGGCAGGTATCTGGATCTGATTACCCAAGAGGATATTTTTATCACACGCAATGGCAAAACCATTGCAAAGGTTGTGAATCCGCATGTTTCCGCCGTGGATTCTCTTCGCGGACTGCTTAAAGATGCCCCTTCCGACATTAATCCGGATTCTTTACGAGAGGAGCGAATTTCAAAATATGAAAATCATGTGTGATACCAATATCATCATTGACGTACTTTTGGAAAGAGCGCCTTTTGTGGACGATTCTTGCAAAGTCTTGGCTCTCTGCGAGGAACACAAAATCAATGGTTTCATTTCTGCATCTTCCGTTACGGACATTTATTATCTGGTAAGGAAACACACCCAAAGCGCCGACCTTGCATATAAAGCCATCGGGAAGGTGTTGGAAATAGTCAAAGTATGTAGCGTTACCAACAATGATGTTCTCGCTGCATTCCAGAGAAAAGCAAAAGACTTTGAGGATTGTCTTGTGGCTACCTGCGCCAAGTCCATCGGCTGTGATTACATCGTCACCCGCAATAAGAAGGATTTTGAAGAATTCGATATCCCGCTCCTTGCTCCCACAGAGCTCCTTCAGTTACTATAAATAAGGCATCGCTAACCTATACTACCTTATATTCTCCTGAAACTGCATAAGCTCCTTTGTGAGCTGCTTTGCGGCAAAATAGTTATTCATAATCATAACCAAATGGACAAGTATATATATCACCAACACACTGATCATAACCCCAATAACAACCTCCACTTTTTCTGTGTGGATTGCGGGACTTATGATACAGACGCCTACTACCTCGGCTTCGATAACCGCAAGCTGTATGATTTTACGCAGGATTATCTGCCTGTCTGACAGCTCTTTTGTAGAGTACATAAGCAGATTCGGAATCACTCCCAGAGCCGCAAAAATAAACGGAGAGGCAAACGCGCTATATCCGAAACTTGCGTCAGGGTCAAGACTGGAACCAAGTATCGCGATTCCTGCCGTAATGCAGGCGACAAGAATAAAATATATCATAAGCGACCTGTACAGTATTTCTTTCAAACTCATAGGCTTCCACCTTTCAGAGCCTTTTTCAGCTCAGGCACATATTTTCTTGAAACAATAATTTGTTCTCCGTTTTGGAGGACAGCCGTAAATCTGCCGTTCAGCGAGGATTTTATCGACTCGATCTTCATGAGATTCACCAGCACGGATTTTGATACGCGCAGAAAATGTTTTTTCCTTTAACGCCTCCTCCAGCTCGTACAGCCTCTGACGTGTTTCGTATACCTGTTTTTCACAATAAATGAATACCTTGTTGTCCACTCCTTCCATATAAAACACGTCGGAAACGGGAATTTCATACTGTGCGCCCTCGGTAATACCCGTAAGCTGCCCCTGTCTGGATTTCACAAAGCGGACTATCTCCGTTATTTCACTGCTTTCCTCGTGGCAGTATATTTCAAGCCGTTCCTTTTCATCTTTTTTGATCTGAAAAATGTTTACAATCATTTACACTATACCTGTCGAATATTAACGGCAATGCCGCACAGTGGTCGTGCGGCAGATACCTGAAGTCTTCAGAACCGATCCGTTGTATTTTGATTCCCGCGAGGGTCACATACCAAAGCATTCTATGAATGCTTGTGCTCTGCAGCGGGGTTGTTGATCAATCTCCCGCTGTCTGTGCATTCCAAGGTTCAATATCCGGTTCGCCCTCTCCTTTTAGATAACAATTAAAAAATTCAAGAATGATGCCGTTTATTTGGGGAATGAATTCCGACGAATCCACCTCGCCCTTTCCCAGCATTTTCGCCAATGCGGGAGCAAAAAGCGGCAGATCCGTGAAATCCATATGCTCCGTGCCGTCGAAATGAGCTTCTCTCGCATCAATGGCATTGTCAAGCAAATATTTGTTTACATAGTATGTTTCTTCATTAAGATAAGACTCCCAATGGCTTGCATTATCAAGTGAAAGTATCGGTATCGGATAAGGCTCGGGGTTGTAGTCAAGCTTTCCGTCGGTAATGGATATCTGTTCGCCGAGCATCGTGCCGTCAATGCAGGTTACCGCAGTAATGTCGTCGCGCTCCCTGCCGAGCTGTACCGCTGCCGCGCCTCCGATAGAATGTCCCGTGAGTCCGATTTTGTCCGTGTCTGTCATTTCAAGCGCCTCGAGAATCTCCGCCTTTTCCTCCTCGGATTCCGTATACCATGCGGCGTCAAGCTGCTTTAAGTCCTTGGCGTTTTTGATGGTATCAAGCACAAAGTTCTCATCAGCCGTGCGGATAGCCATCCATTCGCATGTAATATTATAATCATCTTCTGTCTCGGTAAAATCGGAGCTGTACTGCATATTAATGGCAGTCTGCATAAACTCCATGTCAACTATAATTGTTTTGCCCTCCGTGTCCTTTGTAAAGAAAGCGTAATAGGGGTGGTCTATGCTCGCTACCACGTAGCCGTTGCTTGCAAGCTCCACATACAGCGAATAATTGCTCTGATAATAGCCAAATGAGCCATGAGCGAACAGCACCAGAGGACAGTCTGCCACATCACCGTCGGGGTAATAGAAGTGAATGGGTATCTCGCGGCAGGAACCGTCGTCTTCGCGAGCTTCAAGTCTGCTGCTGTCGATCAGTATTGCCTGAGTTTCCTTTACCTCGTACTGACCGCTTGTCTCAAGTCCTGAATAGTCTGCGAAAATAAAGGCAGGGAAAAGGGAGAAGCCGATAACGATAATGCTCATAACCGCGCCGACAATTGCCTTTGCCTTTGCCTTTGTTCTTTCTTTATTTGCACTGCCGCGCTTTATAAGATATGTAATAGCGGATACGGCAAGGCGTATCCCGAGGATCACGAGGCAGCCCGTGAACCTCCATTTCTGTCCCGTTATCGGCAAAAGCATTACAAGCAGCACGAGGATAAACTCAGCCGCGCGGAAAAATACTCTGTTTCTGCGCCAAAGGCTTCCGTATTTGGTGAAGCTCATCGCTGTGAGCGCAATTTCCATAACCGTAAAAACCGCAAATAATACAACTCCCATTTTTAAACTCTCTCTATACTTTTCATTTTGTGTTTTCGCTGATGTACTCAACATACATCATGCCACAAAACAAATCAATGGCAAAAATGTAAGATGCATATTTGAACGGTAAAATGCATAAGCGGGCTTGCGGATTTAAATGCCCTTAAGCGTCAGGTTATAAAATCCACGGCAGAGTTGAAGGCTATGGACGAAATTTATCCAACAGCTTTGAAGCAGCCACCAAAATACTCGTGCAGGCTATCAGAAACAGCTTTGACGAAGCCCTTTGTAAAGTAAACACAATACTTACAGTCAAAATCACTAAAATAATCATGCAGATTCTAGGATAGAAATGTGCTCCATCCGCATCTCTCAGCTTTTCCCTTTTCGCTTCAAGAAATATTATTATAACGGAGACGCACAGGACTGACCACGACACATAATGATTCACCTTAACGGAGCTTAATCCTAAAACAAGCGCTAATGTCGCACATGAACATATATAACAAGCTCCGTAGCTTTTCATGTGAAAGCCCCCCAAAAAAGACCTCAATGGAATGAAGATTGCAAAGAAAATGATTCCTTCTATCATTTTGCCCCAAAGACAGCATAAAAATAAGCTCGTAAGCATAGAAAAGCCTATTTCAAGTACCATCTGCACCCCATATTGGTATATGGGATACATTGCCGCTTCTATATATTGCTTTTTCAGCAAAACGTCAGCTATTTTAATTGATAAATTTTTCATGCGATACTCCAAATTTTTGCGTATTTATATAATTGAGCATTGCCCCATCTCCCTAAAATCTGCAGTCTAAAGCAAATTCCTCGAACAATTCCGTCAGTTTCCCGTCAAGCTTCTTCCTCTTATTAGGCTTGTGTACCTGCATACCGCACTCCAACAGCAAATCCTCGTCCGTCTGCAATATATACGATATCTTATGGCTGTCCTTGTTGCGCATTTCAATTCGCAGTTTAAATATGCCATGGCTAACTTCCTTCATTTCAAAGAAATCCGCCTTGCCAAATATCCTCTCCCAGACAGACTCGACATGCGACCTTTCAAGGCAGCAGTCAAGCTCCGCCGCCATAGCCACGAAAAAATCCGCCGACGATTCCGCGCCATCCTGTGTAAGATACGAAAAGCACTGATAGATTTCGGCTGAGTTGCAGTCCTCGTAATCTTGAAAATGACTATCCTTCGGGTAGGTGATTGTCAGTTTGCTGTCATCCAATAACTCTATGACTTGTCTGCGCCATGCGTCGGTTTCTTTATGGTCTTTGTAAAACTCCTCTGACGCTTCCAACACGTCAATCACAGCCTGACCTAATTTCTCCACATCTGCATCTGACGGCAAATAGACAAGCTTAATAAATTCTGTATATAGTCCACGCTTTGTCTCAGACCGTTGTAAAGTATAAATTTTATACTGCCCGTCCTCTTGAATCCTGACCCTTCCAAAATGATTATGTTTCCAGAAAGAAACCCAGCTTTTATACTTAGTATTCCTCTGCCATGCAGCATCACTTTCTTCTGAAGTCATTTCGGACAATGGACTTTCTTTAATAAACTTGACGGCATCCAAAACCGCTCTGCCCACTGATAGGCTATCCGCCGTATCCGGCATAATGACAGACCAGTCTGCAACAATTGAACCATCCGTTTTATGCTTTATAATAGGAATTACTGCTATACGCCCTTCTCCCTTGCATATCTCCATTGTTATTGAACATGCAGGAATCGCCACACCTCATCCCTCCTTATTTTGTGACTCTGTACCACACTTCTATGCCCTTCTCTGCCCATGTAGCTTGAAATTCGTTCAAAATCTCCAATGTATCCTCTGTTATTATAACATCTGGAAATACTATTTTAAAACCATTTTTGCAGGAAAAGCTTCGCTTCTCATGATTCCCCACATCTTGTCTATATAAGACAAGGTATAAAAATTCTCATAATAGTGATAATAAAACGCCCCTTTCAGCGTAAGACGGTAAGAGCCTTCCTTTTCAGTAATAAATCCAAGCAATTTCGCAATTTTCAGTTCCAAACCATACAGCCTTATCAGGGATTTTCCAAAAAACTTTTTGAAGTCCTCCGCATTTACCTCTGTGCTGTATGCAGTCCAGAAAAGCCAGTAGATCATTCTCTGACGCATGGAAAAATGAAGTGTAAGCGATGTGGGAAGCTGTCTGTTGTCAATACGCCTGCAATATTCTTCAACCGAAAAGGTGTTAATTTTAAACTGTCGTTTTAACAGCGTCGTAGCAGAACATCCAAAACCCAAAAAATTATCTCTGGTCATAGAAGAATATCCCGCATCACTTTCACTTGAGAACGTCCAGATAGAGCGGCGGACATACCCCTTTTTTAAACAGTAGTTTGTAATCTCGTCCATCAACCTGCGTTTTTGCTTTTTCCCAATAGCTTCGACCGTGCTTGCCGTAAAAGTAAAATCAATAAAGGGATAAATCGCAATGTGATTTGCGCCAATTGCAAAGGCGATATCAATATCCTTCCTCAAATCCTCAAAAGTCTGCTCAGGCAGTGCAAAGATAAAATCCATTGATACAGTTTCAAAATGTACCTTGCTCAACGCTTCTTTTATAGCAGAGATATCTATGGCGCCTCTGCCGATAATATCCTGATATTTCCTGCTAAAAGACTGGATTCCGATACTGATTTTGGTTATGCCTGCACATTTCAGTGTTTCCAACACAGGAACCGTAACATCATTGGGGTGTAACTCTAAACCGATTCCCTCCGTTATAGTGAAATATTCCTTTATTGCATGAACGATTTCCCCGATGCGGGAGAGCGCAAGGGCAGGGGTTCCACCGCCAAAATACAAGCTTGTCACTTCCTTTTTGTCAATGCCCTGCTTTCCCACAAGCCGAATCTCCTTTATAAGCGCATCTATATAGCGATTGCATTCAGCCTCGGAATATTTCACCTTACAATATGGACAAAAATTACAGATACTTCTGCAGAAAGGAATGTGGACATACAACCCAAGATTACTGCATTCCTCAAACGGCAGCTGATTATCATATTCATTGCTAAAAATAAAGGGCTTTATTGAACGGGTAAGCCACATTCTCGTCAGGCTTGTAATCAAACTCATATGTATTCCCAACCTATATGTATTTCAAGTAAGTTTTCAATGCATCCAAAACAACCTTCGGCTTTCCCTTAAACAACAAAGAATATTCAGCAACAAAGAAAAAACCGCACCTTTCGCACAACCCCGCAATATCAATACACCTCCCGCAAATGCTCAACTGCCCGTTTTCCATAATTACATTTTGGCGGCATGGAACAGGAAAGCTGTTGTCTATGATATAAGGAAATACACTTTTTAAGTTAAATACCGGCACACCCTCCTTCATTAGCTCTGTTATCACCTGACAACACTCCTCCTTATCCCGTCTGCTTAGCTCCAGATTCTGTGTATCCAGATAAGGAGTATGAAAGTTAAAGGAAACTGCCTTAATATTCGGCTCACGCTTTGCAATGCCGCCGACATCTCTTATATCGTATTTATTAATCTGGTTCACTGCCATATAAAGACAGATATTTGAGGCACTGTTATTCCTGATATTATCCATTATCCTGTCAAATGTATCCCCTCTGACAAGATTATGTTTTTCCTTTCCGCCATCAAGACTTACAAGTATAGTATCGGCTTCAGGCACATTCATGGGAAAGGTTCCATTAGTAACAAGATTGACAATAAAGAATCCCATTTTCTTTGCTTCTATGACAAGATCACGTACATTTTTATGTTGGCTATGCCATAAAAATGTTTCTCCGCCATAGAGCATTAAGATACGAACTCCCATATTATATAATATTTCCATTTCACTCCTGATGCTGTCATAGCTGTATACAGGAGCCGAATGATCATAAACCGAACAATGTCTGCATGAGAGATTACATTTATTGGTAAGTATAATGCACCCGATTATGGGCTTTTTATCCTGAAAGATAACGGTTTTTAATCCATATTTTATCAGGTAAAGGAAATGTGATATTTTCATTTTTGTAATGTTCCCTCGCGGAGTCCTGCTTCCAACACAGTCGTGTCTTTTGACTATTATAATAGGGATAAAAGCACTTGTCAATTTCCCTGCTTCCCCTCACCACCCCTTCACCGCTTCCCCATATACCCTTGCAAAATACAGATTCCCCACAATCGCCGTGATCGTCCATGAGCAGACGAACAGCAGATAGAGCGATTCAGGTGTGCCAAAATGCGCAAACACTGTATAAATCCACACCACGCGGAACACGCAGGCGCCCATAATCACGGTCACAGTGGGCACCAGACTCTTGCCAAGGCTTCGCGCCGCGGCAATGGCACAGTCCATAAAGGCGGATACGCAATACGAGAGCCCCATGATCCTCAGCCTGACCATGCCCGCCGCAATCACCGCGCTGTCCGGACTAAACAGCGACAAAAACCGTCTCCCGCAGACCACAAGTCCCACGCCTAGCACAAGCGCGAGAATAAAGGCATAGAACATGCTGAAAAAGAAGCTTTTTAAAACACGCTTCTTTTGCTTCGCCCCGTAATTCTGCCCTATAAAGCTTCCGCAGGCGGTATAAAAAGCCGCCATCATGTCATAGACCAAGTTGTCCGCGTTAGCGGCGGCTGAATTGCCCGCCACCATAACCGCGTCAAATGAATTGACACCCATCTGCACAAACAGATTCGCCACGTAAAAAATGGCATTCTGCAATCCTGCGGGCACCCCGAGCTGTAGAATCCGCACCGCCCGCTCCCTGTTGACGCGCAGCAGCTCCCGCCGCAATCCGTAGGACTCCCCACAGACTAATAGATGCCTAAGGATCAGGAACGCCGAGACATATTGCGAGATAATACTGGCAAGCGCCACACCCACAACTGCCAAATGACACACCAACACAAAAAATAAATTCAACGCCACATTCAACACGCCTGCCACAGACAGATATAATAACGGGCGTTTGGTATCTCCCGCCGCACTGAGCACCGCATTTCCAAAATTGTAGAGTGCCAATGCAGGAAGTCCCAACAGATAAATATGCAGATAACTCACCGCCCCTGCAAGAAGCTCCGGTTTCGTGTGCAGCAGCCGTAAAATCCCATCAGCGGACGACACCCCCGCCACCATCAAAAGCACACCTATCATGCCGCTGAGCAGCAGGGCGGTATGTACGGTTTCTTCCACGCTCCTTCGGTCTCCCGCTCCCACCGCCAACGCCACCAGTACATTGATTCCACTGGAAAGCCCGATGAGCACTCCGGTATAAAGCGCCACCAAGGTAGTGGTGGAGCCCACCGACCCTAGGGCGTCGGAGCCCGCGAACCGTCCCACCACAGCCACGTCCGCCATATTAAATAACACTTGCATTATATTTGACGCCATAAGCGGCAGACTAAAAATCAAAATCTGCTTTGCCAGAGGTCCTCTTGTCAAATCCGATGCCGCCGTTTGGCTCCCATTTTCTGTCGTATTTCCCATCTTCATACACCTAAATCTAAAATCCCGCATCTATACCGTTTCCGGATACATGCGGGATTTCTGGTCTGATAAAATGATACCAAGGGAATCGTTACACAATACCAAAGGAATTGTTACACGATTCCTTGTGCCGTCATAGCCTCGGCAACCTTCAGGAATCCGGCGATATTCGCCCCTGCCACGTAGTTGCCCTCCATGCCGTACTTCTTAGCGGCATCATCAAGATTGTGGAAGATATTCACCATGATATTCTTCAGCTTGGAGTCTACCTCCTCAAAGGTCCAAGAAAGTCTCTCGCTGTTCTGGCTCATCTCCAGAGCGGAGGTAGCCACGCCGCCCGCGTTGGAAGCCTTGCCGGGGCAGAACAGAACGCCATTCTTCTGCAGATACTCGGTAGCGTCCATGGTTGTGGGCATATTAGCGCCCTCTGCCACTGCGAAGCAGCCGTTTGCAACCAGTGCCTTGGCATCGTCGATGTCCAGCTCGTTCTGTGTAGCGCAGGGAAGCGCGATATCACACTTCACGCTCCAAACGCCGTGCTCGCCGTTCTTCTTCTCATGATATTCAGCGGAAGATCTTGCAGCGGCATATTCGGTCAGACGCGCGCGCTTCACTTCCTTAATCTCCTTCAACAGAGCCACGTCAATGCCCTCGGGATCATAGATCCAACCTGTGGAGTCAGAGCAGGTCACAGGCTTAGCGCCCAGCTGCTGTGCCTTCTGAATCGCATAGATAGCCACGTTGCCGGCACCGGACACCACAACGGTCTTGCCCGCGATATCCTTGCCATTGCACTTTAACATCTCCTCCACCAGATAGAGCAGACCATAACCGGTAGCCTCCGTTCTCGCCAAGGAACCGCCATAGGACAAGCCCTTACCGGTAAGCACGCCCTCATACAATCCTGTCAGTCTCTTGTACTGACCATACATATAACCGATCTCTCTCGCGCCTGTACCGATATCACCCGCAGGCACATCAGTGTCAGCGCCAATATATTTGTGAAGCTCCGTGATAAAGCTCTGGCAGAATGCCATAACCTCTCTGTCAGACTTGCCCTTAGGGTCAAAGTCAGAACCGCCCTTGCCGCCGCCGATAGGCAGACCAGTCAGAGAGTTCTTAAAAATCTGCTCAAAGCCAAGGAATTTGATAATACCAAGATTTACGGAAGGGTGAAGTCTCAAACCTCCCTTGTAAGGTCCGATTGCGGAATTAAACTGTACGCGGAACCCATTGTTGACCTGCACCTGTCCCTTGTCATCCACCCAAGGCACGCGGAACAGCAGTTGTCTCTCGGGAGTAACCAGTCTCTCCAACAAAGCGTCCTTGCGGTATGCCGCCTCATTCGCCTCAATGACAACTCTCAGGGATTCCAAAACCTCCTTTACCGCCTGATGGAACTCGGGCTGTGCGGGATTCTTTGCGACTACAAGATCATAGACCTCATCAACGTATGACATTCTTATGTCCTCCTTTAAAATAATATGTTTATTGCTTTGGGTACAATAGCGAATTTTCCCCCTTCCACGAGAAAATTCCATATACAAGCGTAGGACATAGTTGTCCCATAGCTTAGACACCTTTGTCCCACGGCTCTCATTATATAACATTTTTCTTTTTTTCACAACACACTTTATTTCATTATATTGTAAAAGTTTTCCATCATTTTTCATGCAGATTGCACAAAAATTATACATGTATACAATTTACAGATAGCTCTTAAGAGTCGTAATGCTTTTCTGGTCATAGTCCAACAATTCCTTTGCCAACGTCCGCGGCTTCTCCCCCGCGTCCTCGTTGTGCTTCAACACCCTTTCCAGCTCCAATGTCCCCTGATTGCGCTCCCTTATCATCAGCTCCGCGATATGTCCTGTACTGGTGTTTAAAAGCGTATTATAATGGATTCCCGTCCTCTGCACCATATCCGTCAACTGATTGGCATGATAGGGCTCCGCCTTCGCGTCCAGAAGCGCCTGCACCGCCTCTCCCCTGAATCCCGCATACTTTAAGGACTGTCTGGAAATCTGCATCGCCAATTCCTTGTCATATACCTTGTCCGCCAAGGTATCAAGCGCCTTGATCGCAGTCTCCGCATTGCGCTGAATCTCCCGATAAATAGCTACTTCCTGTGTTTTCATAATTTATACCCCCGCATACCGCCAAGCGGCACAAACAATCAACGGGAAGAATCGCTTGCGATTCTTCCGTGTGAGAAAAGGTTCGCCATGTGAACCTTTTTCACACTTCCCCCATACCCGAGCTATCAAAAAAGCTTCCCACGGGTCATTCCATAGGAAGCTTTTACATTTTTTTCAATTTTTATTCCTTTTATTCCGAATATGCACGGAAATTTTCGCAGCCGCTCATAACCAACCTTGCAAACACCACAATCCTACTACTGCTGCTCTACATAATCGGTCTTCACATACGCTACCTGACCGTTATACTTAATCTTGCACCAGTCGCCCTCCACGGCAAACAAATCCGCCGTGTCTCCGCCCGTGAGCACACCCAGCTTATCCGCGGTCTCGCTCGCCGCTGCCCTCACATTGACATTCGTGGTCGCCTTAACCTTTCCGATAGTCTCCAAGCCCGCGGCGCTCTCCTCCATACGAAGGAACTCTGACTTGATGTAGCCCTTCTTATTCTCAAAGACTACCTCAGACCAACCGTTCACGCGCTGCTCCACAACCTCAAGCCGCGTGCCGCCGCTCACCTTCCCCAGTCTGTCCGCCTGCTCGCTGTCAGAGCTTCTCACGTTGACCGTGGTGGTGGCAACCGCATACATAGGTCCCGTTTCCTCGGGAGTCTCCTCCGGCGGCTCTCCCTCTCCGCCCTCCGGCTGCGTATCGCCCTCGGACACGGTATTCTCGGAAGCGGTCTGAAGATCCGACAATCTCTCTCCCACAGTCTCATTGACCTGTGCCTTCACCTCGTCGGCATAGCTCGCCAGCTCCGGATAGGCCTCCTTAAACGCGTCATATTCCGCCTTCACCCGATTATTGAACTCCTGCACGTCGCTCTGCTGACATACCCTTTGCATATACTGATCCAAGTCATCTCCTGCCTTGCTGTTCTTGATATACAGGGAGCCGTCCTCCGCGGTACACACATAATCCGCGGTATATCCCGGGAACTCCTCCTCATGATTGACAAAGGTCATCTTGTAATACACATATACAATCGTCTCGCCCTCATTGAGCCCCTTCTGCGTGTAAATCTCCAACGCAGGATAATATTCAATATACTTTGACAGCTCCGTGATTCTCAGCTCGTCCAAAGAAGAAAACTCATCACACAGCCCCCGCAGCGTCTCCACATCGCCGAGTGCCTGAGCGTTATAATACGTGTAAATCAGCTCTCTGATTGCTCCGTCCTCATTTTCCACCAAGGGAACCTCTTCCAAATCTCCCGATTGCTCCTCACTGGCGGAAGAGCTCTCCTCCTGTCCGGGGTCGTCCACATGACGATTGCCGGAAGCCCCCAGCGCGATAGAAACCGTGACAGCCACCGCCACAACCACAAGCACGGGAAGGGCAACCTTACTGTTTTTCATCAAGTAGTCGCGTACAAAGCGCAATTTATCCTTCAACATAAATAATCCTTTCAACAAAATAAGGGTGATGTAAGATGCATCCGACAGGAATCGAACCTGCATTAAAGGCGTCGGAGGCCTTCGTTCTATCCGTTAGACTACGGATGCAAAATGTTACAATTTTGTTACATCACCCTGACTATAATATCATAAAACAATCCCCCTGTCTACAACGAAATTATGAAAAATATATAAAAATAACGAAAAAGCCGCTCTCTTTAGACAAAATCAAACAAGCTTATCTGATTTGACTCCGGCAGCTCGCCCAAGAGCCCCAGTGACGCCATCAGGTCCGCAATGGTCTTGGATACCTTCGTCCGCTCCCTGAAATCGTCCTTCGAGAGAAAAGGCCCGTTCTTCGCCGCCTCCACGATACCGTCCGCCGCCTTCTCCCCCATGCCCTCGATACTGGTCAGGGAGGGCATCAGCTTGCCGTCTATGATCTGGAATTCCCGCGCCTTCGCCCTGAATATATCAATCGGCTCAAATTCATACCCTCTCGCATACATCTCCTGCACGATACGCATGTCGGAATAGGCATCCTTCTCACGATTGCTCAGGCTGTCCTGACGCTTCTTATAATCCGCCATAAGATTCTCCAAATGCCTCTGCCCCTGACACATCAGCTCATAGGAAAAAGCCTTGGCGCGGATACTAAAGAAAGCCCCGTAATACGCCAAAGGATAATGAATCTTACAATAGGCGATCCTCCACGCCATCATCACATAGGCGGCGGCGTGAGCCTTGGGAAACATATACATGATCTTCTCACAGGACCCCACATACCACTCCGGCACGTCATGCTCTAGCATGTCCTGCTTCCATTCCTCCCACTGGGGACATTTCTTCTTCGCCACATTGCCCTTTCTCACATTCTCCATGATCTTAAAGGACTTCTCAGGCTCCACTCCCTTGCCGATCAGATAAGTCATGATGTCATCACGGGTACAGATCGCGGTGGATATGGTAGCCGTCCCGCTCCTGATCAAATCCTGTGCGTTTCCAAGCCACACGTCCGTCCCGTGGGCAAGCCCCGCGATACGCACCAGATCCGAGAAGGACGTGGGTGCCGCCTCGATCACCATCTGCATGGCAAAATCCGTGCCAAATTCCGGAATCCCCAACGCCCCCAAGGGCGTTCCCCCTATCTGCTCCGGAGTGATACCCAAGGCGTCCGTGTTCTGGAACAGGCTCATCACGTCCTTGCCGTCCAAGGGAATCGTCACGGGGTCAACCCCCGTCATATCCTGCAGCATTCGTATCATCGTGGGATCATCATGTCCCAGAATATCCAGCTTCAACAGATTGTGGTCAATGGAATGATAGTCAAAATGCGTGGTGATGATACTGGTGGTCATATCATTTGCGGGGTGCTGCACAGGTGTAAAGGAATTGATGTCCTGCCCGATTGGAAGCACGACAATACCGCCCGGGTGCTGCCCCGTGCTCCTGCGCACACCCGTACAGCCCACAGCCAATCGGACGATCTCACTGTTTCTCCTGTGCAAGCCCTTTTCCTCAAAATAATTCTTCACATATCCGAAGGCGGTCTTGTCCGCCACCGTCGCGATCGTGCCCGCTCGGAAGGTCTGCCCCGCGCCAAAGATCACCTCCGTGTACTTGTGCGCCTTAGACTGATACTCCCCCGAAAAATTAAGATCAATATCCGGCTCCTTGTCTCCCTTAAACCCGAGGAATGTCTCAAAGGGAATGTCAAAGCCCTCCTTGTGCAGAGGCTCCCCGCACACGGGACAATTCTTATCCGGCATATCGATCCCCGCCTTGCCCGCGTAAGCCTTCACCTCGTCACTCTCAAAATCCACATAATGACATTTGCTGCAATAATAGTGGGGGCTTAACGGATTCACCTCCGTGATGCCCGCCATGGTAGCCACGAACGAGCTTCCCACAGAACCGCGGGAGCCCACCAGATAGCCGTCCTCCACGGACTTCCACACCAGCTTTTGGGCAATTATATACATCACCGCGAACCCGTTGCCGATAATCGAATTTAACTCCCGCTCCAACCTATCCTCCACGATCTTAGGCAGGTCAGCGCCATAAATCTCATGCGCCTTGTTATAGCAGATCTCCCGAAGCTTCTTGTCACTGTCGGGAATCACCGGCGGACACTTGTCCGGACGCACCGGAGCGATCGTCTCTATCATATCCGCGATCATATTAGTGTTGGTAATGACAATCTCTCTCGCCTTGTCACTCCCCAGATAGGCAAATTCCTCTAACATCTCCTCCGTGGTGTGCAGATAGAGCGGAGCCTGCTTATCCGCATCCTCAAACCCTCTGCCCGACATAATGATCCTGCGGTATACCTCGTCCTGCGGGTCGAGAAAATGCACGTCGCAGGTAGCGACCACAGGCTTGTGAAACTGCTCCCCCAGCTCCACGATACGACGGTTGATATTCTGTATATCCTCCACAGAATTAATATTCCGATAACGCTCCGACAGAATCATAAATGCATTGTTGCCCACGGGCTGAAGCTCCAGATAGTCATAAAAGCTCACCAGTCTGGCAATCTGCATATCCGACTGCCCCTCCACAAGCGCGCTGTAAAGCTCCCCCGCCTCGCAGGCACTTCCCAATATCAAGCCCTCCCGATACTTCTGCACGAGACTCTTAGGGATACGCGGTCTCCTTCCGTGGAAATAGGTCAAATGTGACTCACTGATCAATCTATATAAATGAATGCGCCCCAAATCATTCTTCGCCAATATGATCGCATGATAGGTGGGAAGCTTATGTACCAGCTCCGCGCTGTCCGTTCCCAAGCTGTTCAACTCCGCCAACGTGGTGACCTGATGCTCGTCCGAGAGCAGCTTGATGAATTTAATGAAAATATGAGCGGTACACTCCGCGTCATCTACCGCCCGATGATGATTCTCAAGAGAGATATTCAAGGTCTTCGCCACGGCATCTAAGGTATGCTTCGCCTGATTCGGCAGGAGAACCCTCGCGGTGTTCATGGTGTCCACATAGGTAAATTCTAATGAATACCCCAATCTCCTGCAATTCTCCATGATAAAGCTCATATCAAAGTTCGCATTGTGCGCTACCATGGCACAGCCATCGCAAAATCCCAAAAACTGCGACAAAATCTCGTCTATCTCAGGATAATCCATCACCATATCATCACGAATCCCTGTCAGCTTCTCAATCTCAAAGGGAATCGGCACGTCCGGATTGACAAAGGTAGAATATCTGTCCACGATCTCACCGCCGCTCACCTTCACCGCGCCGATCTCAATGATGCGATTGTTCACCGGAGACAAGCCCGTGGTCTCAATGTCAAACACCACAAAGTCATCTTGCAGGCTCTGTCCCTTATCTCCCGCGACGATCTCCTTCAGATCATCTACCAGATAAGCCTCCACCCCGTACAAAATCTTGAAAAAATCCTGCTTGTCAGGATTCTCGTCCCCTGCCTCCTTGCGCTTTGCCTTCTCCGCCTTCCAGAGATCGTCCCACACATGATTGGCGTCCGTAAAGCTCTGCACCACGCCGTGATCTGTGATCGCAATCGCCCGATGCCCCCACCTGTACGCCTGCTTTACAATATCCTTCGCCTCGGATACGCCGTCAAATTCACTCATCTTGGTGTGGCAATGAAGCTCCACGCGCTTGACAGCCGCCGTGTCCATACGCTTCTCCGTAAAATCCGCAATCCGCTTGATGCCGATGATAGAGCCGATGGTGAGCTCATGGTCGAATTTATCCACCATGCTGACGCCCTTCACCTTGATAAAAGCCCCCGCCTTAATGCTTTCCAGAATCTCCTCCACCTGCTCGTTCTTGGTGAACATCTTGACAGTGATGGTGTCTGTAAAATCCGTCACGTCAAATATAAGGATTGTCTTCTCATTTCTAATCTCTCTCTTGTCCAGATTCAGGATCTTGCCGCGAATGACCACCTCGCCCATCTCGCCGACCAGCTCCTCAATCCGCATGGCGTCCTCCTCAAAATCCCGTCCGTAAAGCACGTCCGGATTGTCGCTTCGCCGAACGCCCCGTCCGTAATCGCCGCCTTTTCTATACTCTCCGCGCTTGAACTCTCCCTTTTTCAATTCGTTCTTGGAGGACTCGACACGCCCCGTACTGCCTGCGCTGCCCTTGCCCGCGCCAAACGCTCCCGTCTTGCCGCCTTTGCCCGCCTGCTGTCCCTGCGCGCCCTTCTTGTCAGCCGCCTGACTTCCGCCCTGTACGTCGGAAGCTATGTCCTCACCGCCAAAGCCCTCCACAAATTCGTCTCCGGAGTTATCAGGAGCCTTCGCCCCCACGCGGTCGGCAATCTCCTTCACCTTAAGCTTGATACGCAGCTCGTCCTCCGCCTCGTATTTTCCGACCTTCGCCTCTCTGTACTGAGCCTTGACAGCGGTGGAAAACCCGCATCTCTCCACGAGAACCTTCTCCAAAATGCGCAGAATCTCCTCCTCCTTGCTGCGCACCAGTACCGTGTCGTCCATGGTGAGCAGCACCGTGTTTTCGTCCGGATAGGAAAGCTCCGCGTTTTTGAACGCATTGTATTCTATGTGATTGTAGTCCCTTAATTCCAACAGAATACTCTCCCGATAGATTGCCATGAATTTCTCGGGATTGTATTGGGAGGAGAGTGCAAAACGCTCGTAAATCTTCACCGTAAGACCCGCGTTCGGGAAAAGCTGTCCCAAGATCTCCTGCTCCACCGCCTGAATATCCTGCTTAAATATCAGGCGGGAGCTGAACAGATAGACCCGCAGATACTCCTTGCTCTTGGTGCTGACGATCTTTTCCACCTCTGTCTGCTCCATGATATCCTGCAGGCTCTTATTTAATTGTAATGTAGGAAACACCTCAAAAAACGGTTTGCTCATACCCAGTT
Organism: Muribaculum sp.; assembly: GCA_023663505.1. Classification (GTDB taxonomy): domain Bacteria; phylum Bacillota; class Clostridia; order Lachnospirales; family Lachnospiraceae; genus Acetatifactor. The sequence goes on from JAMPHH010000015.1 coordinate 48,671, forward strand.
ATCCAACTCTTTCTTCAATGCCGCAAGAAGCTCGCTCTCCGGCACCTTGCGCACAATCTCGCCATGCTTGATCAACAAGCCCTCGCCAATACCTCCGGCAATCCCCAGATCCGCTTCCTTTGCCTCACCCGGACCGTTGACCACACAGCCCATAACGGCAACCTTGATGTCAAGGGGATAATCCTCCACAAGCTTCTCCACCTTGGTGGCAAGCCCGATCAAATCAATCTGCGTTCTGCCGCAGGTCGGACAGGAGACAACCTCTATTCCGCCCTTTCTAAGCCCTAAGGTGCGCAGTATCAGCTTGGCGGACTTGATCTCCTCCACGGGATTCCCCGTCAGGGACACGCGAATGGTATCCCCGATTCCCTGTCCCAGTATCATGCCAAGCCCCAATGCGGATTTGATATTCCCGCTCTGGACTGTGCCTGACTCCGTGATACCCACATGGAGCGGATAGACCGCCTTCTCCCGCAGCAGTGCGTCCGCCAAGCACTCATGCGCCTTCACGCACATGAGCACATCTGAGGACTTGATACTGATGACAAGATTGTCATATCCCATATCCTCGATCATATGCACCTTGTCCAGTGCGCTCTCCACCAGTCCCTCCGCGGTGACGCCGCCGTATTTCTCCAATAAATGCTTCTCGAGAGAGCCACTGTTGACGCCTACTCGGATAGGTATGCTCCGCTCCCTTGCCGCCTCCACCACCGCTCTCACCTTGTCCGTGTCACCGATATTCCCCGGATTGATACGAATCTTATCCGCGCCGTTTTCCATTGCCGCGATCGCCATCTGATAGTCAAAATGGATATCCGCCACCAAGGGGATATGTATCTGCCGCTTGATCTCCTTGATCGCCGCAGCCGCCTCCGCGTTCGGAACCGTGCAGCGTATGATCTCGCAGCCCGCCCTCTCCAGCTCCAATATCTGTGCCACTGTCGCCGCGACGTCCTCTGTCTTGGTGTTCGTCATGGACTGTATCAATATGGGACTGCCCCCGCCGATCGCCCTGTCACCGATCTGTATGGTCTTGGTGTGACGACGGATAGGGTCTGCCTCAGGATTCGTCAGGATATATGATTGCATTGATGTACTCCCCTTTACGGATAAATTGTTGTGTGAATGAAATCATTATACTACATTTAGTGGAGTTGCTCAATGTGTATTTTGCCGAAAGATTTTGAACAAAAGATTTGGGCAAAGACCTAAGCAGCCAAGACAAGCCAGAGCTTCACTTCAAACCATTCGCCCTCTTTAGAGCAGCAGCGAAGCTTTCCACCCATACCCTTGATCAGATATTCCACTATATACATTCCCATACCTGAGCCTTCTTTATCCTTTGCGTTCTGTCCCCTAAAATATTTTTGTGTCAGGAAAATTTCTTCTTCCTTTTTCACCCCGTTTCCAAAATCCCTTATGCAAATACACAGATAACTATCCTCAAAATACGACCTGATCTCGATTGCTGTATCGGCATACTTATAACTGTTAGAAATGATATTATCCATAATCTGAAAAATCCGTACCTTGTCAATCATCACAAGGCATTCGGGTATTTCAAAATCCCCTACCCTCTTTTTGTAATCTGCCTGCCTTAACGCCCTTATTATAACAAAGCTTTCTGTCGTTTCCGAATCGATCACCAGTCTGTCTAAATCATTCAGCATACTTATGTGCAGATTGGAGATCATACCATTGATCTGGTTTGTTTTCTCTACAATTGTCTGAAACTCTTGCCGCAGCTCCTCCGAGTCGCTTGTAAGCGACTGATACTCGGCAACTGCCTGAATCGAAGCAATTGGATTTTTGATATCATGACTGATAGAAGCTATCACTTCCCTTCTTGATTTATCCGCTTCCTGTTCCCTTTTCCGTGCGTAAAGCAGCTCCTCCCGCATAATATCAAAGCTCTCAGCAAAAGCTCCAAAAGAACCACTGTCAGCTCTCCCAATGGGAACATCCAAATTTCCCTCTGCAATCTGCCTTGCAAAAGCATTTATTTTCCTCACAGGCAGAAACACTTGCTTTTTCAAATAAAAAAATATCAGCACGTCTTTTAGTAAAAATATGGCGAAAAATGACAGTGCCCAGATTTTAACCCTATTTTTAAATTCTGCGTCCTCATTATTGATAAAAATTATTTTCCCTTGAACTTCTCCGTCTTTCCGTACATCAACACTGTAATCCTTATGGATATAATTATGCCTATAGTCTGTCTGCAAGTCATCTCTGGAAGCCGCAATTTCTTTCCCGTCCTCTCCAAGCATGATGTAATCAATCTCATACTCCCTCATAGTGCTTATTGCATAATCCACATCCGGCCAATAGTTGTTGATTGTCCAAATGACATCATTAGCTTCTGTATTTTTTATTTTATCCTGTGATTTGATAGAAAAAATACACAGCAATGATACAAGGGCAGCCAAATATAAGCTGACAATCACAAAAATAAAACGTCTCACCTATCTCTCCTTTAGCAAAAACATATAACCCTTTCCATATTCCGTAATAATATAAACAGGCTTGGAAGGGTTTTCTTCGACTTTTTCCCGAAGCTTTCTTATGTGGACATTCAATGTACCTTCTCCTACATATGCTTCCTGCCATACCTCCTTAAAAAGCTCATCTTTTCCCACGATACGATTCCTGTTCCTGATAAGATATATCAACAGTTTTTTCTCCATTCTCTTTAGCGAAATAGGCTTCCCGTTTTTTAACACTGTTTCCTCCGCAATATTTACCTGACATTCACCGAAGGAAATGGTTTCGGAATCGTCATCGGCAGAAGTTCTCCGCAAGACCGCTTTCACCTTAGCCAATAGGATTGGCAATGAATATGGCTTGCAGATAAAGTCATCACCGCCAACATTTAACCCCAATAAAATACTCTCCTCCTCCGTCTGGCAGCTTATAAAAATGATGGGAAGCTGTGCGCCTTCCCTAATCTGTTTACACAGATTATATCCGCATCCGTCTCCTAAATTAACATCTAACAGGAGCAGGCGCGCCGTATTCTCACTCATAAATTCATGATATTCCCTGACGCTGAATACCGCAGCCGCATTGACCCCCGAAAGCTTTAGATATTTACAGGTATTCTCCGCTAACGGCACTTCATCCTCTATAATCAAACAATCATAAACCAAATAAACCACCCCTCTTTCTCTTTACAGCCATGCATCCTAATCCGTATTGATCAGACCGCATGGGACTATTCTTTTGACCCTCCATGCCACAACGAATGCCGTCATACCTCCAACAATCTCCATGCATAGGAACAGCATTGCAATCCAAGCTGCCGGAAACGGGAACGCAATCTTATAAACCCCCATCCCACGAAACAGACCGCTTATCACGGCATTTGCGCCAAAATACAAAAACAAACTACCCAATATGCTGCCACCCGCAATATAAAGCATAAAATTTAATACAGCCTGCGAAATAATCTGTCCGTTGGAATATCCCAGTGCTTTCATTATCCCAAAATCCCTCTTTTGTGTCAATAAAATAGAATCTGTCACAAAAACCCCCATAATAACGATAAGAATAAACACAATGACGATAATGAAGTAAACAATACCTGCCACGCTGTTTACAATGGGAGAAAGCTGTGAATAAAAGACCTGTTCAAATACCCCCACATATGCCAAATGCTCCATATAGCTGTTCTTCAAATCAAGACAATACCCTTCAACATCAGCATTTTCTTCCAAATATATATGTATCTCCTGCCATTCCGCCTCAGGATCAATTTGTTTTAATCCGCTCATTGTAAGATAAATATCTATACCGCCTGTATAAGTTCCCTGCGTCAAACCCACAATCAAATAATCCGTCTCCTTTGCTTCTTCTTGGAAAATATGGGACACATTTATCGTATCTCCGATTTCTTTTCCCGATAATTGTGCTAAATTTGCGGAGATTGCTGCTTCATTTTCATGCTTGGGATAACGTCCCGCATATAAAGAAGGATTTTCCAAAGCCGAATAATCACTATATACCCCCAACGATGCATAAATGTCCTTTTCACACAAAAGCCTTGCACTCCCGAGTCCTATGGCTGTCATAACCTTCCGCACTTCGGTTCCATTATTCTCCCCTGCTATTTTCGCTGCGAGTTCCTCTGTTTCACTCGGACGAGCCGCCTGCACATTGACAGAGTAAACCTCCGCACCCGTGATTTTCAACAAGCCTTCCCTATCTGCCGTCAGTCTCACATAGAGAATCATGGCAAAACCGGCCACACTCATCATTGCTGCCACAACGATACATGTCAGAATGCTCTTGACTCTCCTGTAATCCATCATTTTTAATACAATAGATAAATTTACAGAAAACGGCAGTCTTTCCACCGTGAGCCGACTTCCTTTGTCATTCAATATTTGCCCTGTCTCCTTAAAAGCCTCTATTGGTCTGAGTTTCCTGACTCCTCTCGACAACCCAAAAGACACTATTCCAATCATAAGTAAAATGGTCAAAATACTCTTGATTGAAGCAAAGCTAATTGACACATTTTTCCATTCAAAGCCTATATCCGTTGCGATATTACTTATGATCACAGGCATGAGCGATTGCGAAATAACAATGCCGACAATAGCGCCTAATGCCCCTAAGAGAAGAAACTGTAACACATAGGATATTGCAATTTCATTTCCGCCATAACCGATTGCCTTTAATGTGCCAAGCTCCTTTAAATCCTTATCCAAGGTATTACGCATATGAAACCCAATCACAATAAAGCAGGTTAAAATTCCTATCAGAGAAGCAACACTAATAATAGTCACATAGATATTGATGTTGTTATTTCGACTACTCTCCGCATATTCAATATCTGAATTTCCGTAAAATTCTATTTCATCCGCCCTCGATGCCACGAACTCAGAAAACCTTTTTGTCACCTCGCCCACTTGCCCCGAGGTCTTCATCAAAACAAGCGCAGCGTTGGAATCCGTGCCCGACTTTGACTTCAAATGCTCGAATTGCTCCTTCGGAAGATCAAAAATAAGATTTGATCTGCTGCCAAACAGCACATCCTCTGTAAATCCTGCAATGATAAATGTTTCCTGCCCTTCACCGAAAAAAATCTGAAGAGGGTCTCCCAATTTGAACCCGAAAAAAGTTTTACAAACATAGGGTACATAGATACCGTTTTCGGGTATCTGTCCCAAGCAGTTGACAAGTCTGAGCGTGGAAAGCTTTTCTTTTCTGTCAGCATTGCGGAACATCCAACTCCCATTGATTGTCTCCTGATCCCCGCCACAAATGTCCGCATTTTTTATCAATATTGCTTCCGTGATCTCCAACTCCGAAATATCTGTATTTTGCTTCTGAAAATCAACTATTTCAGCTCGATATTTCTCGCAAAAATCATATGGCAGTAACGCCGCGAAGTCAGCACTGTTTGTCTCCGCTATTTTTGCCTGATACAAGCTTTGAAAGCCCTCTGTCATTTGGTTTCCCGTGTAGGATAACAGTATAGTAACTACGCATAGCAGGAAAAAAGCCAAAGATGTTTTTATGCTCTTTCTTATATTTGATTTGATTAACAAAAGTGTATGCTCCGCCATAGCCTTACCACCCCATTTCCTCAAGAAAATGAATCAATCTGTCCTTTCGCTCCTCTGATTCTCCCTGATAACTCCCTAAAATACATTCCCCGCTGATTCTTCCATCTTTAAGATAAAGAATGCGGTTTCCTCTCAAAGCAGATTTTAAATCGTGTGTCACCATGATTACCGTCTGACCCTCGTGATTAAATTTTGTCAAAAGATCTAAGACTGCCTTGCCTGATTTTGAGTCAAGTGCGCCTGTCGGCTCGTCTGCAAACACCACCTCGGGATTATTGATCAGGGCTCTCACAATTCCCGCTCTCCCCATCTGACCGCCGGAAATCTGAGACGGGTACTTTGTCCATTCCTGTTCGGTAAGCCCTACCTCCAGAAATAATTCCCTTCCCCTGCTCAGAAGCTTTTTCTTGTTTTTTTCCACAAGCAGACCGCTTATCAGCACATTGTCCATGAGACTCATACTATTGATCAAATGTATCTGCTGAAAGACATAGCCGCAGTTTGCCCTGCGGAACTGAGCAAGCTGTTTTTCAGAATATTTTGTGAAATTTGTACCCTTAAAATAAATATCTCCCATGCTAGGTCTATCCATTCCTGACAGAATATGCAGCAATGTGGATTTACCCGAACCCGAAGGTCCCATAAAAACAGTGAAATCCATATGAAAGATTTGAATATCCATGTTTTTGATCACATACTGCTGCATTTCGCCATTTACATAGCTCTTGCACAGTTTTTTTGTGTCGATGACAATCTCTGAATGTCTTTCCATGATATTGACTCCTGATATTTTTTTCATAAGTCCCCGCCTCTCAACTTAGATTTTTGATAACTTGATAATAGCACTTTGATTCTTAAATGTCTTTAAATGAACCTTAACAATCCTTAACCTGTTGTTACACCTCCACCACATCAGGTTGCCTTTGCCGCATACAAAAAGGGCTTCCGGAGAAGCCCTTTACTGTCATTTCACTCTCATTATTGCCCTCTTTTATTTTATCCTAAATTCCTCTGCCTCTTCCTCCGTAAGAGCTCTGCCCAGCAGCTTAAACCTCTCTAGCATTTCTGTCCATTTATAACGCTTGCCATCAGGTTCTCCAGTCAGTCTGCTGTCTTTTGCATAATAAGAAATGTCATGTGTAAAATCTATTGTTTTTTGTTCCATTGCCAACATAACCACCACCTACTTTCTCATATATTTATCTAACAATATCTGTGCTGCACTCTCAAAAATAACCATCCTTCTTGGCGCAATTTCCACCGCATTCAGCTTATCCATATAATATTCCACTAAATCGCTTTTTGATGTAAACGCTACTACACCATCACATCCTGCATCATAACTGACCTGACAGGCAATCGCAAATAAATGTGCACCCACACCTACATAAACTCCTTTATGGCTATAATTATGTGGCGCTGTTTCAACAATCTCCACATCAGCTACTCCGCCGTCAATTTTTAAGGATATTCTGCCCTGAACGGTATCATCATCTTTTACGAAAAGCTCATAAATATCATATCCGTTTTTCTCTGTGATACTCCAGTTAAATTTCCACCCCTTATAATCTTTCGGTTTTATAGGCATTTCACGCATCCGATATTCCGTTTCCACCTCCTCGCCAGTTCTCGTGTCTATCAAGCAATCTGTGATCTTGTCGATTAAAATATCAACCTCCATCTTTATGTATCCTTCTTTCTCTTAAAGTTTATCATATTTTCCTAAAAAAAGCCACTAAAACACGATTTTCTTTTATATTCTCTCCCCGCTCCCCCTCGCAAAATACCCTGTACTTACCTGTACTGCCGCCTTTTCCATGCACAGCTCCATCAGCACAAGCATAATCTGCGGCAGGTCATGCTCCTTAGACAACCTCCCCCGTATCTGCTCCAGACTCATAGGCTGCAGCTCCAATACCCTGTATACCTCTCTGTGCAGCGGGGAGAGACGGGCGACGTTCCTCGGCGTCTGCAGCGTCATCGTGTCGCTTACCTCGCCACATAGCTCACGCCCTGTACCTTGGTTGGCGCCGTTTCTCCCCTGCCACCCCTCCCACAGCTCCCGCAGGAAGTCCTCGGGCGACAGGAAGATAGCCGCTCCTTGTTTGAGCAGATAATTACAGCCGTCGCTCAGTCTGTCCGTCACCCTCCCGGGCACCACATACACATCTCTCCCCTGCTCCAATGCCATGTCCACGGTGATAAGCGTCCCGCTCTTGTGCCTTGCCTCCACCACGATCAGCGCATCCGCAAGCCCGCTGACAATACGGTTTCTGGGCGGGAAATTCTGCGCCCTCGCCGCCGTCCCCGGCGGATAGGCGGACAAGATTCCGCCCCGCACGCACAGCTTCTCATACAGAGCTCTGTTCGACTCGGGATAGCAGACGTCCACTCCGCTCCCCAATACCCCGAAGGAGCTCCCGCCTGCCTCCAAAGCGGCGTTCTGTGATATCCCGTCGATTCCTCTCGCCATGCCGCTGATCACCTGCACACCGCTCTCTCCGAGCGCCTTCCCGATACCGGACGCCACAAAGCGTCCGTATTCCGAACACTCTCTGGCTCCTATCACGGCAACCGACGGGGCTTCCGTCGGTAATCCCCCCTTGACATACAACGCGTAGGGCGGGTCAGGGATATCGCAAAGCCGCTTGGGATAATCCGCGTCAGAGCGCATTACAAAACGAATCTCTTGCTGCAAGAGCCCCTGATACAAGGCGTCGGGGTCTGTGTCCCGCGCAAAATCCCGTATCTGCTCCAATTGTCTGGCATTGAGCGCCCTTTTCCACAGCTTCTCGCCCGCACGGTAGATTTGCTCTGCATCAGGGCAGAGCGTCAACAGCTTGTCCACCGTCCTGTCTCCGATTCCCGGCACACTGTACAGCCAGCAGGCGTATTTGTGCGCCCGTTCCGTCTCGGTGTCATTTATCTTGCCTTTATTAGTTCCCTCTACCTTCATCATGCCTTTATCCATTTTCTCCTTGCCTTCCCTTACTCCTTTGAGGGGCGGTACGCAGCCGCCTCCAGAAGATGCTCCTTCCGAATTCGCTCCTCTCCCGCCAAATCCGCAATCGTGCGCGCCACCTTCAAGATACGGTGATATACTCTCGCACTGAGCTGCAAGCCCTGATAAAGCTGCTCCATCACCTTCTTTTCCTCCTCTCCCAAGGGACAGAAGCGTTCCATGTCCTCCTCCCTGATATCCGCGTTAAAGCGATAAGCGGTTCCCGCAAAGCGCTCCCGCTGTATGCTTCTCGCGCTCTCCACGCGCCCTCGGATTGCATCGGTAGGCTCCCCACTCCCCGCATTCTGCAGACTGGCTATCTCCACCGCATGAAGCTCCACCCATAGATCTATGCGGTCCATAATGGGTCCGGAGACTTTATTTTGGTAACGCTGTATCTGTGTCTCGCTGCATTTACAGCGGTTCCTGTCGGGATAATATCCGCAGGGGCAGGGATTCATGGCACAGACCAGCATGAAATCCGCAGGGTAGGTGATATTGCCACCCGCTCGCGCCAGATGCACCTGATGCTCCTCCAAGGGCTGGCGCATGCTGTCTATGACGAGTCGAGCGAACTCGGGCAGCTCGTCCATAAAGCAGACACCTCTGTGCGAAAGTGAGATTACTCCCGGTCTGGGCTGTGAATTGCCGCCTATCAACGCGGCGCGGGAAATGGTGTGATGTGGATTCTGAAAGGGTCTTGCCGTCACCAACGCCTGCCCCTCCTCCAAGAGTCCTGCGACGCTGTAAATCCCCGTCACCTCCAAGCTCTCCTCCAAGGTAAGCGGCGGCAGAATCCCCGGAATGCGTTTCGCAATCATTGACTTGCCCGCTCCCGGCGGTCCAAGCATCAAAAGGTTATGAAAGCCTGCCGCTGCTATCTCCGCCGCCCTCCGTGCCATCTCCTGCCCGCTTACCTGAGAGAAATCAAGCCCCGTTGAATCCTTCCCTGCCAACAGCTCCTCCGCGTCCACCGAGACCTCGGTGAGTATCTCCCCCCGTTTCTCCTTGTCCGCCTGCAGAAAAGCCAATACCTGACTGATATTCTCCGCTCCCCATACGGTAATCCCCGGAATCACGCCGCCCTCCGCGGCGTTTGCCATCGGAACAACGCAATGGGCAACCCCCTTTGCAACGGCAGCCTGCACCATGGGCAGCACGCCCCGCACACTCTTTAATTCCCCGTTCAATCCCAATTCCCCCAAGAAAAGGATATTCTCTGTCGCCTCCTGCGGGAAATAAGACATCGCCTGCAGAATCCCCACGGCAATCGGCAGGTCAAAGGCTGTCCCCTCCTTTCGCACGTCTGCGGGCGCCAGATTGACGGTCACACGGGAAGCAGGCAGGGCAAAACCGACATTCTTCAGGGCGACGCTCACCCTCTCTCTGGACTCCCGCACCTCGTTTTTGAGCGAACCCACCATGGCAAATGAGGGAAGCCCGTTGTCAATATCCACCTCCACCCACACAAAACACGCCATTACACCTACCACACTGCCGGATAAAATTTTACAAAACATAAAAGCTCCTCCTTTCTACACTTTTACAGCTTTTCTTGCAAATATTTTTAATTAGTTTCTATGGGATTTAAAAAGAATTGAAAAGATAAGATTTGTAGTCAAAATAAGGACTCAATATATAGAGAACAGCTAAATCATTTTTACTTCTAAAAATTTATTTTTGTCATTCTATATGGGACTCTCCGCGGAAGATAAGCTCCCGCAGAGAATCCTCGTATCATTTATGTCATAAGCTCAGTACCCCGCCGTAAGCAACGGCACGACGGCAACCACGTTGACCTGACTCATTGCTCCCTGCAATGGAACAGACCGCTTAAATCTTTTTCGCCATATTGTCAGGGTCGTGAGCGAAATGAATCGCCTGCTCACGGTCAATCTTGCCTGCAAGATAGAGCTGCCCGATCGCCTCGTCCATGGTAATCATGCCCATCTTACGGTTGGTCTGCATCGTGCTCTCCAGCTGGTGGGACTTTCCTTCACGAATCAGATTGCGGATTGCGTGGTTGGCGTGCATTACCTCAAACGCCGCCACACGTCCCGAACCGTCCGCGGTAGGAATCAGGGACTGAGTGATTACCGCCTCAAGCACGTTCGCAAACTGAATACGGATCTGCTGCTGCTGATGAGGAGGGAACACGTCGATTACACGATCCACGGTACTTGCAGCAGAATTGGTATGTAAGGTCGAGAGCACCAAGTGACCTGTCTCGGCTGCGGTAATCGCAACACTGATCGTCTCAAAGTCACGCATCTCTCCTACCAGAATCACGTCCGGATCCTCACGCAATGCCGCGCGCAGTGCGTTTGCATAGCTCTGGGAATCGATTCCCATCTCACGCTGATTTACCATGGACAGCTTGTGAGGGTGCAGGTACTCGATAGGATCCTCCAAGGTGATGATGTGCGCATCGCGGCAGCTGTTAATCTTGTCGATAATGGCAGCCAAGGTTGTGGACTTACCGCTTCCTGTAGGTCCCGTTACCAGAATCAGACCTCTTTTTCTCTGATAAAGGTCAATCACGGAATCGGGAACGCCCAACACTTCGGGAGAAGGCACTGTTGTACCAACCACACGAAATGCCATCGCTATCGTACCGCGCTGCTTGAAGGCATTGACACGATAACGTCCAAGACCGGGAACGGAGAAGGACATATCGAACTCTCCCCTCTCCTCAAAGATTGCTCTCTGATGCTCATTCAACACAGTGACCAACAAATCCAAGGTATCCGCCGGAGTCAATGCCGGAAATTCTGAGGTGAGCAGATTGCCGTTCACACGCATCTTAGGCGGAAGCCCTACTGTCAAATGCACATCACTGGCTCCCAGTTCATTTCCCCTCGCTAAAATCTGTTCAATATAAGCCATGCTATTCCCCTCTCTTTGTTTATTTTATATTTAAGCATTTACCGCAAATCCTGCCTGTTTCAACGCTTCTGTATCCATGATGCAACGGTTGTCCAATGTCTTCATGATATCCACTATCTCAAGGTCCCTGTTACCCCTAAGAGACAAATCGATAATGGAATTGTCCTTAAAGCTCAGAACCGTGGGTCTCAATATGTCATTATCATTCTCCGTGAGCACCAGTGCCTTCTCTCCGGTATTGAGCTCCACGCTGACTCCCGGGAACAGAATGTTGACGGAGGACACTAACGCCGACACCACCTCCGGAGCGTAATATCTGTCATTGTCATAAATCTCTCGGATTGCCTTCACCTCGGACTCTGCCGTCCCCTCCAAGGTCATGCCCGTAATCTCGTCATAGCGGTTTGCAACCATCAGGATCTTCGCCCCGCGAAGCATCTTGGTATTGCTGATCGGTCTGTTGTTGAAGGCGTCCATTTGAGCCGTCAACGCTTGGTTGCAGATACGCTTGATCGCCGCGCCGTCCCCGCCAAACGCCGCCTCGATAGCGTCCGCTGAGCGCATCAAGGCACTGAACACCTGCATCTGCTGCTCGTCCGTCAGTTGGTTGCTGTACACCAATTCTCCCGCAAGCGCAAGCTTGCCGATGTCATGGACAATCGCCGCATATATAATCTGCTCTAATTCCTCACGACGCACGTTCATAGCCCGAGCGATGATCGTGCAGAGAATGGCAACGTTCAGCGCATGATGAAATATGTAGTCGTCCTTGCTGCGCAGGTTTTGGTAGAAATTCAGCTTACCTGTCTGGCGGCTGTAGCTTTTGATGATCATATCGGTAATGCTTTGCATTTTGCTCTGTTTTTTGGTGGTAAGGATTTGATTCAGCTCCTCCTGAATGGAAAAGACAGCCATCGTCTGAAAACGTTCAAATTCTTTGTCTTCCTCAGACATGGGCGGAAGCGGTTCCGCCGGCTCCAGAATGTAAATGCCGAGCAATCCGAAATTTTTCACGCTGTCTATGGCTTGGGACGATATAAGGGTGTCCCTGTCAAACAAGAGAACTCCGGTTTTGCTATATATGGGGCGCGCAAGTCGCATACCGTTCTTTAGATTTTCCAATTTAACAAATTTCATATCCCTGCTCTCTCGTTTCCAAAATTTCGATATCTCTTGTTATTATACTACATTTGCAAATTTTTGACAAGCCCATGTTTCGGGCGGTTTGTGTTTTGTTGTGTTTGGGTATGAGTTTGGGCTATAAATGTATAAAATCGAGAGGGATTGTCAGGGGGAGGTCGGGTGGGTGGATAAGGTTGGTTGGGTTCGATGGGGTCGGCGGGAGAGGACTGGGAGGGGATTTGCGGGCGGGCTGCGGTTGGGGGTTTTCTAATAGTGCGGGGAGGGTTATCGCAGTTTACGGGTCGGCTCTAAGGTGCATCCATGCACCTAGAGCCTGAAATGCGCATCCGTGCGCATTTCCCCCTGCTTTCCAAACGCACTATAAGAAAACACTCCAACCTTCGCCAACGTCCGCAAATCCCCTCCCAGTCCTCTCCCGCCTCGGTATCCGCATTTTTCAATATTTTTATCTGAATGTATCCATGTGTTTTATATAGTGATATTTTATAAAATGTGAATTTTTTGCTGTTACATATTGCAAAAAAATGTCGTTATGATAAGATATACTTGGGTGTTATCAAACGGGTAGCGGTTCGCCTTTCGCCAGAATGAGTACATTTTGAGAACTTCCATGCACAAAGGAGGAGAACATATATGGAAAA
>JAMPHH010000016.1 GCA_023663505.1 Muribaculum sp.
ACGGTGGTGTGAGAGGTCGGTAGGCGAAATAATCGCCTACCTCCTACTCGATTTTGCGTCATTGCCGCCAACAGGAAGGCTGTAATGATAAAATAAAAGCAGGAGGATTGAGGAATGGAGCATGTCATTCAAATCAGTCATGTGAACAAATTTTACGGAAAAAAGCAGGCGCTTAAGGACGTCAGCCTGACCATCGAACAGGGAATGTTCGGGCTGCTTGGGAGAAACGGCGCGGGCAAGACCACGCTGATGAAGCTGCTTGCCACGCTTCACGGTAAGGCGTCGGGGACGATCAGCGTGTGCGGTATTCCGGTGGAGCGGGCAAAGGAGGTGCGAAGCATCACGGGATATCTGCCGCAGGAATTCTCCATGTATCCGAATATGCGTGTCTATGAGTGCATGGATTATCTGGGTGCGCTCTCAGGCATGACGGGTAAGGAGCGAAGGGAACGGATTCCCATGCTGTTAAAGCGGGTGAATCTTGAGGAGCAGGCAAAAAGCAGGGTAAAGAGTCTCTCAGGAGGAATGAGGAGACGACTGGGAATTGCACAGGCGCTTCTGCATGACCCGAGGGTGCTGATCGTAGATGAGCCCACCGCGGGACTGGATCCCGAGGAGAGGATTCGCTTCAGAAATCTCTTGTGCGAGGTGGCGAAGGATCGCATTGTACTTTTGTCCACTCATATCGTGGGGGATATCGAGGCGACCTGTGAGCAGATTGCGATTCTAAACGAGGGGGAGATTCTATGGCGGGGGACTGTGACAGAGCTGATTCACAATGCGGCGGGGAAGGTATTTGCGGCAAGACTTCACAGAGAGGCGCTGCCGCGTGTACAGGCGGATTATATCGTGACGGGGCTTAAGACGGGGGAGGAGCTGCAGGTGCGTATTGTCTCGGAAAGTCGTCCGCAGACTACGGACGAGGGCGGATATCTGGAGGAGGTGGAGAGCGTGGAGCCAAGCTGTGAGGACGCTTATATGTATTGTCTGCTGCAAAACGGATATGAGGTCACGGGCTCTGTGATGCCGGAAAACGCTTGACATTATTGCACCTGCAAAATGCGTATGCAAATTCGCAGGCTGCGGAAAGGCATGGTTATAATTATGTTATTTATTAAGGAATGTAGGAAGGTGGTCTGCTCCGCGGCGTATTGGCTGTATCTTGCCATGGTGGTGGTCATGTATGTCTCACAGTTTACGTCGGAGCTTGATATCGGCATTCAGCCGCCCTCCAAGGGACTGGAAAGCTATGAGTGGAAATCCGTGGAGCTTCCGGAGCTTATGATGCCCGCGGCGACGGAGGGGCTTGTGTCGGAGTATTTGTCGGGCTCCTATCAGGCATATCCCTTTGGCTTTTACAAGGAGGTAAAGCTAAGCGGTCGGAAAAGGGAGGAGATGGCGGAGTTGATAGAGACACTGGCGGGCATCTCCAAGGAGGAGCTGGAGGACTTTCAGGGGTATCAGGAGGAAGGATACGGGGGAGTTGCGGATCAGGACGGAAATATCGTGTTGAGCTATCAGGAGGCGGTGCTTCCGGAGCTTCATATACCGGAGGATATGAGCTATGAGCGTTTCAGAGAGCTTATGAGGCGGGCGGACAAGCTCATCGGCGGCGGTTCCAGATACAGTGACGAGTATATTGTGGGCAACTTTTCCAATGTGCCCCTCACCTATGAGGAGGCGGTGGCGGAGTACGAGGAATTGATGCAGGGGGAGAATCTGGGAAAGGGCTATGCGAGATTATTCTGTGATTACACGGGGATCATTCTTGCCATCATGCCGGTGTTTGTCTGCGTGTCCCTGTGGCAGATGGATAAAAGGGCGGGAATGCAGCAGCTTATATACAGCAGAGCCGCTTCCAGTGTGAGAATCGTGGGGACGAGGTATCTTGCGTTGGTATTTTGTACGATTCTGCCTGTGATATTGACCTTTGTCCATGCCATGGCGGGCGTGAAAGCGATGTATCCGGAGCGGGATATCGCTCTGGGAAGCCCTGTGGTGTTGACGGCGGTCTGGCTGATACCGGAGCTGCTGACCGTGTTGGCGGCGGGAGCCTTAGTCTCGGAGAGCTTGTCGCCCCTTTACGCTATCTTTGTGCAGGGGATTTGGTGGTTCCTGTCGCTGTCCGCCAATCAGCTCACGGGAAGCATTACCCGATATACCTTGTTGATCCGGCATAATAATGTGGGAAAGGCGGGTCTGTTCGAGGCGAGGTATTCGGAGTTTCTGTGGAATCGTGGTTTTTACATGATTTTGTCCGCGGCGGCACTGGGGCTTACCGTGCTGCTCTATGACAGGCACAGAAGGGAGGAGAAGCGGCGTGTACAGACAGATTTTAAGTGTAAATCTAAGGCATAATTTTGTCCTGCCTTTCCTTGCGGCATTGGGAGTTATGGCGGCGGCACTGATTGTATTTGGCGCGACGGGGCTCACGGAGCAGGAGGCTGCGCTGCCCTTGGAGATGTTGGTGTCATGGGTGGGAGCAGTTCTTTTGACACCCGTATTTCTTCCCGAGCAGAATCGGGAGATACGGGACGTGGTGCGCTCCAAGCGAACCGATTATGTGGTCATATGTGCTATTCGGGCAGGGTATTCTGTGGCGGGGGTGGTCCTGTGTGTGTCATTGTATGTGGGGCTTCTTAAGATAAATGAGTGTCAGGTGAGCGGAAGACTGCTGTTTGGGGCGGTGGCGACTGCGCTGTTCCTTGGGGCGGTGGGAATGCTTGCGGCGGCGCTCAGTGACAATGCCGCGGTGGGCTACATGGCTGCCATGATGTATTATCTGGTGAATTATGGACTGAGGGAGAAGCTTGGGGTGTTTTATTTATTTGGTATGAGGGGAGGAGAGTATGCCGGAAAGGGGTGGCTTGTCGTGGGAGCGGTGTGCTTGATGGGAGTGGCTTTGAGAAATGGTTGTAAAAAATAAAAACAGAATTTATGTTGATAAATTTTAATAAGGGTGGTATACTACTATAAAAAGAAAAATATCAACGTCTAAAACGTTTATAAATTTGGAGGCAGCTATGAAACTTCTTCGGATAACAGCAGAAGGATTGCCACTTTTTAAAGAAAAACTGGATATTTGTTTTTATGCTCAGCAGAGGGTCGCAGAGGAGCATAAGGAAATGCTATATCCTCTGTTTTCTAATATTTATCTGAATCCGGCAAACGGATTTATTGGCATCAATGCATCAGGAAAGACATCTGTGTTGAAGGTTATCTTATTAATATTAGAGATGATCAATAATGAACCAATCAATCATATTGAGACTAGAGATATATTAGGTGCGTCAAAAGAAGTCTGGCTGAATACGTATTTCTTTTCGGAAACAACCAGAGAAATCTGCCGTTTGGAGACCGTTATTACATCAAAAAAAAGCAAGTCGGAGGGAATCGTATATAGTATTGTTTCGGAGTCTATGTGGACGAAAAAAAAAGATGAAGTAATAACTCGCAAGGCGATGCTTGATTTTGAAGGAAAGGAACCGGAACTAATCAGAAACAGTCAGGAAAATTTTTTATCTGATGATGTAAGCATCATGATTGCAAGAAATAAAAAGATAAAAAAACATATTCGCATAGTAAATCTCTTGCGGTTTACTAATATTAATGTGCTTCCGTTTTCAGAGAATATACCAACTGAGGTTATCACATTTCTTGATCCTACGATTGAGAGCCTGCATTTTGATGAAAAGGATCAGAAGCCTTTGATTCACTTGAAATTTAAGGGTGGGGATGAGATGCTTCTCAATAATACTGAGGAACTCAATAATTACCTTTCATCAGGTACAGTGAAAGGTATGATAACCTTTACGTTGGCACAGGAGGTTTTGCAGACAGGCGGCGTAATCGTAGTTGATGAAATTGAGAACCATTTTAACAAAGAGATTGTCACAACACTGATGCACCTTTTTATGGATAATAAGCTGAATAAGAATGGCGGAATGATTATCTTTTCAACACATTATCCTGAATTGCTTGATGAATATGATCGGAATGACAGTATATTTATTACCAGAAATAGAAATGGAATTACGGTAGAGAATCTGTCAAATATTCTTAAAAGGAACGACATCAAGAAAAGCGACGCTTATCAGAGTGGTTTTCTTGAAGGTACAACTCCGATGTATGAGGCATATATGCGACTGAAGAAAAGTATAGCCGCAAACCTTGTGTAGGAGGCGTCTATGGAATTAACAGGATATAAGGCGTGTATCTGCGAAGGCTCTGCTGAGAACGCAATTATGGATATACTTCTGGATCATGATCTTTTGATTTTTTCCAGGGAAGAAATGCTAGAGGAAAAAGTTATCCGTTGCAGAGACGGAAAAAGATTTGAAGAACAATATTTGAGAAAAGGATTTATGGATAAAATTTCGGTTATCAGAGTCTTAGATTCAAGGCGCGAAAGATTTAAGCTCAGCAAAGCATATGAGCATAAGGTAGACGTCATCAATGTGATCACGGCGCCGGAAATAGAAATGTTGATTATATTTAATGAAGATAAATACAAGGAATTCAAGAAATCGGGAAAGAAGCCAAGCAGCTTTTGTAAAGAAGATTTGAAGATGGCAGATGTGAAAACATATGATTTTGTGAAGAAGTATTTTAGTGATCCGGCGGTGCTTGTTACAGCAATTAAAAAGTATCATGAAATGTCAAAAATACATAAAAGTGAATACACACTATTGGATTTATTAAAGTGATTTCTACAATCACATATATATTGGCTTCTTGAAAAAGTCATGGAATCTGCTATAATAGGGGTATTAGCGAATCAGCCAAAAGGGGTAGAATACGAATGACAAAAAAGCAGCAGCTTGCCCTAGAGATCATAGAGCGTTTGAAAAAGGAATATCCTCATACAGATTGTACCTTAGATTATGACCAAGCGTGGAAGCTGTTAGTCAGTGTGCGGCTTGCCGCACAGTGTACGGACGCAAGAGTCAATGTGGTGGTGGAGGGTCTATATCGGGTGTATCCTGATGTGAATGCGCTGGCAGATGCGCCCGTGGAGGAGATTGAGCGGATTATCCGTCCCTGTGGTCTGGGGAAGAGCAAGGCAAGGGATATCAGCGCATGTATGAAGATGCTGCGTGATGTGTATGGCGGAAAGGTTCCGGACACCATGGAGGAGCTGCTTGCGCTGCCCGGCGTGGGACGCAAGAGCGCCAATCTGATCATGGGAGATGTGTTCGGGAAGCCTGCCATTGTCACGGACACTCATTGTATACGGTTGGTGAACCGCATGGGATTGGTGCAGGGCGTCAAGGAGCCTGCCAAGGTGGAGAAGGCGTTGTGGAAGCTGATACCGCCCGAGGAGGGCAATGATTTCTGTCACCGCTTGGTAGACCACGGGCGGGCGGTCTGCACGGCGAGAACAAAGCCCCATTGCGACAAGTGCTGTCTGCAGGATATCTGCGCCCGCAGGCTGTAAGCGGTGAGTCAGCCCGCTGCAAGCAATGGGGTATGTAATCCCCGCGGGAGTCAATAATGATATTTTCCGCGCTTGGCGATGAGGAAGATCACGGACAGCCCCACAGCCATAAATTCCGCCACTATAATGGAGAGCCATACGCCGTCGATTCCCCACAGCAGGGGCAGGAGCAGCACGGCGGCAATCTGGAACACCAAGGTTCTGAGGAAGGAAATGATGGCGGAGGTCAATCCGTCGCCCAAGGCGGTGAAGAATCCGGACGCAAAGATTGCAAAGCCCATAAAGAAAAAGGACAGTGCAAAAATCCGAAAGCCCGACACCGTGAGCGCCATCAGCTCGGCATCATAGCCCACGAATACCATAGAGAGCGGCATGGACAGGACTTCTGCCAGAATGACCATGCATGCGCCAAACCACCCGATGATCACAAGACTTTTCTTAAGCAGACCTGTTAGCTCCTCGTTGTGCTGCGCGCCATAATGGAAGCTGATGACAGGGGCGGTTCCCACGGAATATCCGATGAACGCCGCCGAGAAGATCATGCTGACATACATCATCACGCCGTAGGCGGCAATGCCGTTTTCACCGGCATACTTCAAAAGCTGTATATTATACAGCATACCCACAAGACTCATGGACACATTGCTCATAAATTCCGAAGAACCGTTCAGACACGCTTTCGCGATAATGCTTCCCTCAAATTTGGTTTTCCCAAGTCTCAGGAGACTACTATTCTTCCGAAAGAAATAAAACAGCGGTATGGTTCCGCCGACCACCTGACTCATGGCGGTGGCAGCCGCCGCTCCCATTAATTTATACGGTTCGGGAAGCAGGATCACGAGAACGGCGTCCAACGCCATGTTCGTGACTCCGGAGCAGATGGTCACGATCAGCCCAAGCTGCGGCTTCTGGGCAGCTACAAAGAAGGACTGGAACAATAGCTGCATGACATAAAAGGGCAGTGCGGCGAGAATGATGCGGGAATAGGTGACACTGTTTTCCAGAAGCAGTCCCTCCGCGCCCAGCAGGGAGGCAAGCGGACGGATAAAGAGAATCCCCAATAAGGCAAAGACGATTCCCAATGCCAAGGCAAAATAAACCAAGAGGGAGAAATAGTTGTTTGCCTTCTCCTCTTTGCCCTCACCCAAGGTCTTGGCTACAATGGCGCTCCCTCCGGTTCCGAACATAAATCCGACGGTTGCCAGAATCATTAAAAACGGCATGATAAAATTGACCGCCGCAAAGGGAGTCTTTCCCACGAAATTGGACACAAAGAAACCGTCCACCACGCCATAGATAGATGTAAAAATCATCATGGCGATGGAGGGCAGTGTAAACCGTATTAATCTTCTATAATTAAAATGGTCTGAAAGCTGAATCATATTTACACCCCTGTATATTAAAGTGCATACAACATAACTTTCCGCATTATAGTATGATTTGATGTATTTGTCAACAAAATATGAAAGCGGCAACTAACAATTGGAAGCAATTGAAAGCGACGCTTCAAAGCGGCGAATGGGGTCGAGGTAATAGCCAAAGTGAAAAGTTGTCGATATAAAGGGTAAAAGTGGTTATTTTGTACTTGAATTTTTTGGTTAGTGCACTATAATAAAGGGGGATAAATTTATAATTTTTTCCACTATTCCCGATATTTGGAGGAGATGTGCTATGAGATGTATTATGAAACGTAAACGGTGGATTGCGGCGGCTTTGACTGCTGTGTTGTTATTAGGGTTGGTCGGCTGTGGAGGCAGCAAGGAATCAGAGAAGGTCACGCTGACCGTCTGTCTGCATAACACTGACCTGCTGGGTAGCTATGCGAAATGGCTTCAGGAGGCGGTTCCGGAGGCGAATCTGGAATTTACGGTGGGCAGAGACTCGGTTGATTTCTTCCTTTTCCGGCAGGAGCACGGGGAGCTGCCTGATGTCCTTACCATAAGCGGCGGTCTGTCGCTCCGCGATTCTCAGGAGCTGGACGCTTACCTGATGGATCTCAGCGGTACAGAGACCGCGGCGTCCTTCTATGATACATATCTGGAGACATGGCGGGCGCCAGACGGAAGCGTCAACTGGCTTCCCGCCGGAGGCGTGGCAAACGGGATCATCGCCAACGTGGATCTGTTTGAGGAATATGATATCCCCCTGCCCACGGACTATCCCAGCTTTGCCAATGCCTGCGCAGCGTTTAGAGAGCTAGGAATTCAGCCTTATACCTCGGATTACAAGTACAATTACACCTGCCTTTACACGTTGGAGGGCTTTGCGGCGTCCACGCTGATGAGCAGGCAGGGTACCGAGTGGCGGCGCAGCTATCAGCGGGGGCAGACCGATTCTTTGGACGAGACGCTGTGGAACGAGGCATTTACCAAGTTTTCCCGTGTCATAGATGATGTCGGGCTAGGAGAGGAGGACGCCACACGGGGATATGGTGCGACCTATGGAAGCTTTACCAATGGGGAAATACCCATGGTGAGGGGAATGGTTAGTGAGCTCCCTGCATACAGCGAGTATCACAACTGTGTCCTTCTTCCTTATTTTGGGGATACGGAGGAGGAAAACTGGATTTTGACCGCGCCGCGATTCTGTACGGCTCTCAGCGGTGCGTTGGACGAAAAGGGTAACGAGCGGAAAAAGGAGGTGGCTCTGAAGGTTTTGGCTGCGATGTATTCCGAGGAGGGGTACAAAGCAATGACCTCTGAGGAGTATTCGTATTTGCTTCCTTACAATCGTGGGGTCAATATTCCGCTTCCGGAAAATATTGATAACCTGAGCGGAGTAATCGAGGCAAACCACCTTTTTATCCTCATGACCTCCACCAGTCTCCAAGACGCCGCGTTTGAGGCGGTACAGGGCATGATGCTTGAGGGTGCGGACGCCGAGAGTGCATGCCGGAAAATGGATGCCGCCCTTACTGATCCTGTGATAGATCGGGAAGTCGTTGCCACGTTGGAGACGGGGTATCCGGTCAGCTTCAGGGCGGACACGGGTAATCAGGCGGGTTCAGCCATCGCCAACACTCTGCGTCAGATCGGCGGCGGTGATTTCCTGTTGGCGCCGTCTTCACTTACTCCCGGCTCACTGTATGCCGGAGACTATACCGCACAGCGGCTTGAGGAGTCGATTCAGTCAAGCGGCAATCATCTCAACACTGCTCAACTGACCGGAGCGGAGATAAGAGAGATCGTCCGTTTGGCGGTGGAGGGCTATGGTTACCACAACGATCCCTTCAGCAATCAGACGCTGCCGATTGTCAGCGGTTTGGTTATGGAGGTGGAGAAAACAACAGAGGGAAGCTATCATTTGGTAGATCTTAAGACAGAGAGCGGAGCGTTGGAGGATGGCGAAAGCTATTCCTTTATCATTGCGGATCTGACCAACGGAGCTAAGCCTTTGGCAGAGCAGGCTCTGGGCGAGGGCGGATTTGACCGCTTCACGACAAGCGAGGAGTACGCTAGGACGTTATGGGTGAATTATCTGTTGTCAGGGGAACAGCCTGTTCCTGCCTCGACCTATATCACCCTGCGCGACACCAAATGATAGGGAGGCTCTTGAATTATGATCCGGAAAAGACTGCGGGAAGCCGCTATTATATGCGTAGCGCTTGGCCTTGCCATCGTCATCAGTTTGGTGTACTCTCGGTTTGCCTCCCAACAGATTCTTTTGGAGAGCGTCAATCATTTAGACGAGATATACACTCAGATCAATGTCACATTTCGCAGCACCATTACCAAAAATTGGCGGCTGCTGCGAAGCTGGCGTAATTACATTGCAGATACGGCGGAGACTGACCCCGATACCCTGCGTGATTTTCTTGAGGAAGAAAAAGCGGAGTGGAACTTCACCACGTTCTATTTTCTGTCGGAAGATGGGAATTATATCACCAGTCAGGGGAATACCGGATATCTGGACTTGGGCAGCGACTTGGAGCGTTTGGTGGAGGAGCGTGAGAATATCGTGGTAGACGGTACATTACCCTCCGACCAACAGATCGCCATTTTCGCCGTTCCTATACAGTCAGGAAGCTACTGTGGCTTTGACTACACTGCAATTGGTATCAGCTTTAATTCAGAGGATATGACTCATTCGCTGAGTATCAGCGCATTCTCGGGGGAGAGCGATTGCTATATCGTCTATCCGGACGGGCGTGTCCTTTTCTCCTCCCAAAGCGAGGGAGATCGACCCTATAACCTGTTGGCATGGCTTCAGACGCAGGCAGGCTCAAACGGCATAGATGCGGATTTGGTGACCGAGGACTGGCAGGCGGGCATTCAACGGGTAGTTACCTGTCAGATGGACGGCGAGTCTTACTATTTATCATACCAGCCGGTAGGCTTTGAGGGTTGGATGCTTGCGAGCATCGCGCCTGTGGAGCTTGTAAATGCCAGTATGAATGATTTCCTTATGGTGACGCTTGTTGTTCTTGGTTCGCTTTTTGTGATTCTTGCCATGGGTGTTGTGCTGATCATGATTTTGAATAATCGCCGTCATATATGGGAGAAGAATCTGGAGCTCCACTCCCGCGAGCAGCTTTTTGATTTGCTGACGGAGAATACGGATGATATTTTCCTCTTATTTGCCCCTGATGATTTCCAGACGGAATATATAAGTCCTAACGTAGAGCGGGTATTGGGACTGGAGCTTGAGACTGTTCGCGGCGATATCCGTCCATTACTGTTTGGCGGCGGGGAGCAGCTTGGCTTTGAGGGACAGGATATCCTCTCTCCTGAAGCGTTGGACGGCATTCCGTTGGGTGGCGTTTGGACCGGGGAGCGGGATATTCTTCATGCCAAGACCCATGAGCTTCGTCGGTTCAAGCAACTGGTTCATCGCTGTTCCATGGAGAATCAGGAGCGGTATATCCTTATGCTGTCAGACCGTACAAAGGAGCGGCAGATGTATGAAACCTTGGGAGAAGCCCTCGACACGGCTAAGGCGGCGAATGAGGCAAAGAGCAATTTCTTGGCAAATATGTCCCATGATATCCGTACTCCTATGAATGCCATTGTAGGGTTTTCTACTTTACTTACAAAGGATGCCGAGCGTCCCGACAAGGTTCGGGAATATACACGGAAGATATCTGCGTCCAGTCAGCATCTGCTCAGCCTGATCAATGATATTTTGGACATGAGCAAGATCGAAAGCGGCAAGACGGTTTTGAACATGATGGAATTCAGTCTGCCGGAGCTGTTGGACGAGCTTTACACTATGATGCTGCCCCAAGCAAGAGCCAAGAGGCAGAGCTTCGAGCTATACACCAAGGGGAATCTTCCCGAGAGCTTGATTGGCGATAAGCTGCGTTTGAACCAAGTCCTTATCAATCTTCTTTCCAATGCGGTGAAGTATACGCAGGAGGGTGGTCAGATTTCCTTGAGCGTTGAGGATTTGGAGAGGAATACGCTTAATCTCGCCCATCTTCGATTCATCGTGGCGGACAACGGTTTTGGAATGAGTGAAACGTTTGTTAAGACTATCTTCGACCCGTTCACCAGAGAAACTACGGACGCTACCCGCGAGATTCAGGGTACAGGCTTGGGTATGGCGATCACGAAAAATATCGTCGATTTGATGGGTGGTACTATACGGGTAAAAAGTGAGAAGGATAATGGGAGTATTTTCACAATCGAGATAGAGATGTCCGAGGAAACGCAAGAGCAGGATAATGCTTTCTGGCGGCGCAATGACATTGCCCGAATGTTGGTAGTGGACGATGAGGCGGACATTTGCTTAAATATCCAAAGTGCCATGGAGGGGACGGGGGTAGAGGTTCTTTATGCCACTAACGGGAGAGCGGCAGTGGATATGGCAGCCGCCGCACAAGGCGCAGACGATCCGTTCCAAATCATTCTGCTTGATTGGAAAATGCCCGGTATGGACGGACTGGAGGCTGCACGGCGTATCAGGGAAGCAGCCGGACAAAAGATGCCGATTTTCGTGCTGACCTCTTATGATCTTGAGGAGGCAAGGGAGGCGGCAGCGGACACCCCGATCGATATGTTCCTGCCAAAGCCGTTTTTCCTATTCAGCTTCCAAAAGGCTCTGGATCAACTGCTGACGGGTGAGATGGTTGCCGAGCTTCGTCCCGTTCAAGAGATTTCAATCGAGGGACTGCGCGTTCTGGCGGCGGAGGATAATGAGATCAACGCCGAGATCCTGCTCGAGCTGCTGGAAATTGAGGGCGTGAGCTGTGAGATTGCCTCCAACGGACAGGAGGCGGTAGATCGCTTTATCAACTCTCAGCCCGGAGAGTTTGACATGATTTTTATGGACGTACAGATGCCTGTTATGGACGGTTATGAGGCTACCCAAGCTATTCGAAGCAGCAAGCATAAGGAGGCAGGGACGATTCCGATCATTGCCATGACAGCCAATGCCTTTGAGGAGGATATTCAAAATGCATTAGACGCCGGAATGAACGCCCATACTGCCAAGCCCATCGACATGAATAAATTGAAGGCTACGGTTGCCCGTCTTTGGGTGAAGAAGGAAGCGGCCGATTCGTGATATCGCTCTTGTAAGCTAAATATCAGGTTCCGTTGAAAAGCGGCTGTTGCACTAAGTATTGAAAATATTGAATGTTGTATGAAATGCAACTAAATTCTACAATATTCTGTATTTCTCTTTCTTAGCGCGACAGCCGCTTTTTGGTCGATCATTTGCAAAATAACAGTATATAACAGTTGACAACAGATGTATACTGTTATATACTGTTTATAGCTAGCGAAGCAGATGTACATCTGAGGTAAACATTTTCACCTGTGGGTTGTAATCGCACAGGTAGAAGCATTTTATGGCGTTTGCCGTGAAACATGG
The DNA here is from genome assembly GCA_023663505.1 of Muribaculum sp. Classification (GTDB taxonomy): domain Bacteria; phylum Bacillota; class Clostridia; order Lachnospirales; family Lachnospiraceae; genus Acetatifactor. Next base: position 12,251 of record JAMPHH010000016.1, read on the forward strand.
AAAGGAGAGGGAATGAGCGGGCATGAAATTAATGATTAACAATTCCTCTATGGTGCCAATCTATGAGCAGCTTGTGGAGCAGATCAAAGGATTGATCGTCAAGGGAGAGCTGACGGCGGATAGCATATTGCCCTCCGTGCGCGGGCTGTCAGGGGAGCTTAAGATCAGCGCCCTGACGGTGAAGAAAGCATATGACGCCTTGGAGGAGGAGGGACTGGTGGTGACGGTGCACGGCAAGGGCACCTATGTGGCAAAGAGCAATCAGAATCTCCTGCGGGAGGAACAGACCAAGGAGGTGGAGAAGCTTTTCGCGGAGGCGGTGGAGCGCGGGAAGCGTTACGGTCTGACCATGGAGGAGCTGCGGGATTTATTTGAGATTATTATGGAGGGATAGGCGACTATGTTGGAGATAAAGCATTTGGAAAAGCATTACAAGGATTTTCATCTGGACTGTACAATGAATGTGCAGTCGGGGAGGGTCACGGGACTGATCGGGCAAAACGGCGCGGGCAAGACCACGACTCTCAAGGCGGCGCTTGGCTTGGTTAGACCTGACGGCGGGCAGATAAGTCTGTTTGGCAAGCCCTTGGAGAGCTGTGGGGTGGAGGAGAAGCAGAGGGTGGGAGTGGCACTCTCGGATTCGGGCTTCTCGGCGTATCTGTCTATCAGGGAAATCGTGCCAATAATGCGCGCGATGTATACGGATTTTGACAGGGAGGATTTTCTGGAGAAATGCAGACGGTTCGGGCTTCCGCTCAACAAGAAGCTTAAAGAGTTTTCCACGGGAATGAAGGCAAAGCTTAAGGTCTTGGTGGCGTTGTCCCACGGGGCGCAGTTCCTGATTCTGGACGAGCCTACCACGGGGCTGGACGTGGCGGTGAGAGATGATATCCTGACCATGTTCAGGAAATTTATGGAGGAAGATGATAGTCGGGCGATTTTGATCAGCTCTCATATTTCCTCGGATTTGGAATCTTTGTGTGACGATTTTTATATGATGCAGGACGGCAGGGTGGTACTGCACGAGGAGACGGGGGTGCTCTTGGGTGAGTATGCGCTGTTAAAGCTGGACGAGGCGCAGTACGGGGCGATTGATAAGCAATATATCTTAAGGCGGAGAAAGGAGCCTTACGGATATCTGTGCCTGACCAATCAACGGCGGTTCTATCTGGAGAACTGTCCGGGGGCAGTGGTGGAAAAGAGCGGTTTAGATGAATTGATATTGATGATGATACGGGGGGAAGCGGTATGAAGGGATTATTGATAAAGGACTTGATGCTATTGACAAGACAAAGGGCGACACTTGTGTTGGTTGTATTTTTTGCCGTATTTATGTTTGAAAACGGCACGTTTCCGCTTAGCGGAGCCATAGCATATTTCGTTGGTTTCTTTACGATATTGGCGATAAACAGCACAAGCTATGACGAGTTTGACAACGGATATGCGTTTCTTTTTACACTGCCGGTCACTATCAAGACCTATGTGCTGGAAAAGTATCTCTATGCGCTGTTGGCGGCATTTTGCTCCGCTTTCGTCTCGGTGGGCTATGTGTTTATCAGGGGGAATATGAGCGGAGGAGAGGGATTTATAGGCTTTGCCTGTGGCTTTACGGCGATGATTCTTTTGGTGGTTGCGGTGATGCTGCCCTTACAGTTCAAATTCGGGATGGAGCGGAGTCGAATGATGATGATTTTGGTAGGAGGTTTGGTAGGAGGCTTGGGGGCGTTTAGTGTGCTAAGCCTTGGCACGAACGGAAGATTACAGGCTGTAAAGGGCGCGCTGCGCACTGTCGGGCAGCAATTGAGCGGGATCACATGGGCGATTCTCGGAGTCTGCTTTGTGATACTCGTATATCTCGCGTCCATTATGTTAAGCATTCGCATCATGAAGAAAAAGGATTTTTAGAGGGGCGGTGACGGGGGTCGCAATATTCGCCGACTGCATATACTGTATGTAAGACTCGGTAGATGCTTTGTGCGGAAAAGAGGTTATAATGCAGATTTATGTGGTACAGAGGGGAGATTCAGTTGATTCCATAGCGGAAACGACAGGAGCGTCAGCTTCCCAAATTATTTCTGACAATCAGTTGATATATCCTTATGAGCTTGCCGTGGGGCAAGCTCTTTTGATTGAACATAAGGATAGTTCGCAAAGCGGGCTGTCTGTTGTTGCGGACGGGGAGGGGAATCCGACGCGGAGCGTCTATGTCAGCGGATATGCATATCCCTTCATAAGCTCTTGGGTGTTGGAGCAGACGCTTCCCTATCTGTCGGAGCTGCCTGTTTTTTCCTACGGATTTACCTTGTACGGGGACTTGATTGAGCCTGATTGGGACGACCGATGGCTGATTAATGCGGCAAGGCAACAAGGGGTATTGCCCATTTTGACCCTGACTCCCTTGGGGGAGGACGGGAGATTTAATAACAATCTGATCAGCTCTGTGGTCAACAATCCCGCCTATATGGATAATTTGATTCAGAATATGTTGATTCTGATGGACGAAAAGGGGTATCAGGGGGTGGATATCGACTTTGAGTATATTCTTGCCGAGGATAGGGACGCATTTACGGATTTTGTGCGCAGAGTGGCGGGAATAATGCGGGCAAACGGATATCACACCTCGGTGGCTCTGGCGCCCAAGACCAGTGCGGGGCAGGAGGGGCTTTTGTATGCGGGAAAGGATTATGCCGCTTTGGGGGAGGCGGCGGATCATGTGCTGTTAATGACCTATGAGTGGGGTTATACTTATGGTCCGCCCATGGCGGTAGCGCCTATCAATCAGGTGCGGCGGGTGGTGGAGTATGCCCTGACGGAGATTCCTGCGGAGAAGATTGATTTGGGCATTCCCAATTACGGATATGACTGGCCGCTTCCCTATGAGCGGGGTGTGACGGCAGCGAGGACTATCAACAATATTCAGGCGGTGCGGATTGCCATTGAGCAGGGGGCGGAGATTCAGTTTGACGAGGTTGCGCAGAGTCCTTATTTTCGTTATACAGATGCGCAGACACAGGTTGAGCATGAGGTGTGGTTTGAGGACGTGAGAAGCCTGCAAAGGAAGTTTGACCTGATGAAGGAGTATGGGCTGCGAGGATGCGGGTATTGGCAGATTATGCAGTGGTTTCGGGCGAACTGGTTGTTGTTGGCGGGGAATTTTGAGATTAGGAAGCAATAGGGCAGTTTTGGGTTCACAAAATGCAATGTAGTGTCGGTAGGGAGTAGTGGGAGCTGATTGGCGCGGGGGCGGCGGGAGAGGACTGGTGGGGGTTCGAGGGCGGGCTGCGAAAACCCTCCCAGTCCTCTCCCGCCTTGGTATCGGTGCAAATTATTTATAGAATCTGAAAATGCCGAAAACGGTTCCGAGGATCTGGCAGTCATCGACAATAATGGGGTCCATGGTGTCGTTCTCGGGCTGCAGGCGCACATGCCCGCTCTCTCGATAGAAGGTCTTCACCGTGGCGGAATCGTCGATCAACGCAACCACAATGGAGCCGTTGTTGGCAGTGTTGCAGGAGTGGACAAGGACACGGTCGCCGTCATAAATGCCCGCATTGATCATTGAATCTCCGCGCACATTTAATATAAAGGATTCACCCTTGGGAACGAAGTCCGCCGGAACGGGGAAATAATCCTGTATATTTTCCTCGGCAAGGATTGGCTGTCCGGCGGCAACATTACCGACAACAGGAATGCTCACCATCTCCGTGCGGACCATCTGGAAGCTGTCATCGCAGATTTCGATGGCGCGGGGCTTCGTGGGATCGCGGCGGATATAGCCGTTTTTCTCCAATGTCTCCAGATGTGAGTGGACAGAGGAGGTGGACTTTAAATTGACTGTTTCACAAATCTCGCGAACCGTGGGAGGATACCCCTTTTTTAATATCTCGTCCTTGATGTAGTTCAGAATCTCCTGTTGCTTAGGCGTAATCTTGCCATAACCCATAAAAATACCTCCATATAATATATTTTGTATTGAATAATAACGTCCTGTATTAACGGATTACATTCCGTGTCATTGAATAGCCTTCATGAATTTCCATTTCCTTTATCGGAATATCCGCACCGCACAATTCAAATGAAGCATTGGCATCAGAATCTGTGATGATATAGCCGCACACAGCAATATCTGAGCGTATCGCCCAAATAACATTTTTCATTGTTGGGACGTAGTCTGCAAGCATTTGCATCAGCTCCGACAAGTGCGTATCCTCCGATAATGTCATAATTACCTCATGTGAAAGACAGTCATCGCCCATGCATATGCTGTCGCGGTCAACTTGTATTGCTGCTTGCGGCGGGGGTGTTGAATGTGCCTTTTGTGCTTTTTGTTTAGACAAATTAAGTGTTTTCAATAAGCTCCTCCGATGAGTCCCGATTGCTGACACGAATTAGTATCTGTGTTCACGGCTTCAAAATCCTATAAATGTATTATAACATAGTATTTTCAAAAAGGCAAACATATATTCCAAAAATATGTTCGATTTTTGTTGACAAAAGAAAATATGTTCGATATAATGTTTTTAGAACAAACGTTCACGAACGTATTTTCTGCATTTTATGAATGTGTGTGCTTGACTATGGACTATGAAGGAATGGAGTGTGCGGCTATGAGAGAGAATAAGAGGATATGCGAGATGACTGACCGCGAATTGCGGGAATATAAGAGAATGATACGGAGACGGCGGGAGAGAAGGGGACGGGTACTGTCCTTGGTGATGGCGATGATGGCAATGTGGGCTATTCTGATATGCGTGGTTTCTTATCATTCCCTGACATCTAATGCAAAGAATGACGAGGAGGATATAATGTTCAAATATTATACCAGTGTCACGGTAGAGGCGGGGGACAGCCTTTGGAGCGTTGCCGATCGGTATGTGGATTATCAGCAATATAAAGATAAGGATAGCTATATTGAAGAAGTGTGCAGTATCAACAACTTGGCTGACGCAGCGGGAATCCGTGCGGGGCAGCGGTTGGTTGTGCCTTATTATTCCGCCGAGTTTGTGAAATAGAATACATCGGGGGGACTCTATTTATGTGGATTTTCACGAAGCTGCACGGCATTGGCGGCTCGGCGCCTGCGTTCCTGTTCCATGGCGGCATAATGCTTGCGGGTGGTGTTGACGTCCTTATGTCCCAAGACATCAGCCACGAGGTAGATATCCCCTGTCTCCTTGTAAAGCGTGGTTCCATAGGTGCTCCTGAGCTTGTGCGGAGTAATCTTTTTCAGACTGGTGACTCTGGAGGCATATTTTTTCACAAGATTCTCCACAGAGCGCACAGCCATTCGGCGATTTTGCAGGGAGAGAAAGAGTGCGTCCTCATGCCCCTCGGCGGGGACAATGTTTTCCCGCTCCTCAAGATAATCAAGCAGCGCGGTTTCTACCTCGTCGCCAAAGTAAATTACTGCCTCATAGCCGCCCTTTCTTCGTATTTTGATGCCGCCCTCGTCAAAGTTGACATCGTTGATATCAAGCCCGACACACTCCGACACACGGATTCCCGTGCCTAACAGAAGCGTCAGAAGCGCAATATCCCGCAGCTTGGTCTTTTTATGGTACTCCAATTCCTTTTTGGTGAGCTTGGTTCCTGCCTCCACCTGATCAAGCAGTATCGCGACCTCATTGGGTTCAAGACGTATGATCTCTTTCTCCGGACGCTTGGGGAGCGGAACCAACGCGGCGGGATTGGTTTCTATCATTTCATTCTGGTAAAAATAATTGTAAAAGCTTCTCAGAGAGGCAAGCTTTCGGGCGCGTCCGCGTTCGTTGTTGGTTATCTCCTTGCCGTCCTTTTCATACAATGCAAGGTATTCCAAATATTCTTCAATATCAAGCCTTGTGATATTGTCAAGCAGGGATATTGGATATTGCTCAATATCCATTTTGGCACATACGGAATTATTGCTGTGCAGGAACTCAAAGAAAAGCCGAATGTCATAGGCATAGGCGAGTCTGGTTCGGGTGGAGGTGTATTCCTCGATACCGCGGAAAAATGTCTTGCAGAATTCAGGAAGGGTTTTGAGCACCTCCCGCATTTTTAAAATATTATTTTTATTTTGATTATCGTGATAATTGTCCTTATTTAATACTGCCATTGTTTTCTGCCCAGCCTTTCATATCGCCGTTTTTGATTGCCGTGAACATTCGCTCCTTTACCCCCGGGGTCTCAAGGTTAATCTCCCTGAGCAGATTCTTTACGTATTCCCGCTTAGTGTGGCCGTCGGCGGGGCAGGGGCTTTTCACAACAGGAACGGTGTATTTATTGATAAATCCGATCACGTCCGCCTCGTTCACATAGATAAGGGGGCGGATCACTGTTAAGTCCGTGCGGTCCAGATATGTGACAGGAGAGAAGGTGTGAAATCTCCCCTCAAATATCAGGGACATCAGCATGGTCTCCACCACGTCGTCCTTGTGGTGGGCATAGGCTATCTTGTTGCAGCCGAGCTCCTTCATGGCTTGGTTTAGCGCGCCCTTGCGCATCTTGGCACAGAGCGAGCAGGGATTGCTCTCAGCCCGTTCCTCAAAGACAACTTGGGCGATATCTGTATTTACAATGGTATATTCCACCTGCATGTCCTGACAGAGACGGCGTATGCCGTCCAGATTCAGATTGCCAAAGCCCAGATCAACCGTGACCGCATGGATTTGAAATCTGCGGGGGTAAAAACGCATAAGACCATGCAGGGCATAGAGCAGGGTGAGACTGTCCTTGCCGCCGGATATACCGATGGCAATACGGTCATTTTCTTCAATCATGTGGTAGTCATCTACAGCCCTGCGCACAAGACTGTATAATTGTTGTAGCTTCATAATGTTCAATCCTTATGGATATATAAGTTGATACAATTATTATGTATATCAATTTTATATATCAATTTATGGGCAAATAACTGGTAGTGTTTCACACCTTGGCATAAATGGCTGTGTGAATAAGATTATTTTACTTCTTTTTTGGGTTTTGTACAACTTAAAAATTATTCTTGAAAAAAGTAATGAGGCATGTTATAGTAAAGGTGTAATTAAAAGGAACAACCGCCCACAAGGTGGGTTGACCGAATTATAAGATAGAAAACCATCCCGTCGCTCGGTCAAAGTTCAGGGATGGTTTTCTATGTATGGCTACTTACAAAAAGAAAAAATGAACGTAAGTAACGCCAAAAGAAATATGCCAAACGTCAGCATATCCTTAAAATCATAATGATTTTTCATAGGCATCACCTCCATTCCATAGGATCTATAGGAATATCAGATCAGCCCACCCTGCAACACGATTGTCCTTACATACATTTTAACATAATTAAAACAACAGCGCAATAATAAATTGTCGGATATTAATAGCGTATCAAAAAAGAAAACTTTTCATTAAACAAAGATAGTGCTATACTATATATAGTATATCAGCATACATAATGTGACAGTAAATTATGTTTAGGGAGGGATTAAATTGAAGGGAAAAAGAATATTGGCACTGATATTGAGCGTGGCAATGGTCGCCACCTCGGGAAACCTGACCATGGATGTCTATGCTATGGGCAATCCGGCTGATATGTATTCCGCGGCTGAGGGCGACGGAAGCGATAAGGCTTGGAGCGACAGCGGCGTGGAGGCGTCCGGTACAGTCGGGGTGACAGGCGGTACGGACGCGACCAAAGAAAATGTCATGACGGGCGATACGGATCCTACAAATACCGCAGGCGGAGCAGGCACAACGAATTCGACAGCAGGTGACGAGGGTGTGCAGACGACAGCCGTTGATTATAATGCGACGGAGGATGCGGATGACACCATCATTGATGAGAATGATTATTTCGTGGTAGTTGGTGAGAAGAACGGCAAGCTACAGTTGAAGCAGGGGATATCGCTTGACTCTCTGAGCGGGACAGTGAAGCTGCCGTCCGAGACGAAATGGATTCCTGTGGGGATTTTTAACAATAATACCAAGATTACGGGCATTACGATTCCTGAGAACAATCAGATAGAGCGAATCGACGCAGGCGCATTTGAGGGCTCGGGAATCACCTCATTTGAGATGCCTGACGGTGTGACACAGCTTGAGAAGGGAACCTTCAAGGATTCTAAGCTGACGGTGCTTATTTTTGGCAAGAACTCAAAGCTGACGGTGATTGGCGAGGAAGCCTTTAGAGACTGTGAGTTTATGACAACTGTGTCGTTTCCTGATTCGGTGACGAAGATTGAAGATCACGCCTTTGATTCATGTGGTGGTCTGCGCACCGTTCAATTGAATGTAGTTGAGGTGATTGGTGATTCGGCGTTTAAAAATTGCGCCAATCTGCAGGTCATCGGATGGAGCAAGAGCTTGAAGGAGATTCGAAGCTCCGCATTTTATAGATGTACTTCATTAACCAAGATTGAGGCGAATGCTGAGCTGGGGGCGAATGTTACCACATGGGGGTCCTACGTGTTCGAGGGATGTAGCGCCTTGACAGAGGTGAGATTCCACAGGGATGCGAAGCAGATACCCATAGGCATGTTTAAGGATTGTACCGCGCTTGCCACGGTCGTTATCCCTGAGGCGTGCGGAGTGATCAAACGGGAGGCGTTCTCAGGTTGTACCGCTCTCAAGGCGATTACCGTACCCGCCAATGTCAGTGCAATCGAGGCTGACGCGTTTGTGGACTGTCAAAACCTAAAAACCGTTGAAATCCGGCAAAAGGGTGCGAGCGGCGTGAGTGACATCATTCTCTCGGAGGATGCGTTCCCTTGGAAAACCTCCAGTGCTAATGTGACGATGTGCGGCTATGACGGCACGGTTGAGGATTATGCCAACAAGAAAAATTATAAATTTAAGACGCTTTTTGAGTCATACAAAGTTAAGGTTAGTGTCAACAATGATTCGTATGGTAAAGCGGAGCTCTCAAAGACAAGTGCCAGAGCGGGGGATACCATCGAGGTGACGGTCACTCCTGCCGAGGGGTATCGCCTGAAGGCGTCTACCTTTGCATATAACGGTATCAAAATCACTGATCTGAAGGAGGAGGCAAACGGGACTCAGGTGTTCACCTTTGAAATGCCTGACGAGGAGGTTAAGGTGATCGTTGATTTTGAGTCGGCAACACTTGCTTACGGAACCCTCTCCGCTACCTTTGACCAAATCGATCAGATGACCTACGATTGGGACAAAAAAAATAAGATATTAACCTTTGACAAGGTGGGACTTGCCTGTCAGTTGATTATTGATGGCGCAAGCAGAGACCCGGGATCTTGGATGTTCAACTATTCTAGCGACAATCCTAAGGTGGCGTATATTGACTCCAAGGGCGTAATCTATGCCAGGGGCATGGGTACGGCTACCATCAAAGCGACCTTAAAGGATGGAATCAATAACGGAAGTGACACTGAAAAGAGGACAGTTGAATTTAAGGTCAAGGTTGAGAACGAGGCGAATATATACACTTATTCCCTGAGCTTCTCCGACTTGGGCAAGGCAAAGAGCAGCAAGGAGGAAATTGCGGGAGAGACCGTGTGGGTGATTCGATACACCAAGGACAGCCTGCTTAAAACAGCGCGAAGCTTCAAGGTAAATCTTCTTGCCACGGAGGGAGCAAACACACAGAATATCTTTGTAAAGTCCTCTTGGGAGTCCGCCAACACGGACATGGTTACGCTTGAAAATGAAACGGTTGAGAATAATTCTAATGTGGTTAAGGTCTTGGCGGATGTGACGGGCGAGACTGCGGTGACGGTCACGGTCACCAACGGCAAGACAGGAAAGGATAAGGTGACGCTTTACGAGGAGAGCTTTATCATCCGAGTGATCGGTGCGACGCCCCAATTGGTACAATACAAGGTTTCCTTTGACCTTCAGGGACACGGCGACGCGATTGAGGACATCACTGTGGTTGAGGGTGAAAAGCTTACCGCACCCGCCGCTCCCACGGCGGAGGGCTATGTGTTTGGCGGCTGGTACAAGGATGCGGACTGCACGCAGGCGTGGGATTTTGCTGCGGACGTGGTCAACGCTGACACCATACTCTACGCTAAGTGGACGCCTGATACCCCCGATACGCCCATTCCTGCGACATTTACCGTCTCCTATCACATGCAGGGTATTGGGAGCACTCCTGATGCTGTAACGGTAGAAGCGGGGGCGAAGCTTACGGCGCCCGCCGTGACGGATGTGCTTGGCTATCTTTTCCAAGGTTGGTTTAAGGAAGCGGGATGTATTACGGCATGGGATTTTGCCAATGACGTGGTGACCGCTGATACCGTGCTTTATGCGAAGTGGATTGAAGACCCGAACACGGAGACGCCCGAGGACATTGACGACTCGATTTATGAGGCATCAGACAGGAAAGACCTGAAAGCAATCGGGGCAGTGATCGGGACAATCAAGGCAAAGACTTATGATGGCAGCGCCTACCTGCCCACCGTCAAGGTAACCGTGAAGGACGGCAAGAAGACCGTGACCCTGACAGAGGGGACGGATTACCGTGTTCTGTACCAAAATAACATCAATGCAGGCACAGGTACTGTGATCGTCAAGGGCAATGGCACATACACGGGAGAAGTAGCGAAAGAGTTTACGATTACCAAGAAGTCTGTCAAGAAGCTTAAGGTGGTTGTCGGCGGCATGGGTCTGAACGACAAGTCCGCCCCGCCTGTCTATGTGTATGACGGCGGGAAGCTGCTTGGCAGCGAATCATACACGCTTTCCTATGCGGAGGATATGACAGCCGCGAAGGGCACCAAGAAGGTGACGATCACAGGGGCGGATAATGGCAACTACACGGGAAGCCGCACGGTCAACGTGAAGGTGTATGACGCAGAGAAGATATTGAATCCTGAGAATGTCAGTCTGGAGAAGGAGTCCTTTGACTATACAGGAAAAGCCCTGAAGCCCGCTGTCACCGTGACCTATGGCGGCGCCGCGGTGGATAAGAAGAATTACACCGTGAAGTACCAGAACAATAAGGAAGCGGGAATCGGCTATGTGATCATCACGGGTAAGAAGGAATATGGCGGGAGCGTGGTCAAGACATTTGAAATCAAGCCCGTGCAGACTAAATTCGCGTTAAAGAAGCCCGCTGCGAGCGTGACATACAATGGCAAGCTGCAGAAGCCCAAGGTTACTGTGGTCGTGCAGGACGGCGGCAAGACCAAGACACTGAAGGCGGGTAAGGACTACACGATCACTTACAGCAACAACCTGCATGCCACCACGGAGGCGAAGCAGGCAGTGATCACGATCAAGGGCAAGGGGAATTATGCCAACACGCCCAAGGAGACCTTTAAGTTCGACATTAAGCCCCAGAAGATCAAGAAAGCGTCAGTGAAGGGGACGCAGGGGTCGTTGACCCTGACCTATGCCAAGAGAACCCTGAAGGCGGGTACGGACTATACGCTGTCCTACGGCACGGAGAACAAGGGCAAGGTGGAAGTGAAGATCGAGGGCAAAGGTGATTTCACTGATTCAGTGACGAAAAAGGTGAAGCTTGCCGCAAAATGACGTGTGTGCTGTTGACTAAAATGTGAAAGGGAGGACAGGAACCTAATATGATTCCTGTCCTTCTGAATTTTCCTTGAAAAAGTAAATCTACAATTGGTAAATCGAAAGTATTTACAGACTTTTTCAAAAGCAACTCTTGTGATATGATTCGATTCGGTGTATTATGGAGTATAGAGGAAAAGACTTAGAGAATATATTCTAAAAAGCAAATGACTTATATCTGATTTAGATTGCATTTTAATCGGATTATATGCTAATTTGGAGGGTCGCTTGTTCGGAAAGGAAGGCTTATATGAAATTTCATTTGAATAACAAATATGTGCGTTGGGGAATCACGGCGTTTTGCGTTATTGCGGCGAGTATATGCTTTTATTATCTGATGTTTCACGGGGTGAACATCAAGGCGGGGCTGCGGACAATCAGTGATATTCTGATGCCGCTCACGATGGGCTTTGTGCTTGCGTATGTCTTGACGCCCGTGTTGAATCAAATCGAGTACCGTATCGTGAAGCCCCTGATGGAACGAGTTCCGATGAAAAATGATACGAAGCGCGGCTCCATTACCCGCGGTCTCAGCATTATCGCGACGACCCTGCTGTGCTTTGCCGTGATAGCTGCCTTGATCTCAATGTTTTTGTCACAGATTATCCCCAGTATTATGAATCTGGTCTCTAATTTTGATATGTATATAAATAACGTGACCAATATCATTAACAAGCTCTTGGAGAATAATCCGGAGGTGGGGAGTTATCTGATCAAAATGATCAATCGTTATTCGGGGGAATTGGAGTCATGGATAGAGACCTCCGTGTTTGCGACCACCAGTGATATCATCAAAACCGTTTCTTTAAGCGTGATCAATGTGATTGGCGTGCTGTGGAATTGTGTAATCGGCTTCATTATTTCTATCTATTTGCTTGCAAGCAAGGAGCGGTTTGCGGGTCAGGCAAAAAAGATTGCTTACGCTATGTTTGACAGGGACACCGCCAATGTGGTGATTCGTAATTTCCGTTTTACACACAAGACCTTTATCGGTTTTATCAGCGGTAAGGTTTTGGATTCCATTATCATCGGTCTGCTCTGCTTTATAGGAACCACGCTGCTCCAGACGCCTTACGCCGCGCTGGTCAGCGTGATCATCGGTATCACGAATATCATTCCCTTCTTTGGTCCTGTGATAGGAGCGGTGCCAAGTACCGTATTGATCTTCTTGGTAGACCCTATGCACCCCTTGAACGCGGTGTATTTCGTGATATTTATTCTGGTGCTGCAGCAGTTTGACGGCAATATCCTCGGACCCAAGATTTTGGGCAATTCGACAGGTTTGGCGGGCTTTTGGGTGATTTTTGCCATTACATTGTTCGGGGGATTCTTCGGTATTCTTGGCATGATTGTCGGCGTGCCGATTTTCGCGGTGATTTACGCGGCGATTAAATCCGTGGTAAACTCGGCATTGACCAAAAAGGCGCTGCCGCAGGAGATTACCACCTATATGACGGTGGAGTCCATTGATGACGATGGCTTCCACGAATATATTCCTGAATTTAAGAAAAATATTGATGAACAGAAGTCCACACGCGAGCAGAAAAGGCAGGAGCGCAAGAACGTAAAGGACAAGGAATAATCAGTCGGTGGTGCAGTCTATCAGACTGTAATATCGCAGGCATAAGTCTGCGATATGCGTGGATATAAATATGGAATCGGGAGATTGTTAAATAAATAACAATCATAGAGGTGAAGGAGAGTAGTGCAGATGCGTTTTGTGATTCAGCGTGTGTCAAATGCAAGTGTCGCGGTGGATAGTCAGGTAATCGGACAGATTTCAAAGGGCTTTCTGGTCTTAATCGGCGTCAGCCAATCGGACGATCGGGGAATTGCGGATAAAATGATAAAAAAGCTGATTGGATTGAGAATTTTTGAGGACGAAAACGGCAAAACCAATCTGGATTTAAAGAGTGTTTCTGGAAGCTTGTTGTTGATTTCGCAATTTACGCTTTATGCCGACTGCCAAAAGGGAAACCGCCCGTCGTTTATCAAGGCGGGGGCTCCGGATATGGCGAAGGAGCTTTACGAGTATATTGTGGAACAATGTAAATTGCAGATTCCTGTGGTTGAGACCGGAGAATTTGGTGCGGATATGAAGGTGAGTCTGTTGAACGACGGACCCTTTACAATCATTCTTGATTCGGACGAGCTATGAGCCAAGCCAATGTAATTGGTTTGGCGAATGCCGCAATAGTGACAAACGTTTAAAACTATGCGCAACTATTCGTTAAACTATGGTTTTGCGCATAGTTGGCTCCGTTCCCGCTCACTTTGGTGGGCTCCGCAAAATCCACGGGAAACGCCTATCGTTTTACTTGTTTTAACCGATTCAAATACTCTGTCAGGTCAAACGTATTTTCTGCATTTTGCTCCTTCAAAACTCCTTCATGAATCACATTTCCTATGATATAATATGAATCCAAATTGTTCACGTCGCCATTCAGGTTATCATTAGGGGCAAGGTAGAGAGAACCGCTAAGATTAGGGCTATAAGGGTGCCCCCGCAATTTGTCCCTATAATCCAGACGCAAAATCCCATTGTAATACTCGAAGGCATCAACATAATCCACCTCTGTGTACATTGTGTCTCCCTTTGGTCCAAACATCGTGTAGCTGTCATATTCCTCCAGATACTCCCAGTTATCCTTAAGAGTGTTGCCGCTTTCCGTTCCGCATTGAATCTCCGAGAGGGGAAGCCCAAGCCTTTCCATTAGAAATTGGTCCAACTGCTCTCCTGTAATATGATAGAAGATTCCACCGCTCCATATTCCCTCCTCCACCGTGCTTTCCAACAGCCGCAGCTCCTCCGTGTCAGGCTCGCTGTTTTCCATGCCTGCATTATCATAGAGTAAAAAGGCTAAATCAATCCGCGAGGTATTAAAATTCTGCATCAAGAAGCAATTAATATCAGGTCTGTTCAAATATTTAGTTGCACTATCATTTAATTCCACTGATCGCCCTTCCGTATCCGTTATATCCTTTAGATAATCGGTCTCATACTGAGCCTGAACCGATCCGATACTCCATTCGGGCTGTTTTGGCAGGGAAGTCCCGTCCGTAGCTGTACTGTCAGGATTCTCCGCTTCCGATGCATTTGTTGGGGAGTCAGCTTTATTTGCCATGACATTTGCGCTACCTATATTGTTCTGTTCGGTTTCGTCCGCGACTTGACCTGTCGGATTAGTGAATAGACCCGCCATACATATGACCATCACCACGCAGACCGCTACAACCGCCCAGAAGCTCGGCTTTTTATAATTCATGATATTCTTGATGCGGAGGGACACGCTGCTCTCGCCAAAGGCAAGCGGACAGCCGCTAAAGCGCAGCCTTCCGGTGGACATCTTGAGCAAGGCGTCGGAATATGCCTTGCGGTCTGCCAAGGCGGGGCTTTGAAGCGCCTGTTCGTCACAGGACATCTCCATATCCTGCGACATGAGGTGAAAAGCGAGCCACACGAAGGGATTGAACCAGTGGACACATGCCAACACAAAGGCAAATTGCTTGACCAGATAGTCCCTGCGCCGCACATGTACCCTTTCATGGGACAGGCATTGTATCGCTTCACTGTCCGTCAGCGTGTCAGGAAGATAGACCGTCGGGTGCAGCAGCCCAAGCACAAAGGGCGTTTCAAGTCCGTTAGCATACTTCACGGGGATACCTTCAAATGGTCTGCCCGTGTATGCCACCCCCGCAAGCCGTCTCTTAAGCCGCCGATAGCTGACTGTGCTGTAAATACATAAAATCAGGAAAACGCTAAGCCAGACCGCAGCGGCAGGATAAATTACATTCCCTAGTGTTCCGCTGCTCTCCTGTCCGTCTGCTTGAAAATCTCCCCAAACCATACCCGACGGATATCCGTTTATCCCATTTTCACTCCCGATACCGTTTGCGATTCCATTTTGAGTTTCATTCGTTCCAATCCCCTCTGCTTCCGGCAAAATATTGTTTGACAGATCGCCTTTCACACCATCAAACCTGTCAGCCATAGCCTCCGTACCGCTCTCCAATCCATATTCCATGTCCGTAGCGGCAATCCGACGGGCGGACTCCACCACCCTCTCCCCCATAAGGCTGAATCGGCTCTCGGGCAATATGGGACAGACGAGGCGAAGCGCCACCACGCTCCACAGAAAATAGGAGAATATTTTCGGCATTCTTCGAAGCAAAACACGCAGCAGACAGACCGCGAGGATACAGTAAGCCGCCGTCAGGCTCATGCCAAGAATTGTGAGAAAAATATTAGCTATCATATTCATAAAAACCTCCCTGCTGCTTTGCAGCGTTCAAACGGGCAAAAACTCCATAAAGCATCGATCACATCAATGATATCGTATCAATATATCCTTGCCGCTACTCCTCAAAACGGTCAATATATTCCCGCAAAGCCTGCGCTTCCTCCGCCGACAGCTTCTTATCACGAAAAAAAGCTGTCAGAAAGCACGGAAGTGACCCGAAGGTTTCCTCCACATATTTGCGGCTCTGCCTGCCATAGAATTCCTCCCTTGGAATCAGCACGGACACCACCGCGTTTTGATTTTGGAAAATCCCCTTGTCAATCAGCTTTTTTAAGACCGTGTATGTAGTGCTTTTCTTCCAGTTTAACCGCTCCTCGCAAAGCTTCACTAGCTCAGGCGAGGGAATGGGGGCATGCTCCCATATGATATCCGCAAATTTCGCCTCTACGTCCGCAAGCTTGTAATCGTTCATGTGCGCACTCCTCTCCCGTTCCTATTCCTGCAGGCTAAGGTTATCGAATATGCTTGTAGGAAAAATATTGCTTAACGCCCAAGTGCTTGGCTTGGGTGCTGCTTTTAAGTTTCGAGTGAATACTGCTCTTAACATGTGAAAATTGCTCTCAATGCGGTCTATTCGAGATAGACTGTCTGTTTAAAATTAGTCTATCATAAGTAGACTAACCTGTCAACACATAATAAGGGCTTTAGTATAAATTTAAGGTGTTAGTCCGTTTTTTGAAGTTATATATTGACAAACAATCGTATATTTTATAAAAAATAAATTAAATTTTCTGATATATATTGTAAAAATCTGTCATTATGATAGAATATGCTTGGGTGTTACCAAAACGTGTAGCGGTTCGCCTTTCGCCAAAATGAGTACATTTTGAGAGCTTCCTGTATCAAAGGAGGGGATACAAATATGTGGAGTGCACATATGGAAAATAAAACGAAAGGTATGTTCCATTGGTGTTAGAAATTATTTTGGAGCTTGTCGGTATTGTAGTGACAGTTATCAGTATCATCGTCACGATAATCAGTATACGACAGACCAGAGAAAATAAAAGACATCAAAAAAGCAACCGCTCCGACCAAAGTTAGGTTGCTTTTTTGACATAAAACTTAACAGAGGCGAACCGTTGATTCACGGTAACACCTTTTTCATAAAATATCCTAGCACGTATCCGTATTTCTGTCAACAATATTTTCATATTAGGCAGCTTGATATTAATGTTTATCGTTAAAAATTTATTGACAACCGTTATTAATGATGATAGAATCTTTAAAATAAACAGCATCAGACATAGTTTACACAGGAAGGGAAATCGTATTATGGACATAGTGGAGAATAAGCAGGCAATCATGAAGAATCGATGCAAATCACTTGGAACGTGTCTGCGTATATTGTTTTGGCTCTATATACTGACATCGCTTGCGGTATTGATGTATTGGGGGATCAGCGCCCTGCTTGCCCCTGAAACGGCATATACCGTGGAGCAATTTGGAAATGACGCCAAGGTTGGCTTTACCGTTAATGGCAGAGGCTTATATCTCATGGTGACTGACACAAGCTTTCACCTGCAGGACTATTCCTGCAAGGCGTTGTATGGGATTATCTGGTTTATCGATTGGGGCTATCAGGCGTTGACCGCCGCGATTTTGTGGTGCCTGTATTCTATCCTTCACCATATTGAGCTGGGTGAAAGCCCGTTTACCTTATTTTGCTGCCGCGTGGTTCGTTCGATTGGTCTCCTTCTTTTGGGTATTTTCATGTATAAAAATATTGTGGAGACTCTCGTGCTGTTCATCTGGGGACCTCCCACCGCCCGCCTGTCATGGGGCAGCAATTTGGAATTGGTGTTGATCGGCGGGGTTGTGCTTTGCTTGGGCTATATCTTTGAGTATGGAGTTATTTTACAGCAACAATCCGACGAAACCTTGTAAGGAGATTAGGTTGCGCAAAATCAGCGCAGAAATGGGGAAATATGGCAATAATATTACGTTTAGACAGGGTAATGGCTGACCGCAAAATGTCACTGAACGAGTTGGCGGAGCGCGTTGGCGTTTCAAATGTAAATCTTTCAAAAATGAAAACGGGAAAAATCAGTGCCGTGCGTTTCTCCACGCTGAACGCAATCTGTGACGTTTTGGACTGTCAGCCGGGCGATATTCTTGAATTTCAGCGCGACTGACCATAGCGGCAATTTATACAACCTGTTATTGGTTTCCTCTATTCGGCAATGTCTGTCAAATCATATATTGCCTCCCACGTCAAAATAATTTTACGCTCTTGCATTTCTCCTTATATCCCTCAATTCCGTGATTTTTTGGAATGCCTCATCAAACGGAAGTTCCCTGCCTGCCTCCATGTCATCAATTCCCCTGTCCAACATCTGTAACAAATCATCATCTTGCTGCAATACATTTTTGTTGTCTAATGTTATATCCATATTGGTCACTCTCCTTATTTTTTATATTTACATCTGCTGATAGTGTTTTCTTAGTGAGCGGAATGAAATTTGCATTGTTATTCAATTTTTCCTACTGTCTGTGTAATCAGCTCTATATGTTCTTTAATCTTAACTTTTTGAATATTTTTAATGCTCTCTTTGCCGCCTAATCCCAATAATGGAACATAGCCAAAACATTCGTCATATTCCAAACAGCCATATTTTTCTACCGCCTGTTCATACTTTTTCTTTTTCAGTCTGTCATTTAATACACTATCTTTTTCAGCCAAATCATCAAAAAAATAGTCGCAGCCACTTTCCAAAACCTTCAGATTCCGATACCTGTATAGCAGCAACGTTATAATATCATCTTTCGGTTTCCATATGATAATATCTCCAAAGCCTGTTGTCATCATCGGAATCGCATTCACGCCATCATAATAAGATTCCTGCACAAGTTCCTGATATTCATGCGGATTTATTACTTTCAGGTAATCATTTAAAAAACTACCAAATCCATATTCCTTCCACAGATTAATAATATCTTCCGGTAATTTTCCATCATATTCTAATAATATTTCATCAGAAACATCTGCTACTTTTTTAAAATCCTTTAATGCTTCATAAATCATAGTTTTCTTGTCCTTTCTTTAACATCATACTTTTTATATGTTCTCCAAAACAAATTCAACCTTGTGAACAGGCGGGCGGTTCCCATAAAACATAAAATTCCAAATTTTTTCACTTGATGACAGTCCCTGTCCTTAATCTCCCACTTTCAGCTTATCCGTTTTTACGGACCGCTCACAGGAATCACATCCACATAGGGAAAATCAGCAATATCAAAGCCGCAAAAACCAACAAAATCAAAAATCCCCGCATTCCCGAGCTCATATCCCTGACGGGGCGGGCGGGACGAATCTCCTCATAAAAGGGCATCTGCTCAAGCTCCTGATGCAGCTCGGCGAGCGTCATGCTGCAGTCAGCCTCGTCCAGTCTGCGCTTCAATTGGTTCATGGTATCCTGATATAGATAATAGCGGCTTAGGATAAAGACAAGCTTTTGCTGTTCGGAGCGGTAGGTGCTCTCCGGCTGCGGCTCGCCTCTCGCCGTCCCCTCTCTGGGCAGCTCCGTTATATTCTCCGTCGGCTCATCGTTCATTTTCTTAGTCTGAAAGGTTTTGAGCAGATAATAGATATTAAATGGCAGAAAAATAATATACCCGCACAATAAAAGATTTTGCAGGATCGTGAAAATAAACAAAAACAGAAAGCCTGACAGCGGGCTAAAAAAACCCGTGACTACCCCGAGCAGCAGGTACAAGATCGGCGGCACGACTACCATTCCCGCATAAAGCGCCAAATCATGCCGTAAAGAATCCAGACGCGTATTGACGCTGGTAAGCTGATGCTCCATCTGGGAAATGGCGAGCTCCAGCTTGTTTTGACGCATATTCAATTCATAAAGAAGCCGTGTTTTCATAGAACTATCCATAACTAATCCCCATTTCTGCGCTGCCTTGTGGCAAGCAATAAGCATAAACCGCCGCTGCAAAACATAACACATCTTCAATGTGCGGGCATTCGTCAATCCGATTTTATTCCCGCGAGCAATGAGCCAAGTCAACATAGTTGACTTTGTGCCAGTGCTTGCATGAGCACAAATCCAATAAATTTGGATTGGCGAATGCCGCAATGATCAATTTTGCACCACAATCAGCGGATTCTCCGTATGGCTCATCATATCCAGTACGCCCTTCATGCATTTGTACGCCATATCCCGCACCACGTTTTCCGTGTAGAATGCCGTGTGCGGCGACAGAATCACATTCGGGAAGCTGCGAAGGACTGCCATCTCACGGTTTTCAATCGGGTCGCCCATGCGGTTGGCATAGTAGAGCCCGTTTTCCTGCTCCAAGACGTCAAGAGCGGCATGTCCCACCTTTTTACGCTCTATGGCTTCAATCAGGGCTGCCGTGTCAATCAGCGTCCCGCGAGCCGTGTTGATAATGATCACGCTGTCCCGCATCTTTGCAAAAGCCTTCTCGTCCAACAAATGATAATTCTCCGCCGTTGCGGGGGTATGTAGCGTGATGATGTCCGATTGGGCGTAGAGCTCCTCCAGACTCACATATTCCACCAGCTCCCTGCAGGCGTCATTTGGATAAAGGTCATATGCCAAAATCCTGCACCCAAAGGCGGATAAACGCTTGACCACGGTTCGCCCGATCTGTCCTGTGCCAATCACGCCCACCGTGCAGTCGCAGAGATTTCTGCCCATCTTGCCCTGCAATGTATAATCCTGTACCTTGGAGCGTTCCAGTATATGGCAGATATTGCGGCAGCACATGAGCATCAACATGACCGTGTAGTCCGCCACGGTCTCAGGTCCGTAGGTGACATGGCTGACGCCCATTCCAAGCTCCTTGGCATGTTCTAAATCAATGTGGTCAACGCCGATAGAGCGGGTGGCGATGTAACGCACTCCCACCGCATAGAAACGGTCGAGCATCTCCGCCCCCAGATCACAGGGGGTCGCGCTGATAGCGTCATATCCTCTGGCAAGCTCCACGTTGTCAGGGGCGGGATACGCCGTGGTATAGCCGTATTCACAGCCGAGCTCCTTGGAAAATCTCTCAAAATAATCCTTCTCGTCAAACTCACGCATGGCATATGCAAATATTTTCATGATAAATATCCTCTCTTTCTCTTTCTTTTTAACTTGTTTATAGTCAACAACCCCGTCGCTTGCCGCGAGGTTATTTACTGGCTGTGAACGTTTTCAAAAATGTTGCCATATGCAAAAAAGTACGCCGCCATCTGTGCCCTTGAGCTGAAGGGCTCTGTCTCCAACAACTCCTTCACCTCCTCCCTAGAGTAAAACGCTGCCTCGATCTGCTCATTTTCCGAGGAATGGTCTGCAAAATCCCCCTCCGCCTCCACGAAGGCGATATAGGTGGTGGTGTCGGAAATGGCGACGGCGGCAAAGGAGGGCGGCAGAATCTTCCTGATTCTTTGGACGCTCAGCCCCGTTTCCTCGTACAGCTCACGGGAGATGCATTCCTCAATACTCTCCCCCTCCTCAAGCATTCCGGCGCAGAGATTGTATATTGTGCGGTTGACTCCCATGCGGAACTCATGCAAAAGCAAAAGCTTTCCCTCATGTGTCGCCACCACTGACACCCCGCTTGGCACGCCGCCCACATCTTCTATTGAGCTCAACTCCCGCCTGCTGACAATCTCGTACTTCTTCTCCTTACCGGATTTGTTCAGATAGGTAATCTCATAATTTTTCAGATATTTACCGTCCTTGATCTTCTTAAAATCCTTTAATTTCAGATGCATAATTCTCCTTTCCAAGCTGCTCGCGCAAAGGCTTACTTCCCTTCTTCCTCGTGAGCTCCACAAGCCCCAAGGGAGTCATATCCACCACCGTGGTCTTCTGCCTGTCCCCTCTGACCAAGTCCTTAAGATAAGTCAGGAGCTCTTTTTGATGCGCCCGCTCCTTCATATTGATAAAATCAACCACGATGATGCCCGAGAGGTTCCGCAGGCGAAGCTGTACGGCAATCTCCGCGGCGGCTTCCCGATTGATTCGGTAATAGGTCTCCTCCACCGCCTTGCATGACTCGTATTTGCCCGAATTCACGTCGATGACCGTGAGGGCTTCCGTGGGCTCGATAATGAGATAACCGCCGCATTTGAGCCACACGCGGCGGCTCAGCGCGTCCTCAAGCTTACTCCTAAGCCCATAGAGCTGTGACAGGGAAAGCTGCGCGCTCTGCCTCTCATCATAATAGCGGATACGCTTGTCGGGAGGAACCCTGCCGGAAGCCTGAAGCCTTTGAAAGAGCGATTCGTCGTCTGTCAGAAGCTCCTCGTATTCGTCAGGGGACGCAAGCTGCTCCAAAGCCGCCTCCCACGGGGCGGGAGCCTCCAAAAGACAGCTAAAACAGGTTCGGTGCGCCGCCGTCTGAAACAGCGTGTGAAATCGCTCTACAAGCTCTTGGAGGGCGTCGGTAATCGCCGTACTGTCTGCATTATTCAGCAGCTCCGCCGCCCTCGTCCTCACCACGATTCCAAAGGACGGCTCCCCGCTCTCCCCCGAGGGCGATGTATGCGGCGAGGACGGCTTTGACGAAAGCTTCTTGTTTGGGCTCGACTCGGTCAACGTGTCCCCGAAAAGCTCCCGCTCCCGCTCGGATAATGCACCCTCTAAAAGCTCCCGCTCCCGCTCGGACAATTGGCGGGAATAGCTCAAACGTCTCTCCCCTATATTTAGCACAAAATAATCATTGGACAGGGAAATCAGTGTGGTCACGGAGGTCTGCTTGGTTTTCTGGGCGTCTCTCGTAACCTGAACGGGAAATTCGTCCCCCTCCAGAATCCGCCCGTCATAGGGGCGGTTCAACAGGAAAGGAAAGGCGGCGTCCCTCTTGGACAGGAAGCATATCTCCCGCTCGTCCCCGCCAATCTCCACAAAATAGGCGTCCAGATTCTTGACCGCGTTTTTCACCTTGCAGAGATAGACTGCGCCGACCTTGCTCTGCTCGCACGGGAGGAATTGCGCCGCCATCAGACGGTTCTCCTGCACGAGCAAAGCTGCCTGTCTGCCCTCATAGGTGGTAAAAATAAGCTTCCCGCCCTGTCCGGCGTTCTGCTGTGTCTCGGTTAAGGTGATTTTGCCTGCCTCTGCAATCCGACGACTCATGTTTATAACCATGCCTTTCCGTAACCTGCGAGCTTTCATGCGTGTGTTTACGCATTGTGCAGGCACAATATTCACAAAACGAATAAATTCATTTTATATTATCTGCCCCAACGGGACAAATCGGCGTTCCTCGTCTGTTCCCGCGTCGGCATAGGTCTCCTCCCTTGTCACCAACAGGGCGTTTTCCGAAAGTCTCTCCCCATGCTCCGCAAGCAGGGCTTCCACCACCTGAACAGGCTTAATGTTGCCTGCACTGGACGCGTCCACCAAAAGGTGCAAATATGCATCTATTCCTGCATTTTCCCAACTGCACTCATAGATTCCTGAGCGGATATCGACCTGACGGGAGCCTTTTTTTCCCTCTTTTGTAATAAATATCTCTTTTTTTGCAAGAAAATCCGTCAAAATTCCTGCAATATCTGCCCTTGGCGCCTTCCCCTCGGCAAATCGCACCGTGTATTCCGCCGCAGCCACGCTCGCCATGGCGTTGCCCGCATTTTTGGGCAGGACGGACACCTCCAAGACGCGTATACCGGGGACGCCCGCCTCGTTCATACGTCTCTTTACGTCCTCGCAGGAGGTCAGGGAATAGACCTCAATGTCCATGTACTCGCCGTCGCTCTCAAGCCCGACGCCTAGGGGCGACGCAAAGGACATAATCTGATGCGGGCTGTATCCCGTGCTGTAAGCCACATTGACCCCCGCGCGCCGCAGCAGCTTTTGGAAATAGCGCATCACATCTAAATGCCCAATAAAGCGGATTGCGCCATGCTTGGAAAATTTAACGCGCAGACGGATATTCTCAGTATTGCATAACGGCTGTTTTGGTATTGCCGTATCGTCGGGAGATATTTCATTTGCAGCTTTTCTATCATTTATGGCGTTTTCTCCTGCATAATATGTCTCATTCTGCAAGATTTTCTGCATCTCCTGCGCCATCTCTTTGTCCCGCACCGCCTTCTGCTCCTGCATGGTCTCCTGTCCGTCCTGCATCTTACCCCTAGGCTCCACGCAGATACCGCCGCCAAATCTGCTTGCCCCACAGCCCTGACATTTCTGCCTGCAATTCTCGGAAGTCTGCTCCTGCTGCGCCTTCGTCCACTCCCTTAGCAGGAATTCCTTGGTCACGCCGCAGTCGATAAAGTCCCATGGAAAGACCTCGTCAGGCAGACGCTCCCGACTGGTATAGAACTCCACGGAAAGCCCGCATTCCTCGATAGTCTCCACCCATTTTGCATGGTCATAATACTCACTCCAAGCGTCATAGAAGCAGCCCTTTTCATAAACCCTTTGTATCACCTGCGAAAGCCTTCTGTCTCCCCTTGCAAGCACGCCCTCCATCACACTGGCGTCCGCCTCGTGCCAGTTGTACTTGATGCGCTTCTGATTGAGCTGCTCCGAAATGGCGCGGCGAGTCTGATAAGCCTTTTCGATAAATTCCTCCTTGGTGCACTGGGACGCCCACTGGAACGGTGTGAATGGCTTTGGCACGAAAAAGGAGGTGCTCGCCACAATCTGCACGCTGCCGTTTGCGCGCTTTTCCTTGGGAACCGTCTCGAAGTAGACGGCGGCGATCTTGTTGGAAAGCTCCGCGATACCGCGGATATCCTCCTCGGTCTCCGTGGGCAGTCCAAGCATAAAATACAATTTTACCCTAGACCACCCGCCCTGAAACGCCATGGCTGCCCCGTGCAGAATGACCTCCTCGGTAAGACCCTTGTTGATCACGTCGCGTAATCTCTGACTGCCCGCCTCAGGCGCGAAGGTGAGACTGGATTTTTTGACGTCCTGCACCTTGCTCATCACATCTAACGAGAAAGCGTCAATCCGCAGGGAGGGCAGGGAGATATTCGTGTGCTGCCTGTCGCATTCCTGAATCAGAAAATCTATCAGCTCCGGAAGCCTGCTGTAATCACTGGAGCTGAGCGAGCTTAGGGAAATCTCCTCATGCCCCGTATTTTGCAGCATCTCCATTGCGAAACGCTCCAAGGTCTCCACCCTGCGCTCGCGAACGGGGCGATAGAGCTGTCCCGCCTGACAGAACCTGCAGCCGCGGATACAGCCCCGCTGAATCTCCAACACCACCCTGTCCTGCGTCACCTTGATATAAGGCACCACGGGCTTCATGGGATAGGGAAGCTCCGTGACGTCCATGGCAATCTCCTTCTGTATGACAGTGGGAATCCCCTCCTCCACGGGCTCAAAGGAAGCAATCGTGCCGTCCGAATGATAACGGGTCTCATAAAAACGGGGAACATACATGCCGGGGAGCCTTGCCGCCCTGCGCAGGAACTCCACCCTGCCGCACTGCTCCTCCTTACAGCGTTTGTAGAGCTCAAAAAGCTCCTGATATCGAGTCTCGCCCTCCCCGATATAAAAAATATCAAAAAAGTCCGCAATCGGCTCGGGATTGTAGGTACAGGGACCGCCCCCTATCACGATCGGACACTCCTCGCCCCGCTCGACTGACAAAATAGGAATCCCCGCCAAATCCAATATCTGCAGGATATTCGTATAGCACATTTCGTATTGAATCGTGATGCCCAAGAAATCAAAATCCCTGATCGGGTCTTGGGATTCCAACGCAAAGAGAGGAATATGCTCCTGCCGCATGATCCTGTCCAAATCCACCCATGGGGAATAGACCCGCTCGCACCACACATCTTCCATGGCGTTAAACATTCCATAGAGAATCTGAATGCCAAGGTGTGACATGCCAATCTCGTACACATCGGGAAAACACATGGCAAAGCGGATATTCACCCTTTCCCTATCCTTGACCACCGCATTGACCTCATGCCCGATATAGCGCGCGGGCTTCTCTATTTTCATTAAAATATCGTCCGATAAAGCAAGTTTCTCCAACATATCTACTCTCTTTTCATGTTTGTAAGGCTTTGCCGACACAAGCCTATGACTTCCCCTCCGCCTTCATGCGCCTAAGCTCCGCCGCAGTGCATTCCTGACCGCTGTACCTAGCCTTCTCATAAGTCTCTCCCATGACGGGCATCTGCAGCTCTCCCGCGCACTCTCTTGCGGTTATTCTCCGAAGCCGCTCCGAGTCCGTCCCAAGCCGCAATGCCTGCTTGCGGTAGAGCCTGCGCACCCGCTCGTTCACGCTGAGCAGCTCGGGCAGAAGCCGCCCCCTTCTTCGGCGAAAGCCGTCTGTCTGCAAACGCTCTCTTTTATCAGTGTTCTCTGTCTCCTGACGGGACTTCTCCTCCTTAAAATCGCTGTCCCAGTTCCCGCGCAGATAACAGATTGCCGAGCGGATTCCCTTGTATGCCGCGGCAGTGAGCCCTATTCCGATTGCCAATAGCGCGATGACAGTCAGGGCGTTCCACAGCCAGTAGCTCTCGGAAGCGTCATTCGGGAAAAGAGGACCTCCACCCTGCCCGCCCTGTATCTGCTGCGGCTCCATATTCCCGTCCATGGACATAAACAAATAGATGATTATGCTCACAAACGCGACCAACACCTGCTTTAACAGCTCCGTGACCGCCCTCAGCCAAGTGACGTCCGCCGTCAGAAATAAGAACAACGCCCCTAACAACGTGTACCCCAAGGCAAGCTTCATGCCTGAGCGGAATATTTCCCTCTCGGGGATATGCCCCGCGCTCCCCTCGTTGACCGACAGGAAGCTCAAATATTTATCTATATAATAGACCAAAAAGTACAGACATAACACCATGATCAATAAAAAACACACCAAGCCCTTCCACTGCGCCTGCCCCTGATACTGCAGGAGAAAAAAGCAGCCTCCCGCTATCAGTACGGCGCCCACCGGAGACAAAGCCTTATCCTCATAGGTATCAAAGCGCAGTCTCAGATAAAGGGAATTGACAATAAACACAACACCCATTCCCACACTGACAAAACGAATCATACCGCTGCCCCCAAGAACCATGTGCAGGAAAACGACAATACCGATATGGAGCGCCATGAAAATCCCGGGGCTTGTGAGATATTGTCTCAAAAAATACAGCGCAAAGGGCAAAAAACTCATAATCAGACACCACAATAGAACCTGCGCCGCATTCTCCTGCATCACGCCTGACAGAATCAAAAGCGTCAGCATGACAGGAAATAAAGCCCAGTAATTCATTTGAGTCACCAATAATTCCCGAAGGAGTATAATCCCGTTTCGCTTCATCAGCCCTGTTCCCTCCAGTCACACCAATATCGTGCGGATATGCTTTTGCAGGGTGGCGGGCAACTTAGGGGGTTTTAAGCCGCTCACGGGATAAAACCACATGTAATCCCGCTCCTTTGCCTGAAATTCTTCCAATAACGCCACAAAATCATCATACTGATTCGGGCAGATAAAGCAGGTAAACATTCCGCCTGACTCCTGCAGCAGCTTTTCCTCAAAAAGCCCCCTGAAATCCTCGGGCTCCCTGTCGAGGTCAAGCCTTGCGAGCCCCCTGTAAATCCCCTCCATCTGCCCCTTGCCGCCGTTGGTCTCTATCAGGAAGGCTCTGCCCGTAACCGTGTCCACGCCGTTGGTATAGCAGGCGACGCGAAAGCCCTGACCCAGAAAAAACTCACTCAGACCCGCCATCATTTGAATCCCCGCCTCCACGCCCACGGTATTCTTGATAATCCCGTTATCCGTCACGTTCAGGAAGATACGCACCGATTCCAACGCCGTGTAGCTTCGTTGGTTCACCTTTAATTCCCCTGTTTTAGCAGTCGCCTTCCAGTTGATGCTCCGCATATCGTCAAAAGGCTCATATTCCCGAACCCCGCGATACTCGAAGGGATCCTCCAAAAGATGCCTCTTGGTGAGTACCTCTCCGTTTAATTCCTGCAGCGACATACGAAAGCCCTGACTCTCGAAGGGCTTCGGATAGACATAGATAGTCCGTTTTAGCTGTATCGTGTCCACCATAACCTTGCTCATAAACAGGTCGGTAGCCACCAGATCCACACTGTCTATATTGTAATATCCCCTTTTGCCGCCAAGAAACTGCAGGGTGCGGGTGATGCGCTCCCCGCCGCCGATCTGGAACACGTCATTGCGATAATACCTGTCCGTGGTTCGAGACCCTTCGGCGTTCTCAAAGAGAAGGCTTCGACTGGTGGTGAATTTTACCTTGAGCATGGAGATAGGAAGCCGCTTGTGGTTCTCCACCACCTCCCTGAGCACCCCGTACTCCCCCTCGAAAATACTCCCCGTCCCAAATGCCAAATCCACCCGCAAGTGCCGATTCCAGAGCCTTTTATAGATTTTCTGCTGTGCCCAGAAAAGGAGCGCGGCGATAATGCCGATTCCAAGTAATTGTATCATAGACACTCTCCCGAGATTTTTATCATGCTGACCATTTATTCTCGCAAGCTGCCCCGCTGCTTGCAGTGCTTCAAATGATACGTCACTTGGCAAAATCCTCAGTAGGCACGGGCGTGTCCTGCAGAATCCTCTCTATCAGCGTTTCGCTGCCCTCTGCACCGCCCTGTCCATATGCCATGATGACCCTGTGGGCGAGCACGGGAACCGCCAACGCCTTCACGTCATCGGGTATCGCATAGGCTCTCCCCTCCAGATACGCATATGCCTTGACACAGCGAAGCAGGGAGAGACTCCCGCGGGGACTTGCACCCATGACAATCCCCTCCCCGTTTCTGGTTGCCTGTATGATATCCACCATATACTCTCGAACACAGGGGTGTACAAACACCTGTGCCGCGTCCCGATGCATCTGCTCCAATTCCTCCAAGGTCAATACGCTTTCCAGCTCGTCCAAGGGCTCCGCGTTCATATAACGCTCCAAAATCGCCAACTCCTCCGCCCTCTCAGGCAGCTTCATGGAAAGCTTCATCATAAAGCGGTCCATCTGAGCCTCGGGCAGCGGAAACGTGCCCGCGCTCTCCACGGGATTCTGGGTGGCGATGACAAAAAAGGGGCGTCCGGGCTCATAACTCACCCCGTCGATCGTCACCTGCCGCTCCTCCATGCATTCCAGAAGCCCTGCTTGGGTTCTGGGCGTCGCGCGGTTAATCTCGTCCGCCAGTAAAATATTGGTAAACACCGGACCCTTGCGGAGCACGAAGCTATTAGTCTCCCTGTCAAAGATATTCAAGCCCGTGATATCGCTTGGAAGCAGATCCGGCGTGAACTGAATCCGCGAGAACCGGGCGTCAAGAGTCTTGGCGAGAGCCTTGGCAAGCTTGGTCTTACCCGTGCCCGGCACGTCCTCCACGAGCACATGACCGCCCGCGACCCACGCCGTGAGCAGCAGCCTGACGGTTTGCTCCTTACCTATAATCACCTTCCCGATATTCTCAAATACCCTATCCGCAATGCCCTTTCCGCCGCTTTCCAATCACATGCCCTCCCGTCTTGATGGTCATTCGACCGTTTCACACCTTGAATATGGATATATTGTACCACAATTCTGTATAATTCACCACTAAAATATAGGGCGCAGCAACCGCATTTGCAACAATTGCCACGCCCTACATTGCTTATTACTTTAAAAACATTTCAAACCTCTGCCTACTCAAACATTTCTGGAAGATAAATTACATATTTAGACCCTTCAGGCCAACAATGGTTCTCATCATCGTGCAAATCCTCATCAAAGATAGTTACACTCGTAACACCTACATAATCTGGGTGTTCTTTGTATACACTATAACCACCATGCCCAATCCGATATGTTTTTCCACTGCTTGTCTTTACATTTTCTATTTTTCCGCTAATACTTTGTTCCACTACACCATCCACAGCCGTTGTTGCTCCTCCACCCCTTCTGCCTTCAGGTGCATCATATGAGAGAATGTCTCCGTCAATAAATTCTATCCAATTCCCTATCTCCTCCTCCAAGTTTGGGTAGTTCTCCTTCATGTATGGACAAAATAAATCCGCAATGGCTTTTGCGTCTTTATCTAAGACACCTTGCAAAATTGCCTCACTCTGCAATCTTGCAACCTGTGCATGATTTATGTATGTACTCTCTGTGCTATGGTCGGAAGTTATACAACCTGTCAAGGTAATAAGAACAGATATAAAACATATGGACAATATTAACCTATTTTTCTGCATATTGCACCTTTCTTTCCCTCAGCTTTGATTATATCACAATTCTGTATAATTCACCATTAAAATATAGGGCGTAGCAACCACATTTGCAACAATTGCCACGCCCTACATTGCTTATTACTTTAAAAACATTTCAAACCTCTGTCTACTCATACATTTCCGGAAGATAAATTATACACTTTCCTCCTTCAAGATAACAATGATTCTCATAGTCATACAAATCCTCAACAAAGATAGTTATACTCGTAACCCCCACATAATCGGGATGTTCTTTATATACACTGTAACCTCCATGTCCAATTCGATATGTTTTTCCACTGCTTGTCTTTACATTCTCTACTCTTCCATTGATGCTTCCCTCCACTAGACCATCCTCTGCCGTCCATGTACCCGAGCCCATTGCACCTTTGGGTGCGTCATATGAGAGAATGTCCCCGTCAATAAAATCTATCCAAATCTCTATATCCTCCTCCAAGTTTGGGTAGTTTTCTTTCATATATGGACAGAACAAATTTGCAATGGCTTCTGCGTCTTTATCTAGGACACCTTGCAAAATTGCTTCACTCTGTAATCTTGCGACCTGTTCTGGACCTATGTATGGACTTTTTGTACTGGGAGCAGATGATGCACATCCCGTCAAGGTAATAAAAATAGAAATACAGGATAGACCTAATATTATCCTATTTTTCTGCATACTGTACCCCTTCATAAAACATAATCCAAACAGTCTTCTTTTCATCGTCAAAAATTAAGTAATTCTTATGAGCATTATATTCTTTTGGATCTAAATATCTGTTTTCTGCATCCTTCAACCCTTTATACAAATCCTCATGCCCTGACAAATCCACACTCCCCACAGAGACCATCACATTTGCATTTGGATATGTTCCGCTAAATCCCGTAATCCACCACTGCTCTTTATCAGGCACCCAACTAAAAATATTATTAATGTGGTCAACTCCATAATAATTATATAGGCTCAATGTCATTGGAACCTCGAAGTCAATCGCATGATAATGGATTAAGTCGGAACCAAGGTCTTTACCTGAATCCACATATAAACCAATCTCTGCACCACTGTTCAGGTTCCAATAATCCCCTTTCCACAGCCATAATGCGTAATCCCCCGAGTCCGCCGTAAAGGGAAAGGACTGATTACTCATATTAGAACCAATATTAAACACCTCGTCATAGAAATCATTATACCCAAAGAGTCTCTGCCATGTATCCGGTCGGGAGTGGTATGCCACCAGCTTATCATCGGGCATAAAGTTCAGTACGCATGCTGCCAGTGCAGGGGGAACTTCGTCTTTCCAGTACACTTTGACCACTAATGCAAGCACGCGCAGAATCTCTGCACTGTCATTGACAGGCTCCCTGAGTTTCAGAGCCAATCCAATAAGTCCATCCGCAAGCTCTTGCGCGCCTTCAACGTCCATCTTCAGCGTGAGGGACAGGATATCTGACCATGCCTCGTCATCCACATCAAAATCAACAAGATACTCCGTGCATACCGTCCCGCTCTCCTGCTGCTCCACATGTCTGTCCCACATACCGGGCAGACCGTTGGGCTGCAAGGGGTCAGGGTCAATCGGAGCCACAACCTTACCGTTGACAGTCCTCGCCATTCCATCATACAATCCATCACGGTCCGTGTCAATACTCGTCGGACTGGATTTAACCTTTCCCGTCACCTTTACCTTGGAGCGGTCTTCATTATATTCATATTGTAACTCGATCTCCTCCCCGTCAAGCAGACCGTCCCCGTCCGTATCGGGATTTGATTTGTCCGTTTTCAGCTTTATCCCGTTAAACATGACCATATTGTCCTCGTAGAAATCCGGGATCCCGTCATTATCCGTGTCGATGGAGATGTCAATCTTCCGATTGATCCTATCATAAATTTCCGCAAGGTCGGATGCCTGAGACGCTAAGTAAAAGCTTCCCGCGGTATTGTTCGCCAACGGCTTTAAATAATTCTCGAAGTAACCCTTCAAATACCCCGTGCCTGAACCCAACCCCACGGTATGCACTTGAACCTTCCGATCATTTGCCGCGCTGACCATCTGTGCATGCAGCCTTATGTCATCGGCTTCACCGTCGCTCAACACAACCATCATCCTAAGCGTCTTTTCATCCGCCGCCCCGAACAACGGGAAGGCACTGTTGATGCCTGCGTACATTCTCGAACCGCCGCCATTGGACTGAAAATAGCTTTTTGTCAAATACTTCTTGGCGTTTTCCTTATCATTTGTCAGACTGGGAGTCAACTCGGTCGCCTTGTCGGTAAACTTTACAATTCCCACCTTGCTGCCGACAGGCAGCTTGTTTATATTTGTACTTTTCTATTTCATCTGATAGCATATCGTTTTCAGCCACAGCTATTGGATTATCTGTATCCTGCATTAGATTTTCATTTGGCATTTGGGTCAGTTTGGAAATTTCCAAGCTCATTGTAACTTGAAGTTGCCATAAAATTGTATCCCCTCGAAGTTTTGATTGTATCATATTTTAGGTCAAGATAGCGACACCGACTGCATATGCTTTATTAAGATAAATAACAGTTCAGCCATATAATGAATTACAAGCCATATATACGCACCGATACCAAGGCGGGAGAGGACTGGGAGTGTTTTGCGGGCTTTGGCTAAATTGCAATCCCCCTCCCCGCACTATTAGAAAACACCCAACCGCAGACCGCCCGCTAAACACTCCCAGTCCTCTCCCGTCGCCCCTTCCGCGCGACACCACGATTTACGGCTGAACTTCCACATTTTCATAAACATGCCAAAAAGGAGATAAAATATGAGCGACATATCCGTCACAAAGAAATTAGAATTGATCAAGCAGATTCGTTCCCGATATCAGCAGGACAGGTATGATATGTTTCACCGCGAAAGGCTGCTCTATGGCAGGACGACTCCCATTCCTGTGGAAAATGACGAGCTTGCCAAGGAAGCGGTAAGCGAGGAGGAAAGCTTTTCTACATTTCCGCTGCGCGTCTTGGTCGCGGCGGTGCTGTTTGTGATGATCATTTTGTGTGACATATCGGGCAAGAGCTTTCTGGGGATTCCGTCAAGCCGATGCTTCTCCGCCATCTCCGCGGACTATGAAAGCGACATCACCAAATGGGCGGAAGCCGCTTCCAATGCCGCGAGCCAAAGCCCGCCCGCAGGGGCGAGACCATAGCCGATACCCCCGTGGCATTCGCCGAACCAATTACATCGGTCTTATGCTCATGCAAGCCCTGACACAAAGTCAACTTCGTTGACTTGCTCATAGCTCGCAGGCATCAGACTAGCGGTTTGCCAGCTCCGTGGTGATCTCCTCCCAAGTTATGTCCTTCTCCGCCATAAGCACCATCATGTGATAGAGGAAATCGCTTATTTCATATTTAATTTCGTTGGCATTGGGGTTCTTGGCGGCAATGACAATCTCTGTCGCCTCCTCCCCAAGCTTTTTCAGGATTTTATCAATGCCCTTGTCAAAAAGATAATTGGTATAAGACCCCTCCTTGGGGTGCAGCTTGCGATCCTTGATGACATCGAACACCTCCTCGAACACCTGCAGGGGATTGTCCGCGTTCTCGTAATCCTTCTTGGCAATCTCGTTAAAGAAACAACTCCTTGCCCCCGTGTGGCAGGCAGCGCCCACCTGTGAGACCTTGGCGAGAATCGTGTCCATATCACAGTCAGCGGTAAGGCTCTTGACATACTGGAAATGCCCACTGGTGGCGCCCTTTAACCAAAGCTCCTGACGGCTTCTGCTGTAATAGGTCATCTTGCCCGTGCGCAGGGTCTCCTGATAAGCCTCCTCGTTCATATACGCCACCATCAGCACCTCCGCCGTGCGGTAATCCTGTACCACCACAGGCACCATGCCTTCATTGTTCAATTTAAAATCCGACCACTGATAGGCAGCCTTCAGGGTCTCCACGGAAATATCGTTCTGCATACACAGCTCCTTTAGGGATAAAATATCCTTGATATTATCGTTGATTGTATTTCCCGTGACGCCGCACACATTCTCATAGGCAAAAATCTCAATCAGCTTATTCAGCGCAATCTGGTTGATCTGCACCAAGAAAGGCAGCTCAATAACCTCCATGGTCTCCCGAATCTGATGCGGGTTCATCAGCACCATGCCTGAGACATACTTTTGAATCAGCTCCTTGTGACTGACAAGCGTCTCAGGGTTATTGTAGGAAAGCAGGATTTTGTCCCTGCCGAATTTCAGGGACACCTCCTCGGTGATGGCGATATTGCCCTCCTTCTCATAATCCAAGATGGCGCGCTTACAGCCCGTGTAAAGAATCTTCTTCACGTCCTCCATGCGCTTGATATTGCCCGCACCTGAGACGTCCATCTCCGCCGCGGCGCAGATCTCCTTCATCATGTCCAGATTCGCCTCATGCTCCTCGTCCCCCTCGGACATATCAAACACGATCAGCTCGTCGGCATTGTGCTCATTGTAAAGCTGCACCAGACGAATCGGGTCTGTCTCCACGATCGTTGTGTCGGACAGGCTCTTTACCGCGTGCTGCTTATAAAGATAAATACAAGGAATAAATTTCTTAGTCTCATTCGTCATGTTTTTTAATCCGCCTTTCAGGGCTTTCGTTTTCTTTCGTTGCCACAGTTCAGCCCTCTGAATCTGCGATAATCTGTTCATAGACGTCCATAAAATGTCTTGTGCCGTTTCTCTCGTCAAACTTACGGATACAGTCCAAGGCTTCGGTCTCATAATGCTCCCGCAGCCTTGCAAGCTCATACACCCCGTCCTCCTGATACAGTG
Source organism: Muribaculum sp. (assembly GCA_023663505.1). Classification (GTDB taxonomy): domain Bacteria; phylum Bacillota; class Clostridia; order Lachnospirales; family Lachnospiraceae; genus Acetatifactor. Next base: position 47,002 of record JAMPHH010000016.1, read on the forward strand.
GAAAGCTGCTCGGAAGCTTCATGCGATAGGTATCGCCCGCCTTCTTCCAGAAATTGGGCAGGTTCTTCCAGAAATGGGTCATTCCCAAGGCAAAATTCAATCTTATCATGGGGTTGCGGTTTGCCTCGTGCTCCGCCCAATGCTGCTTGAACCAGTTAAGCGCCTTCTTCGTATCGGTCAGGCTGTAATACAGCATCACATCTCCCGAGTAATCCAGCGCAATCTTGCGAAAGCGAATAGCCTTGACCACTTGGTCACAGCATATACTGGCGTCCCGTTCATAATCCCTCTCTCCCGCGCACAGCTTCATGTTATAATAACGCAGGAAATCACCGTAGGTAGCCTCGGGAACCTCCATACAGCTCAGCTTCCTCTCAAACAAGTCCCTCGCCCTCTGTCTTGCCCTCTCGAGATTGTCACAGTCCAACAGATACTCGACCTCCTTAGCCCGCTCGCACGCGGGGCAGTTGCTGAGGCTGTCCCTTTCCTCCTTCAAAAACTGCTGATAGGACTCCTCCGCCTTCTCCCAGTCGATATATTTGTAAAAGGTAAAATGCGCCATATGATAGGGTCGCAGGGAATAGCCCTCGCTCATGAATCTCCTTTTTAAATCCTCCGCGAGCCCCTCAAACTGTTCAATGGAAATCTGATAAAAGTCAATCGCGGATTCAATCAGCCATTTATAATGCCACAGGACGGTGTGGGTATGCTTGTTTTCGCCAAACCGCGCGCTGTGCTCGTCATAAAGCTTGATCACCTGCGGCATGACCACATACATCTCCAAGGCGTCTGAATGGAAATCGCATTGTGACATCAGCTCGATTCGCAGCTTTATCTGCCAGTCATAATCCTCAAGCTCGTCCGCTTCCCTGATCGCGTCATGCAGATACGCGATTGCCAACTCCCCGTCGGGCAGCCTTGAGTATTCCTGATTGTACCTTTGTTCATTAAATCTTCCCATGGACGCTCCCCCTACAACAATTGGTCAAGGATATGCAAAATATTGTCATTCATTCTGCCAAGCTCGTTATTGTGCAGATTAAAGCCGCCGATCAGCAGGGTCTGCACATACAGAATGAAGATAAAATCCGCCAGCTTCTCCTCATTTCCCAAGGCGGTCATTTTCCGAACGAGCGGGTTGCGCAGATTAAAATACAATATATTGGCGGCTTTGTCCTCGATATCCTGCGCGAAGCTGTCCAACAGACCGCCAAAGAGCGGATTGACCTCCTCCTTGGTGCTCATCAGATCGCGGTAGAGCTGCGCGTCCCTGTTCACATAATAAAAGGCAGGGAGATTCGCGGGGATAAACTGCTTCATTTCCACCGCGCACTGATAGGGCTGCAATACCCGCTCCGCAATGGTAAGGAAGTCCACGCACTCAGCCTCGTCCTCTATGGAGATATCCTTCAACAGGTCATCTACCTCGTCGGTGTTCACCTTCATGACCGTCACGTCAAAGAATTCCTCCATGCGGAACAGCAGCTCCTCCGTGTAGACAAGCCCCGCGTTGATCAAAAGCTTCCCCTGCGCCACAAAAATCTGTGAGAGCTGCTGATATTCCTTCATTCCGCAGTAGAGAAGCTGTTCCTTGCTCATGCGCAGCGCCAGACCATTCATCATGCCTCTGGTCGTCTCGAACTCCAGCTCGTCGATAAACAGCTCGAACAGCTCGTCATCGTCAATGGCAAGACTCTTGACCACCAAATGGTGTACTGACAGGAATGCCCGAAACGCCTCCTTGTCCGAGACGGCAAGCTTTTTTAAATGCTCCGCGATACATTTGCCGAGATTCTGCTGTGCCGCCCGCAGCGTCTCGTCGGAATAAAAGCCCTCTCTGGACGCGGTGGGACGCAGATCCTTGGCATTGATGATGCATTGGGTAAAGACCGCCCAATCGGGTATCAGCCCCTGTCCCTTCTCCGTCAACAGCATATTTTTGAGGTAAATCAGGTGCTTCTGCTTGGCTGAAGCCTGAACCGCATATGGCAGGATATACGCCACGCCGTCCACTCCGCCCTCCTCAGAGTGCAGCACGATACAGTCCGTGAAGGAGCCCTTAAACAAGAGCTGTCCAAACATCATCAGCTCCTGCTTGTTGGGATTCTTCTTATCCCACGGGAGGGAAACGGGGTTTAGGCGCGTCTTGCTCCCGCCGCTGTTTATCAATATGGGATAGGGAAGAATCAGACCATAGTGCAGCAACAGCTTCTCCACGGTCTCCCGCTCAAAATATTTCGCCGCGTCCTCCTTTGTCACAAGGAAAATCTCCGTCCCCACAGCCACGTCCTCGGCAAGCTCTGTGATCGTGTAGGTTCCGTCAGGTTTTCCAATCCATTCATAGCTCTTATCACTTTTGACAGAGCGGGTGCGGATACAGATCTCGTCGGAGACCATAAAGCAGGACAACAAGCCGATTCCAAATCTGCCGATATAGTCGGAGAGAATCCTGCCGCTCTCCAAGTCCTTCTTGGAGGACTCCCCGATGATTGCGAGGAATTGATGAATCTCCTCCTTGGTGAGCCCGACGCCGTTGTCCCGAAAGGACAGGCTTTTCCCCTCCTCCAATTCCAATAGTAAAGTACCCTCATGCTGCTCTCTGAACGCATCGTCCGCCTTTTCGCGCCCCACAATGGCGTCCACGCCGTTTTGGAGCAGCTCTCGGATATATACCTCCGGACTGCTGTATAGATGATCGGACAGAATCTCTATCATTCCGCCGAGATTAACCTGAAAACGAAATTCTTCCATAAGTAATGCTCTCTCCTCTTGAATCTAATTCCCGCGAGCAATGAGCCAAGTCACTGCAAACCAATCACAGGCTGCCCTTGGTGCTGAGCACCTCCGTGGTGCGGGGCTCGGGACTTGTGGCGATATCGAGTGCCTTGGCAAATGCCTTGAACATCGCCTCTATCATGTGGTGGCTGTTGACGCCTGAGAGCATCTTGATGTGGAGGTTCATGCCCGCGCTGTAAGACACGGCATAGAAGAACTCCCGCACAAGCTCCGTGTCAAGATACCCCACCCGCTCCGTGGGAAGCTCGCATTCAAGGTTCAGATAAGGTCTGCCGCACAGATCGACAGCGCACAGCGCAAGAGCGTCGTCCATGGGCAGGATAAAATAGCCGTAACGCTTGATGCCCTTCTTGTCGCCCACGGCGTTCTTGATCGCATTGCCCAGTACGATGCCCGTGTCCTCCACCGTGTGGTGTCCGTCCACCTCCAAATCGCCCTTTACCTTGCATTCCAAATCGAAAAAGCCGTGCTTGGCAAAGCCCTCAAGCATATGGTCAAAAAAACCTATCCCCGTGTCAATGTCGGCATTTCCCTTGCCGTCCAGATTCAGGACGAGCTGAATATCCGTCTCCTTGGTGGTTCGCTTTAATTTTGAAGTGCGTGTCCGTGCCATAGTGCTCTCCTTTCCGTATCATATTGCGGTTTGGTCTTCTGCCAAATTGCAATATTAATGCCGTTCGTTGATAAATAGCTGATATCTGCTGACGATGATATCTACCGTCGCGCTCAGGGACTTATCCCCGTTTAAGTATGCGGGAACCTCGTCATTAAAAATCTCCATCCATGAGGCGGTGTAGCCCATACCCATAAAAGGGTGTCCCGCGCGGGTAAACATCTCCTCCATGATCTCGATATCCTCCTGAGTAATCTCCCTGTAGCAATAAGTCCAATCGTTCCAGCTTCGCATCTGCTGGGCGTGTCCCGAGGAATCCACCAAGATGCCGTTCTCATCAGGGGCAAAGCCCTTATGGGTAAGCTCCGTCTCCTTGAACTTCTCATAGTCCGCTTTCTTGACAGGGAACAACCCTCCGTGCTCTCCCGCACTTTGGATATAATATTCCAAAAACGCCCAAGCTCCCTCCTTTTGTGTGGCATGGAGCGGAATACCGTAAGTTTCATACCCTGAAAGCTTGATATTCCTGCCGTCCTCCGACGGGTAACCGATATAGGCGACGTCCCCCTCCATAAGCGCGCTGTCATACTGTTGGCTGTCAAAATCTCCCGCCTTCCATGTCTCCTGCAGCAGGACATGATTGGAGAGATACAAATCGGGCGGGTAAGGAAGCTCCGGAAGCTCTATCTCATTATGGCGGTTGATTATCAGCAGGAACTCCTCTATCTGTTCCCTGTTTACGGTGTATTTCCCGTTTTCGACGGTCACAAAGGGCTCCTCGTAGAGCGACAGCAATGACAGATAATAATACAGGCTGTCGTGCTCCAACAAAAGTGCGTCAGGATATTCCCTTGCATAATCCAACATGTCCTGAAGCGTCCAAGTCTCAAATTGCTGTACCTGAGATTGTCTGGCTGTATAATAATTCAATGTGAAGTACAAGGGCAGAGCCATAAGCTTGTCCTCCATCGTGTAGGCGTCAAGCACAAACTCCATCAACTCCTCCCTGTCAAGCACCGCGCTGTTATCCAGATAGGGGTTTAAATCCTCCAGATACCCCTCGCGCGCCAGCTCGTTTACGGGGAGCAGCATAGTGTCCAAATATATAAGGTCGGGACAATTGTTGCCAGTGGTGAGCTCAAGCTGCACACGCTGTCTTGCCGCCTTCCCCTCCGGACTGTCAGTGCCGCTCCTCGCTGCGTCATAACCGTAATCTATCACATATGCCCAATAGTCGGTATTCTCCTTATTGAAGTTGACCACGGCTTCCTCCAAATTATAGCTCGCGCTCCACACCTCTATGACCACCGGAGTGCGACCCTCGGGTATCTCGATCTTCGGAGCCTTGGGTTCCGCCTGCGACGCCGAGGCTGTGGAAGCGCTCTCAGTAGGTGCGTTTGTCATTTTCTCTTGGTCAGACGGTTCAGCCGTTTGGCTGCAGCCCGCTAATATCAGGATACATAAAATCAATGAGCATAATATACAGTTGCAGGTAAAATTACAAAATATGTTATGCTTTTTCATATCTACTCCCTTAATACTGCTTTGTAGTCAACAACCCCGCCGCAAGCACCGTGGCATCAAGCATCAAACCGTACCTTGATGCTGTTGGCATGGGCGGTCAGACCTTCGCTCCTTGCAAACTGTTCTATCTCCATATGGATTGCCTCCAACGCCTCCCTTGAATAAGAGATAATACTGCTCTTTTTGATAAAGTCGTCTACATTGACGGGCGAGAAGAACTTGGCGGTGCCGTTGGTGGGCAGAATATGGTTGGGACCCGCAAAGTAATCCCCCAGTGGCTCGGAGGAATACTCCCCTAGGAAGATTGCGCCTGCATTTTTGATGCGGGTCATGACCTCGAAGGGATTCTTGGTGAGAATCTCCAAGTGCTCGGAGGCAATCTCATTCACCGCGTCGATTGCGTCCTGCAAGTTTTCCGCCACCAAGATATAGCCGTAATTATCAAGGGATTTTTGAATTATTTCTCGCCGCTCCAACTGCTCCGTAAAGTTCTGCACCTCCTCACTTACCTGTTCTGCAAGATTTCTTGCAGTGGTAATCAGGATCGCGCTCGCAAGCTCGTCATGCTCCGCCTGTGAGAGAAGGTCTGCCGCCACATAGCGGGGATTCGCCGTCTCGTCCGCAAGCACCATGATCTCGCTCGGTCCCGCTATGGAATCGATGCTCACATAGCCGTAGACCGCCTTCTTTGCAAGGGCTACAAAGATATTGCCGGGACCCGTGATCTTGTCCACCTTGGGGACAGACTCCGTGCCAAACGCCATTGCAGCGATCGCCTGCGCACCGCCCACCTTGTAGATAGTGTCCACGCCCGCGATATCCGCCGCCACCAATGTGCCGGGGTTTACCTTGCCGTCCGCTCCGGGGGGCGTGGTCATCACGATCTCCCCCACACCCGCTACCTTGGCGGGAATCACGTTCATCAGCACACTGGAAGGATACGCCGCCTTGCCGCCGGGCACATACACCCCTGCCCTGCCAATGGGGGTAATCTTCATGCCAAGGATCGTGCCGTCCTCCTTGGCGTCAAACCAACTGTTCCGAAGCTGTTTTAAGTGAAAGGCGCGGATATTCTCGGAGGAGTGCTTCAACACATCAATCAGGGAAGCGTCCAGTCTGCCATACGCCTCATCTATCTCCGCTCTTGTCACCCTGATATTGTCGGCGGAGAGGTTGAAGCGGTCAAATTGCGCGGTGTAGTCGAACACAGCCCTGTCGCCCTTTGTCTTCACGTTCTCGATAATCTCATTTACGGTAGCTTCATACTCCCCGTAGTTGTTGGGACTTCTTTTTAAAAGGTCATTTAGGAGATTCTGTCTTGTCTCCTTCGTCAATTCAATGATTCTCATTATTCTCTGCCCCCACTCCCCAAATTTCTCTTGTCAATATGTAAGCCTTGCCGGGGTCAACCGAGCCCGCGGGGGTGTAAATCAGCCAGTCGGTCACGTCATCTATCGAGTAAACGCCCTCGTCCCCCTCATGCATGCTTGCCACCGCATAGGGCTCCTGCAGCAGCTTTGCCCTGAATTTATCCCCCTCAAATCCAAGCAGCTCAAACCAGATATGCTCCCGCTCGTTGGGGTTGCCGTTGCTGTCGTCGCGCAAAAGTCCAAGCTTGATGATAACTTTGTTGCCTGTCTGTCCTGCCTGCTCCCTGACAAAATGGAAACGCTCTCTCGCCAGTGCGCGCATTCTGTCGGTCTCCTCATTGCTGATAAAAAACATCGGGTTATCGCCCCACATATGGTCATATTCGGAGACCTTGCTCAGCTTTCCGTTCTTCTCGTCCTCCTCGCTCTTGTATACAAAAATCGGGCATGTTTTGCTGTTATGGGCGTCCTTGCGCTCATTTGCGCCGCCCAACACAAGCTTCTTGTACTCCTTGATAGCCTCTGTCCATGGCAGGCAGGTCACAACCACGGGATAGCCGTTGGTGAGCACGCCGATATATCGGCTGCTTTTGCCGGGGATAAAAGGCTCCCCTTTATCCAACAGGTGGCTTGCGAAGGTGGATAAAAGCTGATAATGCTGAGTATAGTGTTTGGCGTCAGACTGCAGGACCTCGAGCTCCATAAGCCCGCATCGGCAGAGTCCGTGTGTGTGCAGCCAGACCTCGCCGCCCTTATCGGATACCGCCTGCGCGATAAACAAATCCTCCGGTCCCGGCGTGATGGCGGAATTTGCCGCCATGACTGCCCATCTCGCGCTGATGATCTTCTCCGCGCTCTCGTCAAGAATCCCGATAAGGTTCGGAACCATTGCCACGAGCAGCTTTAGTTGAACATGGTAGGACTTCTTGCAGTCTTCGTGGAACTGCATAAACAGGGTCAGTCCTGTGTTTGCCAGCATGAAGGTTGACTTCTCGTTCTCGGTAAAAAGGTAGTTTTGGCTCTGCATGACGCTTACCAGATAGGGTCCCATTTGGAAGTCGCCTGTAAAAAAGCCTGCTTCGTATTTCTCCCCGTCGTATTCAAAGATAAGCTTTCCGGGGGCTTCTGCTGTTGGCAGGCTCTTGGCGGTCAGGGTCAAGCCCTCTATCGCTCTCACTCTGTCGAACATGTCCTCTGACAGCTCTATGCCTGTGCCGTCCTTGGAGGCTGTCAGTGCCATCATGTAGGATTGCTCCTCCCAGTACGCCAAGGGCGCTTCCTTTAATTCCTCTGAGTTCTTTTTCTTGTTAAAAAACATGTGTTATCCTCCTGAAATGTAGTTTGTAGCATGAACATTTCTTGTTTATTGTATCATAGACTTGATGATTTTGCTATAAGGAATTATTCAGACGTAACATTTTAGCTTCCAAGTCATAAATTCGCGGACAGTGGGGGAAGAACGTACAGCAATCGGTTGAGGGGGCGGGCAGATCACATGAATCGCACACGGGCGGCGGGAGAAGAACGGGAGGGTTTCGCGGACTGGCTGCGGTTGGGTGTTTTCTAATAGTGCGGGGGTGGGTATTGCAATTTGCGGGTCGGCTTTAAGGCGCATCCATGCGCCGTAAAGCCTGAAATGCGCGTCCGTGCGCATTTCACCCTAGGTTCTGAACCGCACTATAAGAAAACGCTCCAACCTCCGCCGAAGTCCGCGAAACCCTCCCGTTCTTCTCCCGCCTTGGTATTGACACAAGGCGGTTCTCCGTTTTTGAAGAACCGCCTTGCGCTTTTGGTCACATGTGTATGGATTATTCCTGATTATCAGACCCGGAATGAAGGATACACCGGAATCATCTATAACTGCTTGTCCTGTAATTCCGTCTGCAAATGCAATTAGAATGTTATCTGTTAAATTATATTTCTAATCCGTAGTTCCTTAAAAGTTCCAAATTATTCTTTTTTCTCGATTCCAGCTCTTTGTGTATCTTTTCCTGCCACTCTGGTTTCATTAGTTTCTTATATATCTCTAGCTCAGCTTTATGATTTGCCATTCTTTCCTTTTTATTATTTTCATGTTGTTCCATCGTAATCAACCACCGCCCCTCCTCCCTATTCATGGCATACAACTCATGTGCATTACATTCCTCCAATATCTTTAGTTCGGCGTTTTCATATTCCTCAAATCGGTCATTTCCATAAACCACGGTAGTCAGTAATCCCACGTTATGCGGCTCTGTCCACCGTCCCTGAATATAGGCATCACTGTCCTCATGTAATAAACTTAACAACGACTGTTTATATTTATAAAAATGATTCACGCAGTCCTCCAAGGTTGTTATTTTGTCTAATACTGGTATTGCGTATTTTACTGTCAGCTCAAAGGATTTATTAATCTCGTCCATCATGGAATTTTCATCCCATCCCTCCCATCCGGTGGTATCTTTAATCACTTTTTTTATCTCGTCAGTCATGATTTTTTCATCCACCTCATCATATTCAAAGCGAAATGGAATCATCTCCTCATATGCCTTTTCGTCATATTTCGGATAATAGTTTTCCTTGTAGCATATGGTTGAAAGCTCACTAAGCCAAGACGAACTGTCTTTTTCAAGTGCATCAAATGCCATTGCTATATCTTCCATATATACTGTGGCAACTCCAAACATTACGGTAAATGTGCAGTTTCCTATTAATTTGGGAAATTGGCGAAATGTAATGACATGGACAATCTCGTCGCCTACACATCTGGCATAGTAGTAGCGAGAACCCTTCACCTTCTTAAAACCGTATTTTTCGAGTCCTTTCTTATAAACGCTGTTAAATGCTGCTTTAAATGATTTCATCTTTATCTCCCTTTCCTGCATATTAGAAACATAACTTAATTTATCAGCCTACGCATCATCGAAGCTGATTCCGACACGCGCTATATTGTTTTATAATACTGAAAATCGGATGTACAATCATTGCACATCCGACTTCATGATAGCACGGAATATAATATCTGTAAAGCAACTTACCAGACATTCGATTATGGCATTATTCTTTTGCCAGCTCTTTCAGCATGGTATCAAGGTTCTCTTTTGTGAACACGCCTGTTCCATCAAACGACATTACGCACCTCGCTCTCCACAATGTTAAACCTCATGAATTCAGGGATCGCCTCCTGCATCGCTTTTGCTTTTGGCGCATCACTGCCGGAGACCAATGCCGCCGTCAGTATACCGGAGGGATAAAGCGGCTCCTTTAATTTACAGCAACGCAAGTCGTCATAACTTGTACAGAGCGGGACACTGTTCACCCGGCTGATATAGTCCAGCATTGCCAGCAGATACAGACATTCCCGATACCATCCCCGCCGATAGTACATCCTGATATTGTCCTGTTCCAGCGTATCTATGATAAAGTCAATGTCCCCCATTGCCTTTACACGATGGCACACACTGCTCTTATAAAGTTCAAAGCTGCCCCGCCTTTCAGATGTAAAATCCAACAGAGATTCCATGGACACCCCAAGCGCTTCCGCAATTTTATAGACTGTCTTTACAGAACAGTTTTCAATCTTTGTCTTCCCGTTGCATATATCGCAGACCGTGGTATACGGTACGCCGCTGTTTTGGGAAAGCCAATATTTTGTGACAGCTTTCTGCCCCATCAGGTCATTCACATCCATGTCGCCCACCTACCTTATTAAAAAATTGCCCCGGAAGGTTCTTACTCAATCCTTAGTATAACGGTCTGCCGTGGCGAAGTCAACCGAAAGATTTTACATACAGCATGATGGGAAGCAAATTTTTGCTGCAAACCTAAGCCACAAAAATAGCTATATTTTTTTAAACTTAAAACAAAGTAATAAAAGTCCTTGCCCAACGATTCCTTTATGGAACGTGGCTGTTTACTCATAACGATACATCACAGGAATATAATATCCCATGTTATCGTCAAGGCTCAGGCAGTAGGCGGGCTTTTTATTGTCATCTGTGTAAATATAATAATTTTCTATGCTTCCATGGGTGATGTAGCTGCGCTCAAATATAAGGCGTTGTGTCATATCGTAGTATCCGCATATATAGCAGGAGTATGTGCCAAAAATATATGAATTGTGGTTATATTCTCTGTAATACAATGTGCCGTCATCTCGATATATCCAGTCGATCGATATCACCATCGAGGGCTCGTCTTCCTCGGAAAGCCACTCTATTATTCCCTGAGAATGAAAGGAATCTGGTTTTCCGTTCCGAGCGTATTCTATTTGTTCTTCATAATCCTTTACATCGCCCGCACCATCTGTCCCATCGTATGATTTTGTGGCAAAGGCGTCAGCCTTCTCCCATTCCACGGGATAGGCAGTGTCAAAGGTAAAGCCGTACAGAGTCTCCAGCTTCTCGGGAGCATCGGTGTAATAATGTTTGTGGCGTATGCCGCAGCCCTTTTCCGTCTCGGGGTCAAAGAACAATTCCACTTGTAGATTCCCCGATGTATCATAATATTCATAAAAGGCTTCTTTCCCCCAGAATCCGAAATCCTCAAGCAAGGTCTGTCGGTCGGGATATTGCGCGGTGCGTCCGTTATTTCCAAACACCGCCCTCTGCATGTACTCATAGCCTTTTATATTCTGATATTCGGCGCTTTTTGCATAGTCCTCGCCGTCGATCCATGTGTTGATTTTGGAGTCCTCCTTGGGATATACAGAGGAATCCAAAAGCGTGGAAAGATTCTCCCAGAAAAGCCTTTGGTAATATTTATCATTTTCTATGCTCCCGTCCTCGTTGAGCGTAACCTTTCCCTCAAATATATCCTGCCCCGTAAGACAATCCTTTATGGTCAAGGCTCCGGAAGTCTTCTGTATCGTCTGTTGTCTGAGGCGAATGCATTTCCCGTTGAATTGGCTTACCTGATAAATGTATTGTGTAAGCTTGTCATCATTTTCCTCAGACACTAACATATCGCCATGCCTGCATTCATCATAGACAGGTATTTCCAAGGCGTCCGTGGAAAATTGATGCTTCTGCCAATCGTAGGCAAAGAGTAATCCATGGGAATACCCGCCATTTTCATCTGACGGAAAAATCTGCAAATCATTATAGGTGTCATTTATTATATCGTCATAGGAAAAACGGGGATTTTCCCCTACCTTGCCGCAGGGGAACTGCTGTATCACCTGCCCCTTTTCATCACAAAGCCTGATCTCATATTCGCCTGCATAAGAATACAATTCTGAATGTAATTCTGAATAAGATTCCGCATTATGTTCTGAATATGATTTTAAATATGCTTCATTAGAGGCTGAGGGCACCAAGGTAAGGCTATACCCTTCCATTCCATAGCGAAACGGATAGTCTGTGAGCGGTATCTCAGGAAGCTCGGATTCGCCTGATGCAGCAGACGGTGTGTCGGACGGCTTCGTGGCGGACAGGGAAGATTCTTCTGTCTGTGAAGCGTCTTTCGTCTGTGAGGCATTATCTGTCTGCAAAGCGTTCTCAGCCTGTGAAGCACCTTCCATCTGCAAAGCAGCCTCGGACTGCCCTGCCTGCGCTGCGCCTCTCTCCAAGCTGCAGGAAGCCAAAAACAGCGCACAGAAACTACATATAACAAACGCTTGAAAACTTTTCATCTTAATCCCCATTTCTGAGATGCTCCCGTATCCGTGTCACCAGACCGCGTATACGTTCCGCGTCCATCTGCATACTCACGGGATTGACAATCATTCTCGCGGACAGTGGGCAGACCTCCTCAAGCACCTCCAGACCGTTCTCCCGCAGGGTGGAACCTGTCTCCACGATATCCACGATCACGTCGGAGAGCTCCACCAAGGGTCCGAGCTCCACGGAGCCGTTTAGCTTGATGATGTCCACGGTCTGATGCTTCCTGTTATAGAAATAGTCCTTGGCTATATTGGGGTACTTACTGGCGACGCGAATGCGCTCATGGTGCTGCAGCAGCTCCCTTGCGGACGCGGGACCGCAGACACACATACGGCATTTTCCAAAGCCTAAGTCAAGCACCTCATAGACATTGCGGTTTTCCTCCAGAATGGTATCCCTGCCCACAACGCCGATATCGGCGGCGCCGTACTCCACATAGGTGGGCACGTCAGGACCCTTCGCCAAGAAAAAGCGCATTTTTAACTCATCGTTTACAAAAATAAGCTTGCGGGAATCCTTGTCCTGCATCTCCCGACACGTGATTCCAAGCCGGTCAAAAAGCTCCATGGTCTTATTTGCAAGCCTTCCCTTGCCAAGCGCGAAGGTTAAATATCTATCGTTATTCATATGAATCCTCCATGTTACAAATCATTTTCTATGTTAAATATCGATCGTTATATATTGTTAGATATCAATCGTTATACTTCATTATGCCTCAGGCGTCAAAATCACTGCCCTGCCGCCTTCGCGAAGCTTCTTTGCCTGCTTTAGCTTCTCGGCATAGTCGGCGGCGTTTCCTTTTTGGTATCTGATAACCTCCGCACTCTCCGCAAGCGGAATCTCCGCCTTCTGCCCTGCCAACGCCTCCATGATATCATCAATGACAATCACGAAGCCGATAGCAGGCGCGTCCTTGCCGAACTGACGGAGCAGATTGTCATATCTGCCGCCCTTGACCACGGCATTTCCAACGCCATAGGTGTATGCCTTAAAAATAACACCTGTGTAGTAATTATATTTGCTCAGCATTCCCAAATCAAAGGACACATACTCCTGCACCCCATAGAGCCCCAGAACCTCATACAGCTTTTCCAAACGCTCAATGGCGGCAAGGGAACGCTTATTTTTCACAAGCTCCTTGGCGTCACTCAGGGAATCCATGCTGCCAAACATATCTGCCACCTTGAGCAGAATCCCGTGATAAGGCTCGGCAACCTTTCGCTCGTTTAAAAGCTCCTGTGCCGCAAAATAATTCTTCCCCGATATGCAGGCTCTCAAATCAAGCTCTGTCTCCTCGTCAAGCCCCGCTTCCTCGCACAAGCCCTTAAAATACTCCATCTGTCCGATACTCACCTGAAATCTGGTGAGTCCCGTATTTTTCAGCGATTCAATAACAAGGCTTATCATTTCCGCGTCCGCTTCCACGGAAGGCTCTCCGATCAGCTCCGCCCCCATCTGGGTCACTTCCTTTAGCTTGCCCTGAAGATTGGAGGTGTTGGTGAAGGTGTTGCCCATGTATCTGAAGCGGATAGGCACCTCCTCGTCCATGAAATACTTGGCGGCGCATCTTGCAATGGAGGGGGTAAAATCAGGGCGCAGCACCAGTGTATTGCCCTCCTTGTCAAAGAATTTGTAAAGCTCCTTGCTAGGAGTCGTGCCTACCTCCTTGGAAAAAACGTCAAAGAACTCAAACGTGGGGGTCTGAATCGCCTCATAACCGTAGCTCGCTATCTTTTCCCGAATCTGATTCTCCGCCCATAGCTTCCGCGCATATTCCCTGCCGTAGATATCTCGCACGCCCTCCGGCGTATGTAACAACCTTTTGCTCATACAATCAACCATACCTTTCCGTAATCTAAGCTTTTTCACAAATTTGCATAATATTCTTTCAGATGCCTTCGGATATCCTGTGGTGTGACAGGTACCTCCGTATCCGTGAAGGGATATTCCAAATGGAGCTTTTTGTCCTCCGACATAATATGCACCCTGTGACCGAGGTCGTTTACCCTCACATACCAATAATAATTAATTCCTTCATATTCGAGTTTACGTGTACTTTTCTTGGATACCATATAAACCTCAACCGCAACGAGAGGCAATTGCCCCGCGACTTACAGCGTAATTCTTGACTGACGCATTATTGTTTACTTTATCGAATTAAAGTGCTACCGTATTAGTAAGATAGCGTGTCAACAGTTAGTAGTATACCGAAAACCCACACCCCTGTCAAGCACTATTCTCTCAGGCAAGGCAACAATCAGGCAAGGCAACAAAAATATTATTCAAATTATATATTAGAATCTATAAAATATAATTTTTATTGTTTATATATTGCAAAAAACTGTCATTATGATAAAATATGCTTGGGTGTTACCAAACGGGTAGCGGTTCGCCTTTCGCCAGAATGAGTACATTTTG
>JAMPHH010000017.1 GCA_023663505.1 Muribaculum sp.
TAGTGCCTCCGATATATCTAAAAGGCTATTGGAAGAATAAAGACCTCCGATGAAGTAAGTGAATACTGACAAACAAAATGCTTAGCTCCAAAAATAACCATAGTTCAGTCATAGAACCACCTACAAACAATGCATATATGACACATACCGATACAGAGGCGGGAGAGGACTGGAAGGAGTTTTGCGGGCTTCGGCGGAGGTTGGAGTGTTTTCTTATAGTGCGTTCACAAAGTAGGGGGAAATGCGCACGGATGCGCATTTCAGGCTCTAGGTGCATGGATGCACCTTAGAGCCGACCCGTAAATTGCAATACCCTCCCCCGCACTATTAGAAAACACCCAACCGCAGCCCGTCCGCAAAACTCCTCCCAGTCCTCTCCCGCCGACCTTCGGAACCAGTCAAATCAAGCAAATCAAGCCATAAAATTTGTGCTTGCAAAACTCGAAGAAGTATGATATTGTTAATCTAGATGTTGGCATATCTTTATTATCTTGGTTTCTCGCCGAAAGACACCAAATGAATCATATTATTCAAATAAAAATTGGGAGGGATGCTTTTGAGGGATTTTTAATGGACTTTAATTGTGCTATTATTTTCTAAAAGTAGTAAAAAACAGTTGACAAAATCGAACAAATGTTTTATTATTATGAAAAGATAAGAACATTTGTTCCTTGAGAAAAGGAGATCAGATATGGAAAAAGAAGAAAAGCTTAAAGCGTTAGAGGCGGCGATCAGCCAGTTGGAGAAGCAGTACGGCAAGGGGACAGTGATGAAGCTTGGCGATCCCTCCGCTCAAATGAATGTGGAGACGATACCGACAGGGTCACTCAGCTTGGATATTGCACTGGGACTGGGCGGTATCCCTAAGGGGAGAATCGTGGAGATCTACGGACCGGAGTCCAGTGGTAAGACCACGGTGACGCTGCACATGATTGCCGAGGTGCAGAAAAGAGGCGGGATCGCGGGCTTCATAGACGCCGAGCACGCGCTTGACCCTGTATATGCCAAGAATATCGGTGTGGATATCGACAATCTCTATATCTCTCAGCCGGATAACGGTGAACAGGCTATGGAGATTGCGGAGACCATGGTGCGCTCAGGGGCGATTGATATCGTGGTGGTTGACTCGGTGGCGGCATTGGTGCCCAAGGCGGAGATCGACGGTGATATGGGGGACAGCCATGTGGGGCTGCAGGCGCGGTTGATGTCCCAAGCGCTGCGCAAGCTGACGGCTATCATCAGCAAGTCCAATTGTACGGTGGTGTTTATTAATCAGCTGCGTGAGAAGATCGGCGTGATGTTCGGTAATCCCGAGACTACAACCGGAGGGCGGGCGTTGAAGTTCTATTCCTCCGTGCGTTTAGATGTGCGCCGCATTGAATCCTTGAAGCAGGGCGGTGAGGTCATCGGCAACCGCACCCGTGTGAAGGTGGTCAAGAATAAGATTGCGCCGCCTTTTAAGGAAGCGGAGTTTGATATTATGTTTGGAGAGGGAATCTCCATGGTGGGAGATATTCTGGATTTGGCGGCTTCCATTGACGTGGTTGTGAAGTCAGGCGCATGGTATGCCTATGAGGGCAATAAAATCGGTCAGGGACGCGAGAATGCCAAGCAGTATTTGAAGGACAATCCGGCTGTCTGCGAGGAGGTCACTGCTAAGGTGAGGGCACATTTCGGACTGGACGGCAAGAGAGAAGACGCTGTGTCAGAAGCGGAGAATTCCGGTACAGGGAGGGCGAAGGAGAAGGCTGACAGTGAGAAGGCGGATAAAGAGAAGTCCGATGCCGTGAAGACGGAGACTCGCGGAACGAAAAAGGGTCAGGACGAAGCGTAATGCAGATCACACAGATTGAAGAACTGACAAAATCGCGAAGCAGGGTTTATATTGACAGGGAGTTTGCCTTTGTCTTGTATAAGGGGGAGCTTCGACGCTATCAAATACGGGAGGGAGAGGCGCTCTCAGAGGAGACATATCATTTGATCATGTCGGAGATCCTGCCAAAGCGTGCCAAGCTGAGGGCGATGAATCTCCTAAAGGGCAGAGAGTACACCACTGCCCAGCTTAGAGCCAAACTGGAACAGGGGCATTATCCCGAGCCTGTTATAGAGGACGCATTGGCGTATGTGGCTTCCTTTCACTACACGGACGACCTGCGTTATGCAGAAGAATATATTCGCTGTCACGAGCAGAGCCGCAGCCATAGGAGAATCGAGCAGGATTTGCAGAGAAAGGGCATTTCCCCTGAAACGATTCGGGCTGCATGGGAGGCGTGGGAGGAGCAGGGCGGCGTGCAGGACGAGGAGGAAATGATAAGGAAACTCCTTGAGAAACGTGGCTATGTTCCGGAAGCCGCAGATTACGCACAGACACAGAAGCAGGCGGCATTTCTGGCGCGCAAGGGGTTCTCAGGCGACTGTATTCGCCGTGTTTTGCGGGAATATACAGAGAATGCGGGTTACTATTCACGGTGCAACCGCGAGAGATTTTGATGCGTATTCTGCATCAAAATCCGAGACAGAAGGCACCAAAACGGGGTGTACTTTCCACGTTTTGTGTGCATCTTCGTTGCAATTCACGCACATCAAACAGGAGATTGCTGAATCGGTTAGGGCGTGAATTGTAACGAATGCTAGTTTTGACGAGGATTTTTTTGAAGATTGTCCTGACAAATTCGTTTGATTGTGGTATACTAAATGATGTGTAGCTGTTCAGGGATAAACTCGCAGTGTTTGTGAGTCCGGTTCTGAATAGTTACAATAATATAAATTGTTTGGAGGAGGTACATCATGGGATTTTTAACAGGTAAGACAGCTATTATTACCGGTGCGGGCAAGGCGACACTCAGCAATGGGAAATGTGGTTCTATCGGCTATGGTATCGCTACTGCATATGCAAAGGAAGGTGCAAATCTGGTGATCACCGGACGTAATGTACAGAAGCTGGAGGATGCGAAGGAGGAGCTTGAGAAGCTGTATGGAATCAAGGTTCTGACGGTGCAGGCAGATGTGAATGCGGGTGCGGACAATGAGTCCGTGGTGCAGAATGTGATCAAACAGGCGGTAGATACCTTTGGAGATATCCATGTGTTGATCAACAATGCACAGGCGTCTGCTTCCGGTGTTACCTTGGAGGATCACACGACAGAGCAGTTTGATCTGGCGATTTATTCCGGTTTATACGCGACCTTCTATTACATGAAGGCATGCTATCCTTATTTGGCTAAGACGAAGGGGTCTGTGATCAATTTTGCGTCAGGGGCAGGTCTCTTTGGCAACTTTGGACAGTGCGCATACGCGGCGGCTAAGGAGGGAATCCGTGGCCTGACGCGTGTGGCTGCCACGGAGTGGGGCAAGGACGGAATCAATG
Organism: Muribaculum sp.; assembly: GCA_023663505.1. Classification (GTDB taxonomy): domain Bacteria; phylum Bacillota; class Clostridia; order Lachnospirales; family Lachnospiraceae; genus Acetatifactor. The sequence goes on from JAMPHH010000017.1 coordinate 3,368, forward strand.
TAAATATTGTATGTCCTTTGGCTTGGACAGCCCAGCTTGAGAAATTCGAGCAGTCTTATCCCGATGCGTTTAAGGCAAATGTAAAGATGCCGCCTATGGGACATTATGGTGATGTTGAGGAGGAGATTGGACGTGCTTGTGTTCAATTGGCTTCACCTGACTTTAAGTTCATGAGCGGCGAGACTATCACGTTGGAGGGCGGCATGGGACTCAGACCGTAACGGCGAGACTCATATTCTGCGCAAAATTTAACAAAAAATTCAACAAACAACAAAGCATATGACAGGGCTAAATTCAGAGGTTACGTGAAAGCGTTCTCGGGATTAGCCCTGTTTTTTGAGATTTTCTTTAGAATTTATTCTGCCAGTATGTTCCTGTAAGCAATTCCAGAGTCCCGTTTCAAAGCTCCGTTCCAGAGTCCTATTTCTGAGTCGTGTTCTTGAGCCCTGTTCCAGAGTCCCGTTCCGAATCTATCGGTCGGATAATTTTATCGTTCATGCTTTCCCTGCTCTGTCGGCTGTAATGGAATGATACGTCATAGGTGGTGTCTGCTTTCTTCATTCTCTGCTCCTTTACATACAAAAAGGACACATAGCGTTTTCATTTTCTATGTGTCCTAACACTGTTATTTTGAATTATACAATCAAACATTAGTAGTTTGATTGTCAAGAATTGTTGGTTACACTAACTGCATGACCTCGGTTTCCTAAAATCTGTGACAGAAGATAGTATAGATTGCTCCCTGTCACACCCTAATTATACAGAAAAATGTTCGTGTTTACAATAAAATTCGCATTAAATTTCTTCCTCCCTCCGCTTAGTCCTTTAACATTCAATCCAACCGTTCTTTGGTTGGATTTGCAAGCATGTGAGTTCTGCCCTTTCTCGGACAGTTCAATGGCGGGCTCGGTCTGCATATTCTTTGGGTGAATTTGGTGGGAGAGAGATTTCGCTGTGGACTAAATCCTCATGGTACTTTGGTCGGTAGGTCTGACCGTCATATTCGCTGACAAGGACACTCCTGCTGATGTATGATGCCTTTTCGACTGCCGACTGCCCTTTGCTCCGCTTGACTATGGAAAATCGTGTGCTTGCCTGTTTCGTCATATTAGCCATACGCAACACCTGCTTTCTGCCGATAGGGTAGCAAGCTCCGCTTGCGAAGGGGAATTGTGTAGGGCAGTTTGCTGACCTTTTCCCCTTTTGCCTGTCGCAAGACAGCCAACGCCCTCCGCATATGCCAACTTGTTAGCATTGTCCATTGCAAGTGAAACTCGCTCCCCGAAGGGCGCACATACTGTGATGCGTTGATAGTTGCTGAAAATAAAAAAGGTAGCTGATTATCTGTTAAGATAAACCGCTACCGTAGGTAGACAATATTTAGTTTTTAATGTGTCCTCCCGACAAACTGAAATTTCCCATTTCCCCTATAAATAAATCTCTGATGTTGCAATATTGTGTTGAAACGCAATATCATGTTCTACAAAAATCATAGTTGGCTGATATTCAAGTAATAATTCTTCAATTTGTATTCTTGAAATTACATCTATAAAATTCAGAGGTTCGTCCCACACAAATAAATGTGCTTGTTCACAAAGACTGCGGGCAATCAAAACTTTTTTCTTTTGCCCGCCGCTGAAATCTTCCATAACCTTTTCAAATTGATTTCTCTCAAATCCCAGCTTTCTAAGGACAGTCTTGAACAAACTTTCATCTATGCCGCTTTTTTCTGCATAAGCACTGAGAGAACCTCTTAAAAATGAAGTGTCCTGCGGTACATAAGATATTTTGAGATTACTTCCAATTTCCAATGCGCCGGAATATTTTATATCTTCTCCGCATAGGAGTTTCAACAATGTAGATTTGCCACTTCCATTTTTACCTTTTACTAAAATTCTGTCACCCTGCCTAATCTGAAAAGTTATATCAGAGCAGACAGGAGTATCACCATAGAACAGCGAAATTTGGGCTGCATTTGCTAAAATGTCCTTTTGATAAGGAATCATAGTTATTTTTAAAGTATCTGACTGTTCTAAGTTTTGCAATAATTTTGATTTGTCACTGACAGCGGTAAGCATTCTGCTTTCCTGACTTTTTGCACGTTTCATCATTTTTGCAGATTTGTGTCCGACATAACCTCTGTCAATCTTTGAACCGGAATTCGTTTTTCCTTTCTTGCTTTTTTCTACTTTATCAGACCATTCAGCCGTTTGTTTCGCCGCCTGTGCAAGTCTTCCGATTTCTTTTTTCAGTTTCTTATTTTGATCTAATTCAAACTCATCTTGAAGCTGTTTGTTTTTCCACCATGAAGAAAAATTTCCCTGCTGAATTTCAATGTTGGTACGGTTTATGGATAGAATATGGTCTACACAAGCGTCCAGTAATTCCCTGTCATGGGATACAAGAATAAACCCTTTCTTGTGTTGTAAATATTCGCCTACTTTTCTTCGGGATTCAGCGTCCAGATGATTTGTTGGTTCATCTATCAGAAGAAAATGATTCGGCGCAAGAAATAAAGCCACTAACAGTACCTTAGTCCTCTCTCCGTTGGAAAGTGTTTCAAAAGGTCTGTAAAGTGCCTCTGAATCAACATCAAGCAAAGAGGTTTCTTTCAAAAATTCCCAATCTTCTGCAAAAGGACAGATACTTTGCATGATCTCGATTGCATACTGTGACATATCATTTACAGGATATGGGAAGTACTCCGTCTTAACATTTTTGCTGATTGTTCCGCTATAAGGATATTTCCCCATCAAAAGATTGAGAAAGGTAGTTTTTCCCCTTCCGTTTCTTCCTGTAAATCCCAATTTCCAATCTGTATCAATTTGAAAGCTTACATCTTCAAACACATTGTCGTAACTGCCTTCGTATGCAAAAGTTAATTTTGATATATTTATCATCGACATATATAAATTCCTCCTTGTCATCTCACATCTTTATTGGCAAAGCAGGAATTACTGATGGTCTTTATTACTTTATGCAATCAACCATCATTTCCGGCTTTGCATAGAGCCAATCATGTACAATCTCTGTTTCCCTATTCATTTTTATATCACTCCTAAAAAATAGACATAATGAGCAAAACGATTTATTGAATTATTCAACACTGTTATCTTATCACAAACGCACGCACAATTCCATTAAATTTTGCTTAATCTTCCTTATCTCCTGTTCCGTTCAATCATCATCTGCCGAAGCGATGTAACATCGCTTTGCCTGTGTCCCTCTGCTCTGTGCTGACTGCCCTCGGCTTGCGGTAGTTGATGTATGACTTTGGAAAGGAATAGGTCTTAGATACTTAAGTCCCGTTCCAAAGTCCTGTTACTGGATCCTATTCATGAGTTTCATTCTTATGTATTATGATATGTTTCTATATCCCGTCAAGGCTTTGTCAAAATAACCACATTTCTTATAATATTCGCTTTATGTTGACTTTTCTTGCTGCAAGCTTCTCTTTTTGGTTACTCGGACTGTCTTAGTGGTCATAAAGACGAATTTATTGCGATGCTGATAAAATTTAACTATATTTTACAAAAAGAAACATAAACAGCAAAAGCATTAATGCAAAGAGGACAGCGAAGGTAAAGCAGTCGGCTGGCATCGGAATCGAGGCTGACAGCACGGCAGATGTCGAGTAGAGGAGATATTGTCAAGTAGAGGAGATATTAAATGCAGCGGGAAAAAATGATTGAATCGGCAAAGAGGGGGATTGAGCTTTATTATCAGCAGGAAAAGAGATTCTACACGGAGGCTCATTTTGTGTTGGGGAACAATGTGCTCCGCCCGAGTGAGAACGGCAGGGGCGGGAAGCAGAAGTACAAAATCGTGCATAATCAGTACAAGGTCGCGCTGCAGTCGGGGCAGTATGTGACGGTGGTGGGAAGCTTTCGACTGTTGACAACCACGGAAGCCGCCCGAGAAAAGGAAAAAATATGTGTTGCTTCCGTGATGCTGACCTGCGAGGAGCAGCGGATTAAGGTGGCGCTGCTTCATATCTCGGAGAAGCAGTCGGGGAAGAAATATGAGCTGAGGGATACGAGAGAGCATTGCTATTTGGTGGACGAGTTGGATTTGTTTTATCTGGAGGCGGGTCACAATCACACAAAATGGCATTGCCGAAACGGAGTGATTGAGACGGTCGGCAATTTAAGCCTTTCGGAAAAGTCGCTGTCAGATTCATTTGTCAGGATACATAGGGGATTTATTGTCAATACGGCTCATGTGTATAAGGTTGCCCGCTGCTATGTGGAGTTGGACAACGGCGAACAGCTTCAGATTCCGGTGAAAAAATATATGGCGATCAAGGAACGCCTGATGAACATGCCAAAGGAATTTGATTGATACCGCAGCGCGGTTCAATATAAAAAGTGTGATTATTCAAAAGCAGCCTTGTAAGCATTGTATGTTTGTCTGCCTATGAACAGTTACAAAAAGAAAAGGAGGAAGGTACATGGAGATTGTACAAAGCTTTTTGACTCAAAATCCCTATTACACTAAGGGGAAAAAGATTGAGGTCAAGGGACTGATGCTTCACAGCGTGGGGTGTCCGCAGCCCAATGCGCAGGTTTTTATCAAGCAATGGAATAAGCCTGATTACACCCGCGCGTGCATTCATGGCTTCATCGACGGCAACAGCGGGGTGGTGTATCAAACCCTGCCATGGGATTACCGCGCGCCCCATTGTGGCGGCTCGGGCAACAACACCCACATTGGCGTGGAGATGTGTGAGCCTGCGTGCATCAAGTACACGGGGGGCGCGGGATTCACCTGCTCGGACAGGGAGGCGGCGATGGCGGTGGTGAAACGCACCTATGACGCCGCAGTGGAATTGTTTGCAAGGCTTTGCAGGCAGTATCAGCTTAATCCCCTGCAGGAGGGAGTGATCGTCAGCCACAAGGAGGGGCATGACCGCGGAATCGCGTCGGGACATGCCGACCCTGACCACCTGTGGAACGGGCTGCAGTGCGGCTATACGATGGACGGATTCCGTCAGGCGGTTGCGGACGCCATGCAGGAAATGTAATCGTCAAGCCGCATGAAGCCATAAAGTCAGAATTGCGTTCTGCGCAATTGTGTATAAGGCTTTCGGATTCTATGCGGCAGACACAAGGGGCGGAGAGTGTACCGCCGGATTGATGCATAGCATCGTAAAATTTAGAAGCGGCATCGTAAATATTACGTATTTGTTTGCTTCGGAACAGTTACAAAACATTTTGGAAAGGAGCAAGAGCTATGGAAAAGAATGATATGAAAAATATGGGGGCTATCGGTGACATGTTGGGAGGAATCAAGGCGGAGTACACGCCGACGGCAGGAAATGCCACCAAGAAGAAGTTTGATACCTTGAAGGACGATTCCGTCTCTAACAAGGAGGTAAAGGGAGTGGTCGTTCGCAGCGGCGGCATTGTAGATGCGCTGTGCATTATTTATGAGGACGGCAGCGGCACGGTGCAGGGCAATCTCAAGGGTGGCTCGGAGCACAAGATCATGTTGGACAACGGGGACAGCATCAAGAGCATCTCCGGCGTGTCAGGCTCGGATTATCACGGTGAGCGGGCGATCAGCAAGCTGGTGATTGAGACTGTCAACGGCAAGAAATACGGTCCCTTCGGTTCACGGGGCGGGAAGTCATTTACTATCTCTATCCCCGAGGGCGGTGTGTTCGCGGGCTTTGTCGGAACCGCTTCCATAGATGACCGACGCGGGTTTGTGGAGAGTCTGGGAATGTCCTATATGAAGGCGGACGAGGACGCGGTGAAGGGACTGATGGGCGGTCTTCAGAATTTGGGTTAGAGCCTCGAATTGTCTTGACTGCAGATGAGAGAAGCGCAGCACTGCAAACAGCGCACGGATTTATCATCACGCGTAATCGCAGTAGATTGCTCTAACATGGATTAAAATTGCGGATCCGGATTTTCAATCATGAGATTTGCGGTTGCGCGCCGCTTGCCGCGAATTTGTAAATCATGATATGGATCCGCACACAGAAAGCGGCGCAGAAATGAGGATAATTATGGATATCAATAAAAGTGATGTGTCGGCAGCGTCAGGGAGCGAGATGCAGATTTCCGCCAAGGGTGTGGAGCTGGTGGCAAAATACGAGGGCTGCCGTCTGGAAGCCTACAAATGTCCGGCGGGCGTGTGGACGATAGGCTATGGGCATACCGCGGGCGTCAATCAGGGGGATACCCTGCCGTCCAAGGAGGCGGCGAAGGAGCTTTTGCAGAAGGATCTCGCGAAGTACGCGGCAAGCGTCAATCAATGTATACAAAATGGGAAGCTGACCTTTCAGCCAAACCAGAATCAGTTTGATGCCCTGACTTCTTTTTGTTACAACTGTGGGGCGGGAAACCTTCAAAAGCTGGTGGCGGGCAGGAGCGCCGAGGAGATTGCCGAGAAGCTGCTTGCCTACAACAAGGGCGGCGGCAAGGTGCTGCCGGGACTGGTGCGGAGAAGGGAAGAAGAAAGGGCATTATTTCTAAGCGATTAGCAAATGATGATATAAGGAGGCTCATATGCCATACGGAATGGACAAGAGGGAAGATAATCCGTCGGGGGAAGAAATAAAGGGCGAGGGCGTCATGGATAATGATTTTATCCTGTTGGACGATTTGGTGTTCGCGCCGCTTCACGCATTGGCAAAATCCAATCAACAGCTGCGGGAGCATATCGTGGAGGCGATCAGGGGCATGGGAACCTCCAAGCAGAACGGGCAGGAGGAGATTATTCACCTGAACAATATCAATATTGCCTATGACCAGATACGGGCGGAGGCGGAGGAGGGTTACAGCGTTGACAATCTGCAGCTTCAGGTGCCGCTGCTCTCTATCGTGCCAATGACCAATCTGAATGTGGAGAAGGCGGAGATCGACTTTTCCACGGAGGTCAAGGCGGTGATGAATCGGGAGACGGGGGAAGCCAGAATCAATGCACGCATCTGTTCGCCGTCCCAGAGGGACAGTGACTTTCTGCCCAAGGTGTCTTATAAGCTGCAGGTTTCTTCGATTCCTGCGACGGAGGGGATCATGCGGCTCACGGACAGCCTAAGCACCAATCAGGTGACGAAAAAGCTTGATACCACGCCGGTCGTCGTGGACGGTGACCTTGGCAGTGAGGAACAGAAGGCTCTCATGCAGGAGACCAAGCGGCTTCGGGTAAAGATCGGCAAGCTAAAACAATTGCACCAGAGAATCGCGGATATGATCGCAGAGCAGGAGCGGCTGCATCAGATCAGTGTGGACGCCTTTGAGGAGGATACCTATGACTTTGACAAGGAGAGATATCTGATGGCACAGTCCAATATTATCAACCGCATCATGGAATATCAGGAGCAGATTATCAACAAGGAGATTCTGTATGGACTTGAAAATGACTATAAGTGACCCGACCGCGATACAAGTCTTGGCGGAGGAGGACGTCACCCGTCTGAAAAATGAGCTGAATTACCGCCTGCTGATGGCGGGCGATTGGAGCAAAGAGGTGCTTTGGGTGGAGGAGCTCACCGTGACTAAGGTGGAGCCGCCCGTTCGCGGACGTGCGATGCGGCGGCTCCGTATGAGGCTTAGAAGGCTTCAGAACAGGCTATTTATCTTGCTTAGAGCGTCTGCCAAGAGATTGACATGCTTTAAGAATAAAACATTTTAGGAAAGGAGGTAAACAATTATGGCAGTAGCAGAACAATTTGCGGGATTGAATATGGGTCAGCTCATCGGCGGCCCCCTTACCGCAGTAGCGGACGCTAGTACCCTGCTCGCCAATTCCACGGCGGATTTTATCAATCGCGTGGGGTTTGACGGCAAGGGAAACCTGCGAACAGTCGCATTTGCTTACCAAAAACGCAGCATGAACGAGGACGGCACCAGTAATCTCGACGCGATGAAGGTGGAGGTGCCCATGCTGGCAATCGTTCCAATACCGAATATCCAAGTGGACGAGGTAAATATTCTCTTTGATATGGAGGTAAAACAGAGCGAGAAGTCCCAGCAGTCGTTGGATATGGGCGCGAGTCTGACCGGATCTCTGGGGATCGGTCCGATTAAGGTCAGCATCAGCGGCAGTGTCAGCGCGCATAAGGAGAACACCAGAAGCTCCGACAATTCCGCTAAGTATCATGTAGATGTGAGAGCGACCAACCACGGCACGCCCGAGGGTCTGGCGAGAGTGCTCGACATGATGGCGGCAAACGTCGCTCCCGCGTTGGTGGGAAGCACGCTGAAGGGCGCAGACGGTCAGACGTTATCGGATTCGGAGCGCACGAAGGCGGAGAATCTCAAGAAGCTGCGCGGCGAGGTATCCAACATCGAGGCGAGATTGAACGCGGCGAAAAGCAATCTTGAGGATCGGCTGACGATATTCAAGAAGTGCGCCGCGACGCAGCAGAATCTGTACAGCACGAAGGTGGCGGCTTTGGCGGAGAGTGCGACAGAGGAGAATCAGCAGGCGTATGATTCGCTGATGCAGAGCTGGAACGACTTCCAGAATCAGGTAGGCGACATCGTTTCCGTGCTTGCGGATTCCGCCGAGAGCACGGAGAGCGCTTCCGGTGTATCCGCGCTTTCACAGGATTTTGCATTGATGGGCTTGACGGGCGATAATTCCGTGGGAGCCTATGACGCCACATCAGGAGCGAAGTACAACGCGATGGTGAGCGCGCAGAACAGCGCGGTGGTGGCGCAGATGAAGGTGAACGCAGTGGAGCAGGAGCTCTATGACAAGAAGGAAGCGTACAACACAGCCATGTCCAAGTGACGGATTTATGCGGGGGTATAAGTATGGATAAACGGGAGAAGACAGAGTTGACAGATATCCATTATGTCAAGCTTGTCCCCGTGGGCAGCGTCAATCCGAACAATCCCCTTTCGGATCAGTCAAGAGAACAGCAGCTCGCACTTTTAAACCGCTGTTTGAATGACTATCCGAGGGGGATTATCCTCGGAAAGGATATCACAATCGGACGCTATATGATCGGGGAGCATGAACTGACGATGGAGAAGGTGACTTATCATGTCGGGTTTGCGAGAAAGCCCGCATGGGAGAGCGAGACAAGTTCATAGAGGACAACCTATAATGGACAGCTCATAATGGGCTAATCCGTTATGGACTAAGGCAGCCCGCATAACGGGCGGATTGGAGGAAGCATGAGGATAGAAAAGGAACAAAACGAAACTACATTGACCGTCAGGCTGTTCGGCAGATTGGAGACCACGACGGCGCCCGAGCTGCAGGCGGTGATAGACAATGAATTGACAGAGGTGTCAGATTTGCATATGGATATGGAGCAGTTGGAATATATCTCGTCAGCAGGGCTTCGCGTGCTGCTCTCTGCGACCAAGAAAATGCAGGCAAAGGGCGGCAATATGAAGCTCCACAATGTCAGGTCGGAGGTGCTTGAGGTATTCAAGATCACGGGCTTTGACGCCATATTGACGCTTGAGTGAGTATGAATGGAGGAATGCTATGAGCGATACGGTAGAGATATATGCAGGCAAGCCAAGCATTGACAATATGCCACATGTACTGGAGGCAGTGGAGCGCTATTTCACGGAGAGGAAGGTGGCGGAGGGAGATCGTGCAAAGCTATTGGTGGCGTTAGATGAACTGTATTCCAATCTGTGCGTGCACAGCGGGGCGCAGAATGTGGAGATTCGATGCGGACTGAGCGAGTGCCATGCGGGAATACTTCTTGTGGACAACGGAATACCCTTTAATCCCTTGGAACAGAAAAAGCCCGATGTAACGCTGCCCGCTGAGGAGCGTGTCCCCGGGGGTCTGGGCATCTATCTGGTGAGAAAGACCATGGATAAGATTTCCTATGAATACATAGAAGGGAAAAATTTTCTGACGGTTGTGAAGAAAATCGCATTAAAATAAGAATTAAAATTCATTTCTCTGTAACAATTCAACCATCAAAAAGAGTTGACATATTGTATAAATGAGGTTATATTAATTTTAGAAAACGAGGTATCCGCGGGCACCCCTATGGAGCTTGCGGTACCGCGACTATATATGATTAATGCGCCATGCGGCGAAGCGCGTGTCTTTTAGACATGAAGAGCTTTCAAAGGAGGTTGATGGAATGACACTTGAGCAGAAATTTTTTTGACATTTTTGAAGAATTTATTGACAGGAATGTTGATAAGTGCTAGGATATCTTGTAGAAAAGGTGTTACCGTAAAGCAACGGTTCGCCTCGGTTAATTGTAAATTAAAAAAGCAACTTAACTTTGGTCGGTGCGGTTGCTTTTTTGATGTTTATCGTTTCTTCTGGTTTGCCGTATACTGATTATCGTGACGATGATACTGATAACTGTCACTACAATACCGACAAGCTCCAAAATAATTTCTAACACCAATGGAACATACCTTTCGTTTTTATTTTCCATATATGTTCTCCTCCCTTCGGAACCAGAAGTTCTCAAAATGTACTCATTCTGGCGAAAGGCGAACCGCTACCCGTTTTGGTAACACCTAAATATTTTCTATCATAATGACGAATTTTTGCAATATATGTCGGCAAAAATTTATATTTTATAAAATATCTAAAAACATTCATATAAAGCTCCAAAAAGAAATTGAGTGATGCAAAGAAATTGAAAAAGTGTTATGTTATATTCAAGATGGTTCATTTGTATACTAAAAATTTTCATTTTTGATGCGCACTCACACATAGTGACCAACAACGGCAGGACGCTGACCGAGGGCACGGACTATACCGTGAAATACAGCAACAATGTCAAGGCGGCGGACAACAAGGCGAAGATCACCGTGTCCGGCAAGGGCAACCTCAGCGGGAGCATTTCCACCACCTTTACCATCACGCGGCGGGAGCTGTCGGACGATTCGGTGAAGGCAGGGGCGGTGGTCGTGGTGAAGAACTCCAAGGCGTCGCCCGTACTGGTATACAACGGCGTGAAGCTTGGAACCAAGGACTACAAGTTTAAGGATTCCAATGACGCCAAGAAGAAATTTACCGAGAATGGCACCATCACATTGGAGGGACAGAACAACTTCCGTGGAGAACGCACCATTCAGGTGAAGGTGGTTGAGAGCAAACAAGACCTCAAGAAATTCAAGGTCACCGTGAACAAGGTGGACTACACCTATGGCGACGGCAGGGCGCATGACGCTGACGTGACCGTTCAGGACGCGGCGACGGGTCAAAGCCTGACGACCGACTTGGACTTCACGATCGTATACAGCACCGCGAACAGGGACAATGCAGGAACCGTGAAGTTCGTGGTAGTGGGTCTTGGTGAGTACACGGGAACCGTGGCGAAGTCCTTCACGGTGAAGCCCAGAAAGGCGAGCCTGACGGCGGAGCTCAAGGACAAGGGCAAGACATACCCCTTCAACAGCGCGGGCGTGACGATTAACAGTGACCTTGTGGTGAAGGACGCCGCACTGAACAACGCGGAGCTTAAGCCCGGCAGGGACTACAAGGTGACATACAGCAACAACAAGAAGGTGAGCACCGACAAGGCGCAGGCAAAATACACCGTATCCTTCCTTGGCAACTACAAGGGGAGCAAGGCGGTGAGCGGGACATTCACCATCAAGTCGGCGCCCCTGAGTAATGACACCGCGGGACTAAAGATCATTGCGGCAGACAAGACCTACAAGAAGCCGTCCCAGTACAAGTCGGCGCCCTATGTGAGCATAAACGGAGTCGCGTTAAAGAGCTCGGACTACAAGGCGGAATACTATCTTGATAAAGAGATGACCAAACCGATGAACAGCCAGAACAAGGTGACAATAGCGGAGGGAGACACGTCGGCAACCGTGTACGTGAAGCTTACCGGAAAGGGCAATTATGCCCCGACAGACGCAGGCGCAAGCTACAAGGTCTGCGCAGTGGGTCAGGGACAGCAGGACCTGTCCAAGGCTAGGATAACAGTGTTGGATTCAAACGGCAATAAACAGACCAAGGCGGAGTACACCAGACGCGAGGTGAAGCCCGCCGTGAAGGTGGAGATCAAGAACGGCAAGAACTGGCAGGTGGTAGCTCCAGCCGATTATCAGGTGACTTATGTGAACAACGTGAACAAAGGCAAAGCCACCGTGATCATCACGGCAAAGAGCGATGCGTATGTGAGCAGCAAGACAGCAAGTTTTAATATTGTTGCGAAGAGCCTGAAGAACCAGACAGGTCTGTTGGATAATCTGTTCAAGGTACTGGGGAAGTAAAGCACTGTCACATAAAGAGTGGGTAGAAATAAGCGATAACATTAAGCATCAAGCATACATATCAAGCAATACGTATTAAGCAGTGAGCATTAAGAGGTATGTATTAAACAGTAAGCATTAAGCAGTACGTATCAAGCAGTAAGTATTAAGCAGTAAGTATTAAGTAGTAAGCAGTACGTATTAAGTAGTACACAATAGGCAGTAAACGGCAAGCACTAAGCAGGAGGTTCCATAAAACTCGGAATCTCCTGCTTTTGTTGACAAAACCGTATAAATCCAAAGAAACATATGCCGTTTTGTGCCAAAACCAACATATACTACAATTGGCACATATCCTGCTTTGTGCCAATACCAAGGCGGGAGGAGACAGGGAGTGTTTTGCGGGCTTCGGCGTAGGTTGGAGCGTTTTCTTATAGTGCGCCCCACAACCTAGGGTGAAATGCGCACGGACGCGCATTTCAGGCTTTATGGTGCATGGATGCACCTTAAAGCCGACCCGCAAATCGCAACCCCCTTCCCGCGCACTATTAGAAAACCCCCAACCGCAGCCCGCCCGCAAAACACTCCCTGTCTCCTCCCGCCGCCCCATTGCCCATTGCCCACTACCTACTGTCACTGCCCACCGCCCAACTCCATGCTCAAAACCCCCAACTTTAACATTTTCTCTAATTTTTTTCATATAGGTCTTGCACACAAGATATATTTTTAGTAAACTAGATATGGTGGTATGGATATAAATACCCCACCAACATATCCGGTTTATTTTGTTTTAATATATGACTAGAGATATTAAATCAGTAAATCGGAATCAAGAAATCGAAATCATAAAATCCTTATTAAAGGATTTGAGGAGGACATCATGACAGATTCAGCAAACAAGGCTCCGGACGGAGCCGTTGGCAAGGTTGGGATTGTGATGGGCAGTGACTCGGACATGCCCGTGATGGCGAAGGCGGCGGACATTTTGGAGGAGCTTGGCGTTCCCTACGAGATGACCATTATCAGTGCCCACAGGGAGCCGGACGTATTCTTTGAATATGCGAGAACCGCGGAGGATAAAGGCTTTAAGGTTATCATCGCAGGTGCAGGCATGGCAGCGCATCTGCCGGGAATGTGCGCGGCGATTTTTCCCATGCCCGTGATTGGGATTCCCATGCATACCACATCATTGGGAGGACGTGATTCCCTCTATTCAATCGTGCAGATGCCCTCGGGCATTCCTGTGGCGACCGTGGCGATCAACGGCGGTGCCAACGCGGGACTCTTGGCGGCTAAGATTCTGGCGACCTCGAACGAAACGCTCTTGCAGCGACTGAAGGATTACAGCGCCAAGCTGCAGCAGCAGGTCATGGACAAGGACGCCAAGCTGCAGGAGATGGGCTACAAGGCATACACGGGTCGGAATAAAGAATAAGCTGCATGACTATTCGTGCCGTTGGTGTCAACAGCAGAATGGGTGATCAGGGCAATTAGATAATAGAAATAAAAGAAATAAAAGAAATAAAAGCAGTCAAGGAGAGCGACGATGGATTACAAGAAAGCGGGAGTAGATATCGAGGCCGGTTATCAGGCGGTGGAGTTGATGAAGGAGCATGTGAAGGGAACCATGCGCCCTGAGGTATTGGGCGGTCTGGGTGGTTTCTCCGGAGCATTCTCCATGAACGCTATCAAAAATATGGAGGAGCCGATTCTTTTGTCAGGCACAGATGGCGTGGGCACCAAGATCAAGCTGGCATTTCTCATGGATCGGCATGACACGGTGGGAATCGACTGTGTGGCGATGTGTGTGAACGATGTGGCGTGCGCGGGCGGAGAGCCCTTGTTTTTCTTGGACTATATCGCCTGCGGGAAGAATTACCCTGAGAAGATCGCTTCAATCGTAAAAGGAGTTGCCGAGGGGTGTAAGCAGGCAGGAGCCGCGCTGATCGGCGGAGAGACCGCGGAGCACCCGGGACTGATGCCGGAGGACGAGTATGATCTGGCAGGCTTTGCCGTGGGTGTGGCAGATAAGAAGGATTTGATCACCGGAGAGGGGATCAGGGAGGGAGATGTCCTGATCGGCATCGCCTCCTCAGGTGTGCATTCCAACGGTTTCTCACTGGTGCGCAAGGTGTTCGAGATGACTAAGGAAGGTCTTGACACCTATTATGACGAGCTGGGCAAGACCTTGGGCGAGGCGCTGCTCACGCCTACCAGAATCTATGTGAAGGCGCTGAAATCAATCAAGACTGCGGGAGTGGTCGTTAAGGGCTGCAGCCATATCACGGGCGGGGGCTTCTATGAGAATGTTCCCAGAATGCTCCCCGATGGCATCAACGCGGTGATCAGGAAGGAGAGCTACGAGGTTCCGGCGATTTTTAAGCTGCTGCAGCAAAAGGGAAGCATATCAGAGCAAATGATGTACAATACATATAATATGGGGCTTGGCATGGTACTGGCTGTGGCTCCCGAGGACGTGGACAAAGCACTTGAGGCGATTCAGACGGCGGGAGAGAGCGCCTATGTGGTAGGGCAATGCGAGACAGGAGCCAAGGGTGTTACCTTGGTTTGACCGAGAGGAGAGGTTTGGAAAGCGATGTTGAGAGTAGTGGTGCTGGTCTCCGGCGGAGGGACTAACTTGCAGGCGATCATTGACGGCGTGGCGGCGGGCGAGATTACAAATGTGGAGCTGGTGGGCGTCATCAGCAACAACAAAACCGTAAAGAGCTTGGAGCGGGCGCGCAGTGCGGGGATTCCCGCGATCAGTATCTCGCCGAAGGATTATGAGAGCAGGGAGCTTTTTCATAAGGCTCTTTTGAACGGAATAGACGAGCTTAAGCCGGATCTGATCGTGTTGGCTGGCTTCTTGGTGTCGATTCCGCCCGAGATGGTGGCGAGGTATTGCAATCGGATCATCAATATCCACCCTTCGCTGATTCCGTCCTTTTGCGGCGTGGGATATTACGGGCTGAAGGTACATGAGAAGGCGTTGGAGCGCGGTGTGAAGGTGACGGGCGCGACGGTGCATTTCGTGACGGAGGGAATGGACGAGGGACCGATCATCGCGCAGAGGAGCGTGGCTGTGGAGGAGGGGGATACTCCGGAGACCTTGCAGCGGCGCGTGATGGAGCAGGCGGAATGGATACTGCTTCCCCAAGCGATCGACGATATTGCAAACGGACGTATTGAGCTGACAGGCGGGCGCGTGGTGCGTCGGTGATAAGTGAGAGAAACGAGGTGCTTGTATTATGAAGGTATTGATTGTGGGCAGCGGCGGACGTGAACATGCGATTGCTGCTTCCGTAGCCAAGAGCCCCAAGGTGGAGCAAATCTACTGTGCCCCGGGCAATGCGGGGATAGGGCAGCTTGCGGAGTGCGTGGCGATCGGCGCCATGGAATTTGACAAATTAGTGGCATTTGCCAAGGAGAAGGCGGTTGACTTTGTGATCGTGGGCATGGACGATCCGTTGGTGGGCGGTCTGGTGGACGAGATGGAGGCAGCGGGAATACGCACCTTCGGTCCGCGCAGGAATGCGGCGATCTTGGAGGGCAGCAAGGCATTTTCCAAGGATTTGATGAAGAAATACAATATTCCAACGGCGGCATATGAGAATTTTGATGACGCGGACGAGGCTGTCAGATATCTGAACGAGAAGGCAAGCTTTCCTATCGTGTTGAAGGCGGACGGGCTGGCGCTTGGCAAGGGAGTATTGATCTGCAATACCAAGGAGGAGGCTCTGGCGGGTGTCGATTCTATCATGAAGGATAAGAAATTCGGCGACGCGGGCAACCGTATGGTGATCGAGGAATTTATGACAGGCAGGGAGGTCAGTGTGCTCTCCTTTGTAGATGGCAGGACGATTCGGATCATGACCTCCGCACAGGATCATAAGCGGGCAAAGGACGGAGATCAGGGCTTGAACACGGGCGGCATGGGAACGTTTTCTCCGAGTCCCTTCTATACTAAGGAAGTGGACGATTATTGCAGGAAATACATATATCAGGCAACAGTGGACGCTATGGCGGCGGAGGGCAGACCCTTCAAGGGTGTGATCTTCTTCGGACTGATGCTCACGCCAAACGGTCCAAGGGTGTTGGAATACAACGCAAGATTCGGCGATCCCGAGGCGCAGGTGGTGCTGCCCCGCATGAAAAATGACATTATCGAGGTGATGGAGGCGTGTGTGGACGGCACATTGGATCAGCTCGAGTTAGAGTTTGAGGACAATGCGGCTGTGTGCGTGGTGCTTGCCAGTGACGGCTATCCGGTGTCCTACGAGAAGGGCTTCCTGATCGAGGGCTTGGAGCGGTTTGAGGAGGCGGAGGGCTATTATTGCTTTCATGCGGGAACCAAGCAGTCGGAGAATGGGATTGTCACCAACGGCGGGCGCGTGTTGGGCGTGACTGCCAAGGGGAAGGATTTGAAAGAGGCCAGAGCCAACGCTTATGCGGCGACGGAGTGGGTTTCTTTTGAAAATAAATATATGCGTCACGATATCGGCAAAGCGATAGACGAGGCATAGTAAAGCAATGCTGTATGGCGGAAATGGAGGCTATTATGCAAAAAATAACTTTGGCAGACGAATATCACATTCCGCGGGTTTGCGAGGAATGTGGCGGAATCATGATCTTCAAGGGTGTGGGCGAGTACCGCTGTGAGGAATGCGGGAAGGTGGACTACGATGATTATGGCAAGGTGAGACTTTTCCTAGAGAAGAAGCCGGGTGCGAACGCGGTGGAGGTCGAGAAGGAGACGGGGGTTTCCCAGAAGTCGATTCGACAGATGTTGAAGGAATCCAGACTGCAGGTGGCGGAGGGCTCCAAAACCTTCCTGCGCTGCGAGATATGTGGCAAGGATATACGAAGCGGCAAATTATGTCCGGAATGTGAGATGAAGGCACACCGCAATCTGGAGGAGCAGCAGCGGCGTCTGTCCAACGCGAATCTCCATGGCGTGGGTATGGTCGGCAAGGGCGACGAGGGACAGAAGCGTTTCCAACGCAATTAAGATGTCACATTAGGACATATTATTCCACAGAGAGGACAGACAAATGAGTAAAATTGACAGACTGCATGACAGATATAGGGTGCTGCTTGGGATTCTGATGCTGCTTATGGCGTTGATGGCGGGACTGACCGCAGATGCCTTCGCGATCGTCGGACGCGCGGACAGCATCGGGACGGTGACGGCGACCAGCGCGAATGTCAGGAAGGAACCCAACGCCGGCAGTGAAGCCGTGGGAAGCACGGCACAGGGCGCGACGGTGAATGTCAAGGGGCAGATTACGGGGAGCGACGGATATACATGGTATCAGATCACGGACGGCACGATCACAGGATATATCCGTTCCGATCTGATGACGATCACGGACGGAAGCACTCCCTCCACAATCGTGAGCTCCACTACCTCTACTACTACCTCGACCCCTACCACCTCCACTCCGGACGAGACGGTGGTGCAGGTTACGGCGGTGGAGCCTGTGGAGGGCACTGTGTCAAGCGGTACACGTGTGCGTATACGTCAGAATGCTTCAACCACCAGTCGTATCGTCAGTACTGTCGATAATGGAGCCAAGCTGACTATCATCGGTCAGGCTGTGGGAACGGACAACATGGATTGGGTACAGGTAAGCTATACCTCCGCCGGCTCTGAGATCAACGGATTTATCCAGAAAAGGTTCGTGTCGGGGAGTGATAATCTCGTTCCCTTGGGGTCATCAACGGAGGCTCCCGAGGAAGGGGAGCAGACGGGAGGCGAGGAGCCTGAGCCCGAGGAGGTCAAGGATTGGGATACCTATTATGCGGACGGCAAATGGCATCTGATGGACAACACCACGACCCAGAGCTGGGATATCGAGGAGATGTTTTCCACGGTGGAAGCCAACAAGGAGACCTTACAGAAAGCGCTTGACACCAATAAAAGCCTGCAGATCTGGCGAATCGTATTGGTGATGCTGATGATCGTGTTGGCGACGGTTCTCACACTGGTGATCTTTAAGCTAAAGGACGTGTCAGATGCCGCGTATTTTGATGAAGTCGAGAAGGAGACAATGCATCGCAGGACGGCAGACCGACCGATTGAGAGGGGCGGAAGCACTCAGAGACAGCAGGCGGGTGCACAGGGCGGAAGACGCCCCGCGGGGCAGAGACCTGCAGGCTCGGGCAGCGGGCAACGTCCGACGGGACAGAGATCTGCGGGTTCGGGAGGCGGACAGCGTCCGGCAGGCGCGGGTGGACAGCAGAGACCCGCGGGTTCGGGTGGTCAGCAGCGTCCGACAGGCTCAGGCTCACAGCAGAGACCTGCAGGGGCGGGAGGTCAGCAGAGACCAACAGGCTCAGGCGGACAGCCACGCCCGACGGGACAGGGTGGACAGCCTCGTCCCGCAGGTTCGGGTAGTCAGCAGAGACCGACAGGCTCAGGCGGACAGTCTCGCCCGACGGGACAGGGCGGACAGCCTCGCCCCACAGGTTCAGGCTCGCAGCAGAGACCCGCGGGGACGCAGGCGCAATCCCGTCAAGATGTAGGAGGACAGTCGCCTGAATATGAAGCGGAGCTCCGGACGCAGGAGAATACAGACTCTCAGCCTCAGCAGAAGTGGAGAGCAAAGAATTTTATCAATGATGACGAGTTTGAATTCCAGTTTATCAATGTAGATGATGACCAGATATAAGAAGTAATAAGAAAATTTTTTTCTCAGGTTGACAGCACACCCGCACTGTTATATGATATGTATAACAATGTGGGTGTTTTGTTGTTTGCTTATAATAAGCAGACTCGCAGAGCGTAGCCGTGTATGTTGTGTGGGAGGTGGCATGATGATAATTGAGATAGATTTTAATAGTGATGAAGCTCTGTATCTTCAGCTTCGCAATCAAATCATTATGGGCATTGCCACCGCACAGTTTCAAGAGGGGGACTCACTCCCAAGCGTCCGTCAGCTAGCGGATATGATCGGAATCAATATGCATACGGTGAATAAGGCATACACTGTCCTGAAGCAGGAGGGGTATGTCAAGGTGGACCGCAGGCGGGGCGCGGTGATCGCGGTAGATGTCGATCATATACAGGCTATGGAGGAATTGAAAAAGGAGCTGCAGGTCATACTTGCTAAGAGCAGCTGCAAGAATATCTCCGTGGCGGAGATTCATGAGCTGATCGACGAGATTTACAGGGACTATATTAATTAAAATGATGGAGGGCTGAAAGATGCAGTCGGATTATACGGATAAGGCAAAGGAGGCTCTGGCGCAGGCTGCCAGATGTGCAAGAAGCTTAAAGCAGGGCTATATCGGGACAGAGCACATTCTGGTAGGGCTTTTGGCGGAGCAGAGCGGAGTGGCTGCCAAGGTGCTCGAGGAGAACGGGGTGGATATCGACCATGTCAAGGACATGATTCGTGACCTGATCGCCTTTGACAAGGGAATCGCCCTGAAGGAGCGGGAGGGGTATTCTCCGCGCGCCCAGAAGATTCTTGAGGAGGCCCACAGACAGGCGGAGCGTTTCGGACAGGCTCAGGTCGGGACGGAGCATATTCTGCTGGCGCTGATCAAGGAGGGCGAGAATGTGGCGGTGCGTCTGCTGAACACCTTGAACATCAATATACAGAAGGTATATGTGGACACCCTGATCGCCATTGGTCAGGACGGCAATCTGTATAAGGAGGATTTGGGCAAACGGGGACAGAATAAGGGCAAGGGTTCGACCCTGAACCAGTACAGCAGGGATTTGACGGCATTGGCAAGGGAAGGCAAGCTAGACCCCGTGATCGGGAGAGAGGACGAGATTCGGCGAGTTGTGCAGATCCTGAGCCGTCGGACGAAGAACAATCCCTGTCTGATCGGGGAACCCGGCGTGGGTAAGACTGCCGTGGCGGAGGGGTTGGCGCTTCGCATCGTGGCGGGGGACGTGCCCTTTACCGTCCAGAATAAGCGCGTGCTGACACTGGATTTGGCAGGTATGGTGGCGGGCAGTAAGTACCGCGGCGAGTTTGAGGAGCGCATCAAGAGAGTGGTGAAGGAAGTTATTGATGACGGCAACGTGATTCTTTTCCTCGACGAGCTGCATACCATTATCGGCGCGGGCGGCGCGGAGGGGGCGATCGATGCTTCCAATATATTAAAGCCCTCCTTGGCGAGAGGGGAGATTCAGATGATCGGCGCCACTACCATTGCGGAATACCGCAAGTATGTGGAGAGGGACGCCGCTCTGGAACGTCGCTTCCAACCCGTGACGGTGGAGGAGCCCTCGGAGGAGGAGGCAATCCGCATTCTGGAGGGAATCAAGGGGCGGTACGAGGAACACCATAAGGTGCGCATCACAGGAGAGGCGGTGGCGGCTGCGGTGCGGCTGTCCAATCGCTATATCAATGACAGAAATCTGCCCGACAAGGCGATCGACCTGATCGACGAGGCGGCTGCCAGCGCGAGATTGAAGGCTATGGACGTGCCTGATAAGCTGAAGGAATTGGCGGAGCAGATCAAGAAGATGGATAAGCAGATCGAGCGTTCCATTCGCATGGAGGCGTTTACGCAGGCGGCGGAGATCAAGCACAATCAGGACGAGTTGACCAAGAAATATGAGCGGCAGTTGGCGCGAAGGCAGGCGAAGGAGGACAACCTGAGTTACAGCATCGGGGAGAACGAGATCGCCGAGGTCGTGGCAATGTGGACCAAGATTCCCGTTCAGAAGCTGGCGGAGAAGGAGAGCGAGAAGCTTTTGAAGCTGGAGGGGATTCTGCACAAGCGCGTGATCGGTCAGGAGGAGGCGGTCAGCGCCGTCGCCAAGGCTATGCGCAGGGGCAGGGTAGGGCTGAAGGACCCTAATCGTCCCATTGGCTCGTTTCTGTTCTTGGGACCTACGGGCGTGGGCAAAACAGAGCTGTCCAAGGCATTGGCGGAGGCGATGTTCGGCTCGGAGGACGCCATGATCCGCGTGGACATGTCGGAATATATGGAGGGGCATTCCGTCTCCAAAATGATCGGCTCACCGCCCGGATACGTGGGCTTCGAGGAGGGCGGGCAGCTCTCGGAGAAGGTGCGCAGGAATCCTTATTCCGTCGTGCTGTTTGACGAGATTGAGAAGGCGCACCCCGATGTGTTCAATATCCTGCTGCAGGTGTTAGATGACGGGCATATTACGGACTCCAAGGGGCGCAAGGTGAGCTTTAAGAACACGATCCTGATCATGACCTCCAACGCGGGGGCGCAGCGTATCGTGGATCCCAAGAATCTGGGCTTTGCCGCAGCGAGCAGCGAGAAGAAGGATTATGAGAAGATGAAGTCCGCGGTGATGGAGGAGGTCAAAAAGAGCTTTAAGCCTGAATTTATCAATCGAATTGATGATATTATCGTGTTCCACCAGTTAAATGACGATAATATGAAGGCAATCGTGAACCTGCTTGCGTCCAATCTCTACAAGCGGTGCGAGGCGCAGATGGATATCCGCCTGAGCATGACGCCCGCCCTGAAGGAGCATCTGGTGAAAAAATACGCCGACAATAAGATGGGGGCGCGTCCGCTAAAGAGAGCGCTCCAGTCCGTGGTGGAGGATTCGCTTGCGGAGGAGATTCTGATGAAGAAGGTGCAGCCCGGGGATACGGTCAGCGCGGGATTTAAGAACGATAAGGTGAATTTCACGGTGAAGAACTGAGGAGAAGGTAGAAAATTTTGAAGTAACAAAAACATTTTTTTAGTGGAAAAAAAGCTGAAATTATATTATACTAAGGGTAGCTGTAAGTACATGGCGGGAGCGCCTTTTTTATGACAATGATCAGGAGGACAAAAGAGATGGCAGTAGTAGAGGAATTGGTTCGAACCGAGACGGACGGATCAATTAGCTTTGGCAATCACAAGCTTGCACAGAAGGCAAAGGTTGAGGATTTTAAGCATCAGGGGGATCTGTTGAAGGTGAAGACCTACAAGGAGATCACCAAGCTGGAGAAAAACGGCATGTTCCTGTATGAGTCGGTGCCCGGCACCAGCGTCCAGAGCTTTAAGGAGCAGGCTGACGGTGTGGAGTTTACCGTGGCGGGGGATGCGGACGCGCAGATTACCATAGGGCTCACGGACGAGACGGAGTACGAGGTGTTTGTGGGCGAGAGAAACGTGGGAACGATGAAGACAGGCTTGGGCGGCAAGCTTTCCCTGAGCGTTGAGCTGGAGAGTGCAGGGGAGGTTACCGTCAAGGTAGTTCGAGCATAGGATCAGCTATGATATCCCGCATTTGGCGTCGCCAAGTGCGGGATATATTTTCCCGAGAGGAGTTTTCACTAATTATGAGAGAGCATGTAATGAATCTGCACCCTGCTCCGCTTGAGCAGATCAGAGAGGGGACGAAAACGATAGAGCTTAGGCTGTATGATGATAAGAGAAAAAGCATAGCTGTCGGTGATACCATAATTTTCGTCAATTCTGCAAATCCCAATGACACTTTATCGGTGATAGTCAGGAATCTGTTTGTGTTTAGTTCCTTTGTTGAGTTATATAATAATTTGCCGCTCCTAAAATGTGGTTACACTGAGGAAGATGTTGATAAAGCCTCGCCCGATGATATGGAGCTGTATTATTCAAAGGAAAAACAAAGTCAATACGGTGTAGTTGGAATAGAAATATCTCTTGAAGAGTTTATGTGAAAGGGCTTCAGGGTAAAAACTATGGCAAAAGGGAAAACGGCAACTATTTTTTATTGTCAAAATTGTGGGCATGAATCTGCCAAGTGGATGGGGCAGTGTCCTGCCTGCAAGGAATGGAACACCTTTGTGGAGGAGACGGTTAGAGGGAGCGCGACGAAGGCGTCCGGCAGCGGCTCAAGCGGGCAGCGCACGGAGCCCTGCGTGCTTGCGGAGGTGGCGATTCAGGAGGAGAGCAAGCTGCTCACGGGAATCGGGGAGTTGGACCGTGTGCTTGGGGGAGGTATCGTGCAGGGGTCGCTTACACTGGTGGGTGGAGACCCCGGCATCGGCAAGTCCACGCTGCTCTTGCAGGTGTGCAGGAATCTGGCGCAGGCAGGTCACAGGGTACTCTATATCTCGGGGGAGGAATCTCGGGTGCAGATCAAGATGCGGGCGGACCGCATCGGGGCTTTCACGCAACAGATGCTCTTGCTGTGCGAGACGAATCTTGGGAATATCGAGGAGGTGATTCGGCGGGAAAAGCCGGAGGTGGTAGTTATTGACTCCATTCAGACCATGTTCAATGATAATGTGTCCGCCGCGCCGGGAAGCGTGTCACAGGTGCGGGAATCCACGGGGGTGCTGTTGCAGCTTGCAAAGGGTCTTGGCGTGTCAGTGTTTATCGTGGGGCATGTGACCAAGGAGGGGACTGTGGCGGGTCCCAGAGTGCTGGAGCATATGGTCGATACGGTGCTCTACTTTGAGGGTGACAGATATGCGTCCTATCGGATACTGCGGAGTGTTAAGAATCGTTTCGGCTCCACCAATGAGATCGGTGTGTTTGAGATGCGGGAGCAGGGATTGACTGAGGTGGTCAATGCCTCGGAATACATGCTGACCGGACGTCCGGAGAATGCCAGCGGCTCCGTGGTGGCATGCACCATGGAGGGGACGAGACCGCTTTTGATCGAGATTCAGGCGTTGGTGTGTCACAGCAATTTCGGGATTCCCCGCAGGCAGACCACGGGCACGGATTTCAATCGGGTCAATCTCCTGATGGCGGTGCTTGAGAAGCGCTCGGGGGTGCAGCTTGCGGGCTGTGACGCCTATGTGAATATCACGGGGGGCATGAAGATCATGGAGCCCGCGATCGATTTGGGGATCGTATTGTCGATATTGTCAAGCTTTCGCAATCAGGTGCTTGATCCGAAGCTGATCGCCTTTGGTGAGGTGGGACTCTCCGGCGAGGTTCGCGGGGTCAGCATGGCAAAGCAGAGGGTTGCCGAGGCGCAAAAGCTGGGGTTTGAGGTCTGCGTGCTGCCATGGGTGAATGCCAAGGATATCACAAGGGAAGGCGCAGGAGACGGGAAGGAGAATATGCGGATCATCGGTGTGAAGACAGTGCAGGACGCCATTGACGGGTTGTTTTAAGTCAATATCCTTCTTTTCGACATTTTTAGCATAAAATAGGAAAAATGATGCAGAAATGTGTGGGTTATGATGCAAAAATTATGCTTTCCTGTTTTATACTTGGAGTGTGGAAAGGGAGGCAGATGGCTATGGAGAGGAAAGTGATTGTATACAATAATCAGACGGGAGTGGCTGAGAGGATAGAGCTGCCATGCATCGCTGAGAGTATTCGCTTGACGGTCGCCGATTCATGGGAGAAGCTGTTGGAGGAGCTGGCAGCAGGCGGGGCAGCCTTGGTTCTGTTGGATATTGCGCTTGAGGATAAGGGTTGGGGCAACAGTATGAGGCTGATTGCCGATATCCGCAGCCGCAGCAGAATGCCAATCATCGTGGTGTCCAGACGTGCGACGGAGACTGCCAAGATCATGGCGCTGAACTCCGGAGCGGACGATTTCGTCAGCGCGGACTGCAATCCCTTGGAGCTTCTTGCCCGCATCAAGTCACAGCTGCGGCGTTATATCCATACCGTCAACATACATGCCAACATTGACCGCATTTACCGAGTGGACGGATTGGAGCTAAACGACGGACAGAGAAGGGTGTTTGTGGAGGGACGCGAGGTAAAGCTGACTCCGATTGAATACAAGATTTTGAGGCTGTTGGTGCAGGAGAAAGGGCATGTATTGTCCGTCAGCCAGATCTACGAGGCGATATGGAATATGAAGGCGATTGGCGCGGATAACACTATCGCGGTACATATCAGGCATATCAGGGAAAAGATTGAGAGCAACCCCAAGGAGCCGCAGTATCTGAGAGTGGTGTGGGGAACAGGATATAAGGTGGGGTAGACGATTATGAGGAATGTGAAGAAATGGGTTTTGGTGCTAGGTGCTCTGGCTGTGGCGTCGGTGACGCTTGGAGTGGTGGTTCATTCGACGGCGGCGGAGAGAGCGGGCGCTGCGCGGGCAGATTCCTCACAGGGAAGTATTTTGCAGGAAAATATGGCGCAGGGCGATTTTGTGCTGGCGGGCGTCTCGCAGGAGAACTTCGCGGACGCGGTCAGGAAGGCGGGAGACTATACCTCCGAGATGGTGCTACGGTGCTATGCGGGGGATTATGAGAAGGACGGCGCGTCGGAAGCGTTTGTCTTGGCGAGTGACCCGCAGGACGAGTGGAACAGCGCCATTTGGTTCGTGTCGGACAAGGGAGAGGCTGAGCTGCTCGAGGAGAAGGTACTTTTCCCCGAGGATACCGCTCCTGTCGCTTATCATGTGGCGGATAGGGACTTCCTGCTTGTGACCTACGTGTTTGGCAATCCTTGGTTTACGAATGTGTACGGCGTTGAAGACGGCAGACCTGTCAATCAGATTCCCTATGGGGAGGAGAAGACGGTGCAGGGCGATACCATTATCTGTCAGGCATCAGCGTATGACTGCTCCTATCAGGCGGAGGACGATATGCTGACGGGACATTCTATCAAGCCTTATTATTTCCATTATGTCACTGACGCGTCGGGCAAAGGAGAGTTCCAAGAGTATCTTGCGAAGGAGCTGACCGCGGACGAGGTGGCGAAGCTGGCAGGCGGACAGGCGATTCTTGATAATCTGAGAGCAAAATATGGGGATTCCTTGGAGAGTCTGCAGTATTTGCTGCGGGAAAACGGGCTTTTGCATATCAATATCGGGACGCGAAAAGGCGATTCGATTGATTATATCTATGAGACATGGGAGCTGACGAACGGGAGCTATGCGCTTGCGGAGCAAGCAGAAGGGATCTATCTGCGAGGGCTGACGGCGGACGCAGAGTGACCCCTTAGAAGATTGCACCCGCGTCCAGAAGCTTTTCAAAATCAGCCAAGCAGACAGGGCGGGAATAGTAGTAGCCCTGCAGCAGGGTGGCGTCCATATCTCCCACGATATCCGCAACCTTGCCGTTCTCGACGCCCTCCACGATGGACTGGTATCCGAGACGCTTGCACATGTTCAACAGGTTATCGATAATCACATAGTCGATATCGTGCCCCGGCTCGGAGAGCTCACGCACAAAGGAGTGCTCCACCTTGATGTAGTCCACATGGAGACATTTTAGCATTTCTAAAGAGGCATACGCCGTGCCAAAATCGTCCAACGCCACCTTAAAGCCGCGTTGTCTCAGTCTGTCAAACATAGAGGCAAGCTCCTCGGGATTGTCCACCTGACAGCTCTCGGTCAATTCGATGATCATATAGGACGGGTTGCAGCCGTACTTGTCAATATAGGACATCAGTCTGTCCTCGAACTGCTCGTCCATGAACTGCTGATAGGACACGTTAAAGCTTACCCGCAGCTCTCCATACTTCTCGCGCCACCTAACCTGCTGTCTGATGGATTGCTCCATTACCCAGAAGCCGACCTCCCTGATGCCGCCGTAATCCTCCAACACCTTGATGAATTCCATGGGGTAGGAATCCTTTATCGTCTCGCCCTTCCAACGCAGAAGGCATTCACAGCCCGCGATCAGGTGGGTCTCCGGATTGACAAAGGGCTGAAAGTAAAGCTCAAAGCCCTGAAAATCATTCTTAATGCTTCGCTTCAAATCGTCTCGCAGAGCCAGAATACGCTTGTGCTGCGCCACGATCTCCTCTGAGAAAAATACCAACGTTCCCCTGTGATGGGTCTTGGCGTACTCGAGGGAATGCTCAAGCTTGTTGATCAATATCTCTCTGGAATCGGCGTCATCGGGGAACAGCACCGCGCCGCCCGATGCGGACAGGCTGATTTTCTGACCGTCCGCCAGCTCGGTCATATCCGCTTCCTGACACAGCTTATCGTAGAAGTCATTCGCCCTTTCCTTATCCGTGGTGGTTGTGATAATCAGGAATTCATCACCGCTAAACCGAAACACCTTCCAGTCAGATTCGCAGTATTCCTTTATTTTTCTGGAAAAGATAATAAGCAGCTCGTCGCCGGTATTATAGCCGTAGTTGCCGATCACGTTTCGGAAGCCGTCAATGCCGATCAGCAGGGCAATCCCCTTCTTTTGGACAAAATCATAATCATGCAGCTCATGGGTGGTCAGCAGACCTGTGAGGGAATCGTATTTGTTCTGCCCGTCCAGTCGGGTCATCAACCCCGCGAAAATGATAGGGGCGCCGGACTCGTCCTTGATGATGCTTCCCTTGCACTCTAACCACACATACTCGCCGTAGCGGTTCATGGCTCGGTACTGGCATTCGTGGCGGCTCTTTGTCCCCGAGAACACGCCGTTGATGTCCTCCTCGTAGAGCGCGCGGTCTTCGGGGTGAATGTGCTCCTCCCACATGGCTCCGGCGTTTTCAATATATTCGCCCTCTAAGTTGAAATAGTCCACAGACGCCATAGACCAGCGGGAGACATCGGCTTTCATATCGCACACATAAATGTATACATTGTCGGACGCCGTTGCAAATGCTTCAAAAAGCTCATTATTAAAAATATCACTCATGATGTGCTTCCTCCCCTAAAAACTATGTAACTGTGCAGAATAAACCCCGTGAATATTGCGTGCGTGCCATGCCCTGAACAGTCACGAATCCGAACATTTCAATTGCATAATATAGATTCTACCACGGATTTCTATTTTTTGCTATATTTTTTGGAGATTTTTTATACCGTTGCTTGACAGGGGCTGTGCTTTTCGATATAAAGGGGCTGAAAGCAAAAAAATTGTCAAGTGGAACGAAATGCCTTTGTGTGATACAATGGTAGTCGGAAGTGGAAATTGATGCGGTAGTATCGCGGACAAAACCTGTGATATACGGGGGTATATACATGCTTGTATATTTGGCTATGCTTGAGGACGAAGGAGACAAAGAGGATTTTCGGGCAGTGTATGAGAGAAATTATAGGCTGATGTACCGTGTGGCATTGGGTATTTTGAAGCATCAGGCAGATGCGGAGAATGCGGTGCATGAGGCTTTTATGAGCTTGGGAGAAAAATTTTCAAAATATAAGAGACTTTCCGGTAGTGATATGACGGGTTTGTGCGTTACCATTGTGAAGCATAAAGCCATAGATATCCTGCGGGAGAGGAATCATTGGAGCGAGACTCGGGTGGAGGAGCTTGTGCTGTGTCAGTGGGACGAGGAGACGGAGCCGGAGGCGTCCTGCCTGAAAAGAGAGGGGAAGCAGCAGGAGCGGAATGCGCTGCGGGAGACTATGAGGCGGTTGCCGGAGGTGTTCGCCCAGACATTGGAGCTGAAATATTATTATGGGTACAGCAACCGTGAAATCGCCGAAATCATGGACGCGTCGGTCAAGACAGTGGCTATGCGCTTGTATCGGGGAAAGCTGAAGCTGAGGGAGCTGTTGGAGGGTAAGCTTGAAAATTGACTTTTTAGGCTTGACAGCGGAATGAGAGGAAATATGATAACTGAGAGAGAATTGAAAAAGCAAGTACGGCTTCTGCACGAGCTGCGCATGGGTGAACTGCCTGAAGGGGAGAGCCGACAGCAGGAGGATAAGCTTTCAGATGAATTTTACCAAAAGATGGAAACGCTTGTCGCCCGAGTGGAGTGCAGGGAGAGGAGAAAATGGTTGGGGGGGCGAATCGCGGTGGCGGCTTGTCTGGCATTGCTCCTGTTTAATTTGGTGATGCCAAGGTATGTGACGGAGGCATATCGGTATTGGGTCCAATGGTTTGATGACCATGTATCGTTTCGGTTTAGCGAGGACATTGGGGAGGTGGAGATACCGGAGTATGACATGGGCTATCTGCCGGAAGGGTATGAAATATTAGAACGCCATTATACAGACGGCGATGCAGGGTTGATCGAGTGCAGCGGAAATTTGTATTTTACATATATGCGTAGCGACGGGCTGAGTGATGTGAATAATGAGGGCGTGAAATATTATGAGTTGACCACTGACGACGGGATAGTGCTGTATTGCTTTGAAGGCATGGAGGAAGAAATGAGTTCAGTTAATTGGCTTTCCGCAGATAAAACAACCTTCTTTGGCTTAGATGGGTATTTGCCTATGGAGGAGTTATTGAAGATTCAAAAAAATATTGTGATAAAAAAATAAAAATTTGGTAGAAAAAGGAAATGCTGCTCCGTTATCAATATAGATGCGAAATGTGTCTAATATTGGAGGGAGGGGAGACCATGAAAAGGTTTTTGATGGCTATTGTTTGCGCATTGTGTTTATCGTGTGGAATCGGTGTTATCTCTGCTCAGGCAGCAGAAATTATGCCATTATACGAGGAGACGGCAAAGGTATATATATTACTTAGCCTGAAACAGAATAAAGCCACTTGCACGACGAATGTCTTGGGTAAAAGCGGGACGACACGTATCACGGGCATAGTCGAGTTATATGACGAGACCACAGGCACTACGGTAGACACATGGGAGATTGACTGTAAGAAATCAGTCTATTATGGCAGCGAGACAGCCGATGTAAAATCCAAACATACCTATACCTTGACATTTACAGGTACAGTCTATGGCTCGGATGGCGTTGGCGAGCCAATTAGTGACTCGGTAACAAAAAAGAATTAAGGTTCGGGCAAATGGGATTATGTGGAATCGTAGGAACTCTAATGCTACAAGAACTACCAGAATTTCGGAAACATATCAGGTTTCCAGAGGCACGTATCGGGTTAGCATGACTTGTAGTGCGGACGGAGAAACCAAGACTGTAACGTCAGGCGAAAAGACGTATTAAGCTAAATATGTCTTGGTTATCAAGAGGAGTAAAAATTATCTTGTGTAGGTGTTGGCAAAAGTTGATAGAAAAAAGAACTTTTTTGGCTTAACACAAAATCTAGAATTGGAGGAAAAGGATTATGAAAATGAAATTAAAGAAATGCATTTTGGCAGTGGTGGTATCGTGTTTTACTTTGGTTAATGTATCTGCTTTACAGGTACATGCAGCTACAAATGTGCGAGAAACGGAACCAAATGATACCAGAGAAAATGCGACAGAAATCACGGCAAACCGTGAGACACCTGCGCAGGCTGTTAGCGGCAGCAGACCGAATCAGTATGTGGTACATGGCTCTACGAAAGCGGGCGATGATGACTGGTTTAGAGTTTATCTGAATGCAGGGACGCAATATGTTACGCTCAATGGAGATTCATATTATAGTTTCGATGTGTATACTGAATTTGGCACAAATCCCATAATAAGTGACGAATTTGTAAGAGGGGAATTTGGCAGTAAAGCTTTTTCTTTTAGTGCGTCTACGGCGGGATACTATTATGTGAAAATTTATACTGACATGTCGTCTACACGGGATTATATAATGCTTGTCGGAGATCCAACCTATACGGTTGCGTCCTGTTATGTTGAACTTGGTAATGTATCAATGCAGGGTTCAGATCGCGTTATTCCGATTGATTTGCGAGGGGAGACAGCTATACCTGAGGACGCAATTGTTTATTCAATGACAGTAAATAATGTCAGATCAACAGCGGTTAAGGGTATCACTGTTAGAAATCGAACAACAAGCAATACGATTAATCTGAATAGTTCCACATGGAGTAAGGACGGATTGGTTTCGTTATCAATGCCGGTACGGAGTAATTGGCAGGTCACATTTGAATACTCGAAAAACACAACGTTTACGCCAACCGTAAGACTCCAGTTTGTATATCCGGTAACTTCAGAGTATCTTGAAGACGATATCACGATTGGGCTATAAAATCTAGCTTGAATTAAGTATGGATACCTTCCTCATGGCATCGAATTCAGCCATGAGGAAGGTATATAATATATCAGAGGAGAGGTATTATATTATGAAGGTAAGGGTAACCAACCAGATTTTGGAACAGAAGATAAACAGTAATAATAGGGATAGACAACTGCTCGACATAGTGTTGGGGAATAAGACCCCGAAGGCAAAGAGAGATACTTTTGTGAGAAGCAATAATGAAGAAGTTTATTTTAGTACCTATGCTGCAAGCAGTGGAAAGAAAACGAACTTTATATCTAAAGATGTTCTGGCGTTTATCAATAACAACCAGTCATGTGTTCAGTGGACGGAAACTGAAATATTTCTGCGCGATGGAAGGTCATTTGCCATCGATCAGATTCCTCATATTGACACATCAGGCTTGCAAGAGATAAAGGCGGAGGGAAACTGCATTGATTTTGGCGTGAACAAATATTTTAAATATGTGTCCAAAGATGGAGGGGAGCATTATCTATATACTGATGACCATTTAACAGGTTCCATATTCTCGGAGTATTTAAAGGGCGAGCCATATGACGGGGTGTTGGAACGTTACTCTAGGTTCTGGAATTATATTGGTAAGGCTAAACACACTACATATATTGCGGAGAGTTTTTCCTTAGATGAAGTAAAGAGTTATCTTGAGGAAGCGGGCATACAGCCGGGGTTCTTTACGGTGAAGATGGGGGATACGGAAACGACCAGATTTTATACTACTGGAGAGTACACCACATTGGTTTATACAAAGGAGCGGTATGATGAGAAATATGAGAGCCTGACTAAGTATGGGAGGCATCTTTGTCAGTATGAGCCGGGAAGTGTGTTTAAAATCAACGGGAATGAATATGTGCTTAGCGAAAACCACACATTGGATATACCATATGGGGAGGATATTTTTGTCCTTGATTATCCTGAGAATTATAGATTTGGAGAAAAAATATACTAATGGCGTTTTTGGGTGATTTGCCCCTGACCGTGCGGATTTCATATATGGACAATGGTAGTCGAAAGTGAAAAATGATGCGGCGGTATTGTGGAGAAAACCTGTGATATATGGGGGTATATACATGCTTGTATATTTGGCTATGAAGGAAATAAAGCTCCGTTATCAATATAGATGCGAAATGTGTCAGATAGTGCGAAGGAGAAGAGTTATGAAAAGCATGAAAAAAACCATTATGGCATGTGTTGCCTTCTTATTGCTATTGTGTGGGTGCTCCTCGGCGAAGGCAGAGCAGGAATATCCGACTTATTTTCAACCCGCCGTCACGCAACTGGAAGCTGCTTTTGAGGAATGGGGCGAGAATCAGAAGGGACAGCCGTTTTATGATTTTTTTGAGCCCGCATTCCGAGATTTCGGGCTGTCGTGCGTCGGGTCGGCGAAGGACGGGATATTCAGGTGCTGCAAGGGCGGCGCGTGTTGGGTTTTTGACTTGAGTGAGCAGTACAACGCCGTGGCGGGGGAGGAGGAGTATTATTGGTGGAATCCCGTGGCGATTTACCAAGCTGAAGGGGAGGAACGCGTTTATATCAGTTGGAGCGCAAGCGGTACGCCGCCCACCGATGACACACCACAGTTCCTCCTTTTGAGCTTTCCCGCAGGGAGACCATGGGAGCGCGAGGCGAGGTTTTTCCAGAAGCCCCCAATCGGGGGCGAGGGTTTCTGGGAACCGTCATGTTGTCTTGTGGGCGACGATTTTTACTTCATGGACTGGAGCGATACGATAGCGTTCAACATGCAGACGGGAGAGCTTCGAGATATCTACCCGAAGCTTGGCGTGGTGGGGAATTGCGCGGTCAGGTTTATGGGGGAGAAAGATCTTGAGCACACGGGCATAAACG
The DNA here is from genome assembly GCA_023663505.1 of Muribaculum sp. Lineage (GTDB taxonomy): Bacteria > Bacillota > Clostridia > Lachnospirales > Lachnospiraceae > Acetatifactor. Next base: position 36,084 of record JAMPHH010000017.1, read on the forward strand.
GGTTCCTTTACGAGCAGGACGGAGTGGAGGTGTATTGCGCCTATGTTGATGACGACTGGGACGAGATGGAGGGGTATGTCTTCGTGGCGTTCCAAGACGGGGAGCCGATAGCCTGCATGGGAGCCGACGTGTCGGGGGAAGCCCTGCGCATAGAAATGATAGAGGTGGACGAGAGTGGTGCGGGTGGCGGCATCAACGATGAGATGATTGTGCAGATTGAAGCCGCGTGGGATTATGTGGACGTGGAAATTCCCAACTTGCCCAAGGGCGCGGTTGTGCATGTAATCACGGAAAAAGGCGTCTATTACGAGACGGTCAAGGGCACGGAGAACTCCGAAGCGGAGCAGACATTGGAAAAGGAGTTCCATTTTCTGGATTATTCAGGTAATGACCAGATACTTTTACACAAAAAGGTTTCATATGCCTATAACTATACCACGATGAAGGCTGGCGACCATATGATTCTGTGTGATTCGACGGGGGAGGGGATAGAGGTCATACGATTATCTTCGGAGGGAGACATCGAAACACTATTTACCCAAACAAGCCCAAGGGTTCCGAATATACAAAGCCATGGGAGGTACGTGGCGAGTATACGCCATAATGACACAGCGGATTCCGATATGATGGAACATACCCTTGTGTTGCGGGATACGGTGAGCGGTGTGGAAAAAGTGATTTACAGCGCATTAATGGACTACCAAAAAGGAATCGGGGAGATTGTAGGCTGTGTTTCCATGAACGATGAGACGGTTTGCTTTACCCTGAATAAAGGTTACGGGGATAAGGAAAGCGAGACCACGCTGTGTTTGTATGATATCGGAAGTGAAGAAATCGTCGGGGAAATCCCGTTGCGGACACGCGCATATTATGCTGCCTATGGAGGGGCTGAAGCGGGTTTATTGTTGTCGGGAATGACTGGTTTTAAAGCGGGCTCCGTGGGGCGTATAGAAGATGGAGCTTATGTGGAAATGTCAAAAATTCCGCTAATTTCCACTTCAATAATGATTCAGGACGGCATTTATACGGAGGGCGGATATTATTTCACCACGTATCATGCCGCGTATTATTGGGACACGAGGGCGAACAAGGTCTATGTGTATGATTATCAATGGGCTGAAAACAAGAAGTCGAGGGTTTCATTATCCGAGAACGGGGTCGCATATGTGCTTCGTGACGGGGAGAGGACAGTCATAAGAACTATGTCGGTGAATAGGGATTAAGGGGAGCTGCCACAAACTTATTTATTTTAAGCCTCTGCATGAAAATTAAGAAATATACGTGGCATATAAAATTCTGGAATGGCAGAAGCCCCGAGATTAGCATATACGTTAATCTTGGGGCTTAACACATGGTCTCGCCAGATTATCTGCGTTGGCAGTGGTCGGTGACAATGGGGAATTATTTAAGATTTTATGAACTATTTATTGTCACATCTTGCAAAACTTTGTTGCTATGGTACAATATATATGGGTGTTGCCAAAACGGGTAGCGGTTCGCCTTTTGCCAAATGAGTACATTTGAGGGCTTCCAGTATCATGGGAGGTGATACAAATATGTGGAGTGCACATATTGGGAAAATAAAGTGAAGGGTAAGTTCTATTGGTGTTTGGAATGATTTTGGAGCTTGTCGGTATTGTAGTGACAGTTATCAGCATCATCGTCACAGTGATCAGTATCCGGCAGACCGGAAGAAATAAAAAACATCAAAAAAGCAACCGCCCTGACCAAAGTTAGGTTGCTTTTTTGAGTTGCCACAACTGAGGCGAACCGTTGCTTTACGGTAACACCTTTTCTTTTAAGGATATCTTAACACTTATCAGCACCTCCGTCAACAATTTTTTGTCCATGTGCTATATGCTATATGTACGTTGCTTGCAGCGGGGTTATTGACTATGTGGGGGACAAGAGCGCAGGCGAGGTGGCTGAGATTATCCAGAACAGGGTGCAGAATTACCTGCATGAGCAGTGAATTGCTGCAATATCCCTTGTAAATTATAGTATTGCAGTATATAATAAATGCATGTTTTATGGAGTTTTACCACGGATAGAATTTGAAAATAGAAATGAGGCGATAATATGTCAACACTGCAAATGGAATTTATGAAAACAATAGAAGGATTATCCGATGATACTATGCGAATTTTACTAGAAGTAGTAAAACAGGTTGTACTTCCGTTAGATCATAAGGAGAATGTAGCCGCTTCATTTGAAAGCCAGAGTAAAGTGCGCAGAATAGGCAGCTTAAAAGGGCAGAGGCTTATCTCAGAGGAATATGACATAGATGAAAGCAACGCAGAAATTGCAAAAATGTTTGGGGTATAATGATGATATTTGTGCCCCTCAGAATTAGGGGGCACAATCTCCCTGCAGCAGCGCGATGATTTGCTCTATGGCTTGGGGTTGAAGATAATTTTTCCCTTTTGTATGAATCACCCTGTCAATATCCGAAAGGCTGGAAATTATGTAGTTGCTGTCAACGGGGCTGTTTTGGTGGAGCAATATGACGTATCCTTCCACCCATACCTTATTCCAATGGCTTTGAAGATAATTTGCCAACAGATAAATCTGTCTTTTTACCTGTCGGATTGGATTTTTAACCTGCATTGCATACATATTTCCGTAATCTGTGATTTTTATTTTCTGCCATTCGTAATCATCTTCATCTCCAATCAGTTGTCCGCTGTAATTCTTGACCTCAAAAATAAATACCCCAAATCTGTTGACCACGATACAGTCCATTTCTGCCTGCCTGTTGTCATATGATATTTTAATGTTTGTGAGCAGATGATCGCCGTCCCTGAGAATCCGGCTAATCATTTCCGCCGCAATTTCTTCTCCCTGCCTGCCCGCTCGTCTGCTTGCGGATTCAAATGTCCGGTTCAGGGAGAACAGCCATTTTATAAATGCGACAAATAACGATATGCACACAACAATCAACAAAATCGCTATTATTATGGTGGTCATTTCCCACTTTAGTTCCATATATTTTCTTCCTCGTCGTGTTTCTTTTCGCTTCCTGCCACCTGCAGCAATACGCATTTCGGTTCCCGTACAACTCACTAATTGCCATTCTTTTTACTTATTATAAATCCCAACACCAAAATTTACAAGATTTTCGGGAAATTATAACAAATTGCAACAGCTCAACCACAAAATAATTTACAAGTCATACATATCTGCTTAGTACCGATACCGAGGCGGGAGAGGACTGGGAGGGTTTTGGCGGACTTCGGCGTAGGTTGGAGCGTTTTCTTATAGTGCGTCAGGAAAACAGGGTGAAATGCGCACGGATGCGCATTTCAGGCTTTATGGTGCATGGATGCACCTTAAAGCCGACCCGAAAACTGCAATCCCCCTCCCCGCACTATTAGAAAACACCCAACCGCAGCCCGTCCGCCAAAACCCTCCCAGTCCTCTCCCGCCGACCCACCGCACTATGATTTGAAGGCTGAGTCGCCGCAGAAAATTGCAAGAATTTTATTTTACTCCTTGCGAAGAACAAAACCTTGTGCTATAATATAGTTCGTTGGTGATTCACCGACATAGATAGAGGAATAGTACAGCGGTAGTGCGGCGGTCTCCAAAACCGTTAACGGGGGTTCGATTCCCTCTTCCTCTGCGATGACCTGAAGCCTTTGTTTACAAGGGTTTCGGGTTTTCTTTTGCGTTTTGGCAGAATAGGAGGTTTCTTATGACACAGGAGGAACAATTGGCGCTTGCAATGCAGACCTTGGAGAATTATGTGCGGGAGTTGGCGGCTGCCGCGGGGGAGAGCGAGGAATACGCAGCCGACCTGTGGCGGCGGATACAGACCTCGACGGGCGTGCTGAGAGAGCTGGCTTACTATCACGATTATAGGGAGATCTGGGGAGAATATAAGGTGGCAGGGTATTCTCTGGCAGATATTCTGGTTTGGCAGGTGGATCACTTCAAGGCATATCTCGACCGCCATGACGAGGTAAACCGTTGGCACCCGGAGAGACTGCTTTTGCAGTCCTTGGACGTGATGCTGCAGATGGAGGTTGACCCCGCGCCTTTTACGGAGAAGCTGCAGGGCGAGAGCGGTACGGATTATGTTGGAAAATTCAGGGAATACTAGACTCAAAATTTTTTCTTTGATTTTTGTATTTGATTGATGTAAAATATATTGGAACAATTTGGACGAAGGAGTGGTAGAGACATGTATCTATTATTTTTTCTGATATGGATTGTCTTTAACGGAAGGTTTACTTGGGAGATTGCCGCCTTTGGCGCGGTGCTTGCGGGGGTGATGTATTGGTTTATCTGCAGGTTCCTGAGCTACAGACCTGTGATGGACATTTGGTTGTGCAGGAAATCTTGGGGGATTCTGCACTATATTTTTGTGCTGATAAGGGAGATCGTGAAGGCGAACCTGACGGTGATCGGCATGATTTTCTCATCAAAATATGAACTGGAGCCCGTGGTGGTGCGTTTTAAGGTCAATCTGAAAACCAATGCCGCGAGGGTGGCGTTGGCGGATTCCATAACGCTGACCCCGGGGACCATAACGGTTTCTCAGCGGTCAGGAGAATATATTGTGCATTGTCTGGACAAGAGTCTTGCGGAGGGGCTTGACCGATCTGTGTTTGTGGAGCTCTTGGAGCGTTTGGAAGGAGATGGGACGTGATGGCGGAGAATGTGGGTATGTTTATCCAAGCACAGAGGGGAATCTTTCTGGTGATGATGGTTGTTCTGGCGCTATTGTTCTTTGTCTGTCTGGTGCGGGCGGTGATGGGTCCCCGTGTGGCGGACAGACTGGTGGCGGTGAATATGGTGGGTACTATGGTTATGGTGATGATCGCGGTGCTGTCCATGTATCTCGGGGAAGATTATCTGTTGGATATCTGTTTGATCTACGCTATGGTGAGCTTTTTGGCTGTCATCGTGCTGACAAAGGTGTATATCGGCATATATGAGGAGCAGCACCCGGAGCCCGAGGATATGGGAGGAGAGTATCCGTCGGCTGCAGAGGGGAAGCTGCGGAATATGACGGAGGACCGCGGGGGAGAGAAGGCTCTGTCTGCTGTCGGGGCGAAGGCTCAGGATATGGCGGCAGACGGGAACGCAGCCGCGGGCAGGAAGCCGCAGGACGCGGCAGGGCAGTATGCGGCGGACGGCGCGGTTCAGAGGAAAGAGGTGGGCGTATGAGTGCTTGGGAATGGGTCAGGCTCATTGCGGGCGGCGCTTTGCTCCTGTGTGGTCTGGTGATCTTTGTGGTGGAAGTGTACGGAGTGTTTCATTTTAAATATGTGTTGAACAGAATGCATGCGGCAGCTTTGGGGGACACCTTGGGGATTGCCTGTTGTATGTTGGGGCTGATGGTGTTGTCCGGTCTTAACTTCGCCACGGTCAAGATGGCGTTGGTCATCGTATTCCTGTGGTTCGCTTCCCCGGTGTCCTCGCATCTGTTGGCGAGAATGGAAGCCGCCACCAACGAGAGACTGGGTGAGTATTGTGAGGTTTATGAGGAGCTTGAGACACTGGAGGCAGAGCTGAAGGCGATGGACGAAACGAATGCGGACAAGCCTGATGAGGCAAAGGCGAATGCAGGGTCGAATGCGGGCAAGCCCGATGTAGCAAAGGCGAATGCAAGGTCGAATGCGGGCAAGCCTGATGCGGGCAAGCTCGATGCAGTAAATGAAAATGGAGAGGGGGAGGAGTCATGACAGTATTTCAGGGTATTTTGTTGTTGTTTTTGGTGGTTTGCGCCGTGTCCGTGAGTTTCTCCAAGAATCTCTTGAACTCGGTGTTGATTTATATGTCTTATTCCCTGATCATGTCAATTCTGTGGGTGACCTTGGAGTCGCCGGACTTGGCGATCACGGAAGCGGCGGTGGGCGCAGGCGTCACAAGTCTTTTGTTCTTTGCCACATTAAAGAAGATTCAAGCCATTAACACGCGGCGGGAGCAGGAGAAGAAGGAAGGGAAGGATCATGAGTAGATTAAAGCCCAAGGAGGAGTATGAGAAGACCAAGAGCTTTCGGTTCTGGAGATGGCTGTCGGGCAGCAAGGACCCTTATGTGGGCGAGGTGGAAATGAAGCCCCAGATTCATGCGGAGACACCTGAGATGACCATTCAGGAGCGAATGTATGATATTCAGGCGGTGCATGACAGGGTCTATGACGTGGAGAACAATCGGTGGCTGACCTTTTTTCATAAGGTATATGAGGTGGTAGCGGTCATCTTCTGTTTGTGTCTGGCGGGGATTCTGTTGTACACTGTCGCATGGCTGCCGCCCACGGGCGAGGCGGACAGGGCGGTGAACAATGAGGTGCCTGCCCGCTATATCGAAAAGGGGCTGCAGGAGACGGGGGCGGTGAATATCGTCACGGGAATGATTCTGGACTATCGCGCCTTTGACACCTTCGGGGAGTCAAATGTGCTGTATGCCGCTACAACCACGGTGCTCGTCCTGCTGCATATGGGCAAGAGAAAGCGGGAGGACGGCACGGTGCAGGAGCCGCAGAATGACCGCCTGTTGGAGCCCAAGAGGGACACGATCTTACAGACGGCGGCAACGGTTCTGGTGCCGATGATCATTTTATTTGGGATTTATGTGATCTTGAACGGGCATCTGTCGCCCGGGGGCGGATTCTCAGGAGGCGCGATCATCGGGGCGGGACTGATTTTGTATCTGAGCGCCTTTGGCTTTGAGAAGACGGAGAAGCTTTTCACGGAGAAAACCTATAAATATGTGAGCTTTGCCGCGCTGCTTACCTATTGTCTCGCCAAGAGCTATTCCTTCTTTACGGGAGCGAATCACTTGGAGAGCCATATCCCGTTGGGGACGCCGGGGGCAATACTTAGCAGCGGGCTGATTCTCCTGCTGAATATCTGCGTGGGTATGGTGGTTGCCTGCACAATGTATACCTTTTATGTAATGTTCAGAAAGGGAGACTTTTAGGAGGGATTCCAAATGGGAAATTTAGTGGTCAATTACGGGGAGGCGGTGGCGATGCTGTTGTTTGTCATCGGTTTTTCCAATCTGCTTTTGCATAAGAATCTGATAAGGAAGATCATCGGTCTGAATATCATGGACACGGCAATCTATCTGTTTTTGGCGGAAAAAGGGTATATCGCGGGACGGGGAGTGCCTATCGTGGTGGACGGTGTGCAGTCGGTGGAGGCGTATATCAACCCGATTCCGGCGGGACTGGTGCTGACGGGCATCGTGGTGTCCGTGTCCGTGTCGGCGTTGATGCTGGCTCTGACGATCCGCCTGTACCGCAGGTATCACACCTTGGATTTGGACGAGATCTCCACGCTTCTCAAGAAGGAGGGATTGTGATGGATTTTGTCAGGAATTTCCCTTTTTTCTCCATTATGATATCCATGTTCTCAGGAATCGTGTCCTCGGTGCTGTCGGAGAGGGCGGCAAAGTGGGTGAATCGGGTGGCTGTGACCATAATCGGGTGTCTCTCGTTTGTGTTGCTTTTGTATCTGCTGAGGACGGGGGAGAGCTACACGTATATGATGGGACATTTTCCCGCGCCATGGGGCAACGAGATACGAGCGGGGGTGTTGGAGGCAGGGACGGCGCTTTTCTTTTGTATCATCATGCTGCTGTCTACCTTGGGGGGCAGCGCTAAGCTTTTGACGGAGGTGGCGCCGGACAAGCAGAATTTGTATTATATTTTGATCAATCTGTTGATGAGCTCGCTGTTGGCGTTGGTTTATACCAATGATATGTTCACGGCGTATGTGTTCGTGGAGATCAACACGATCACTGCCTGCGGGCTTATCATGATCCGCGAGACGGGGCGGACGATCGAGGCGGCGGTGCGGTATATGATCATGAGCCTTCTGGGGTCGGGACTGCTGCTCCTTGGCATCTGTATCCTCTATGACCTGACGGGGCATCTGCTTATGAGCAATATGAAGGAGCAGGTGGCTTTGCTCGCGGCGGGCGGGGAGTATGAGATTCCGCTGTTGGTGAGCATAGGGCTGATCTCGGTGGGGCTTGCAATTAAGAGCGCGTTATTTCCGTTTCATGCATGGCTACCTGACGCCTATGGCTATTCCACGGCTTCCTCCGCGGCGGTGCTGTCCAGTCTGGTCTCCAAGGGATATATTTTCCTGTTGATCAAGCTGATTTACAGGGTCTTTGGCTTTGAGGTGTTTCATGACAGCAAGATCATCAATGTGCTCTTTGTGTTTGGTCTGATGGGAATGATATTCGGGTCGCTCAGCGCGATCAGGGAGAACGATCTGCGGCGTATGATCGCATTTTCCTCCGTGGCGCAGATTGGATATATCTTCATGGGTATCGGCATGGGGACACAGATTGCCATGGTCGCGAGCATATTTCATATTTTTGCCCACGGAGCCACGAAATCCATGCTGTTTATCGCGGGTGTGGGTTTGACGGACGCGTCCGGTCAGAGCAAGAAGTTCTTGGATTTGACGGGAGCCGCCTATCGGGACGTGTACGCGGGGGCGGCGTTTGCCGTGGCGTCCTTGTCCATGGTGGGTCTGCCTTTATTTGCGGGCTTTATCTCCAAGCTGTTATTTGCCCAAGCAGCAGTGCAGAATCAGGGGAAGATGCTTCCCGCGTTGATTGTATTGGGGATCAGTACGGTTTTGAACGCGGTTTATTTTATGAAGACAGTCATTCGTATCTACACGCCTGCGGGAGATGCGGCGGAGAGCAGGCAGGGGTTCAAGGGCAGGGGGCTTTACGTGGTGACGTTGATCGGCTTTATTATCTTGAATGTGTTGTTGGGAGTGAGCTCCCAACCGATTGTGGACATGATCGAGCAGGGGCTTGATATGTTTGCATAAGGAGGTTAGGCTATGACTTTCATTTTGCTATCCATATGTTTTCCGATTGTCAGTGGTGTTTATCTGCTGGCGCGCAAGGATTTTGCCAAGCGGGAATCGCTTCTTGGCACGGCGGGGGTATGTCTTACGGTGGCGGGAGCGCTGCTTTTATTGGCGTTGTGGAGAGAGCGGGGAGTGACCTACACCTTATTTTATCTGACCAAGACCTTGCCGATGGAATTCCATATTGATGAAGCTGGCGTGCTGTTTGCTGCTTTGTGCGGGATCGTATTTGTGTGCGCGGGCTTTTTCTCCTTTGAATATATGAAGCATGAGGAGCATGAGAAAAGGTATTATGGCTTTTATCTGATGGTGTTGGGAGTGCTGTGTGGGATTTGCTTTGCGGGCAATCTGATCACCTTTTATCTGTTTTTTGAGCTGCTGACTCTTGTGTCAATGCCTCTGGTGCTGCACGATCAGAGCCATAAGGCGGTGATGGCGGGCTTGAAGTATTTATTTTATTCCCTGTGCGGGGCGTATATGGCATTGTTTGGTCTGTATGTGGTGAATCGTTATGGCACGACGCTGCATTTTGCGGGGGGAGGCGTGCTTGGCGCGGAGGCGTCGGAGCATGTGGGAATCCTGCTCGTGGCGGCGTTTTTGATGTTGGTGGGCTTTGGCGTGAAGGCGGGAATGTTTCCCATGCATGCATGGCTTCCTGCGGCGCATCCCGTAGCTCCCGCGCCCGCCTCCGCGGTTTTGTCGGCGGTGATCGTCAAGGCGGGTGTGTTGGGAATCGTGCGTGTGGTTTATTATATCTTCGGAACGGAGCTTCTGCGGGGGACATGGGTGCAGTACACATGGCTTACCCTATCGCTGCTCACGGTGTTTATGGGGTCGATGCTGGCGTACAGGGAGGACGTGTTGAAGAAGCGTCTGGCGTATTCCACGGTCAGTCAGGTGTCTTATATCTTGTTCGGACTGGCGGTGATGAATTCCACAGCCTTGACGGGGAGCTTCCTGCAGGTGTTGAGTCACGGCTTTGTGAAGGCTGCGCTGTTCCTGTGTGCCGGAGCGATTATTTTCAGGACGGGCAAGACGAGGGTCTCCGAGCTTCGCGGTATCGGCAAGGAGATGCCGGTGTTGATGTGGTGCTATACGATCGTCTCCTTGGGGCTGATTGGCATTCCGCCCACGGGCGGGTTCGTGAGTAAATGGTATCTGGCGCAGGGGGCGTTGTCCGGCGGGATCAAGTGCTTTGCGTGGGTGGGACCCGCGGTGCTCTTGGTCAGCGCACTGCTCACGGCGGGATATCTGCTGCCGCTGACCATACAGGGATTTTTCCCGGGGGCGGATTATGATTACAAAGCGCTTAAGAAGAAGGAGCCCTCGCTGCTTATGAATCTGCCTATTATGCTGCTGACGGCGCTTTCTGTGATAATCGGCATTTGGCCGGAGCTTGTGACGGATTATCTGTTTGAGCTTATCAATCAGCGATTGATGCTCTAGGAGGGAGGAATTGATATGATAATGGCTGTGATATTGATACCTATAATAGCCGGTATTTTAGTGCCAATGCTTCCCTTTCAAAAGAGAAGTCACATGGAGGTCTTTTTGGAGTGTATGGTGACCTTCAACAGTATTTTGGTGTGGTATCTGCTGTTTCATCATCAGGACAGCATCTTTACATTGGCGCATTTTACAGGAGATTTGACTATCAGCTTTCGGGTAGATGGCATGAGCATGGTCTTTGCGGGGTTAGTCAGCGCGCTCTGGCCGTTGGCGACGCTCTATTCGTTTGAGTATATGACCAAGGAGCGGAACGAAAGAATCTTTTTCATGTTTTACACGATGACCTATGGAGTTACACTGGGGATTGCTTTCGCGGCAAATATGATGACCATGTACTTTTTCTATGAGCTGCTGACGGTGGTGACGGTGCCCTTGGTGATGCACACCCTGTCAAGGGAAGCGATTCTGGCGAGCCGTAAGTATCTGTATTATTCATTGGGGGGCGCGGCATTCGCTTTTATCAGTCTGATTTTTATTATCGTGTACGGCGATACGATGGATTTTGTGTTGGGCGGCGTGTTGAATCCCGACAAGATTGGCGACCGCACGAATGTCCTGCTGTTGATTTATGTGATGGCGTTCATGGGCTTTGGCGTGAAGGCGGCTATTTGCCCGCTGAATTCATGGCTGCCACAAGCGGGCGTGGCGCCCACTCCGGTGACGGCGCTGCTTCATGCGGTGGCGGTGGTGAAGGCAGGCGCGTTTGCGATCATTCGGCTGACATTTTACAGCTTTGGCGCGGAGTTCCTGCGCGATACATGGGCGCAAAGGCTGCTTATGGTGATTGTGATGTTCACGATCGTCTATGGCTGCAGTCGGGCGGTGAAGGAGACGCATATCAAGAGGCGTCTGGCTTATTCCACGATCAGCAATCTGTCTTATATTCTGTTCGGCGTGGTGCTCATGACGCCGCTTGGAATGGTGGGGGCGCTGAGCCATCTGGTATTTCACGCGGTGATGAAGATTTGTTCCTTCTTCTGTGCGGGAGCGATCATGCATCAGACGGACAAGCATTATGTGCATGAGTTGGACGGACTGGGGCGCAGAATGCCGATGGTGTTTGGGATTTTCACGGTGTCCGCCTTCGCACTGATGGGAGTGCCGGGGCTTGCGGGATTTATCAGCAAGTGGAACCTTGCCACGGCAGCCATGGAGAGCGGGAATGTATGGGCATATGCGGGGGTGGGCTGTCTGCTGGTCAGTGCGCTGCTCACCGCGATTTATATGTTGACTATTACGGTCAGAGGATTTTTCCCTGCGCAGGGCTTTGACGACAGCTCATTGGGGAATGCCAAGGACCCGAATTGGAAGATGCTCCTGCCCTTGGGGACATTTGTGGTCTTTATCGTGTATTTTGGACTTCGCTCCGCTCCCATAGTGGACTTTTTCGTGAAGGTGGCAGAGGGTGTGTATTAGGAGGATTGAGAAATGGCGGATTCTATTCTAAATCATCTGGATATTTTGATTTTTATCGCGGTGTTTGGTCCTATGGCGGCGGCAGCTCCGGGGTGGCTCATCGGGCGTAAGAACAAGCTGTGGAGGGATTGCTATGTGTTCGTAATCTGCGGCTTGGAGCTGGCGGCATTTCTATTCCTGTTCGTGCTGACGCTGTACGGCGTGGGAGAGTGTCAGGCGGCGCTGCCCAAAATCTGTGGCATGGGGCTTTATTTCCAATTAGATGGCTTTCGTGCGTTGTATGGGACGGTGGCTGCCTTTATGTGGTTTATGACCACGGTGTTCTCCAAGGAGTATTTCGGGCATTATCGCAATCGAAACCGCTATTATTTCTTCTTGTTGGTGACACTGGGCGCCACGGAGGGAGTGTTCCTGTCCCGAGACTTCTTTACCACCTTTGTGTTTTTTGAGCTGATGTCCTTCACTTCCTTTGTGTGGGTGGCTCATGACGAGAGGGAGGAGTCCATGCGGGCGGCGAATACCTATCTGGCTGTGGCGGTGTTTGGCGGTCTGGTGATGCTGATGGGGCTGTTTTTATTCTATGCGGGCTATGGCGGCAGCTATTATGTGGCGGGTATCTGTATGCTTGTGGGCTTCGGGGCAAAGGCAGGCGCGTTTCCCTTGCATATCTGGCTTCCCAAGGCGCACCCCGTAGCGCCCGCTCCTGCTTCCGCGCTTTTGTCCGGCGTGCTCACCAAGGCGGGGGTTTTCGGTATATTGCTCTTGACGGCTAGTGTGTTTGCGGGCGATTTGGCATGGGGTACATTGATATTGACTCTGGGAGTCATTACCATGGTGACAGGGGCGGTACTGGCTTTGTTCTCCGTGGATTTAAAGCGCACATTGGCATGCTCCTCAGTGTCGCAGATTGGCTTTGTGTTGGTGGGAGTGGGCATGGCGGGGCTCTTGGGCGCGCATAATGCGTTGGCGGTGCGCGGCGCAATCCTCCATATGGTGAATCATTCCCTGATAAAGCTTGTGCTGTTCATGGCGGCGGGCGTGGTGTTTATGAATCTCCATAAGCTGAATCTCAATGACATTCGGGGCTTTGGGCGCAAGAAGCCTCTGCTTAACTATATTTTCCTGATGGGGGCGCTTGGAATCGGCGGGATACCGCTTTGGAACGGCTATGTGAGCAAGACACTGATTCACGAGAGCATTGTGGAGTTCACGGAGCTGGTGGCGGCGGGAGAGCTGCTCTGGGGCGGTTCCCTGGGACTTTTGAAGGGCGTCGAGTGGGCGTTCCTGATCAGCGGCGGCTTGACGGTGGCTTATATGCTGAAGCTTTATATCGCGCTGTTCATAGAGCGGAATCAGGACGCGAAGCTTCAGAAGCAGTTTGACAAGCTTCAGGGAAAATATATGAATAAGGCGAGCGCGGCGGCTCTGACAGTCAGCGCGACGCTGCTTCCCGTTCTGGGGGTGGTTCCCGATGTATTTATGGGACGGTTGGCGGATATGGGACAGAGCATGTTTGTAATTTGGGAGAATCCGCAAATGCAATGGTTTTCCCTTGAGAACCTGAAGGGAGCGGGCATCTCGATCGGCATCGGCGTATTGGTCTATCTGTTGGTGGTGCGCACTTGGCTCATGAAGCGGGAGAGCGGTGGAGAGCTGTATGTGAATCGTTGGGGGAACTGGCTCGACTTAGAAAACCTTGTATACCGTCCCGTACTCTTAAAGGCGCTTCCCTTTGTGTTTGGTCTGCTGTGCAGGGTGTTGGACAGCGGGGTGGACGGCATCGTGGTATTTTTGCGAAGGACAATTTATAGGGACAGCAAGCTTCCGGGGGAGCTGGAGGAGGGAAATATGCTCACCCATGCTGCGGGCTGCGCGGTCAACGGGCTGCAGCGACTGGGCAATGAGAGCATATGGCGCAAGCGTCCCAGACAGGTGGACTACGAGCACAAATTCGCAATGCTGTATGAGGAGTGGTGGGAGGATAGCTGGCTCATTGCGAGAAGTCTTTCCTTCGGGCTCTTATTGTTCTGTGTGGGGCTGCTGATCACGGTGATCTATCTGTTGGTGTCGGCGTGATCTGCGAAGCGGGCTTTTGGGGAAGGCGGGGGTAAGGCGGCTGCCTGTTGACTTACGCTGACATACGCATGAATTTTGTAAATTTACTGTTGAAAGTCGATTTTGTTGGGTGTATAATGATACCGCAAAACCCTCATATGACGGTTGAGGTCATATGAAAGAATCAAAATAATAAAATAGCAAAGGAAGAATCATTATGGACGAGAAGACAAAAAAAGGCGGCTGGCGCACCAACAAGTGGGTACGCGCAGCAATTCCCGCGCTGCTTTTACACTGCAGCATCGGTACGGTTTACTGTTGGTCGATTTTTAGTCAGGAGATTGCGGATTATATCGGCTTCTCCAAGGGCGCTACGGAGTGGGCATTCAGCTTTGCCATTTTCTTCTTGGGAATGTCGGCGGCATTTCTCGGAAATGTGGTGGAGAAGGATATCCACAAATCCTCGCTGATCGCGGCGATCTGCTTCGCGGCAGGAATGGCGGGGACGGGCTTCTTTATCTACTACGGTGGGCTTCATCAGGGAAGTAAGCTGGCGTTGATCGGAATCTATGTGTGCTATGGCTTTATCATGGGTGTCGGCTTGGGAACCGGTTATCTGTCTCCCGTAAAGACACTGATGCTTTGGTTCGAGGATAGAAAGGGTCTCGCCACGGGTCTTGCCGTTGCGGGCTTCGGCGCCGCGAAGGCGATCGCAAGCCCGATCATGCAGGCAATGCTTGACAATCTGGGCGAGGGCGGCATCTATAAGATGTTCATTATTTTGGCTTTGGTTTACTTTGTGATGATGTTCGTGGGACATCTCCTTCTCAAGAAGCCTGACGGATGGCATGAGCCCCAGAAGAAGGATAAGAGCCAGAGCATGATGGCGGTGATCAAGTCCAAGCCGATCACCAACTATATCGGTATTTGGCTGATGTTTTATCTGAACATTACCTGTGGACTGGCGTTGATCTCACAGGAGAAAATGATCGTCAAGTGTCTGGGCTTGGCAAGCTTTGTAGGTATCATCTCCACCGTGTCTGCTGTGTTTAACGCGGGCGGACGCCTTGGCTTCTCCGCATGGGCTGACACCATGAAGGACAGAAACACGATTTATAAGCTGATATTTGTACTGTCCATAATCTTCACGGGTATCGTGATCCTCACGAGCGGTATCAAGAACGGCGAGGGCAATATGCTTCTGACGGTTTTGGTGTTGGCGTTGATCTTTGTCGTAAACGCAGGCTACGGCGGCGGATTCTCCAACGTGCCTACACTCTTGTCCGATCATTACGGAATGGGCAATATCAGCGCCATTCATGGTTTGACACTGTCCGCATGGGGTATCGCGGGATTAACGGGTAACCAGATGGCGGCGGCGATCGTAAACGCCTTCAAGGATCAGGAGATACAGATAGAGCATGCGCTCTCGGACGGCAGCGTCGAGATGATCACGGTGAATCCCACGGGGTATCAATACGTGCTGTATGCCACGATCGTGCTTTATATATTGTCATTGCTGATCTGCCTGTTCATGGTAAAGCCCACGGACAAGGCACTTGCGGCTAAGGAAGCTAAGAAGGCTAAATAAGCTAAATAAGACATAACAAGAGAAACGCCGTTGTCAAGCGGCGTTTCTCTTGTTATCACACGCAGATTCAGAGGAAAACCCAATCACCTGCTAAAGTATTCAAGCTCCTGTTCCAGTGTCTCCGGAATGGGAGTTCTTGAATTCCGAAGCTTCTGTTCGAGCATTTCAAGCTGATGCTTTTTCTGTGCGCTGCGCAGTCTGTGGCGCGACAGGATCTCCGAATAGAGAGGATTGCTGTCCAGCTTGACACAGATGTCTGCCGAGAAGGGGCAGTAGGTAAAGAATATCCTTCGAGCCACCTTATTCAATCTAGGCGAGCCATTGCCCTCGTACAAAACCCACTGTATGTAATCCCGCACGAACAATTCCTTGAAGCTGTTCTTCGCCTGTATGAGAGCTATGCGCAAACGCTCCTTGGCGTCGGAGCTAAGGTCGTGATTCTTCTTATAAAACTGGGCATAGTCGAAATACTCACTGGTGAGAGAGCTCTCGCTGATATCGTTCCAACGGCTTCCCTGAATACGCTTGCACAGCTCCCAGCGAAACTCCCCTGTCATGCGCAGGATCGAGTTGGTCAGATCCTCCATATGGAAGATGGAAAGGCACATTCTTCCGGGAGTGTTGCGCTTCTTTCCCTCGATCTCCTGCCACAATGCGCCGCGGATACCTGCGTTGGGCAGCAGGATAAAGTCGGGCGGGCATTCGGTGTGGATCTCTGTTTTGCCCATGACGTCCATATGCTCCATGTCCAGTCCCGGTCTGTAAAATGCGGAATAGTCCACGCTGCGGATCTGCTCGAGAACCTTGGCGACCTTAGAGACGGTCACATAGGTGGAATCGAGGTTCTTTAAGGCGCTTTGGGCGGTAAAGAGAGGGCAGAAGGTAGTGACGCGCCCGTAGGTGATCTTGTTCACGGAGGGGAACATATTCTGCAGCTCATAATTGACCTTTGCCATACCGTTGCTCTCGAGGGTCATGAGATCCTTCTCTGTGACATTGCCGTTTAATTTTTGCTTGTGTATGAAATCCGTGTAATCCTGATCGAACTCATTTCGGCTGGGCTCCTTCTTGCCGTCGAAGATAGCCAACAGCCAATGATAAAAGGTATAAACCCCCAGGGAGCCTGTGTCTGTGATGTTGGAGGCGATGTTGTAAAGGGTGATGGTATTGTCCATGCCCGCCAACTCCTCGTCCACGTAGCCAAAATACAGGAACATTCGCACGGGCAGGGGGATATCCTCCGTGCGCAGGGTCTGCTCGAAAATAGCGGTGTAGAGCACATAGAATTCAGAGGTGAGATACCTTCGCAGGGCGCAGGCATTGTCCTCCATGGAGATCTTGTCGGGGAGCTGCGCATAGGCACGTACATGCTTGCGGAATGCGTCAGAAATCTCCAGATCCTTTCCCGCAAATTCCAGAATCGTGTTCAGCGATCCGACGAGCTCCGCGGGAAGCATCGAGCTGTCAGCGGGCGCACTCTCCGCCTGAAGCGGCTTGTTGTCAAATTGCTGCATACGGTCTGCAAGCTGTTCATCGGAGATCGTCATTTTGCCCTTGAACTGCTCCGCCATTCTTCTGAGGTCACCCAACAGGGCGGCGGTGTCCTCGTCATTGGGGTCAAGCTTATGATACAGGGAGGCAAAGCAGTCAAACAGATCGTTGCCTGTCTCGTCAAAATAGAGGGCGGCAATCTGCTGTTGATAGCGGAACTGCTCGTCAAGCTGCGTCCATGCCTGTTGGAAATCCATGCTGCCGCGCTGAAGGACGCCAAGGGATACCGAGGGCTCTTGGATAAAGTCCTTGAAATGCTCACCCGAATAAATGTGGGCAAGCCCCAGATAAAAGTCGTTCAGCCAAGGCTCCTCCGCTTCCTCTTCCAAATAGGGCGTCAGCTCCTTCATGCCGTCCAATTGTCTCGGCGTGATGCGGTATCGCTCGCAGAGTGAGCTGTATTTCTCATAGTCATCTGTCAGACCGTGATACAGGTCGTTGCAGGTGATCTCGGACACGGAACAGCGGTTCAGCAGAATATTGATCTGACTGCAGGCGGAGAGCAGGAAGAATCTCGCCACGTCCGCATTGCGCTGTAACAGATCGTTCAATATACTCACGCTAGAGAGGGGATAGGTGAAAAGCGTGGTATTCTCCACCGTGGTGTAGCTCAACAGGTGAACCTCGGAGCAGATCTCGCAGATTCCGATGACTCCTCCCTTGCCCAGTTGATAAGAACCGCCGGGGTAATCCACACGCACCTTGCCGCTCGCGATGAGGTGCAGGGCAGTCATGGGCTGCCCGTATGTATAGATCGCTTTTCCTTTTTCTAATGTTATTCCAGCCATAGTTTCTCTCATTCGCCACCTCGGTGACGTTCCTTTCCGTTCAGTGGGTTTTCACCCCTTGCATATAGTATACTACAAACTGATATAAATTTTCTACTGTACTTTTGATAAAAATGTGCTAAAATAAAAATACATATGTGTCAGTTTTGGTCAAAGGTCAGCAGCCTGACCATATGGCAGTGCAAGATTTGCAAGGGTATCCGGGAGGAGATAAATGGAACAGGAAACAGAATCACGCCAGCAGCAGTTGGCGAAGTACAAGGAGGAGCTCGTGCCGCTTTTGCGCTATCTGCCGTGGCTGGAGAAAAGTGCGGGCACAAGCGACGGCAGCAGGAATTACAGCGGGGACGATATGGGCGGGTGCGGAATGAGCTTTCCGGTCTATGACGGTACATTGCTTAGCTTTGTCAGGGAGGCGCAGAAGACCTCCTTCATGGATCGCAATTATCGTTACATCTATACCCGCAACCGCATCAAAACCCCTGAGGACGAGCGCAAGGTGATACAGAACGCGGGGATCAAGGAGTGGGATCTGCTGTGCGGTATCCTGTCCAAGTACGTGCTTGGCGGGCAGACCAAGGGGACGCTTTGGAGCGAGGCGGTGAAGGAGCGGATCTTTTATCAGGTGATAAAGAAAATGTGCGACATTATTGAGTATTGGGACAAGCCAATGGGAGTGTAAACGTTGATACGTCAGAGAAAGGGTATTGGTAACTATGGGTGACAAATCGGTACAAAAGAAGCGTTATATTGTAGAGACAGCCAGAAAGGTTTTTATGGAGAAGGGCTTTAAGAAGGTGACCATGAAGGATATCGTGGAGGCATGCGATATCAGTCGGGGCGGGCTGTATCTCTATTTCGAGAACACACAGCAGATTTTTATGGAGGTGCTCAAGCTCGAGAGCGAGGAGGCGGACGACGTGTTCTCAGGGAGCATCTCGGAGGACGCGACCGCGGCGGATATTCTTTTGCTTTTCCTCAAGGAACAGAAGAAGGAAATACTGCGCAAAAAGGATACCCTGACGCAGGCGATCTATGAGTTTTATTTTGAAAATAATCTGCCCAAGAAGGACAATGTGCTGAAGAAGCAGTTCGACTCCGCCGTGAAGGTGATCGAGAAGCTGATAGAGACAGGTGCGGAGAACGGGGAGTTTATCTGCGAGGACTGCGCGGGAACCGCAAGGAACATCATGTTCGTTTTGGAGGGGCTTAAGATCTCCGCCCAGACCATAGGCGTCACGGCGGAGACGGTTGACAGGGAGCTTCTCTATATTTTGCGCGGCATCGGCGCTGATGACTAAAACAGTCAATAAGTTGGAGGAAACAGGAGAGCTATGGGAAACGTAAGGCGTATATATGTGGAGAAAAAGGAGCCCTTTGCG
This sequence comes from Muribaculum sp., assembly GCA_023663505.1. GTDB lineage: Bacteria > Bacillota > Clostridia > Lachnospirales > Lachnospiraceae > Acetatifactor. The sequence goes on from JAMPHH010000017.1 coordinate 55,224, forward strand.
GTAAAGGCGAGGGAGCTGCACGAGGAATTGAGGAATTATCTTGGCATCGAGGTGAGCAGGGTTCGGGTGTTTATCCGATATGACGTGGAGAATATCTCGGACGAGGTGTTTGCGAGGGCTTGTAAGACCGTCTTTTCAGAGCCGCCCGTGGACGACCTGTATGAGGAGAGCATCGAGATCCCCGCGGACGGGCATGTGTTCTCCGTGGAGTATCTCCCCGGGCAGTTTGACCAGAGGGCGGATTCAGCCGTACAATGCGTACAATTTTTAAATGAGAATGAGAATCCGGTCATCAAGACTGCCACCACTTATCTGATTCAGGGCGATATCAGCGAGGAGGAGCTTGACAGGGTGAAGGCGCACTGCATCAATCCCGTGGACTCCAGAGAGACCGATATGGTCAAGCCGGACACCCTCATCACCGTGTTCGACGAGCCGGCGGACGTGGCTGTGCTTGACGGCTTCGCGGCGCTTCCCGAGGAGGAGCTTCGCAGGCTCTATGATTCCCTCGGGCTGGCGATGACCTTCAAGGACTTCTTACATATTCAGAAATATTTCCATGACGATGAAAAGAGAGACCCCTCCATGACGGAGATTCGGGTGTTGGACACCTATTGGTCTGACCACTGCCGACACACCACCTTCTCCACGGAGCTTACGGAGGTGGAGTTTGGCGAGGGATATTACCGCTCGCCGATTGAGACCACCTACCAGAGCTATCTGGACACCAGAGCGGAGATTTTCGCGGGGCGCGATGACAAGTTCGTCTGTCTGATGGATCTGGCTCTGATGGCTATGAGAAAATTAAAAAAGGACGGGAAGCTGGACGATATGGAGGAGTCGGACGAGATCAACGCCTGCTCCGTCGTGGTTCCCGTGGAGATGGATTACGGCGATTACAAGGAGACGGAGGAGTGGCTGGTGTTCTTTAAGAACGAGACACACAATCACCCTACGGAGATTGAGCCCTTTGGCGGCGCGGCGACCTGTCTGGGCGGCGCGATCCGCGATCCGTTGTCTGGAAGGGGGTATGTGTATCAGGCGATGCGCGTGACGGGGGCGGCAGACCCCACGGTTCCCGTGTCCGAGACCTTGAAGGGCAAGCTCTCCCAAAAGCGGCTGGTGCGCGGGGCGGCAGGCGGCTATTCCTCCTACGGCAACCAGATTGGACTGGCGACAGGCTTCGTGAAGGAGATCTATCACCCTGATTATGTGGCAAAGAGAATGGAGATCGGAGCCGTGATGGGCGCCGCTCCCAGAAAAAACGTCAAGAGAGAGACCTCCGACCCCGGAGATATCATTATCCTTCTGGGCGGACGTACAGGGCGCGACGGCTGCGGCGGGGCTACGGGTTCCTCCAAGGTACATACGGAGCAGTCGATCGAGACCTGTGGCGCGGAGGTGCAGAAGGGCAATGCCCCCACGGAGAGAAAGATACAGAGATTGTTCCGCAGGGCGGAGGTCAGCCGCCTGATCAAGAAGTGCAATGACTTTGGCGCAGGCGGCGTATCCGTTGCGATTGGAGAGCTGGCGGACGGTCTTGCGGTGGATTTGGATAAGGTGCCCAAGAAATATGCGGGACTGGACGGCACTGAGCTCGCCATTTCCGAGTCTCAGGAGCGTATGGCGGTGGTGGTTGACCCCAAGGACGTGCAGGAATTCTTGGGCTATGCCGCAGAGGAGAATCTGGAGGCTGTGGAGGTGGCTGTGGTCACGGAAGAACCCAGACTGGTGCTCAACTGGCGGGGCAAGAAGATCGTGGACTTAAAGAGAGCCTTCCTTGACACCAACGGGGCGCATCAGGAGACCTCCGTACATGTGGATATTCCCTCCGAGGAGGATAATTATTTAAGAAAATGGGCTGTTCCCGCGGTTGGCGATAAACTGGAGCAGGGCGACGTGAAGGGTGCGTGGCTCACCCTGTTGAATGACCTGAACGTATGTTCGCAAAAGGGCTTGGTGGAGATGTTTGACTCCTCTATCGGCGCGGGGAGCGTGCTGATGCCCTATGGCGGCAAATATCAGCTCACCGAGACCCAGTCCATGATCGCCAAGCTTCCGACACTTAAGGGCAAGACCGACACCGTGACCATGATGGCATATGGTTTTGACCCCTATCTGTCCTCATGGAGTCCTTATCATGGGGCAATCTATGCGGTGGTTGAGTCAATGTCGAAGATCGTGGCGGCAGGCGGCGATTATCAAAGGATTCGTTTTACGTTTCAAGAGTATTTCCGCAGAATGACCAGTGACCCCAAGCGTTGGAGTCAGCCCTTTGCGGCGCTGCTGGGGGCTTATGACGCGCAGATTGGCTTTGGGCTGCCCTCAATAGGCGGGAAGGACAGCATGTCAGGCACCTTTAATGAGATTGACGTGCCGCCCACGCTGGTGTCCTTTGCCGTGGACGTGGCAAAGAGCGGCGATATCATCACGCCCGAGTTAAAGGAGCCCGGCAATGTGTTGGTGAGATATCAGATCGAGAAGGACGATTTTGACATTCCCATGTATGAAGACGCGGCGAAGCTTTATGAATATATTCACGAGCGGATACAGGAGGGGAAGATTGTCTCTGCATATGCCTTGGACGCGAGAGGCGTGGCGGCGGCAGTATCCAAGATGGCGTTCGGCAATCGACGGGGCGTCAGACTTGAGAATGAATTGACGGCTGATCAGCTGTTTGAGAATGCTATGGGAGACCTTCTGGTGGAAATGCGCCCGGAAGATGTGGAGCTGTTATTCAAGGGACATGTGGTGGGCACGGTGACTGAGGAGCCGGACTTCGTGTACGGTGACGTCAGGATTACCATGGACGAGGCGTTGACGGCATGGACGTCTAAGCTGGAGAAGGTATTCCCCACCAAAGCCTTGAAGGGGCGTGACGCGGTGGCGAGCTCCTGCTACAAGGCGGATAAGCTATATGTCTGCAAGCACAAAATAGCCAAGCCCACAGTGTTTATACCTGTATTCCCCGGCACGAACTGCGAGTATGATACCGCCAAGGCGTTTGAGAGCGCAGGCGCGAACGTTATCACGAGGGTATTTAAGAATCTGACGGCGGAGGATATCCGCGGGTCTGTGGAGGAGTTTGAAAAGTCCATTGCACAGGCGCAGATCATCATGTTCCCCGGAGGCTTCTCGGCGGGCGACGAGCCGGACGGCAGCGCGAAATTTTTTGCCACCGCATTCCAGAACGAGAAGCTCAAGGAAGCTGTCATGAAGCTGTTAAATGAGAGGGACGGCTTGGCTTTGGGAATCTGTAACGGCTTCCAAGCATTGATCAAGCTGGGGCTTGTGCCTTACGGAGAGATCGTGGGGCAAGGGGAGGATTCTCCCACGCTTACCTATAACACGATCAACCGCCATATCTCCAAGATGGCGTACATCAAGGTGGTTTCAGACAAATCTCCTTGGCTGAGGGGCGCCAAGCTCGGCGAGACCTATTGTAATCCTGCTTCCCACGGCGAGGGGCGTTTCGTGGCTCCGAAGGAGTGGCTTGAGAAGCTTTTTGCCAATGGACAGGTGGCTACGCAGTACGCCGACCCTGACGGCAATGTGACCATGGACGAGGAATTTAATATCAACGGTTCCTATTGCGCGATTGAGGGAATCACCTCGCCTGACGGCAGATGCTTGGGCAAGATGGCGCACTCCGAGAGACGTGGTGATGCCGTGGCAATGAATATCTATGGCGAGCAGGATATGAAGATATTTGAGTCAGGGGTGGAGTATTTCAGATAGAGGAGAGTGATTAAGGTGAGTCTTACGGATACAAGTCGATTTATGAGTCTGATCCTGCGTCATAAGCCTGAAGCAATCGGAATCAGCTTAGATGAACATGGCTGGGCAAATGTTGATGAGTTGATAGCGGGAATCGCCAAGACTCATAGCTTCAATATGGATATCTTAGAGGAAATTGTCCGCACGGATAACAAGCAGAGATATTCCTTTAATGAGGATAAGACCCTGATCAGAGCTAATCAGGGTCATTCCATTCCGGTGGACGTGGAATTGGACGAGGCGGAGCCGCCGGAGGAATTATGGCACGGCACGGGTGAGAAATATGTCTCCTCGATCGATAAGCAGGGTCTTATTCCGAAAAGCAGGCTATACGTGCATCTGTCCAAGGACACGGAAACGGCGGTCAATGTGGGCAAACGTCATGGGAAGCCTGTTCTTTACCGCGTCAAGGCAGGAGAGATGCACAGGGACGGCTATAAATTCTACCTGTCCCAAAACGGCGTCTGGCTGACCAAGGAAGTCCCGACGAAATATTTAGAGCAAAAAATTGAATTTTCATAAGAAAATTTGCAAGAAGAAAGACTTATATAGGGCGGTTACAATCCTATTCTACAAAATATGACATTTGTTGACTTTTATTCCCGCGGGCAATGAGCCAAACGGCCATGCTTGCATGGACATTTGGCGAATGCCGCGAGGGTCAATACCCCGCTGCTTGCAGCGTTTCAAATTCCATGCCCCGTTGCTTGCAGCGGGGTTATTGACTTTAAATATGATATACTTATTTATAGAAGCATCAAAGGATATGTCAAATCACCTTCTTGATTCTATAATTTAGACCCCCTCTATGTGTTTCAATGTTTTGGAGCATGTAGACGGGGGCTGAATGTCCCACGTAGTATGAAGGGAGGTAAAATGATGGTATTGCTGGAATTATTATGTAAGCTTGTTGGATTAGTCTCAAGTACCATGAATATATGGGAAAAAATCCACACTTACATAAAAAAAGACCCATCAGGTTTGGCAGCCAGCGATGGGTCGGAACGCAAATAGTAATATTTGCAAATCCACAGGGGAGTGCAATATTGGCTCCCCCTTCTCAGTACATAATAACACTATTTTCTATCCTCTGTCAATTGCAATTCCAACAATTTCTAAATAAAATGGTGGCTTTGAAAAAGAAGTATCTTGGCTAAAGCTATGCTATCCCGTCTTAAGTTCAAGAAATAAAACGCCGATATAGCATATGAAGGACTGTGAGCAGATTTTTGTAATAATGAAACGGATTTCAAATTTTTTTATCAAGGAGGACACAAAATGAACATGAATATTTATCAGAATTACAGCCAATTTTACAGGGGAACAGAACCGCTTAAGACCTATGGAAGCAGCAAAGACAAAAAGGACACTCTGGTAAGATATGAATTTAATCAAAGATAGGGTTTAATTCCCCGCAGCTTGCTGCGGGGTAGTTCATTCAAGTCAGAAAAATTTTTACTGGTTTTCAATGCCACGATTCATGTATATATAAAAATGATAAGAATAAAGGAATAAGTTATGAAAAAAAGATGGATTGCAATGATTATGTTTTGTATGGTTGTGCTTGCAGGTTGTTCAACATCTGCAGACAAGGATGCTGACGATG